>CAZVGR010000139.1:0-11743 GCA_964626845.1 uncultured Anaerolinea sp.
TTCGTTGTTCTCCATTCGTTGTTCTCCATTCGTTGTTCTCCATTCGTTGTGGTATCCATTCGTTGTGGTATTCATTCGTTGTGGTATTCATTCGTTGTGGTATTCATCCGCTCATCTCTCCCAACAGCTCATCCAGCACGCCCAGACCCCAGTCCAGGTCGCGCTGCTCGATCAGCAGGGGAGGCGAGATGATGATCAAATTGCCGCGCGTGCCCAGCACGACGCCGCGGCGTTTGGCCTCGGCCGCCAGCTTCTTCAGCATGGCCGGCATCTGCGGCCAGGGGGCCAGCGGCTGGCGCGTCGTGCGGTCGGCCACCAGCTCCAGCGCGGCGAACAGGCCCAGCCCGCGCACGTCGCCCACGACCGGATGGCGGGCGGCGATGGTGGGCAGCCGCTCCAGCAGCCATTGGCCCAGTTCAGCGCTGCGCTGTACCAGTCCGTCGCGCTCGTAGACCTCCATGGCCGCCACGCCGGCCGCACAGCAGAGCGGATGCCCGGCGTAGGTCAGCCCCGTGGGCAGGGGATGCTCGTCGAAGAAGTCCGCGCAGCGCTGGTTCAGCACCACGGCGCCCAACGGCAGATGCGCGGCTGTCAAGCCCTTGGCCAGCAGCATCAAGTCCGGCGCAGCGTCCGGCCAGTGTTGCCATGCGAACCACTGGCCGGTGCGGCCAAAGCCGGTCATCACCTCGTCGGCCACCAACAGCACGCCGTAGCGGTCGCAGATCGCGCGCAGCTCACGCCAGTAGTCGCCGGGGCCGTGGAAGAGGCCGTTGGTGCCCACCACCGGCTCGACGAAGACTGCGGCCACCGTTTCCGGCCCCTCCCACTCGATCAGCTCGGCAATGTGCTGCGCGCAACGCAGGCCGCAGGACGGGTAGCTCTGGCCGAAGGGGCAGCGGAAGCAGTACGGCGGCAGGGCATGCACCACGTCGGGCGCGGCCACCACGCCCCAGTTGCGGTTGTCGCCGCTGAGGGTGATGGCGTTGCTGGTGGCGCCGTGGTAAGAGCGGTAGCGGCCGATGATCTTGCGCCGGCCGGTGATCCAGCGCGCCATCTTGATGGCGTGCTCGGTGGACTCGGCGCCGCTGGTGGTGAAGAAGACCTTGCCGCCGGCCAGCCGGCTCTTTTCCACGATGCGTTCAGCCAGTTCAGCCCGCGGCCGTGCGCCCCAGGCGTTGTGGATAAAGCACAGCTCGCCGGCCTGGCGCTGGATGGCTGCCACCAGGTCGGGGTGCTGGTGGCCCAGGTGGTTGCACTGGGCCTGCGCGCTCAGGTCGAGGTAGCGCTGGCCGTTCTCGTCCCAGAACCACGCGCCCTCGCCGCCGGTGACTGTGGGCGCGTGCCAGTCGGTTTGTCGCTGCTGCCAGGTGTGCAGGACGTAGGGTTCGTTGTTGGTGGGCATGGCAGTACATAAGGTGCCGGGCACTTAGCACTTATCTCAGGTGCTTACCAACTGCCAAGTGCCCGGCACCTGGGTTGGACAAACGAAAAATCGGCCTGAGACAGGCCGATACGCAACGTCACGACCTCATCGTCTCAGACGCTCCTCATTGTACGAACGCGGCACATTCCTGTCAACTTGTGGACTGCAAGGGAAAAATCGCGCAGCAGGCACTCGCGGTTCCCATTCGCTGTTCTCGATCCGTTGTGGTATTCTCCCCTCAGTCACATGACCCCCAACATGACTTCCGGCACTTCCCCAGATGCCGCACCTGGTTGTATGCTACGGATAGCCGAGATGCTTCGGCGGTCTCAGCATTGACACACGCTAAGGAGCGATTTATGCCACCTATTCTCGAAGCCCACAACCTGGTCAAGAAGTTCAACGATTTCACCGCCGTCGACGACGTCAGCTTTGCCATCGAGGAGGGCGAGGTGTTCAGCCTGCTGGGGCCTAACGGCGCCGGCAAGACCACCACCATCTCGATGCTCTCCTGCCTGCTGGCGCCCACGCAAGGCGATGCCGTCATCGGCGGCCATTCGGTCAACAAGGACCCTATGGCCGTCAAGCGGGTCATCGGCGTGGTGCCGCAGGACATTGCGCTCTACGAAGAGCTGAGCGCCGTCGAGAACCTGATGTTCTGGGGGCGCATGTACGGCATGGGCGGCGCGGCGCTGAAGCAGCGCGTGGCCGAGGTGCTGGACGAGGTCGGCCTGGCCGACAAGGCCAAGCAGCGCGTCAAGACCTACTCCGGCGGCATGAAGCGGCGCATCAACATCGCCGTCGGCCTGCTGCACAAGCCCCGCCTGCTCTTCATGGACGAGCCCACGGTGGGCATCGACCCGCAGAGCCGGCGCAACATCCTGGACAGCGTCAAGGAGTTGAACCGGCAGGGCATGACCGTGCTCTACACCACGCATTACATGGAGGAGGCGCAGGAGCTGTCCAACCGCGTCGGCATCATCGACCACGGCAAGCTGATCGCCCTGGGCACGCAGCGCGAGCTGACCCAGATGGTGGGCCAGATGGACGCGCTGCGCCTGCACCTGCCCGAGGGCCAGGAGGTCGATCCCTTCGTCGCCGCCCTGCGCAGCCTGCCCGACGTTCATCAAGTGACAACCACCGACCACGAGATCGTGCTGATCGTCCCCGAAGCCCAGGAAGCTATCCCACCCGTCTTCACCCAGGCCGACCGCCTCGGCTTCAAGATCCGCTCCGTCGAGATCGAAGAGCCGAATTTGGAGGCGGTGTTCCTGCATTTAACGGGAAGGGCGTTGAGGGACTGAGGGATGGTAGATTGGTAAATTGGTAGAATGGTAGAGTGGTCTGTCCGGCCATGCGATGCCCTGCCGCGTGACAACCCGACCAATTTCCCAGTTTCCCAATCTACCAATCTACCACCTCCCCTTCTGGAGCAACCACCATGACCAAACTACTCATCATCGGCTGGAAAGACCTCAAACTGATGTTCCGCGACCGGGCGGCGCTGATCTTGATGCTGGCCGCGCCCTTTGCGTTGACGCTGGGCATGGGCATGATCACCGGCGCGTTCAGCAGCAGCGGCAGCGGCATCAACAAGCTGCCCGTGGTCGTCGTCAACCAGGACGGCGGCCAGTTGGGCGACGCCCTGGAAGAACTGCTCCTCTCGGCTGATCTGGCCGATCTGCTGGCCGCGCGAGTGAGCGGCGACGTCGCCGCGGCCCGGGCCGACGTGCAGGCCGACCAGATTGTGGCCGCGGTGATCATCCCGGCCGGCTTCACCGACAGCATCATTCCGCGCGAGGGCAGCAGCGTCCCCACCGAAGCCGTGGCCGTCGAAGTCTACAAGAACCCCGGCCGTCCCATCAGCTCCGGCGTGGTCGAGTCCATCGTCCAGGGCTTTGCCGACCGGGTCGAGGCGGGCCGCGTGGGCGGGCAGGTGGCCATCGAGCAGTTGCTGCGCAGCGGCCTGGCCGCGCCGCAGGACGTGCCCCGCCTGGCGCAGCAGATCGGCCAGGAGCAGGCCAGCCTGGCCGCGGCCCCGCTGATCCGGGTGCAGCGCAGCGACGTGGCCGCCGAGCAGACCAACACCTTCAACCCGCTGCTGCTGCTGGCCCCCGGCATGGCGCTGGTCTTCCTGATGTTCACCGTCAGCCTGGGCAGCCGCAGCATCCTGGTCGAGCGCCGCGACGGCACCCTGGCCCGCATGTTGAGCACCGCCACCCCCGGCGGCCCGATCCTGGTGGGCAAGATCGCCGGCGTCTACCTGGTGGGCGCGGCGCAGATGTTCATCCTGATCGTGGCCAGCGCGCTGCTGTTTGGGCTGCGCTGGGGCGATCCGCTGGGCGTGGTGCTGCTGGTGCTGGCGGCCGTGGTCGGCGCGTCGGGCTGGGGCCTGCTGCTGGCGGCCGTAGCCAAGAACCCTGCGCAGGTGGCCAACATGGGCATGGCAATGATGCTGCTCTTCGGCATTCTGGGCGGCAGCTTCTTTGGCGGCACGCTGACCGGCGCGCTGGGCGCGCTGGGCAAGATCACCCCCAACGCCTGGGCCATGGACGGCTTCACCACCCTGGCACGGGGCGGCGACGTATCCGACCTGGCGCCGGACATCGTTGCGCTGCTGGCCATGGGCGCCATCCTGTTGGTGATCTCGGTGCTCATCTTCAACCGCAAAGGTTTCTTGCAGAGGTGATATCATGCGTAGAATTTTGGGCATTGCCTGGAAAGATCTGTTGGTGCGTTTCTCCAGCCCCGTGGAACTACTGTTCTTCATCGTCCTGCCTGTGATCTTTGCCTTCATCGTCTCCGGCTACGCCAGCGGCCAGGGCGGCGACGTCGACCGGCGCATCGTGGTGCTGGTGGTCGATCAGGACCAGAGCGCGCTGAGCAGTGAGATGGTGCAGACCCTGGCTGCCTCCAACGCCGTGCGGCCTGACCTGCGGGAGGCGGCCGAGGCGGCCAAAGCCTTCAACGCTGGCGACGCGCCGGCCCTGTTGACCATCTCGGCCGGCTTCGATGCCAGCCTGCGCGCCGGCCAGGCGGTGGATCTGGACTTGCAGGTTGCGCCAACCAACGCCAACGGCATGGCCGCGCAGCAGGCCATCCAGGCCGCGGCAACCCAGGTCAGCCAGGCGCTGTCAGCAGCCAGCGGCAGCGTGGCCGCGGCCGAGCAGGTGCGTCCCTTCGCTGGCGAGGCCGAGCGCATGGCCTATTTCGATGCCAGCCTGGCGGCCGCCCAGGGCTTGTTCAGCAGCGCGCCGGCGCGCGTGGCAGCGGTGGCGGCGGTGCAGAACGAGCAGCAGCAATACAGCGGCGCAGTGCAGGGCACGGCCGGCCAGATGCTGATCTGGGTGTTCATCCCCCTGCTGGGCACATCGGCCATGATGGCTTACGAACGGGCCACCGGCACCCTCAAGCGCCTGCTGACCACGCCCACCAGCACGCCAACCTATCTGCTGGGCACCGTCGCCAGCCAATATGCCGGCGGCATCGTGCAGATGTTGCTACTGGTCGGCTTCGGCGCCATCGTCATGAACATCGTCTGGGGCCCGCCGCTGGCGGTGATGGGCGTGCTGCTGGCCTTCGGCCTGTCGTCGGTGGCTATGGGCGTGATGCTGGGTGCGTTCGTCAAGACCGAAAGCCAGGCCAACGGCTTGAGCATCATGCTGGGCATGACCCTCGGCCTGCTCAGCGGCTGCCTGTGGCCGCTGGAGCTCTTCCCGCCCACCATGCAGACCGTGGCCCATGTGCTGCCGATGACCTGGGCCATGCAGGCGCTGACCGACCTGGCCGCGCGCGGCCAGGATTTCGCCTCCGTCCTGCCGGCCATCGGCTACATGCTGGCCTCGGCCGTGGTGTTCTTTGCGATCGGCGTCAAACGCTTCCGCTACGAATAACCTCGCCACACTAGCCAAATGACCAGTAGCCATACCCGCCTGCTGCCAGATGCGACTGTAGCCTCAATATGATAGATTCGTTGGGACAGGCATGCGCTTCTGCGAGCCGCATGCCTCTTCCGTTTTCCAGCGCAACCAGGACTTAGGCAAAACGTTGGTCGAGTAGGCCGCCATATCGAGACCCGTTTTGCCTAAGTCCTGATAACAACTACTACAGCGTTGTTGCCTCCGTGAAAGGACGCCATCTCATGCACACCGTCGAAGTCTCCAACCTCAAAAAGGCATTCGGCCCCACCCAGGCTGTGGCCGATGTCTCTTTCACCGTCGAGAAGGGCGAGATCTTCGGCCTGCTGGGCCCCAACGGCGCCGGCAAGACGACCTCGATCCGCTTGATGCTGGACATCTTCCAGCCTGACGCGGGCACGGTGTCGATTCTTGACGGCCCCATGACCGAAGCCAAGAAGGACCGCGTCGGCTACATGCCAGAGGAGCGCGGGCTGTACCAGGACATACCTCTGGAGCCCTGCCTGATCTACCTGGCCACGCTCAAGGGCCTGTCCAAGGCCGAGGCCCGCCGGCGCTTGCAGCCCTATCTGGAGCGCTTCGACCTGGCCCAACACAAGGAGAAGAAGGTCAAAGAGCTGAGCAAGGGCATGCAGCAAAAAGCCCAGATTATCAACACCGTCCTGCACGAGCCGGAGTTGCTGATCATGGACGAGCCCTTCAGCGGCCTGGACCCGGTCAACACGCAACTGGCCAAGGATCTGCTGGTGGAGCTGCGCCAGCAGGGCGTGACTATCATCATGTCCACCCACATCATGCACCAGGTCGAGGAGATGTGCAATCGCATCGTGCTGATCAACCGCGGCCGCAACGTGCTCTACGGCGAGGTGGCCCAGATCCAGCGCCAGTACTCCGGCCACGCGGTGCGGGTGAAGATCGAAGGCGAGCTGCCGTCGCTGGCCGGCGTGCAGGCTGTCGTGCCACACAACGGCGCCGTGCAGTTGATGCTGGACCAGCAGACCAGTCCCCAGGACATCTTGCAGCAGTTGGTCAGCCAGCAAAGCGCCATCGAGCAGTTCGAAATCGCCCTGCCCAGCCTGGATGAGATCTTCATTCAGGTGGTCAGCGAGCAGTAAACGTTGGCCTGCAGCTGGCTCGGTCGGAGACCGGCCAGAGCGGCTGTTGGGTTAACGAAGGAGCGGCATCATGTCCAAGATTTGGCTGGTGGCCGAACACCAGTTCAAGAAAGAGGTTCTCAAGCGCGGCTTCTTGCTGGCCATCATCGCCATGCCCCTCTTCCTGGGCTTCACGGCTGCCATGGGCTGGCTGGGCGAGCGCATGTCGCAGCAGACTGCCACCCTGGGCTACGTAGACCAGGGCAACGTGCTGGTGCAGGCGCCGGTGATCGACGACGACCGCGTGCGCCTGGTACGCCTGGCCAGCCCGGCTGAAGCGCGCGCCGCCTTAGAGACAGGGCAGATCGACGGTTACTATGTCCTACCTGCCGATTACCCCCAGACACGGCAGGCCGCGCTGGTCCACAAAGGCCAGCTCAGCAGCGCAGCCAGCCAGGCTTTCTTCCAGGCTCTGCGCGTCAACCTGCTGGCTGGCCAGCAGGAAGAGATCGCCACGCGTGCGCTGGATGGGCCAGAGATCGTCATCCTGGCCACAACCCGCAACCGGACGGTGCCGCTGAGTTCACCCGGCCTGGAGCAGTTCCTGCCGTTGATCATGGCCGCCCTCTTCGCCTTCCTGGTGATGACCGTGGCCGGCACGCTGATGGAGGCCATGGCGGCGGAGAAGCAAAACCGCACCATCGAAATCCTCGTGTCGTCCATCTCGCCTGGGCAAATGATGGCTGGCAAGATCATCGGCGTGATGGGCATGGCCTTGCTGCTGGCCGCCAGTTGGGTGGCGCTGCTGCTGGGCTTTGCCTGGTTCGGCGCCGTCGTGATGGCATGGGACTGGCTGCAAGGCGTCGCCATCAACACCCGCGACCTGGCGCTGCTGATCCTAGTGGCGCTGCCCAGCTTCCTGTGCATGGCCGCGCTGATGGTGGCCTTGGGCTCGACCATCGTGGACGCGCAGGAGGCGCAGCAGGTTGGCGCAGTGTCCTTTCTGATTATTTTTGCGCCCATCTATCTGTTCTTCGTCTTCGGCAACAACCCCAACGGCCTGCTGGCCATCGCCCTCAGCCTCTTCCCGCTGACCAGCGTGACCAGCCTGGCCGTGCGCAGCATGTTCATGGAGGTGCCGGTGAGCCAGTATGTCGCTGCCGCGCTGATAGCCCTTGTCTGTGGACTGGCCCTGGTCTGGCTGGCCGGCAAGCTGTTCCGCGCCAACATGCTGCGCTATGGGCAGGGGCTGCGGCTGGGCCAGATGCTGCGCGGACGGACCAAGGCGCAGGGAGTGGCCGGATGACCGGGTGACAAGGTGACAGGGTGACTGCGCCACTTCACCAATCTACCACTTCACCAATCTACCAATCTACCAGTCTACCAGTCTACCAGTCTACCCTGCAAGGAGCCATCATGAACAAGACACTGATGATCATGGCCGGCGAGATACGCGCCACGTTGCGGCGCAAGTCGTTTGTGATCTTCGCCTTTGGCCTGCCTGCGCTGCTGGGATTGATTGCGTTGGGCGTCGGGGTGCTTAACCGCGACGCGCTGTCCGACGCGGTGGCTGAGGCCCAGGCCGCCCTGGTAGCTGGTCCAGCCAGTAGCCAGGCTGGCTTTGTTGACCCCGGCAACCTGATCCAGACCATGCCCGCAGAGCTGCCAGCGGGCCTACTGACGGAATATGCCGACGAGGCTGCGGCTCGGCAGGCCCTGGCCGCAGGCGCCATCGCCGGCTACTACGTCGTTCCGCAGGACTACGTGCAAAGCGGCCAGGTCACTTACGTCACCGACGACTTCAGCGTGCTGTCCGACCGGCTGGAGTCCGCCTTGATGGAACATGTTCTGCTTCTGAACCTGCTGGGGGGCGACGCCAGCCTGGCCGCCGCCGTACAGCAGCCCTTGCAGGTGCAGATCACCTCGCTGGCGCCGCCAGCCGCGCCGGTGGAAGATGCCTGGATCAGCGAGATGTTCCCGCTGTTCATGGTGATGATCCTTTACATCGCCCTGATCATCCCCGGCGGTATCCTGATCAGCGCCTTGATCGACGAGAAGAAGAACCGGGTCATGGAGGTGCTGATGACCTCCGTGTCGCCGGCGCAGATGGTGACGGGCAAGGTGATGGCGCTGGGGCTGTTGGGCCTGGTGATGACAGCGCTGTGGCTGGGTGTGCTGTGGGCGGTGTCCAGCTTTGGCGGCCAGGCGCTGAGCATACCGGCCGGCTTCAGCCTGCCCACGGCGCTGTTGATCTGGGCGCTGATCTACTTCCTGGGCGGCTATGCCATCTACGGCTCGCAGTTTGCCGGCATCGGCGCGCTGGCGCCAGAAATCAACCAGACCAAAAGCGCCACCTGGATCGTTATGTTGCCGATCATCGCCGCCTATATGTTCATGGCGGTTGGCTACACCGATCCCAACAGCCCCTTAACCGTGGCGCTGAGCCTCTTTCCGCTGACCTCGTCGGTGGCCATGATCGGCCGCATGGCCAGCGGTGACGTGCCGTTTTGGCAGGCGGCGCTGGCGGCTGTGCTGCAATTTGCTACCGCTTTCGTGATCATCCGCATGACTGCGCGCCTGTTCCGCGCACAACACCTGCTGACCGGCCAGGCGTTCTCGGTCAAGGGCTACTACCAGGTGCTGTTTGGCCGGGCGTAAAGAATTGCCTTTGTGCCGGGCACTTTCGGAAGTGCCCGGCACAGAGGCCAACAACCAAAGGAGCTTAAGCCATGAACTCTATCAACGAACAAGACCTGCACACGCATGTGCAAATTCTCGGCTGGCTGCGCATCGCTGGCGCTGTGCTGACGGCGGTGATCGGCCTGGGGCTGCTGATTTTCCTGGCCGGATTGGGCCTGTTTGCCACTGCCAGCTCCGGCGAAGCCGCTCCCTTCTGGGCGCTGACCATGGTCGCCCTGTTCGTCGGCGGACTGATGGTGGTCTTGTCGCTGCCTGCGCTGCTGGCTGGCATCGGCCTGTTGCGCCGCAAGGAGTGGGGCCGCATTCTGGCGCTGATCGTGGCCGTCTTCGACCTGTTCAACTTCCCCATCGGCACGCTGATCGCCGCCTACAGCTTCTACGTGCTGCTGCAAAACTCGGCCACGGCCTACTTTGCCGGGACGGCTGCAACCAACCTGCCGGCCACGACCCAGTGAGCAGTGAGCTCAGCCAGCAACTCACGCTTCTTACGCAAAGCCGCGAAGAACGCCACGGCCCTGTTCTTTGCGGCTTTTGCGTCTTGGCGTGAGACGAATGCTACAAACGAAAGCGCAAACTTTGCGCAGACTTGCCTCAGGGGCGAATCTGGCTACAATTTCACCACAATGCGCTACAAGAAATCTTCTGACGCTCAAGTAAACGAAGAGGCTATCACTAGCTGGGGCCAGGCGAAAAGGCCGGTGATCAGCTTTGCGTCTGAGGACGACTGGATCGATTACCGTCTGGAGAACGATCCTCGCTTCTTGGCACGGATTGTTGCAGCACGTGCGAGTTACCGGGCAGGCTTGGGGGTCAAACTTGAAGACGTCGACCTCGACGACCCAGCAGCCGTGGAATTCTAGCTCCATCCATGAAACGACGCCAACGAGCCGTAATCTGGGGCTGGCGCCAGGGGCTGGCCGTCTGGATGGTCTGGCTGAAGCGCCCCTTCTCCAGGGTGGCCAACCTGACCAAGCCGCAGGTACCCTGGCAGCCTTTACAGTTCAGTTCGTTGGAGGAGTATGCCGGCTGGCTGCGCGAGCGCGCCGAGTGGGTGGCCGATCCGCTGGGCGGCGTGATCGATTCCTTTCCCAGCCTGGGCCACGCGGCCTTTCAACTGCTCAGCACTGGCAAGTTTCGCGACGACTGCGACGGCCTGGCCTACTTCTCGGCCGCCAATGTCGAACCCTTCTGCGACCGGCCGGAGGACCGCTACCTGGTGACGGTGCTGCTCAACCCCTTCGAGATCGGCTGGGCCGATTCGGCGCACGTCATGCTCTTCTTCAAGCGCGAGGGCAAGTGGCGGGTGATCAGCAACCAATACCTCTACGCGCCCGTGTGGGACACCTTTCTCGACGCCCTGCAAGACAACGCCTACGTGGCCGGCCGCAGGATCTACCTGGCCGTGGTGCAGGACGTGAAGTTCAAGACGCTGTGGTGGGGCAAGCCGGGGCCAGGGGACAAGCGGCCGGCGGCGTTGCAGTAGTTGCTGCGCCGGCAATGAGCCTGGTCAATCGGCCAGGCGAAAATCCCCCACCTGCACGGTGCGGTACAGAGGCGGTGGGACTATACTGATGACAGAAACGAGCAGGCAATCTGGCCCTGCCAGCGATAGCAACAAGGAGGCTGTCATCATGACTCCCGCATCAACCCAAGCAACTTATTCGACCCATTCGCTCAAATCAAACGTCTATCCGCGGGGGCAGGCCGTGTTCGCCATCTGCGCGCTGACCATTTTGCTCATGTGGTTGAACCTCTACCCGCAACATGTGGGCATCTGGTTCACCGCGGGCGACGGGCTCAGCTACACGCCCATTCTCAGCCCGGCTTTCTTCACTGACTACCTGCCTTGGCTGAACCTGTGCTGGATGCTGGCGCTGGGATTGAACATCGCCCACTTATCCCTGGGCCGTTGGACGCTGGCCACGCGGCTGTTCGACTTGGGCCTGGCTCTGCTGGTGCTCAACGTGGTGGTGTCAATGATCTTTGGCCCAGCCATCTTCGCCGTTGACCCACAGGCGGCCGACGCGGGCAGCGCCTGGGCGTCGTCGGCCGAGGTTATGGCGTCCTTCCTGCCGATCCTGTCTCCTTTTGTGTTGGGTGTGATCGCCCTAAGCCTGGTGATTGACATGCTCAAGAAGGTGATCGATCTGGTGCGATCGATATCGCCTTGAACCAGCCGCTTGATCTGGTCGGAGGTATGCTGTGAACTTGCTCTTCTTGCTGATCATCGTGCTCTTGCTGCTTTACATCAGCGCCGATCCAGCGCCGCCGAGCCAGCCTGACGATGACGCGCCGCGCGATATGCCGCTGCTGTGAACGCAAGGTAGCTACACAGCCCTGGTGCTTTGTCAACCATGCCACCCTGGCTGTAAAACCAGCGCCACGCCCTGAGGGTTGCGCTGGTTTTTTTTGTCCTCTATGCGCGAACAGCGTCTGGCCTCAAACGCAGATCATCGTTGCAATATCAACATTTATTACTAAAAAGTAAATATTACTCAAGTATGCATTGACAAAACAAAGAAATAATGTTAATATTTCATCCAAGCACGTCGTGCATCAACAGGGCGTGCCGGAACTGGCTCTCGTTTACATCAGGGATTACTGCTCAG
>CAZVGR010000140.1:0-11686 GCA_964626845.1 uncultured Anaerolinea sp.
GGCAGCCTGACGCGCGGCATCCTGGCCTCGCGCCGCACCCGCCAGGCCGCGCCCCAGCCATCCACCAACGGCAAGGCGCCGTCGATGTTCGTCTCCTTCACCGGCGGCGTGGACGAGTTGGTGCAGGCGCTGGGCGCTCAGTTGACCGGCGATCTGCGGCTGAACACGGCGGTGACCGCGCTGAAAGTGCCGGGCGCCACCGAAGGCGCCCGGCATTGGGGAGCGGGTTACGAGCTGACGCTAGGCGATGGCAGCGTGCTGCCTGCCGACGCAGTGATCCTGGCCACGCCAGCCTTCGTGGCGGCCGACCTGCTGGCCGAGCTGGCGCCTGAGGCCGCAGCCGGGCTGGCCGCCATTCGCTACGTGGGCACCGGCACCATCTCATTGGCCTTCCGCCGGGCTGACCTGCCGGCGCAACTGCCAGGCTTCGGCGTGGTGATTCCGGCCAGCGAGCGCCGGCCCATCAACGCCATCACCGTCAGCTCGGTCAAGTTCAGCGGCCGTGCGCCGGAGGGCACGGTGTTGCTGCGGGCCTTCTTCGGCGGCTCGCGCAGCCCGCAGAGCATGGCGCTGGACGACGAAGCGCTGCTCAGCACCGTGCGCAACGAGCTGCGCGCCCTGCTGGGCATCGACGCCGAGCCGCTGTTTCACCGCATCTACCGCTGGCCGCGCTCCAACCCGCAGTACGACGTGGGCCACCTGGAGCGGGTGGCGGCTATCGAGGCCGCGCTGCCGGCCGGCCTCTTCGTCACCGGCAGCCCCTATCGCGGCGTCGGCATCCCCGACTGCGTCAAACAGGCGCAGGATGTGGCCGTGGCAGCCAACGGGTACTTGACCAGCGCGAATACGCGCTGCTAACCTATCGGACTTTCGCCACGAATTGCGCGAATTGGACGAATTGCGGAGTGATTTCGTGAGATTCGAGCTATTCGTGGCAAGGACCGGGCGACACTTCATGCTTGTAGAGGAATTCCAACGATGCACAAGTTCCTGCTGTTGATCCTTGTTCTTGGCCTGCTGGCCGGCTGCGCCGCGCCCACCACGGGCGGACCGGCCGCTGTGACGGTCGAAACTGAGCCTGCCCAGCCGGCTGCTGAACAGGTCGTCCAACCCGCGGCAGCCCAGCCAGAGGCCGCCGCGCCGGAGCCGGTCAAGGGTGGCCGCCTGGTGCGCGCCATGACCTCCGAGCCGGCCGCCATCGACCCCCAGGGCGCGGCCAGCTCGGGCCTGAGCCTGGTCATGCCCTACCTCTTCGACACGTTGGTGACGCGCGATGTGGACGGCAGTCTGCACCCGCTGCTGGCGGAAAGCTGGGAGACCTCGGACGACGGCAAGGCGGTCACCATACGCCTCAAGCCGGGCGTCACCTTCCACGACGGCAGCCCGCTGAACGCCGAGGCCGTCAAGCTGACCTTCGAACGCTACCTGGAGAAGGGGGTCAAGTCGCCCATCTACGGCGCGGTCAAGGAGATCGACGCGGTGGAGGTGGTGGACGATCTGACCGTGCGCTTCACCTTCGACCAGCCCTCGGCCACCTTCTGGAGCACGGTCACCATGCCCTACGCCGGCATCCTCAGCCCGGCCTCCATGGCGGCGGTGGACGCCAGCGGTGAGGGCAACCTGGTCGGCAGCGGCCCTTTCATGTTGGGCGAGTGGAAAGCGGGCCAGAGCCTGACCCTCACGGCCAACCCCGACTACGCCTGGGGCGCAGACTTCATGGAGAACCAGGGCGCGCCCTACCTGAGCGAGCTGGTGTTCAAGGTGATCCCCGAGGCGACCACGCAGATGGCCGCGCTGGAGGTGGGCGAGGTGGACGTGATCTTCGTCAACCAGCCTAGCCAACTGCAGAAGCTGGCGGCCAACCCAGAGCTGCGCACCGAGGAGATGGTGCTCAACAGCCTGATCTACCTGGGCTTCAACAGCCAGAAAGGCCCCTTCAGCGAGCCGTTGGTGCGCCAGGCGCTCTCCCACGCCGTGGACAAACAGCAGATCCTCGACATCGCACTGGGCGGGCTGGGCCAGTTAGCCTACACGCCGCTGCCGCCCACCCTGCTGGGCTTCGATCCCGACCTGAAGCAGTATGAGCTCGGCTACGACCTGGACCAGGCGCGGGCGCTGCTGGAGGAGGCCGGCTTCGAGGCCACGGCCAGCGGCTGGCAGCGCGACGGCCAGCCCCTGACCGGGCTGCTGCTGACCTCGAACCGCGCGCCCAACGAGGCCATCGCCACCGTCTTGCAGAGTCAGTTCAAGACCCTGGGCGTGCCCGTGGAGATCCAGCAGCTCGACTCTAAGGGGGTGCAGGATGCGACCAACGCGGGCGCGTTTGACCTGCTGCTGTGGCGCTTCGAGTGGAACGATCCCGACGGGCTGCGCATCTTCCTGGGCAGCGACGCCATCGGCAGCACCAACCGCACCTTCTACAGCAATCCGCAGGTGGACGCGCTGCTGCAACAGGCTGCACACCAACTGGACCCGGCCGCGCGCCACGAGCTCTACGTCCAGGCGCAGCAGTTGATCCTGCAGGACGCGCCCTGGCAGCCGCTCTACAACCCGGTGGACGTGATGGCCGCGCGCGAGGTGGTGCAGGGCGTCAAGATCGGCTACATGGGCCGGATGCTGGTCAACGACGCGTACGTCGAACAATGATCCACCATCTGCTGCGCCGGCTGGCCGGCATGGGCCTGGTGCTGTTGGCCGTGAGCTTCGTCACCTTCGCGGCCCTGACGACCGCGCCCGGCGACGCCGCTGAAGCCATGGTCGGCGACAGCGCGTCGGCCGAGCAGATGGCGCTGCTGCGCCAGTCGCTGGGGCTGGATGGATCTCTGCTGGCCCGCTACCAGCACTTTCTCGGCGACCTGGTTCTTCACGGCGACCTGGGCCGGTCGTTGATCAGCGGCCGGCCGGTCAGCCAGCTTCTGCTGGAACGGCTGCCCTACACCGCCCTGCTGGCCGTGAGCGCCATCGGGCTTGCGATTCTGCTTGGCGCGCCGCTGGGCATAGCGGCTGCGCTGCGCGCGGGCACCCGGACGGACACAGTCCTGATGGGGGGCGCAGCGCTGGGGCTGGCCGTGCCTGCCTTCTGGAGCAGTTTGCTGTTGATGCTGCTCTTCTCACTACGACTGCGCTGGCTGCCGGTGGCCGGCGCGGGCAGCCTGCGCCATCTGGTGCTGCCCGCCGTCGTGCTGGCCCTGCCCACGGCCGCTATCGTAGCTCGCCTGATCCGTGCCAGCCTGCTGGACACCCTGCACGCCGACTTCGTGCGCACGGCTCACGCCAAGGGGCTTTCGTCACGCCGAGTCCTGAGCAGCCACGTGGTGCGCAACAGCCTGATTCCCGTGGTGACCATCCTGGGCCTGCAACTCGGACACCTGCTGGGCGGCGCGTTTGTCGTGGAAACCATCTTCGGCTGGCCGGGCGTGGGGCGGTTGGCGGTGCAGGCCATCTTCGACCGCGACACACCGGTGGTGCTGGGCGCAGCACTCACCATCGCTGCGGTCTATCTGCTGATCAACCTGGCCGTCGACCTGGCCCACGGCGTGCTGGACCCGCGTATCGGCCGGGCGGCGGTGTGACATCATGACCGTCGAGATCGATCGCCCCGCCGACATCCGTGCGGCCATCGGGCCGCTGGCCAGGCAGCAGGCCGGAAGTGACGACCTAGGTCATTCGGTGAAGGCTGGTAGTAACGACTTCAGTCGTTCGTTGCGCCGGAGAGCGACTCAAGTCGCTACTACCAACAGGCCTGCTCGTCCGTTGAGCTTGCGCGTGGGCGCGCTGTTGGTGGGAGCGTGGCTGCTGGTTGCCTTGCTGGCCCCGCTGCTGGCCCCATACCCGCCCGACCAGGTGGCCGCCGGGCCGCGCCTGGCGGCGCCCAGCACGGACCACCTGTTCGGCACCGACGCGCTGGGCCGCGATCTGTTCAGCCGTGTGGTGGCCGGCAGCCGCATCGCCGTGGAGGTAGCGCTGCTGGGCGCGGGGATCTCGGCGCTGCTGGGCATCACCCTGGGGCTGTTGGCTGGCTACCATGGCGGCTGGCTGGACCAGACCGTGTCGCGCGTCATGGACGTATGGATGGCCTTCCCCGGCCTGCTGCTGGCCGTGGTGATCGTGGCCCGGCTGGGGCCTTCGCTGCGCAACACCATCATCGCCTTGGGCATCGTCGGCGCGCCCTCTTTCTATCGTCTGGTGCGCAGCGGCGCCTTCTCGGCCAGCCGCAGCAGCTACGTGGAATCGGCTGTGGCCGTGGGCTGTAGCGGACGGCGCATCATCCTGCGTCACATCCTGCCCAACCTCGTCTCCCCGCTGGTGGTGCTGCTCACCATGCGCTTTGGGGTCATGATTCTGGCGGCTGGCAGCCTGAGCTTCATCGGCTTGGGCGCGCAGCCGCCGACGCCGGAGTGGGGCGCGCTGCTGGCCAGCGGACGGGACTACATGGACAGCGCCCCCTGGCTGGCCGTGCTGCCGGGGCTCTGCATCACTCTGACCGTGGTGGGGTTGAACCTGTTGGGAGATGGTCTGCGCGACATGCTGGACCCCCAGCATGTGTGTCGACTCTGAGCCGGCGCCTTTGCCTGTCATCTTTGGCGGGCGCGTTGCAGCTGGCTATAATGATCAGCATGTCCAAGCTCTTTCTCATTCGTCACGCCAGCCCCGACTGGAACCGTCCCGATTTGCCCTATCACATCCCGCCCGGCCCGCCGCTCAGCCCGCAGGGGCTGGCCGAGGCCGGCGCTCTGGCCAGCTTCTTGCAGACCACCGGCGTGCAGCGCCTGTTGACCAGCCCGCTGGAGCGCTGTATGCACACGGCGCAGATCGTCTCAGCCGCCACCGGCGCGCCCTGGCAGGTGGTCGATGGCCTGCGCGAGTGGCAGCCCCACGAGAACAAGGAGATCGTGCTGGCCCGCGCGCGGCCTGTGGTCGAACAGGCCTGGCACGACGTGCAGGCTAACGGCGCAGGCGGCCCCATCGCCCTCTTCACCCACGGCGGGCCCATCATGGCGCTGCTCTCGGCGCTGGGTATCGACGATGTCACGCTGGAGACGCTGCGCATCTACGACCACCGCAACCCGCTGCCGCCAGCCGGCGTCTGGCAGGTCAGCCCCACCGGTCTTGGGCAGGATGCCGACCGCGACCTGCGCCTGGTCTGGGTGCCCCCCACTGCGCAGACCATCATCTGATCGCCAGGTGTTACTACCAGCCATAGGCGCCGGGCACTTGACTTTGCGCCTAATTACGAAGTCTGCCGAGCCGAATGCGGCAGATCCTGGGCTGCAAGTGCCCGGCGCCTGAGTAGTAACCGCCAGGTTTAGTTGGGCGCAGACTGCCACTGAAACGACCGGTACCGGCTGGGGGGGCTGGTGGCCAGCAAGGTGCTGGTGTCGCCGGTCAGCGTGCGCACTTCGCTCGCCACCTGCACACTCCACAGGAAGCGGTTTGCGCGCTGTCCTTGCCGCTGCAGCCAATCGTTGGGAATGCGGAAGCTGGTCCCCATCGTGGTGGCGGTCAATTCCTCACGCACGCGACCCTCGGACACGACCCGCACCACATAGACCTCGGTCGGCCCCAACGTTCCCACCGATAGCCATTGCAACAGCACCGTGTCGCCGACGACGGTGCTGCCGTCCAGCGGCGTCAGCGGCTGCGGCGCGGTGTGGGGCGGGCCGGGTGTGGCTGTCGGCGTGGGTACATAAGTGGCGGTTGGTCCGGCTACTGAGTGGATCGTCAGCGTTCCAGTGATGGTGCCCACCGGCACGATTAGCTGTTCGCCCGGCCGGATGATGGTGTCGGCGTTCTGGAGGCTGTCGTTGAAGTTGACGATCGCCTCGGCTGAGCTGCCCAGGCGCTTGGCGATGGTTTCGATGGTGTCGCCAGCCCGCACCACCACCAGGTAGATCGCGTTCTTTGGGGTGGGGGTGGGCGTTGGCACAGGCAGACCGTCTGGCCCGCGCGGCACCGAGCCGACCGGAATGGTCAACTTCTGGTCGATCTGTAGCAGGTCGCTTTTCATGCCGTTGTACGCCATCAGATCCCGCACGCTGATGCCGTAGCGGGCTGCGATCAGGTTGACCGTGTCGCCGCGTTTGACGATGTAAACCACGGGTGTTGGGGTTGATGTGGCCGCGCCGTCGCCCGCAGGGCTGGCTGGGGGAATGATGAGCTTTTGATCCACCTGAAGCACGTTGCTTGACATATTGTTGGCGGACATGAGCTCCTGCACGCTGATGCCGTAGCGAGCGGCGATGATGTTGACGTTGTCGCCGCGGACTACCGTGTAAATGACCGGTGTGGGCGTGGCTGTGGGGGTCAGCGGGACAGTGACGGTGATCGCCTCGCTGGCAGTCACGGTCAGGGTGGCCGCGACAGGTAGCATCAGCTCGATGTCGGCCGGCGGCGTCACGATGGGCGCCAGCGTTGCGAGGGCTGTGGAGGTAGCAGTCGCAGTGGCAGTCGCTGCCGGCGGCTGCGCGGCTGCTTCCTGGCTCTCGCTGCCGCGCGTCCACCACAGATAGGCAATGCCCAGCACCACCAGCACCAGAAGCAGGTCGCGCATGGGCAGCGAGAAGCGCTTGGGCTGGCTGGATCGCAGATCATGGCCGCACATGAAGCAGTCCTCGGCCTTCTGCGCCACGCGCTGCCCGCAGTTAGGGCAATGGCGTATCGGGCGCAGGTCATCAGATAGTTGAGGGGGAGTGGTCATGGTGATGACAAGGTGACTGGGTGACTAAAGAGCGAATTACAAGTTCGAATTGTCCGATCAGTCCGTGAGAAGCCCTGGCGCGGCGGCTACGGCGCCTGTCGCTTGCCCGGCGCGAACAGCAACGCGACGACCAGCGCCAGGCTCAGCACCGAGATCAGCGCGCCAGCGGTGCGCACGGCCGTTGTGCCGTGGCGGATCACCACCTCGTGCTGGCCGGCCGGTACGTCCACGGCGATCAATCCGTAGGGCGGCTCGGCCCGGTGGGCCACACGCTGGCCGTCGATGGTGGCCCGCCAGCCGGGGAAGTCGTAGGTGTAGAATAACACGGTGACAGGGCCGCTGGCGTTCACCTGGGCCGTCACCGATGCGCCGCCGACGCGGCTGGTGCTGACCTGACCCTGGCCGGCCAGCAGCACAGCCTTCTCCAGCGGCTGGCCGGCCAGGTACTGCGCCACCAGCGGCGTCTCGCTGAAGGTCTGCTCGGTGTTGACCGTGCGGCCGATCATATCGGGATAAGTGGTCTCAAAACGAATGATCGACAGCGCGCTTTCGTCGATGGGGGTGATATCGGTGTACTGCGGCTGGGTAAAGGGCAGACTGGCCAGCACGACCGTCAAGGCCAGGACAGCAGCGGCCGGCGCCTGGGCCGCCGCGGCTTGCGCCGCATTGTCCCGCCGCGCCGCTTCCCAAAGCAGGCTGGCCACCGCCGCTCCGGCCAGAATCGACAGGCCCAGGCTGGCGATGCCCAGCAGCCGCCACGGGAACTGGAGCAGCGCGGCCGGGCCGATGGCGTCCCACAACGGTGCAGCCAGCGGCAGCATGGCCGCCAGGCTGAGCAGCGTCGCCGCCAGGAAGAAGCCGGTCAGGCTGCGCTGGGGGCTTTTGCGCCGTAACCCGATGACGGCAGCAGTCAGGGCCAGCACCACGCCTGCAACGCCCAATTGAAAGCTCAGCCCGTCGTTGGGGCCGGTCAGGTCGTCGGAATAGCCATAACCCCAGAACGGGTCCAGCAGTTGGCTGAGATAGACGAAGTGGCCGCGGTAGCCGTAGCTGCCCTGCACCCACTGCTCCTGGACGATATAGCGCTGTTCCAGCAGCATGGGCAATAAAAAGATGGCAGCCAGGCCAGCAGCCAGCAGCCCACTGGCGGCCAGGTGCAGCGCTGTCCGGCCCAAGTCAGCCCACGACCAGCCCGACGCAGCCCCGCGGCGCAGCAAAGCAAAGAGCAGATAGGCCAGCAGCAGCGGCGTGAAGAGCAGAATCGAGCCGGTGTGGGTCAGCAGCAGGCCCGCGTAGGCCAGCGCCGCCACTGCCACTGCGCGCCCCACTCCGCCTCCCTCTCCCTTCGAGGGAGACTGTGCAGCGTGGGGTGAGGGTGACGCCACCCGGTCAAACGCCAGCAGCACCCACGGAAACCAGGCCATAGCGCTGAATTCGGCATAGGCGGCGCGCACATAGATGTTCAGCAGATGGTAGGGCGCATAGACGTAGAGCAACCCGCCCACCAGCGCAGCGGCGCAGCCGGCCGGCCCGCGGCCGAACCAGCGGCGCAGCAGCAGATACATGCCCCAGCCGCCGAACAGAAAGCCCAGCGCCCATCCGGCCTTGACCGCGGCCGTGAAGCCCAGCCCCAGCAGGTGGAAACCCTCGGCCGCGTAGTAGGCCAGCGGCGCATAGAGCAGCCACAGTGGATAGCCGTAGCCCAGCGCATGGTCTGCACCCCAGCGCGGCCACAGCGCGCCATCGCGCAGCGCCTGGTCGAACTGCACCAGAAAGAAGACCGAGTGATCTGCATCGTGCGCGTCGAAGAAATAGCCGGGGCTGGCCAGCGGCGCCAGCGCAAAGGCCGACAGGATGAAGAGTAGAATCAGCTCACGGTCGAAGTGCTCACGAATTCGTGACATGGTTGCAGGTTGCAAGTTGCAAGTTGCAGGTGGCAGGTGAGGCGTTCCGGGTTACGGGTTACGCATTACGCATCACGTCCACGCCTCAGCCGCCACCTCGTGCGCGACGGCTCGCCAGCGGCCCCAGTAGCCGCGCTGGCCAGGGATGCTGCGCAGTGTGGCGGCGACAGACGGCAGGTCGGCCGGCCAGAAGTCGCGGAAGGCCTGCACCTCACCGCTGCCCTGGCTCAGCTGGCCGCCGGTCTGCCGCAGATGAAAAACGTAGGAGACGAAGGGCAGCCGGATCGCGTCGAAACACAGGCTGTATTCGATCACAGCCAAAAAGCGCTCGACTGTCACCGTCAGGCCAGTCTCTTCGGCTGTCTCGCGCAGCGCCGCCGCCAACACTGCCTCATCCAGGTTGATGCCGCCGGTGGGCAGGCGAAAATGATCGGCGCCGTAGTGAGCTTTGCGGTGCAGCAAGATCTGCCCGGTGGGCCGTTCAATGGCCAGCGCCACCTCGCCGCGGCGGTCGCTGGAGCGCAGGAAGCGGGTCACGAACAGCTCTTCGCCGATCTCGCATTCGGCCTGGCGGCGCAGCGGCAGGCCGTAGCGGGCAGCGAGGGCGGCGATTTCGGCTTCGTCGATCATGGGTCAGCCTCAGAAGTCCAACTTCTTCGGAGAAGTTGGACTTCTATCCGATCTTTGCCAGCGCCAGAGCGCCAAACCGGCCGCAGCCACAGCCAGCAGCAGAAGCAGCCCCACAGCCGTGACCGCCTTGCCCAGCGTGCGCACCGGCGTGTCCTCGAAGCGCAGCAGGATGTAGTTCTCGCCCTCGGTCACAGGCACGACGACCCGAGCCAGCGGCCCATCCTCGCGCTTCAGTGGCAACTCGGCCACGATCGGTCCGGTCTCGCCGCCCAGCAGGTAGGCCCGCCAGCCGGGGAACCAGGCGATGTTGAAGACGATCTCCTGGCCGGGCGCGCCGGCATGCACCCACAGACGCTCGTGCGCCGCGCCCAGTTCCTGGCTCCACACCGCCAGCGTCTCGTTCTGCGGCATCAGCCGGTAGTCTACCTTGCTGGTGACGGCCGCAAGCTGGCGCGCGATGGCCGCGTCGATCTCGGCCTTGCTGGCGTCGGGACGCAGGGGCGGGTCATCGGCCTGCACGTACAGCTCGGCCATGTCCGACCACATGGGCCGCTGGCTGAGGTCGACCCACATGGGCGCGCCGGTCATCTCGTCGCTGCTCTGCTGGAAACGCATCAGCGCGGCCGGGCTGACCGGCCCCTGCTGCGGCGTGGGGTCGATGGTCTCGGCCCGCAGGTAGGGATAGCTGCCCAGAATCACCAGCAGCGCCAGCAGCACCGTGGACAGGTTAAGCGCGTTGTTGGCGGGCGAACGGGGGTGGCGCAGGCCGCGGGCGGGCTCGGTGGCTGCGCACAGACTGGCCCGAGCATTATACTGTTCTTCGGGATAGATCGCCCGGCTCAGCCGGCCGCCCAGCAGCGCCGCGCTGCCGGCCAGCACGGCCAGCGGCAGGGCCGCGATCATCAGCCAGCGCCAGGGGAACTGGGCGAAGCTGACGAAGCCCACGTTGCGCCAGGCCCAGGTGGAGACAGGCAGCATCAGGAAGATGGCCAGCAGCAGCCAGCCCAGCAGCAGCCACAGCTCGCGCCGCCGGCCGGCCGGGATGGCCCGCAGCCCGACCAGGGCCAGCACAGCCAGCGTCAGGGGAACCGCGCCCAACTGGAAGCTCAGCGCGCCCTGCTGCACGTCGTCCGGCCCCGGCTGGCTGATGCCAAAGCCCCAGCCCGGCTCCAGCAGTTGGTGCGGGTAGACGAAGTGCAGCTCTGGATCGTAGTAGCCGCCGTACCACTGGTCCTGGTTGACCAGCCCGCCCTCGGTCAGGGCCGGCATCCAGAAGAAGGCGCTGAGTAATAGGCCCAGCACCAGGCCCGTTGCCGGCGCGAAGGCGACCCGGATGGCGTTGGCGGCTAGTGGAAAAAACGACTCCTTGGACAGCCCGCGCAGCGGCTGCTCCTCGTTGATGCGGTTGAGCAGCAGCACCAGGCAGTAGAGCGCCAGCAGCGGCGTGAAGATCAGCGCTACCAGGTTGCTGGTGATCATCAGGCCGGCGTAGGTGAGCGCGGTGGCGATCAGGGGCAGAAACGGCGAGTGGTGATTGGTAGATTGGTAGATTGGTCGCGTGGCCTGGAAAGCGGCGCGGACGGACCAGAGGATGAGGGGCAGCCACATCAGGGCGACGTATTCCGCCAGGCTGGCGCGCACGTAGACCTCGACCAGCCGGTAGGGCAGGAAGACGTAGACCACGGCCGCCACCAGCCCGGCGTTACGGCCCAGCCAGGAGCGCACATAGCAGTACATGGCCAGGCCAGACACAACAATGGCCGCGCCGAAGAGGATTTCCACGGCCTGTGTGTAGCCCACACCCAGAAAGCCGACCAGTATAGCGCCCAGGAATGAGGTGAACGGCCCGTAGATCAGAAAAAACGGGTAGCCGTAGCCCCACGAGAACTCCGGCGACCAGCGGGCCAGCCAGTCGCCGCCCTCGATGCCGCGCAGGTACTGGAAGATGAAGTAAACGTCGTGACGCGCGTCATGCGCGCCCCAGAAGTAGCCGGGCCTGAGCAGCGGCCCGGCCGCGATCGCGCACAAGAGCACGACCAGCAGCACGTGGATCCAGCCTGGACTGCTGGCAGAGGACGGCGAGGATTGGTAGATTGGTAGATTGGTAGATTGGTGGTCGGCGCCCACCCCGTCGCCCGTCATGCTGACCGAAGGCGCCGAAGCATCTCCATTCCCTTGCGTCATGGCCCCACCTCCAGCGTCACCTTATCGTCGCCGCTATTGACCGGCAGCCGCTCCCCCGTCTGCCAGTTGTACAACCCTACGTCGATGCGCTGCACCGGCGCGGCGGCCGGGTCCAGCGCCAGCCGGTAGCCGTTCTGAACGATCTCGCCCACGGACCACGTGGTCATCGGATACGGCTCGCTGTCGCGCAGCGGCTGGCCGTCCCACTGCGCCACGCGGTTGCCGGCCGCGTCGAGGGCGTGGACAAAGACGTTGTAGTCGAAATCGATGG
>CAZVGR010000141.1:0-6372 GCA_964626845.1 uncultured Anaerolinea sp.
ATCAGAGGCTCGTGTCAAGTGCCGGGCACCTCAACAACTTTGTTTACGAGGTACTTAGGAGGTAGATTCGATGTTTGGACGACAACGTATTTCTCTGGGAATTTTCGTGCTGCTGGCGTCTCTGGCGCTGGCCGCCTGTGGCGCGGCGACGACGCCAGCGCCTGCGCCAACCGCGCCGCCGCCAGCCGCCGAGCCAGCCGCGCCGGCCGCCAACGGTCTGCGCACCTTCGTGATCGTGCCTGAGGCGTCCAAAGCCTCGTACATCGTCGACGAGGAGTTCTTCGCCGACGCTCTGAGCAAGTACAACATCGCCGCCGGCAGGGTCAAGACCACCGGCAGCACGCAGGAGATCGCCGGCCAGTTGCAGCTCAACCTGGGTGACATGGCGGCTCCGCTGGGCGACAACCGCTTCACGGTGCAGATGAACACGCTGAGCAGCGACCAAGCCCTGCGCGACGGCTGGCTGCGCACCAGCGGCCCCCGCTTCAACCAATTCCCCACCGCTGAGTTTGTGGCCACTGGCATCGAGGGCGCGCCGGCCAGCTACAACGAGGGCGAAGAGGTGCAGTTCCAACTGGTGGGCAACCTGACCATCCGTGAGATCACCCAGCCGGCCACATTCGACGTGACGGCCGCGCTGCAAGGTGACACCATCACCGGCGTCGCTACAGCGCGTGCCCTGCTGTCCGACTTCGGCATCGACCCGCCCAACTTCGCCAACACCCTCGTGGTGGCCGACGAGTTCGCCATCGAGGTGGAAATCACGGCGCGGGACCGGTGAGTGGCAGGTGGCAGGTGGCAGGTTGCAAGTTGCAAGTGGCAGGGTGGCAGGTTGCAAGTTGCAAGTGGCAGGGTGGCAGGTGGCAAGGTTGATTTGGCTTGACGATGCAGGCAACCTGTGGCACACTGTCATCTGCTCGCCACCGCTCGGGCCGGTCTTTGCGCAGCACCCCGGAGTGGGCTGACCGTGCCCGCTGCGTCACCATGATCGCTCGGGCCGGTCTTTGCGCTGCACCCCGGAGTGGGCTGACCGTGCCCATCGCACCCATCGCGCTGGGGCCGGTCTTTGCGCTGCACCCCGGAGTGGGCTGACCGTGCCCGCCCGTCGTCCGAAGGAGGTGTCTCGTCCAAAAACCCACAGCGAGAAGCACAGCGCCCGAACTGGGAGACTGGCACACCCAGTTGACGAGGTGGAGGTTGCCTGGCGCAAGCCCGGCGAAAATCGACAGATCGGCGGATGCCTCCAGGGCCAGGCCACGGCCCTTCGCTTCTCCTCACCCTAAGCAGCGCCTCAAAGACGGCTGGCGACAGCCGGGACAAACGCGCGTGCAGTGGCGAGTGGTAAAGTGGTACATTGGTAGATTGGTAGATTGGTCTGCGACTGCAACCTGGCAGACGCCTTCCTTTTCACCACCTTGCCAATCTACCAGTTTACCAATCTACCAATCTACCATCCCAGAGGAGATCCCCAACCATGTGTGGAATCGTAGGTTACGTTGGCCCGCGTGCGGCGACGCCGATTGTCGTCGATGGGCTGCAACGACTAGAATACCGCGGCTACGACTCGGCCGGCATTGCCGTGCTGCAAGATGGCAGCATCGAGGTGCGCCGCGATGTCGGCAAGCTGTCCAACCTGATCGCCCTGTTGCGGGAGAAGCCCACCAACGGCCATGTTGCCTTGGGCCATACCCGCTGGGCTACCCACGGCCGGCCCAGCCAGCAGAACGCCCATCCCCACAGCGACGCCAGCGGCGAGATCGTCGTCGTGCAAAACGGCATTGTCGAGAACTACCGCGACCTGCGAGAGAGCTTGCAGGCCGAGGGCGTCGAGTTTTACTCCGAGACCGACACCGAGGTCATCGTTCATCTGCTGGCGCTGCACTACAGCGAGGCCGGTGGGCTGGCCGAGGCCGTGCGTAAGACGCTCGGCTATCTCAAAGGCCCCAGCGCCATCGTGGCCATGACCAGCCGCGAGCCGGACCGGCTGGTGGTGGCCCGGCTGGGCAACGCCGGCGGCGTCGCCATCGGCTTGGGCGACGGTGAAGCTTTCGTCGCCTCTGACATCCCCGCCATCCTGGAGCACACCCGGCGCATGATCTTCTTGGAAGATGGCCAGATGGCAGTGGTCACGGCTGGCGGCGCAGTTGTGCAGTCGCTGGCAGGCCAGCCGGTCAACGTCGAACTGCACGATATCCCCTGGGACCCGGTCTCGGCCGCCAAAGGGGAGTACCGCCACTTCATGCAGAAGGAAATCTTCGAGCAGGCGCGCTCCATCACCGACACCATTCGTGGCCGGGTAGACTTCGACGGCGGCGAGGTGGTGCTGGGCAGCCTGAACCTCAGCGTCGAGCGGGCGCGCAGCTTCAATCGTATCGTCATCGTCGCCTGCGGCACCTCGGCCTATTCAGGGCTGGTCGGCAAGTTCCTGCTGGAAAATATCGCCCACATCCCCACTGAGGTCGACTACGGCTCCGAGTTCCGCTACCGCAATCCGATTATCGACGAGCGCACGCTGCTGCTGGCCATCACCCAGTCAGGCGAGACGGTGGACACGCTGGCGGCCATGGAGGAAGGGCGCAGCAAGGGCGCGTTTGTGGTCAGCATCGTCAATGCTATCGGCAGCCAGGCCGCGCGCGTTAGCGACGGCGTGGTCTATATGCACTGCGGCCCGGAGATCGGCGTGGCCAGCACCAAAGCCTTCACCGCCTCGGTCGTCGATCAGTACCTGCTGGCGCTGGCCTTGGCGCAGGCGCGCAACAGCATCGGCCCCATGCAGCGCCGCCGTCTGGTGGACGATCTGGCCTATCTGCCGCGGTTGATGGGCCTGGTGTTGGACCCCGACAACAACGCCGTCTATCTGGATTTGGCTGAGCGTTTCCACGGCTATCGCAACTTCCTCTTTTTGGGGCGCGGCATCAACTACCCTATCGCCCTGGAGGGCGCGCTCAAGCTCAAGGAGATCAGCTACATCCATGCCGAGGGCTACCCGGCCGGCGAAATGAAGCACGGCCCCATCGCCCTGATCGACCGCGAGATGCCGGTGGTAGTCATCGCCGTGCAAGACAGCGTCTATGACAAGATGATCAGCCAGGTGGAACAGGTCAAGGCGCGCAACGGCATCGTCATCGCCGTTGCCACAGAGGGCGACGACTTCATCGCCAGCAAGGCTGATCACGTGATCTACGTGCCCGCGGCCCCGTCCCTGCTCCTGCCGGTGTTGACGGTCCTGCCCTTGCAGCGCCTGGCCTACGAGATCGCCGTCTGGCGCGGCGCCGACGTCGACCAGCCGCGCAACCTGGCCAAAAGCGTGACGGTGGAGTGAGTTGCAGGGTGCAAGTAGCAGGTTGCAGGTTGCAAGTAGCACGACCTGCCACCTGCCACCTGCAACTTGCCACTTGCCACCTGCCACTCTGCAACTCTGCAATGACTACCATCCAACTGCGTCATGTCAGCGTTGCTCTGCGCACTGCCAGCGGCGGGCGCAGCCTGGACGTGCGCGCGCTGGACGATGCCTCGCTGACCGTGCGCAGCGGCGAGGTGATGGGCGTGATTGGCCCGACCGGCTGCGGCAAATCCACTTTGCTGCGGGTCATCGCCGGGCTAACCATGCCCACCACCGGCGCAGTGCTGTTCGATGGACAGGATCAGCGCCCCGTCCCGGCCCAACAGCGCGGGGTGGGCATGGTCTTTCAGGACTACGCGCTCTACTCCCATTGGAATGTGCTGGACAACCTGGCCTTCTTTCATAAGCTGCGCAAGCGTGAGGCCGAAGTGCCGGCTCAGGTCCAGCAGGCGGCCGACATTCTGGGGGTGGATCTGGAGCTGCTTTTGGGGCGTATGCCTCGCAACCTGTCCGTGGGGCAGCGCCAGCAGGTGGCCATTGCCCGCTGTCTGGTGCGCGATCCCAAGATATTTCTGATGGATGAGCCGTTCTCCAATCTGGACGCCACGCAGCGGCAACACGCGCGCGTCCAACTCAAGCGGCTTTTGCAGCGTTTCCGTGTCACCACCCTCTACGTCACCCACGATCAGATCGAGGCCGCCGCGCTGGCTGATCGGATTGCGTTCATGGAGGCCGGCCACGTCTGGCAGGTGGACAGCTACCGCAATCTGCTGACCTGGCCTGTCAATCTGCGCGTGGCCGCGTTTGTGGCCGAACCTGGCAGCCAGTTTATCGACGGCGCGTTTATGGAAGGCTATTTCGTTTGCCCGGCCTTCAGCCTGCCCGTCCTGCCCGCAGTGGCCGCGCGCGCCCAGCCTGGGGAAGCGCTGACGCTGCGGGTGCGTCCGGCCGCCGTTCATCTCTACTCGCCAGAACAGCCAGCCTGGCCGCAGGCAGCCGTTGAAGTGGAGTGGATCGAGCCGCTGCCCTTGCAGCGCGCCCAACGGGTCCACTGTCGCACCGGTCCTGTTGCCCTGACGGTGGAAGTCTCTCACGACGAGCCAGTGCGCGTCGGTGAGACCCTCTCCTTGCAGATCGACCCTGATCAAGTGCAAGTCTTCGATAGCCGCAGCGGCGTCAACTTGCTCCTGGCTGCGCCGCGCTGAATTCCTGCACCCATTCACCGCCGTTCAGGCCAGTCTCCGACCGAGCCTGTCCACCACTGCTCAGGCCGGTCTCCGATCGAGCCTGCCCACCGCTGCTCAGGCCGGTCTCTGACCGAGCCTATTGCGCAATGCGCATTGCCCTGCTTGCCCCCTTTGCCATCCACCCCAAAGGCACCACCCGCTGGCGCGTCCTGCCGCTGGCGCGCGCCCTCGCCGCCCAGGGCCACGCCGTGTGCGTCATCATCCCGCCCTACGACTGGCCGGGCCACAGCGGGCTGCGCTGGCGCGACCACGGCGTCCAGGTGGTGAACGCAGTCCTGCCGCAGCCGCGCGGGCCGGCCGGCCATGCGCTGTTGACCGCGCGCCTGCTTCAAGCGGCGCTGGCCTGGCGGCCGGACGTGGTGCATTGCTTCAAGCCCAAGGGCTACAGCGGCCTGGCCGCGCTGGCCCTGCTGGCGCAGCGCCGCGTCCCCGTTGTCCTGGACGCCGACGACTATGAGGCCGCCTGGAACCGCTCGCTGGACTATCCGCGGCGCTGGGCGAGCTTCTTTCAGTGGCAAGAGCGCACGCTGTTGCGTCGCGCGCTGGGCGTGACCGCTGCCAGCCGCTGGCTGGAGGCATTCGCGGCATCGCTGGGCCAGCAGCGCGTCTTTTATCTGCCCAATGCCGTCGAGCTTTCGCATAGCCGGGATGCTATGCCTTGCGACCAACCCGCGCCGCCCGAAACTACCCCCACCAGACTACGCGTCCTGCTTTACACCCGTTTCGTCGAGCATTCGCCACAGGAGGTGTGGCAGGCATGGCGAGCAGTGCTGGCTGCTGAGCCGGCTGCGCAGTTGCTGATTGCAGGGCAGGGACGCGCTGGTGAGGAGGCTCTCTTGGCGCAGATAGCGGCCGGCGCGGGGGCTGGGCGTTCGGTGCGACAACTGGGCTGGCTGCCAGCGCGCGCTCGGCCGGGGCTGTTCGCTGCTGTGGATGCCGCCATGTTGCCGGTGCAGGACACTCCCCTCAACCGCGCGAAATCCCCCATGCGCCTGCTGGATCTGCTGGCTGCGGGTGTGCCGGTAGCCACGCAGCGCGTGGGGGAGTACGGCGCTATGGTGGTGCATGGCGTGACTGGTCTGGTGGCCCCTGCTGGCGACAGCGCGGCGCTGGCTTGCCAGGTGGCGCGCTTGCTGAGCTCGCCGGAGCTGCGCCAACAACTGAGCAGGGCCGCACAGCAGGACGTACGGGTTCGTCATGCCTGGCCAGTGCTGGCTGATAGGGCGTTGGCAGCTTATCGGGCCGCAGATTGCCGTCCAGCCCTGGCGCGGGTATAATCGGTCCATGGACGGCAATATTCAGACCGCTCGCGCCGCTGGGGACAGGCGACGGCTGGGCGGGCTTGTCAAGCAACCGTGGCTGCGGTGGGGCGCTGTGGCGCTCTGGATGGGCGTGATCTATTACTTTTCTGACCAATCGAGCTTTGCCCTGCTGGACCGCGTCTGGCAGCCCAGCCTGGTGTCGGTTAGCGCCCATTTTTTGGAGTATGCGCTGCTTGCCGCGCTGCTGTGGTATGCGTTGCGCAGCGTGCCCGCGCTGGCTGGTCGGGCCACCTTGCTGGCCTTCGTGCTGGCTGTGCTCTACGCGATTTCCGATGAGTTCCACCAGTCCTTTGTGCCAGGGCGCTATCCTGACGTTCGCGACGTGCTGGTGGACGCAGCCGGAGCGCTGGTAGCTGTGTTTCTGCTGCACCGGCGCGCCGCAAGACGCAATCCAGCGGATTGCGTTACGGAGAAATCTGCGCACGTCGTAACGCAATCCGCCGGATTGCGTTGCAGAGAT
>CAZVGR010000141.1:6472-11417 GCA_964626845.1 uncultured Anaerolinea sp.
CCGCCGGATTGCGTTGCAGAGATGATGCATCGGGCCAGCGGTGACGCAATCCAGCGGATTGCGCTACGGAGAAATCTGCGCACGTCGTAACGCAATCCGCCGGATTGCGTTGCAGAGATGATGCATCGGGCCAGCGGTGACGCAATCCAGCGGATTGCGCTACGGAGAAATCTGCGCACGTCGTAACGCAATCCGCCGGATTGCGTTGCAGAGATGATGCATCGGGCCAGCGGTGACGCAATCCAGCGGATTGCGTTACGGAGAAATCTGTGCACGTCGTAACGCAACCCGCCGGATTGCGTTGCAGAGATGATGCATCGGGCCAGCGGTGACGCAATCCAGCGGATTGCGTTACGGAGAAATCTGTGCACGTCGTAACGCAATCCGCCGGATTGCGCCTTGCAGCGCCGCTTGCGGATTCACAGCAGCCCTGGTAGAATTGCGCTCAACATAAGCCTGCCAGGTGAAACGACCATGACGCCCAAAATTGCGACGAAGACGCCTCAGCCCCGGCTCGCCAAGAAGGCGCTCCCGGCAACCCCACACGCCGACAGCTACCTCTACATCAACCGCGAGCTGAGCTGGCTGGAGTTCAATCGACGCGTGCTGGAGGAGGCGCTCAATCCAACGCTGCACCCGCTGCTGGAGCGCGTCAAGTTCCTGGCCATTTTCCACGCCAACCTGGACGAGTTCTTCATGATCCGCGTCTCTGGCCTCAAGCAGCAGGTGCTGGCCGGCGCGGTTGAGCTGCCGCCCGACGGCATGACCCCGTCCGAGCAGTTAGCGGCTGTGCGCGAGCGCTTACTGCCCATGCTGCAGCAGGGCATGAGCTGCTGGACCGACGACCTCAAGCCGCAGTTGGCGCAAAACGGCATCCGTATCCGCTCCTATGATGACCTGAATCCCGGTGAGCGCGCCTGGCTGACCGAGTACTTCCTGCGCGAAGTCTTCCCTGTGCTGACCCCGCTGGTCTATGACCCCGGCCATCCCTTCCCCCAGATATCCAACTTGAGCATCAACCTGGCCGTCAAGCTGCTCGATCCTGTCGAGGGCGCTGTTCACTATGGGCGCATCAAAGTACCGGCCACGCTGCCGCGGCTCATCGAGCTACCGCGCACGCTGGCTCAGGAGCCAGGCGACAGACGCCGGCCGCGCAGCCGCAGCGCCAAAAGCAACGGCGCCGACCCGGCTCAGCCAGCCGCCGATGCCGCAGCGCGCCAGGATTTCGTCTGGCTGGAGCAGGTTGTTGCCGCTAACCTGGCCTACCTTTACCCCGGTGTGGAGATCGTCGAGTCCTACGCCTTTCGTGTCACCCGCGACGCCGACATTGAAATCCAGGAGGACGAGGCAGACGACCTGTTGCGCACCATTGAGCGCGGCATTCGCCAGCGTCGTTTCGGCCCCGTGGTGCGCATCGAGATTGAAAAGGCCATGTCGCAGCATATGCGCAGCCTGTTGACCCACAATCTGGGCGTGGCGCCTGATGATGTCTACGAAATCGATGACCCGCTGGGCATGAGCAGCCTGATTGGCCTGCTGGACATCGACCGCTATGATCTCAAGGATCGTCCCTTCGTCCCTTACCTGCCGGCCATATTCAGTGGAAAGGAAAGCATCTTCTCGACCATCCGCCGCGGCGACATTCTGCTGCACCATCCATTCGATTCCTTTGCGCCGGTGGTGGATTTCATCAAGGCTGCGGCCGATGATCCGCATGTGCTGGCCATCAAACAGACGCTTTATCGCGTCGGCAGCAACTCCCCTGTCGTCGAGGCTTTGATGCGCGCCAGGGAAAACGGCAAGCAGGTGGCAGTGCTGGTGGAGCTTAAGGCGCGCTTCGACGAAGAAAACAACATCGTCTGGGCCAGAGCGCTGGAGCGGGCCGGGGTGCATGTGGTCTATGGCTTGTTGGGACTGAAAACCCACTGCAAGCTGGCTCTGGTGGTGCGCCGCGAGCAAGACGGCCTGCGCCGCTACATCCATCTGGGCACGGGCAACTACAACGCCTCCACCGCGCGCGTCTACACCGATCTGGGTATGTTCAGTTGCCGGCCCGACCTGGGCGCGGACATCTCTGATCTGTTCAACTATCTGACCGGCTACTCTCGGCAGCGCCATTACCGCAAGCTGCTGGTGGCGCCGGTCAATCTGCGCAGCGGCCTTGTCAATCTGATCCGCCGTGAGATTGCCCATGCCCGGCAGGGCCGCCCGGCTCGTCTGGTCTTCAAGATGAACGCGCTGACTGATCCTCAGATGATGCAGTTGCTCTACGAGGCATCCCAAGCCGGCGTTTCCATCGACCTGATCGTGCGCGGCATCTGTTGTCTGCGGCCGGGCGTTCCTGGCGTCAGCGAAAACATCCGCGTGATCAGCATTGTGGGTCGCTTTTTGGAGCACAGCCGCATCTACTGCTTTGCCAACGGCGGAGAGGAAGAGATCTGGCTGGGCAGCGCCGACCTGATGGAGCGCAACATCGACCGCCGCGTCGAGGTGCTCTTCCCTGTGATCGATCCGCTGCTGATTGACCAAATCAGGGATAGCGTCCTGCGCGTCTATCAGGCGGACAACGTCAAGGCCCGCTTCCTGCAAGCTGACGGCAGCTATCTTTGGCCTGCGCCCAACGGCGATGAGTTGGTGGACAGCCAGCGCACGCTGCTGGAATACCGCGCCTCCAGCGTCCTGTGACAAGGTGACAAGGTGACATTAGCTCTCTACCCCACTGACAGCTATCTCCGTGAGTTTACAGGGCAGGTTGTGGCCGCTCATGTTGAGCAGCACGCCGTGGCCCTGGATCGCACGGCTTTCTATCCTGGCGGCGGCGGCCAGCCCCACGACACCGGCTGGCTGCTGGCCGGCGAGGCCGCGCTGCCCGTGGTCAAGGTCAAGCGCGAGGGTGAGCACATCTGGCACTGGCTGGCGCCGGATGTTGCGCTGCCGGCCGTGGGAACGCCCATCGTGGGCCGGCTGGACTGGGAGCGGCGCTACGCGTTGATGCGCACCCACAGCGCGCTGCACATTCTCTGCGGCGTCGTCTGGCGCGACTACGGCGCGCAGGTGACGGGCGGCAACATGGAGCCGCTGCAAGGACGGATGGACTTCGAGTTCGCCACCCTGCGCGCCGAGCTGGTGGGCGAGATCGAGGCCAGGTGCAACGCCGAGGTGGCCGCCGCCCATGATGTGCGCGTCCGTATCCTGCCGCGCGAGCAGGCGTTCCAGATCCCCGACCTGATCCGCACCAAGATCAACCTGTTGCCCGAGGGGATCAGCGAGGTGCGCACCGTGGAGATCGTGGGTCTCGACCTGCAAGCCGACGGCGGCACCCACGTGGCCAACACGGCCGAGGTGGGCACGATCCGTGTGATCGACTACAAGTCCAAGGGCGCGATCAACAAGCGGATCTACATCAGCGTGGGGTAAGCTGGTCCTTCACCACCCGCCCGTCCTGCATCACCAGCGTGATGTTAGCGGTGTCCTCCAGGCTGCGGATGCTGGCCAGCGGGTCGGTCTTCGTGATCACCACATCGGCCAGCTTGCCCGGCTCCAGCGTGCCGACGCGGTCCTGCCAGCCCAGGCAGGCCGCGGCCGTCTTGGTGGTGGCCACCAGCGCCTCCATGGGGGACATGCCGATCTGGCACATCAGCCCCAGCTCGCGCAGGTTCGTCCCGTGCGGCATGACGCCTGCGTCGGTGCCCATGGCGATGGTGACGCCGGCCCGGTAGGCGCGCTCGATGCTTTCGCTGTGGATCTCGATGGTTTCCCGCGCCTTGCGCACGCCGTACTCCGGCATGTTGCCCTTGGCTTCGGCCTGCTCCACCACCGCCAGCGGGGCCAGCAGGGTCGGCACCAGATATGTGCCGTGGGCCAGCATCAGCTCGATGGCCTCGTCGTCCAGGTAGATGCCGTGCTCGATGGAGTGAATGCCGGCCCGCACCGCGTTCTTGATCCCCTCGGCGCCCTGCGCGTGGGCCATCACCTTGACCCCTCGGCGATAGGCGCCCTCTTCGACCATCACCCGCAGCTCAGCCTCGCTGAACTGGGTGAACTCCGGGTGGTCGGTGGGGCTGAGCACGCCGCCCGTCGCGCAGACCTTGATCACGTCCGCGCCGGCTCGCAGCACCTCGCGCACCTTGCGCCGCACCTCCTCCACACCGTCACAGGTGTTGACCGGCATACCGGGATAGGATGGGAAAATGTCCAGCGCCATGCCGGAGGGCATCCAGCCGTCGCCATGGCCGCCGGTGGTGGACAGCGCCGTGATGCTGATCTGCATGCGCGGGCCGGCCACCAGGCCGGTCTCTTGCGCCATCTTGACGCCCAGGTCCGCGCCGCCTGCGTCGCGCACGGTGGTGATGCCTGCGTCCAGCGTGCGCCGCATATAGTCCGCAGCCTGGTAGAAGCGCAGCGAGAAGGGCGTCGTCAGGAGCCGGGGGATGTCGATTCCCTCCAGCATCAGGTGGACGTGGGTGTCGATCAGGCCGGGCAGGATCCAGCCGCCGCCCGCGTCGATCATAGCCAGCGGCGCGTCGGGCAGGCGGATGTCGGCCTTGCGGCCAGCAGCTCGAATGAGATTTTCCTCGATCAGCACCGCGCCGTCCTTGATCGGATCTCCGCCGTTGCCGTCGATGAGTGTGCCGTTGTGGATGAGTGTGTAGGTCATGGGTCTCGTTAGCCCCTGGACTATCTTGCCAGGTTGCAAGGGGGTTCTGCATCTGCGTCGAAGCTATAGAAGAACAGTCGATACGGGCCGGGTACAACTCGCACTGTTGGCATAGGCGCTGCTATCCCTACCTACAATCAGAAAGCGATTTCGGTGTGTTTGATTTTGGTAGCTCGCCAGACCCTTGCATTCCGACGGCTGCGTTAGGCGGTAGCGCAAGATGCCATCTTGCACTACCGCCTAACGCAGCCGTCGGAATGCAAGATGGCATCTTGCACTACATCCTGC
>CAZVGR010000142.1:0-11317 GCA_964626845.1 uncultured Anaerolinea sp.
CCTGCCCATCCGTTGTAGCGCAAGATGGCATCTTGCGCCACCGCCTAACGCAGCCGCCGGAATGCAAGATACCATCTTGCACTACATCCTGCCCATCCGTTGTAGCGCAAGATGGCATCTTGCGCCACCGCCTAACGCAGCCGCCGGAATGCAAGATACCATCTTGCACTACATCCTGCCCATCCGTTGTAGCGCAAGATGGCATCTTGCGCTACCGCCTAGCCCAGCCGTCGGAATGCAAGATGCCATCTTGCGCTACATCCTAGCGCATCCGTTGTAGCGCAAGATGCCATCTTGCGCTACTCCCTCGCGCAGCCGTCGGAATGCAAGGGTTTCGCTCCCTTGACCGAAGGCGCCGTCAGCCTTGATCTTGATCGTCTGGGGGACCTGTGCTACCATCAGACCATGACCGTTCCTGCTTACTTCAACATCGGCGTCGCCTGCACCGACGCGCACCTGGACACGCCCGCGGCTGACCGCATCGCCATGGTGGTGGAGGATGAGACGCGAGGCGTGGCCCAGCTCACCTATCGCGAGCTGGCCGAACTGACCAGCCGCTTCGCCCAGGCGCTGCGCGAGCTGGGCGTGGACGCGGGCGAGCGGGTGCTGATCCGCCTGCCCAATCACATGGCCTACCCGGTGGTCTTCCTGGGATCGATCAAGCGCGGCGCGATCCCGGTGCCGACATCGATCCTGCTGACGGCCGAAGAGGTAAGCTGGCTGCTAGACGACGCCGGCGCGGCCGTGCTGGTGACAGACGAGGCGTCGTGGGCAGGCATGGGCGACCCGCTCTGCCACGCGTGCGGCCTGCGCCACGTGATCCTGGTGGAGAGCCGGGATGCGGGCGCAGACGCCCTCAGAATGACAGAGCACGACGAAGCATCCTCGACCATCCAGGTCCACCGCCTTCACACCCTCCTGGCCGCCATCGACCACTGGGACCCGCCCCACCCCACCCGCGCCGACGACGCGGCTTACCTGGTCTATACCTCCGGCACCAGCGGCTATCCCAAGGGGGTGCTGCACGCCCAGCGCGCGCTGCTGGGCCGCCGACCGGCCATGCAGCACTGGTTCGACTTCGGCGGCGACGACCGAGTGCTGCACTCGGGCAAATTCAACTGGACCTACGTGCTGGGCACGGCGCTGATGGACCCGCTCTACCTGGGCCAGACCGCCATTGTCTGCGAAGGGCCGCCCGACGCCGCGCAGTGGATACCACGCATCGCCCGCCACCGCGCCACCATCTTCATCGGCGTGCCCACCATCTATCGTCAGATCCTGCAGAAGACGACTTTCACGGCCGCTGACGCACCCACCCTGCGCCATTGCATGTGCGCGGGCGAGCATCTGTCCGACGAGGTGTTGCACGGCTGGCGCGCCCGCTTCGGCCAGGAGATCTACGAGGCCATCGGCATGTCCGAGTGCTCGTACTACATCTCGCAGCGGCCAGGCGTGCCGATCCGGCCTGGCTCGGTGGGCAAGCCGCAGCCGGGACACAGCGTCAAGCTGTTGGACGACATGGCTTTCGATCCCTCCGGGACGGTTCCCAGTACGTCCCTACTCAACCCGCGCGAGGTGGGAGTTGATGAGGAGGGCCAGATTGCGATTGGAGAGGACGATCCCGGTCTGTTCCTGCGTTACTGGAACCAGCCGGAAGAGACGGCCAAACTGCGCCGCGGCGGCTGGTTCCTGACCGGCGACTACGCCCGCCGCGATGCTGACGGCTATTTCTGGTTCATGGGGCGCAAGGATGACATCATCAAGAGCTTCGGCTACCGCGTCTCCCCCTTCGAGGTAGAGCGGGTGCTGAAGGATCATCCGGCCGTGGCCGACTGCGCCGTGGTGGGCGAGGAGGTGGGACCGGACAAGACCATCGTGGCGGCCTACGTGCTGCCGGCGCCAGGCCAGCCCATCGACGCCGGGACCATCATGGCCTATGCCGCCCAGCATCTGGCCAGCTACAAGTGCCCCCGCGCCATTCACTTCGTGGCCGACCTGCCCCGCACGGCCAACGGCAAGGTGCTGCGCCGTGCTCTACGCCGCGCGTCTTGACACCCCACGTCGTGTTTGTCCTGAAGATAGCGCTCTGGCCGGTCTCCGACCGAACCAGTCACGTTTTCATGGGCCGTGGCGCCCACCTGGCATGACAGATTCGTGCTTGCATGACCACACGACCTGTGCTATCATGCATACATGAAGACACTGACTTTGACCAACGAAGCCTATGAGCGTCTCAAGGAGTGGAAGACAGCGACCAACGACTCGTTTTCGGCCGTGGTGTTGCGCATGGTGCCTCAGCGTGGCACGCTGGCCGAGATGGTGGAGGGCTTTCGCCAATTGCCGCCGTTGAGCGAGCAACAAGCCGAGGTGATGGCAGAAGCGGTTGCCTGGGCGAACGATTGGAACAACACCGCCGAGGCCGAACAGCCCTGGCAGGTGACGTCTACGTCATCCGTCGATGCGAGGTAAGCTCGTGGCCTACCTGGCTGACACCAATTTTCTGATTCGTTTGTGGCGTGACGCCCACTCGCCTGAACGCCTGCGCAACCTTACGCCATTCCTCGACAGCGAGATCAGACTCGTCTGGGTGGTAAAAGCGGAGTTCCTGCGCGGCGCAGTGCTGGCCGGCCATGATCAGACGCTAATTGGTGAGTTTCTCAAGCGGTACAAGACGTTGTGGCCCGACGAGGAGACACTGGGGTTGTACGCCCGAATCTACGCCAACCTGCGGGGACAGAACCAATTGATCGGGCCGCACGATTTGTGGATCGCTGCTTCAGCCCGGCAGCATGGCTTGCCGCTGCTCACACGTAATGTCGCCGAGTTCGAACGCATCCCAGGCCTCGAAGTCATACGCTACTGATTGGCAGCGCCAGTCGATTGCTGAGGAAACAGACGCACGTCCTGGCGGGGGTAGGGCACCACGATGCCGTTGGCCGCAAAGGCATCTCGTACCATCTGATACAGTTCGCTGCGGGTGCGGAACCAATCGTTGAACTCGGCCACGTAGCCGAAGGCCATCAATTGGATGCTGTGGGGGTCGATGGCGGTCATCATGACGGCCGGCGCTGGCTCGGCGATGATCAGCGGATGGCTCTGGATGGTCTCCAGCAGGACGCGCTCCACCAGGGGCATGTCCGAGTTGTAGGCCACGGCGACATCCAGCCGCACGCGCATGACGCGGTCGGAGTAGGTCAGCGCCAGCACCGACTTGGTCATCAGCTCCTTGTTGGGCACGACGATCTCGGTGTTATCAGGGGTCTGTAACACCGTGGCGCGCAACTGGACCTTGGTCACAGACCCGCGCGTGCCGTCCACCTCGATCACGTCGCCGGGGCGCACGATGCGTTCGAAGATCAGCACGATGCCGCTGACAAAGTTGGCGATCAGCTCTTGCAGGCCAAAGCCGATGCCCACCAGCAAGGCGCCGCTGATCCAGGCCAACGCGCCGATCTCGACGCCCATCATGCCCAGCCCCACCAGCGCGCCCAGCCCGACCACGCTGTAGCGCACCACATTGCTGACCGTGTTGGCCACATCGGCCTCGACCTCGCCGGCCACCAAGACGTTGATCATGACCTTACGCACCGCGCCGCCGATGATCAGCGCCAGCAACAGGACGATGGCCGCGTCCAGCAGGTTGCCGAGGCTGAAGATCCAGTCGCCCAAGCGCAGCAGGGAGATCTCGCCCAGGCCCAGGGTGGAGAAGAGAATGTTGCGGACGATCAGCAGGATCAGGATATAAACTACGGGCCGCAACAGCTCCGAGGCAAAGCGCTCGGATTGATCTTTGGGCAGGGCAGCCAGCACGACGCGCACCAACAACCGGTAGACGAGCAGCAGCCAGAAGATCGGCTTGAGCGCGTCGATCAAACCGCTGGGCCAGCGATTCAGATCCAGCCAATACACGGCGCGATAGGTGAGCAGTAGCAGCACGGCAGGAAAGAAGACAAAATCGAACGCTCGCAGCACGCGCAGCAGACGTGTGCGCAGGCTGGTCCGCGCTGGCTGTAGGGCGGCCGGATCAGAGCGGTCGGGATGGTATGGCTCGGCAGCCAGCTTGAGCGTCCGGTCGAACACGCGGGATGCGGCCCAAGTCAACACCAAGACGCCCAGAATAACCAGCAACTGGCGCTGCACCGCCGGCCTTTGCAGCATGATCATCAGCAGGGTCAACTGCTCGCCCAGACGATCGGTCAGAACGGAAAAGTCGACAATCATGGGCGTGCTCCTGGCGTGGGCGTCGTTGCAGCCGGCGCAGACGACTCGCCCTCTTCTTCAGGCTGGACGGTGATCTCAGGCTCCGGCGTAGCGCTGAATGGGACGGGCGCCGCCGACGGCGTCGGGTCGGGGGTAGGAACGGTAATGCCATACCGTCTGGCCTCGACCTCCAGCGCCTCATACATCTGGCGGACGGCCTCGGCTGGGGCCACGCCCTCTTGCAGCACCTGCCGATAGGCGATATCGCCCAAAACAAACACAGTCTCGACCCAGGGCTGGTTCTGCAGCAACGTGGCCGATTGTAGCTGCACGGCCATACGCATGGTGTTGGGATAGGCGCCGACCAGCACTGCGCTGTTGGCCGGCAGCACGCCCAACTGCCGCAGCAACTCGTCCTGAGCCGGCACGCTGCCGGCGTAGTTGAGGAAGCGGGCCGCCAACGCCGCCTGTTCCTCGCTCAGCCCAGCCGACGCCAGCACCCCGTCGAAGGTGGCGAAGGGCCGGCCCGGGCCGGCCGGGCCTAGCGGCATCAAGATCACGCCCAAGTCGTCTTCGCCGATGCGGGCTGCCAGATCAGCATAGTCTACCGAAGTGGCGACGTGGTAGGCGCTGCGGCGGTCCAGGAACAGTTGCCGGCTCTCGCTGCGCGCCGGGGTGGTGCGAATGCCGAAGCGCTGCTGCGACTCCTGCAGCCAGCTCAGCCAGGCCGTGAACGCACTAGGGGAAAGAACGAACTGGCCATCGTCGCCGAACAGCCGCCCACCAAAAGCGCCTACGCCCCAGAACGCCCAGCCGAACGAGCCATCGAGCAGCACCGGCACGCCAGCCTGGGCCTGGGCGCGCAGATCAGTCAGGGTGCCGGCTGCATCGCGCGCCAGCGCCTGGTTTTGATACAGAATCTGCAAGTCGGCCACCACCGGCACGCCATACAGGTCACCGCCTGCACTCATGGCGTCGATGGCTATCGGCCGCATCTGCTGTACCAGCGCAGGATCGATCAGGTCGGTGATAGGCTGCACCGCCTCGACATCCCGCAAGACGGGCAGATGTTGGTGTGAGAGAAAAAACAGGTCTGCCGGCGACAGGTCGATATCGCCAGCGGAGAGCGCGGCCAGCTCAGAGACCAGCGCGCCGCGCAGGATCAGATTGATGCCAGGACAAACCTCGGCAAAGCCGCTGGCCAGCGTGCGCAACACAGCCAACTGCTCGCTGGAGGCAAAGGCAAAAATGGTCAACTGGCCTTGTTCGGTACACGCGCCCAGCGCATAGTGACCGCTGGGAAAGCCGAAATCCTCGACCAGCGTGGTCTGCACGGCCGCCGCCGCTTCGGTGGCGCTGACGGCTCCGGCCAACGTCTGGTTATAGGCGCTGGCCAGCACTGCGTAGCCCTCTTGGGGACGCTGGTCATTGGGGAAGGGGATGGATGTAAGCGCCTGCGCCGCGACGGCAGCGATGCGCGGATAGAGGCCCTCGGAAATGCGCACCCGTCCGCTGGCCGGCACGAAATTGGCATCGCGCATCAGCGCAGACTGCTGCTCGCTGCTGGTCGCAAAGCGCACCAGGTCCAGCGCGCGCGCCACCTGGCCCTCCGACGACATGGCGTTGACCATGAAGGCCGTGGTGGTCAGCGGCGGACCGGCGCTGCCAGCCGAGCCAGCCGGCAGTGGGGTCACGCCAAGATCCGGTCCTAACACCGCTTCCAGCAAGTTCATCTCGTGCGAACGTCCGATGTAGTAAGGAATGTCCCCCTCCAGGAAGCGCTGACGCAACGCTTCGGTGTTGTCGTCCAGGATGAAGGCGGGGATGTCGCGCACTTGCTCGACCCAGATCAGCCAGTTGGCGATGCCGGCCGTGCTGTCCTGGGGATTACCTTCGGCGTCGAACAGCTCCACGCCGAAGGTACGGGCGCTCCACACGGCGTCGATGAACTGGCTGTTCAGTAGAATGCGCCGGCCGCTGCTGGCCTCCTCCAGAAGCTGGTCCAACGTGGTGGGCGGCTGCTCCACCAGGGCGCGGTTGGAGTACAGCACCTGCGTGTCCACTGCCATGGGCAGCCCATACAGGGCGGCCTGGTAGCGCAGCGAGCGCAGGGCCACCGACAAGTAGCGCGCCAGATCGTCGGCGGCCACGCGATCGTCCAAAGGCGAGATAGCGCCAGCATCAGCCAGCATACTGATGCTGGCGCTGTTGGTCAGCAGCAGGTCCGGCCCCAGGCCGGAGCGTGTCGCCCGCACGAAGGCCTCGTCCATGTCGGCGCCCTGTGTTTGCAACAGGACATCGACGCCAGGATTGGCGCGGCGGTAGCGGTCGATGACAGCCTCGAAGGCCGCCGCCTCAGGCTCCGGCAGGTTGTGCCAGAGCAGAATGGCGTCGCGCCGCGGGAGGCCAGCGCCGGCGGGGCTGGCGCTGGTCGAGCAGGCCACAAGCACCACCAGTGTCGCTACCAAGACGACGACCGTGGCCATAGGCCTGTGCAGCCCGCGAGAATTCTTCAAAACTTGCAAGGCTGCGAGTCTGGTTGCGCCAATAAGGCATCCAATCAGTGTTGTCAAAGAGTCCTACTCCGCGAAAGATTGATGGCTCCAGAACCCTGCCAGCCGGCGCCCGGACCGCACGACCGGTATGAGCACAGGTTGGCAGCAGCGAGCGTCTTCCTGGCCGATACAGGGCTTTGCCCGATGGGCAGATCTACAGAATTCCAGACTTCAGAAGTGGCCGATTTGCAGCTCGGCCACTTCCGAAGTCTTTGTGGAGGGATGGGCTGCGCCAAGCAATTATTGTACGCAAGTCCAGCCATTGTCACAAAGTTGCTCGCAGCGGCAAGGCTTGATCGACTTACGCCGCCCCCAGCCCCTCCTGGGCCCACTGCATGGTGTATAGCTTGTAGTAGCGCCCGCGCCGGGCCAGCAGTTCCTCGTGCGTCCCCTGTTCGACGATCTGGCCCTGGTCCATGACCAGGATCTGATCGGCGTCGACGATGGTGCTCAAGCGGTGGGCGATGACGAAGCTGGTGCGGCCGCGCATCAGCACGTCCAGCCCCTGCTCGATCAATTTCTCGGTGGTGGTGTCGACGCTGCTGGTGGCCTCGTCCAGGATCAGGATGCGCGGATCGGCCAGCAAGGCGCGGGCAAAGGACACCAACTGGCGCTGGCCCACGCTGAGGTTGACGCCGTTTTCGCCCACCTGGGTGGCGTAGCCCTCTTGCAGCCGCTCGATGAAGTCGTGCGCGCCCACGGCCCTGGCCGCGGCCAACACCTGCTCGTCGCTGGCGCCCAGCCGGCCATAGCGGATGTTGTCGGCCACCGTGCCGGCGAAGAGGAAGGTGTCTTGCAGGACGATGCCAAGCTGCGAGCGCAGGCTGGCCTGGGTCACGCTGCGCAGATCGTAGCCGTCGATCAACACCGCGCCGCCGGTCACATCGAAGAAGCGGGCCAGCAGGCGGATCACCGTGCTCTTGCCGGCGCCGGTCTCACCCACCAGGGCAATGCGCTGCCCCGGCTCAGCCGCCAGGCTGACCTCCTTGAGCACCGGCTCACCGTCCTTGTAGTGAAAACTGACGCGGTCGAACACCACCCGGCCCTGGATGAGCGGCAGCGCCACGGCGTCGGGCGCGTCTTGCAGATCGGGCTCGGTGTCCAGCAGGGCAAACAGCCGCTCGGAGGCCGCCATCGTAGCCTGGAAGGTGTTGTAGCGCTGGGCCAGGTCGCGGATGGGATCGAAGAAGCGCTCCACGTAGAGCACGAAGGCCACCAGCACGCCGGCCGTCAGCGCATCGCCCAGCACCAGCCAGCCGCCCAAGCCCACCACCAACGCCACGGCCAGGGAGCCGATGAAGTCCACGCCGGGGAAGAAGAGCGCCGTCAGCCGCGCGGCCCGGTTGTTGGCATCGAAGAAGGATCTGTTGAGGTCATCGAAGTGCCGGTAGTTGACCGGCTCGCGCGTGAAGCTCTGGGTGACGCGGATACCTGAGATGGACTCGTTGAGGTAGCCGTTGATCAGCGACAGGCGCAGGCGGGTGGCCCGGTAGGCGTCGCGCACCCGCACCCGCCAGAAGTTGGTCAGGATGATCATCAGCGGCATCACGGCCAGCGTGATCAGCGTCAACTGCCAGCTCAGGCTGAGCATGGCGATCACGATGCCCGTCAACAGGAAGATGGCGCGCGTCAGGCCGGTGATGGTCCAGGTGATGAACTCCTGCAACACGCCGACGTCGCCGATCAGCCGGCTCATCATGCGGCCCACGCTAAAGTTGTTGTGGAAGCTGAGGGTCAGGGTGTGCAGATGGCGGAAAAGCGCGCTGCGCACGTCGGCCACGCCCTGGGTGCCCACGTAGGCCATCAGGCTGATGCGATAGCGGTTGGTCAGCCACTCGACCAACGCCGCTGCCAAAAAGAGCAGCGTCCACATGCGCAAGGCAACGGCGTCGCCGGCTGTGATGCCCTGGTCGATGGCCTGGCCGATGATCCACGGCGCGGCCACGCTCATCAGCGACGACACAATCATGAAGAACACAGCCACGGCCACACGGCGCTTGTAAGGCGCGAGAAAGCTGGCTAACCGGCCGACCAGCCGGCTGTCGTAGACCTTGCCCAGGACAAAGTCATCCTGCTGGTCGGGCATCAAGACCTGGATGCGCGCCTCGCGCTGCTGCTGAGCGTCCAGCGTTGCGGGCGTAGGTATGCCCAGCGACTCGCGCAGGGGGATGCGGGCTTTGTTGTGCTGGTTCGTACTTATCATGATCACTTCGCCAAATAGATCGTGTGCTCCGTTGGTCGAGTAGGCGTCTGCGCCGTATCGAGACCTCCGGGTTTCGATACGCTAGAATTGGCTGCCCTTAAGCGAGTTGCGTCACCTCAACCCGCTACTCAACCCGCGTGGGAACAGCGTTTTTCGCTGCCAAGCGCCCTTGTTGCTGACGCCTATTCACGAGTCACCGATCACCGTTCACCGGTCACCGCCCAGCGCCAGGAACTCCTCCTGGTCGCGCAGTTGCAGGTCGTAGATCTGGCGGTAGAGGCCATCCTCGGCCAACAATTGCTCATGCCGGCCGCGCTGGACGATGCGGCCGTGCTCCAGCACCAGAATCTGGTCGGCGTGTTTCAGGGTCAGCAAGCGCTGGGCAATGACGAAGGTGGTACGGCCGCGCATCAGCGTTTGCAGGGCCTGCTGGATGACGTGCTCGGTCTCGGTGTCCACGCTGCTGGTGGAGTCGTCCAGAATCAAAATACGCGGATTGTAGAGCAGGGCGCGGGCGATGGCGATGCGTTGCTTCTGGCCGCCGCTCAGCGTCACACCGCGCTCGCCCACGCGGGTCTCGTAGCCATTGGGAAAGCTTTCGATGAACTCGTGGGCGTTGGCGGCCTGGGCCGCGGCCACGATAGCCTCCTGGCTGACAGCGGGCCGGCCATAGGCGATGTTCTCGGCGATGCTGGCGCTGAAGAGGAACGGCTCCTGCAAGACGATGCCGATCTGGCCGCGCAGGCTGTGCAGCCTCAGGTCGCGCACGTCCACGCCGTCCACCAACACCCGGCCCTCGACCGGATCGTAGAAACGCGGGATCAGGTTGATGATCGACGATTTGCCGGAGCCGGTGGGGCCCATCAGCGCCACCATCTGGCCCGGCTCGGCCGTGAAGCTGATATCCTGCAGGACGTTGAGTCCGTCGCGATAGCCAAAGCTGACGTCCTCGAATTGCACGTGGCCGCGCGGCCGGTCGAGCTCCAGGGCGCCGGGCTTCTCGGCCACCGTGTTGGGGGTGTCCATGATCTCGAAGACGCGGCTGGCGCTGGCGTCGGCCGTGGCCGCGGCGTTGACCAGAAAACCCAGCCGCTGGGCCGGCCCGTTGAGCATCAGCACGTAGGAGATCATGGCAAACAGCGCGCCGACGGTAAACGTCCCCTCCAACACCATCGGCCCGCCAAAGAAGAGCAGCAAAAAGTTGCTGAGGGCGATCAGGAAGGTGAAGAAGGGCCAGTTGTTGCCCCACAGCCGGATCAGCCCCTCGCGCAGTCGGAACCAGATGCCGTTGTCGCGGTCGAATTTCTCGAACTCGTAGGGCTCGCGGGCAAAGGCCTTGACCACGCGGATGCCGGTCAGGCTCTCCTGCATGGTGGTGGAGAGCACGCCCAGTTGGTCCTGCACGTGGCGGCTCTGCGGCCGCACAGTCATGCCAAAACGCACCGTGGCCACTAGCAGCACCGGCAGGGGGATCAGCGCCAGCAGCGCCAGCGGCACGTTCATCAGCAGCATGGCCGTCACCACGCCCACCACCAGCAGCAGCGTGGACAGCAGCTCCATCAAGCCGATGCCCACGAAGCGCTCGGTTTCGGTGATGTCGCCGGTGGCCCGACTCATCAGATCGCCGGTGTGGGCCTGGTCGTGGAAGGCAAACGGCAGGCTTTGCAGGCTCTGGTACAGGTCGTTGCGCAGGTCATAGGCGGTGCGGTAAGACAGCCACTCGCCGAAATAGCGCTGGGCAAAGGCGGCCACGCTGCGCACCAGCGCCACGGCCAGGATCAACCCGGCTGCGACGAAGAGCGCGCTAGGATTATCCTGCTCCAGCCCCTGGTCGATGGCCTGGCGCAACACCTGCGGAATAAACAGGTTGAGCAGCGTGGCAAACAGCATAGCGGCGTAGGCCACAAAAACCTGCGGCCAGTACGGTCGCAGATAGCGGGCCAGACGCCAATAGATGTCGAATCGGTTGGTCACGAAAGCTCCACTTCCAAACCAAGGCGGGCTGCCGCGCCTTGCGGGCGCGCCAACAGGGCTGCGACAACCGGGTCGTTAGTTCTGCAACGCACCCCACAGAGTCACCAAGGATGTTCAGACGTTCAATCAGCGCCAATTGCAGTCAGTTTAACACGCTTCGGCAGAGAGGTCAAACAACGGGCCGACATGGGGTGCATTTCACGATGGAGGCAAACCCTTGCATTCCGAAGGCTGCGCAAGGCGGTAGCGCAAGATGCCATCTTGCGTTACAACGGCTGCGCAAGGTGGTAGCGCAAGATGCCATCTTGCGTTACAACGGCTGCGCAAGGTGGTAGCACAAGATGCCATCTTGCGTTACAACGGCTGCGCAAGGCGGTAGCGCAAG
>CAZVGR010000143.1:0-11114 GCA_964626845.1 uncultured Anaerolinea sp.
TGGCTGGGCAAACCCGGTCTTTGGCCTCCTGATCAATACTGCTGTCTATACTTTCAGTATTGACAGCAAGTGTGGATCGCATTATACTTCATGATACGTACAGCGTCCAACAGGAGGTCACGCAATGCCAGTTTATGCTACCGACCCGTCCATGAAAAAAGTCATGTTCACGGCGCCGCCCGAACTGCTGAGCAGGCTCGATGCAACCGTGGACCAACTCGGCGCCAGCCGCAGCCAGGTGATCCGTGAGGCCATCGAGCTCTATCTGGATGCCATCCGCCGCCGCGAGTTGCGTTCACTGCTCGAAGAAGGCTACCAGGCCCACGCAACCCGCGATCTTCAGATCTCCGAGGCGTTTCGGTATACGGACTACGAGGCCACTGTCCAGTACGTACCTCTCTACGATGGCGCAGAGGGCGACGAATGGTAAACCAGTGCAAACGCGGCGAGGTGTATTTCGCCGACCTCAATCCGGTGCGCGGGCGAGAACAGGGAGGCCGCCGGCCGGTGTTGATCGTTCAAAACGACGTTGGCAACCGCTATAGCCCAGTCACCATCGTCGCCGCCATCACATCGTCGGTGGCGGAGCGCCCGTATCCGACCGAAGTTCGCCTGCAAGCTGGCGAGGGCGGCCTGCCCAAGGACTCGGCGGTGTTGCTCAATCAGATCAAGACTATCGACAAGGATCGTCTGGAGCAGCGCCTGGGCCAGCTCGACGCCGGCTCAATGCGTCAGGTGGACGCTGCGATCAAGATCAGCCTGGGCCTGACGCCGCTCTAATCAGGCGTGGCCGGCCAGGATCAGCGCCGCCACGCGTGCAGCCTGGGCGTTGCTGGCGGTCACCAGCGCGCCGGCCGCGCGCAGCCTGGCCTCCTGCTCACTCAGCCGCTGCGGGTCGTCTTCCGTGCCGCAGACGAAGGCCACCACGGGTAAGTAGCGGCCGGCCGCCTCGGCTTTGGCCCTGGCTGCGACGATGGCCTGCGCCGCCTCGCCAGCCGGGTCAGGATGCGCGCCGTAGCCCAGCACCACGTCCAGCAGCAGCACGGCCACGTCGGGGTCTTCGGCCGTCTGCACGATCATGCGGTTGCGTAGTGTGGGGTCCAGCATGGGGTGCAGCCGGCCCACGGTGTACTCGTCGGCGCCCAGGTCGAGGATCGTGTGCTGGCCATGCACCACGGCTTCCTCTGGCGCGGCTTGGACAGCGGCCGGCTTGTGTACCGGCGCGTTGGAGTAGACGGGGTCGGGCAATCCTGTCAGGAGCAACTGCGCCTCGTAGCAGAAGGTGCCGCCGCTGTACAGGCCGTGGATAAAGCGCTGGCCCTGCTGGAGTTTCTCCGCCTCGGCGCGCGCCTGCGTCAGCCAGGCCAGCGGCGCCTCGTCGCAGGCCACGATGGGGCTGCACCACTCCTCGCCCCGCGCCAGCGCCACAGCCACGGCCGCGGCCTGCTCCAGCGTGCTGACCGGGATCAGCCCCGCCCGCTCGATCACGCCAGGGTCCGCGCCCAGGAAACAGACTACGGCCGGCTTGCCGTTGGCCTTGGCAGCTTGCAGGACGGTTGCCGTCACCCGCTCCGACGGCGGCTTGGAGATCAACACGATCACCTCGGTCAGGGGATCGGCTTGCAGCGCGGCGATGCCGGCCAACATGGTGCGGCCGCCCACGGCCTCGCTCAGATCGCGGCCGCCGGTGCCGATGGCCTGGCTGACCCCGCTGCCGCGGCGGGCGATGTCGCTGCTGACCGACTGCAGGCCGGTGCCGGCCGCGCTGACGATGCCGATGGGACCCCTCGGCACGGCGTTGGCGAAGCCCAGCCCCACGCCGTTGATGATGGCTGTGCCCGCGTCCGGCCCCATGCACAGCAGGCCACGTTCATTAGCCAGCGTCTTCAGCGCAATCTCGTCCTCCAGGCTGACGTTGTCGCTGAAGAGCATGACGTGCAGCCCCTGTTGCAGCGCCAGTCGCGCCTCGCGCGCGGCATAGCGTCCGGCCACCGAGATCACGGCCAGGTTGGCGTCCTGCGCCTGGCGCACAGCCGCGCGCAGCGAGCGCGGCCGGCGCTGCTGGCCAGCTTCAGCCTTTGCGCTGCCCTTGCCGGCCGCCAGCAGTCCATCCACCGCCCCCAGCGCGGCTGCTGCGGCTTCGTCGTTCTGCGCCAACACGGCCACTACCAGGTCGTTGGGCGTAGCCGCGCTGGCGTCCGCCGTCAACAGGCCGGCATCGCGCATCAGCACCAGGTTGGCCGGCGTGCCCATAACCACGGCCGCGTCCTGCACGCCGGGCATGGCCAGCAGTTCCCTGGCCACCAGCATCAGTGTCACCGAGTCGTAGTAAGCCGAGGGAAGGATGCGAGTTACGATAGGCATAATCATCTCCAGGGCGGGGAGTTGGGGGAACTGAGGGAACTGAGGGGAACTGGGAGGACCTAGGGGAACTGGCAAATGTGCGTGTTCCGTGTGTTCCTCTGAGTTCCTCCGAGTTCCTCAAGTTCCTCCGAGTTCCTCTAGCCAAACGCCGCCAGAAACCCTGCCAGCATGTCGGAGCCAGAGGTCGCGCCGTGGCGCATGATCTCAGCCGCCGCGTGACGGAGCGGCGTCGGATCGGCGTCGACCAGCGCGGCCAGCAGCGCGTGCCAGGGCTCGGCGACGGCGCCGTCGGCTGCGGCCTGCAGGAAGGCCAGGCTGAGGTGGCTGGTGCGGCTGCGGGCGCTGCCAACCACGGCCCGGCCGACGGCTTCCAGGTTCAGCGGCGACTGCGCGCCGTTCATGGCTGTGGCGGCGCGCAGGCCCACCAGCCAGCCAGCCAGCCAGTCGTCGCCAGCCGGTGTCAGGCCCGGCCCCAGTCCGGCCAGCCGGCCGGCAAAGGCCGTGATCTTGCCCAGGTCACCCTGCTGATAGCCTTGTAGCACGCCGTCGATCAGTTGGCCTGCTCTGGATTGCACCAGGGCCACCGAGGGCCGGCTACCAAACGCGCCCTGAGTTAAGGCAAGGGGCCGCGCGGCCAAGCTGGCCTGCGGCGCCTCTAGCGGCAGATGCCGGTGCAGCCAGGCCAAGTTGCGGGCGACCACCTGCGGCCAGCGAGCCAGGCGGCTGTAGTTGGGGCAGGGATCCCATGTGACAGCCGGCGCCAGCGCCAGCCGCCAGCCCTTGCCCAGGCTAAGCGCAACGCCGTCGCCGCGCACGATATCGTTCTTGTTCAGCACGGCCAGCGCTTGCTGATGACTGACCACGGCGTTGAGCGGCCCATTGCCGGCGCGCTGGCTCACCAGCGCCAGCGCCGCGCCGTGGGGCGTGACCAGGTTGACCGCCTCGGCGAAGGCCGACTCAACCGTGGCATGGAAGCCAGGGCGACGAAAGATGGGGCTGACGCGGGCGCTGATAGACTCGATGTGCATGGTACTTCACGCCAAGGCGCAAAGGTGGGAAGAGTGCCTTTCTTTGCGTGCTTGGCGGCTTTGCGTGAGATAGCGCTTGCGGCGCGATTGTACCACCGTCGGGCCGATCGTGCTAACCGGCCAGCAGCGCCAGCACGATGCCGCCGGCCAGGGCCGAGGCGATCTGGCCGGCCGTGTTGGCGCCCATGGCGTGCATCAGCAGGAAGTTGCCATCGTCTTCCTCCAGCCCTACCCGGTTAACCACCCGCGCCGACATGGGGAAGGCCGAGATGCCGGCCGCGCCGATCAGCGGGTTGAACTTGCCCTTGGTGAGCAAATAGAACAGCTTGCCCAGTCCTACGCCAGCCGCGGTGTCCAGCGCGAAGGCCACGATGCCCAGGCCCAGGATCAACAGCGTGCTGACCTGCAGGAAGCTCTCGGCCGCCATGGTGGAGCCGATGGCCAGGCCCAGGAAGATGGTGGTGACGTTGGCGATCTCGTTGCTGGCCGCGTCGGTCAGGCGCGGCACCACCAGCGACTCGCGCAGCAGGTTGCCGAACATCAGCATGCCCACCAGCGGCGTCGCCATGGGCACCAGCAGCCCGGTGGCCAGGGTGACGACGATGGGGAAGAGCACCCGCACCGGCCGTCCCACCGGCCGCGAGGTGTAGGGCATGCGCACCAGCCGCTCCTTCTTGGTCGTCATGGCCCGCATGATGGGCGGCTGGATGATGGGCACCAGGCTCATGTAGCTGTAGGCGGCCACGGCGATGGGGGCCAGCAGGTGCGGCGCGAGCTGGCTGGAGACGTAGATCGAAGTGGGGCCGTCCACCGCGCCGATGATGCCGATGCTGGCGGCCTCGTTGAGGGTGAAGCCCAGCGCCAGCGCCACCAGCAGCGTACCGAAGATGCCAAACTGGCCGGCCGCGCCGATCAGCACCATGCGCGGGTTCTCCAGCAGCGGGCCGAAGTCGGTCATGGCGCCGATGCCGATGAAGATCAGCAGCGGGAAGAGCTCGGTGCTGATGCCCACGTCGTAGAGGATGCCGAAGATGCCTTCCGGGCCGGTCATGCCGGTCAGCGGGATGTTGGCCATGATCGCGCCGGCGCCGATGGGGATCAGCAGCACCGGCTCGTACTCTTTGGCCACGCCCAAGTAGATCAGCAGCCCGCCGATGGCCATCATGGCCACGTTGCCGAGGGTCAAAGCCGAGAGGCCCGCTGTGACAATTGTCCAGAGGTCGAAGTTCATGGTCGTCCTCGATCCTCAGTTGGCCGGCCCGGCAAAGCGGACCAGCGCATCGCCGTAGGCCACCTTGGCGCCGGGCGCTACCAGTACAGCGTCGATCTCGCCGTCGCGCGGGGAGCGGATGCTGTTGCGCATCTTCATCGCCTCCAGCGTACACAACTCGTCGCCCCGGCTGACGCTGTCACCCGGTTTGACCCGCACCTCGACGATGGTGCCGGGCATCGGGGCGTCCACCGTGGCCGCGCCTGCGCGCTCGCTCTCCGAGATGCGCGGCGTGGGCGGCTGAGCGGGGCGGTGGCCGGCGGGCGTGATGACCTCGCGCGCGGGGCTGGCCGGCACGACCTCCGGCCGCACCGTGGCCTCGGAAGCCGCGCCCTGCCATTCGACCTCGACGCTGAAGGGGCGGCCATTGACGACGACCTGGACGGGCGACTTGCTCAGGTCGTCTATCTCAACCAGATAAGTTTTGCCAGAAACTCGAACACGAAAACTGCGCATGGCGTGGTACTTTCTTTGAATACTTTGCAGGCGGCGGGGTTGCCTCGCGTGTTAACCGTTGCCGCGCCGGCCGCGCGGCGGTTGCCAGGGGGTCAGGTGCCGGCCATAGCCCACCGCCGCCCAGCGGGTCAACAGTGGCGGCAGACGCCAGCGCAGGCCAGCCTCGGCCTCGTCTTCGGCGTGTAGCAGAGCCAGCGCCAGGCCAATGGCGGCCAGCTCATCGGCGGTAGGTAGCGTTTCCGGCCTGCCGGTCTCTTGCTCGGCAACTGCTGTGGCGTCAGCGGAACGCCGTTTTAACCACCCGGGCCTGTGCAGCCGGCCCAACACGGCGATCAGCGCCCACAGCCCAGCCAGCGCCGCAAAGACCATACTCATGCCGATGGCCGATATGATCAGTCCTTGCACGAACGTCTCACTCATCGCACCTAAGCTCCTTCCTTGAAGGTGTAAATCTCTGTCCAGTACTTGTCTACTTTCCTGCTTGTTTACCTGTCTACTTGTCTACCAATTTCCAATCTACCAATCTACCAATCTCCCAATATACCCGCCTCATACCGGCATCAGCCCATGCTTCTTGGCCGGATTGCTGGACACCTTGCCGCGCAGGATGTCCAGGGCGGCGATCAGGCGGGGCCGGGTCTCGGCCGGCTCGATCACCTCGTCGATCTGGCCCACGTCGGCCGCCGCGTAGGGGGACATGAAGGTGTCCTGGTACTGGGCAACAATCTCAGCGCGCAGCCCTGCGGGGTCGGCAGCCTGGCCCAGCTCGCGGCGGAAGAGGATGTTGACCGCGCCATCGGGTCCCATGACCGCGATCTGCGCCGTGGGCCAGGCGAAGGCCAGGTCGGAGCGCATCTGCTTGCTGCTCATGGCGATGTAAGCGCCGCCGATGGCCTTGCGGGTGACGATGCTGATCTTGGGCACGGTGGCCTCGCAGTAGGCGTAGATCACCTTGGCGCCGTGGCGGATGATGCCGTGGTGTTCCTGCTCGACGCCGGGCAGATAGCCGGGGCAGTCTACGAAGGTGACGATGGGGATGTTGTAGGCGTCGCAGATGCGCACGAAGCGGGCGATCTTGTCGCTGCTGTCGATGTCCAGCACGCCGGCCAGGTAGTTGGGCTGGTTGGCCACGATGCCGGTGACGTAGCCGTCCAGCCGGCCGAAGCCGGTGATGGCGTTGCGCGCGTAGTAAGGCTGGGTCTCGAAGAAGCTGTCGCGGTCGACGATGCGGTCGATGACCGCGCGCATGTCGTAGGGTTCGGTGTCGGTGGCAGGCACGATATAGTTGAGCGCATCGTCCATGCGCAGCGGGTCATCGTAGGGCTCGACGCGGCGCGGGTCCTCGGCGTTGTTAGGGGGCAGGTAGCTGAGCAGTTGCTTGACCTGCAAGAAAGCTTGCTGTTCGTTGTCGGCCAGCAGGTGAGCCACGCCGCTCTTGGCGTTGTGGACCAGCGTGCCGCCCAGGTCGCGGAAGGTGACGTCCTCGCCGGTGACGGTCTTGATCACGTCGGGGCCGGTGATGAACATGTGGCTGATCTGGCGCACCATCAGCACGAAGTCCATCAGCGCGGGCGAATAGACCGCGCCGCCCGCGCTGGGGCCGAGGATGACGGCGATCTGCGGCACCACGCCGGAGGCCAGCACGTTGCGGGTGAAGAGCTCGCCGTAGGCCGCCAGGCTGCGCACCCCCTCCTGAATGCGCGCGCCGCCGGAGTCGATCAGGGCGATGATGGGGATGCCGCTGTCCAGCGCCACATCCATCACGCGGCAGATCTTGTGCGACTGGACCTCGGAGAAGGAGCCGCCCAGCACGGTGAAATCCTGGGCATAGATGGCCACCTTGCGGCCGCGGATTTTGCCGAAGCCGGCCACCACGCCGTCGCCGGGGTATTTCTTGTCGGCCATGCCGAAGTCGTTAATGTTGTGGGTGGCCAGCGCGCCGATCTCCTGGAAGGTGCCTTCGTCCAGCAGCGCGGCCAGCCGCTCGCGCGCCGTCAGCTTGCCTTTGGTGTGCTGGGCGTCGACGCGCTCCTGGCCGCCGGCCGCCATGGCCCGCGCCCGCATATCGCGCAGCTCGGCCAGCTCAGTGGGGTTGTGGTTCATAATCTGTTGGGGTCGCTTTCTTTGCCCGAAAACAGGCGTTGTGTTATAATCTCGCCTCGTGGAGAGGTCGCATAGTTCGGTCTAGTGCGCGCGTCTCGAAAACGCGTAGGGCTAATCACCCTCGAGGGTTCGAATCCCTCCCTCTCCGCCACGGATTTCCAAGGCCCCGCCGGCTGGCGGGGCCTTGGCGATTCCGCGGCTGAGAGGTTTGACACATCGTGTCATGGGCAGTATACCCGATCTTTCAGCTTTGTGCCATGATCTATGTCATACTGACGGCCTCGTAAAACAATCCGCCGCCTGGTCACGTTTTGCCGCTGCGGCAGCCAGGTGGTATAATGCCGTCGTTCGTGGAGAGGTCGCATAGTCCGGTCTAGTGCGCGCGCCTGGAGAGCGCGTATCCCTCCGGGGATCGAGGGTTCAAATCCCTCCCTCTCCGCCAGTAAATAAAAAGCCGGCGCCTTGAGCGCCGGTCTTTTTTGTTTGGTCTGCCTGTTCGCTTCACCCCTGTAATTTCATCCGCCGCAGCCGCAGCGAGTTGCTGACCACGAAGATGGAGCTGAAGGCCATCGCGCCGGCCGCGATCATCGGGTTGAGCTGATATTGCGGGCCGAGGAAGGGCACCAGGATGCCGGCCGCGATGGGGATGGCCAGCACGTTGTAGAAGAAGGCCCAGAACAGGTTCTGCTTGATGCCGCGCATGGTGGCCTTGCTGAGCTTGATGGCCTGGGGCACGCTCCTCAGGTCGCCGCGCATCAGCACTACGTCGGCCGCCTCGATGGCCACGTCGGTGCCGGTGCCGATGGCCATGCCGATGTCGGCCTGGGCCAGCGCCGGGGCATCGTTGATGCCGTCGCCGACCATGGCGATGACCGGGTGACTGGTAGATTGGGGATTGGTAGATTGGTGGTTGGACGCTGGTTCGGCCACCTGCAACGTGCCACCTGCCACCTGCAACCTCTTCACCTCCTCAGCCTTTTCGCCCGGCAGCACCTCGGCCAGGACGTGGTCGACGCCGACTTGCTGGGCGATGGCTTCGGCGGTGCGCTGGTTGTCGCCGGTGAGCATGGCCACCTGCACGCCCAGGGCGTGGAGCTGGTCGATGGCGGCCTTGGAGGTGGGCTTGACGGTGTCGGCCACGGCGATCACGCCCACGGCCTCGCCGTCCACGGCCACCAGCATGGCGGTCTTGGCCTCAGCTTGCAAGCGGGCGACCTCGCTCTCCAGCCTGTTGAGCGCGATGCCGCGCTCGCCCAGCAGGCGCAAGGTGCCCACCACCACCTCATGCCCGTCCACCGTTGCCACGATGCCGCCGCCAGCAACAGCCTGAAACCCCTGCGGCTCGCTCAGCGCCAACCCTTCAGCCTTGGCGGCATCCACGATGGCTTGCCCCAGCGGATGCTCCGAAACGCTCTCGGCCGACGCAGCCAGGCGCAGAAATGATGAATGATGAATGATGAACGCTGAATCCGGAGTCCGGATTCCGGACTCAGCGTTCATCATTCCGACTTCATCGTTCACAATGTCCGTCACCCGCGGCCGTCCCTCGGTGATGGTTCCCGTCTTGTCCAGCACCACGGTGGTCAGGTGGGATGCGGTCTCCAGGGCCTGGGCGTCCTTGACCAGGATGCCGTTCTCCGCGCCGACACCGGCGCCGGCCATCACGGCCGTCGGTGTGGCCAGGCCTAGCGCGCAGGGGCAGGAGATCAGCAGCACCGAGACGGCAAAGAGCATGGATGTGGTGAAGCCAACCCCGCCGATGAAGTACCAGGCCAGGAAGACGATGGCGGCAAAAACAATCACGGCCGGCACGAAGACCGACGCCACCCGGTCCACCAGGCGCTGGATGGGCGCCTTGGATCCCTGCGCCTCTTGCACCATGCGCACGATCTGGGCCAGGGCGCTGTCGCGGCCGACCTTGGTAGCCCGCAGGCGGAAGCTGCCGCTCTTGTTGATGGTCGCTCCGATCACCTCGTCGCCTGGACCCTTGTCCACCGGCAGGCTCTCGCCGGTGACCATGCTCTCATCCACGGCCGACTGGCCGCTGAGCACGATGCCGTCCACCGGGATCTTCTCGCCGGGGCGGACGACGACCACGTCGTTGACCTCCACCTGGTCGATGGGCAGCTCGATCTCCTCCTCGCCCCATTCCTGCTGTGGCCGGTCTCCGACCGAGCCACGTCGAATGACGCGCGCGGTCTTGGCTTGCAGGCTGAGCAGCTTGCGGATGGCGTCGCCGGCCTGCGTCTTGGCCCGCGCCTCCAGGTACTTGCCCACCATGATCAGGGTGATAATCACGGCGGCCGACTCGAAATAGAGGTGAGCGTTCAGCCCCAGCAGCAGCACCACCACACTGTAGAAGAAGGCCGCCAGCGAGCCCATGGAGACCAGGGTGTCCATGTTGGCGGTGCGGGCCTTGGTTGCAGCCTTCCAGGCGCTGCTCAGGAAGGGCCAGCCCACCCAGAACTGCACCGGGATGGTCAGGATCAGCAGGATCCAGCCATAGCCAGGGATGTGGGGGATCAGGCCGAAGTCGTGGCCCATGCTCAACACCATGATGATGCTGGAGAGCACGATGCCGACGATCAGGCGCTGTTTGCGGTCGTTGAGCTCGGCGTTGCGCGCCCGCAGCTCTGCGTCCTCCTCAGCCTCGCCCGCGCCGGCCTGCGGCTGGATCACCTTGTAGCCGATCTCGTCGATGCGCCGCGCCATATCGCCGCGCGTCACGGCCGTGGGCAGATAGCGCACGTGGGCCGCCTCGCTGGCGTAGCTGACCGACGCGTCCAGCACGCCGTCCATGCGCTTCAGGGTGCGCTCGATGGTCATGGCGCAGTTGGCGCAGGTCATGCCGGCAATGGGCAGGTCCAGCGTCGCCTCGGCCACGCCGTAGCCGACGGCCTCAATGCTCTGCACGAAGTCCAGCGGCTGCAAGACGGCCGGGTCGTAGATGATCTCGGCCCGTTCGTTGGCGTAGTTGACGTTGGCCTCGACCACGCCCTCCTTGCGCTTGAGCGTGCGCGAGATGGTGTTGGCGCAGTTGGTGCAGGTCATCCCGGTGACGGGGATGGAGAGGCGTTTTGTGGTCATGGTGAAAGAGTTGCAGGTGGCAAGTTGCAGGTTGCAGGTTGCAGGTTGCAAGTGGGATCACCTGCAACCCGCAACTTGCGACTTGCAACCTGTTACCGATAGCTGGCGAATACCTCAGTCCTGCCCGCCTGGTCGAAGGCGAGGACGTCGTAGGGTTGGTTGGGCTGGCCGGGGACCTCCATGCCGGGGGAGCCGATGGGCATGCCGGGCACGGCGAGGCCGACGACGCCGGCCGGGCGTTCAGTCAGCAGGCGGTTGATGTCTTGAACGGGCACGTGGCCCTCGATGATGTAGCCATCCACGATGGCTGTGTGGCACGATTGGAGCGCCGCTGGAACCTGGCTCACCGCCTGTTCCGCTTCGCGACTATCGAAGTCCTTGGCGGTGACGGGGAAGCCGTTCTGTTCCATGTACGCCATCCAGTCGCCACAGCAGCCTCAGGTGGGCGAACGGAAGACAGTCACCTCGGGCAGGTTTTGCCCGGGGGCCGGCTGGCTGGCCGGCGGCGCTGCCGTTGGCGCTGCGCAGGCGGCCAGCAGGACGGCAACGAATGTCAACAGTAGAAGTTGTTTCATAGGATCTCCTCTGCGCCGGCGGTAGACAATGGAATTGTCCGTCTGACAGCACGAAGTGCCCTCAGGCGCTGGCTCGGCAGGCCCTGCGGGGCCTGGATGCGTCAGGCAGACAATGGAATTGTCCGCCTGACAGCACGAAGCGCCCTCAGGCGCTGGCTCGGCAGGCCCTGCGGGGCCTGGATGCGTCAGGCAGACAATGGAATTGTCCGCCTGACAGCACGAAGCGCCCTC
>CAZVGR010000144.1:0-10451 GCA_964626845.1 uncultured Anaerolinea sp.
GCAGCGGCGGCGACGAACTGCTGATCGCCGTGCCGGGCGTGGTGACTGCCGGCCGGACCCGGCTCTGGCTGCACCTGCTGCTGGTGCTGGCCACCATCGGCACCACGACTCTGGCCGGCGCCATGCTGGCCGGCGTCAACCTGGCGCGCAATCCGGCCGACATTCTGATCGGTGTACCCTTTTCGTTGACCTTGATGACCATCCTGACTGCGCACGAGTTGGGCCATTACTTCATGGGCAAATGGCACCGCGTGCAGGTCAGCCTGCCCTATTTCATCCCCGTGCCCTTCAGCCTGGGCACTTTCGGCGCCTTTATTCAGATGCGCAGCCCCATCCGCAACCGCCGCGAGCTGTTCGACGTGGGCTTTGCCGGACCGATCGCCGGCTTCGTGGTTGCACTGGCGCTGCTGATTTTCGGGCTGTTGTTTTCAGACGCGCTGCGCGCCTTCCGCACCTTTGGCCCGCCGCTGGGCGACTCGCTGCTGACCAACCTGCTGACCAACCTGCTGCGCCCCCAGGAGGCGGCGACGATCCTCAGCCGCAACCCCATCGCCCTGGCCGCCTACTTTGGCATCCTGCTGACCGGCATCAACCTCCTGCCAGCCGGCCAGCTTGACGGCGGGCACATCGCCTACGCGCTCTTTGGCCGCTCGGCCCGCCCTCTGGCCGTGGCGACCGTGGCGCTGCTCTTCGTGCTGGGCGTGCTATTCTGGCAGGGCTGGTTCCTGTGGGCTGGCCTGATTTTCATCACCGGCCTGCGCCATGCCACCCCCCTCAACGATGTGACCCCTGTTGACCGTGATCGCTGGCTGATTGCCGTCGGCGTGCTGGTGATCTTCGTTCTGACCTTCATCCCCCAGCCGCTGCGCGGCTTCTAATCAGACAGCAGCACCAGGGTCAGCGGCAAAAAGTCGTTGATCGGATTGCCGGCGCGGTCGATGAAGCGCAGGGGAACGTCGTGCTGGTGGGCGCGCAGGCGAAGCTGCGGCCAGACGGCCAGCTCCCCTTCTGGCGCAGCCACCTCAAACTCCACCCAACCTGCCTCTTCCACGGCTATCTCCTGTTGCCACAGCAAGCGCTCCCCGTCCACGTCCCATAGCTCGGCCGTGAGCTGCGCAGGACAGTCGCATTCGACTAACTGCACGCGCAGCGGGGTGATCCGGCCGCGCGCCAAGGTGTCTGCGCCCAGTGTATAGCTGGCCACGGCCAGGCGGCCGGTCTGCGGCGGCTGGGCTGCCAGAACCGCCGGCGCGCTGGCTGGCAGCAGCGGATAGCTGCCGAAATCGGCCTCGTCCCAGGGCTGGGCCACGCCTGCGGCGTCGAACACGGGCAGGCGCTGTCCGTTGGCGTCATACAGCCCAATCTCGAAGCTGACATCGGTCGGAGCCAGCGGCAAAGGATCGAAGCCCAGGGGGTGATAGTCGGCGATTAGCTCCCCCGGCAGCCACTGGGTCATAGGCCGCTGGCCCAACAGGGGCGGCGCGTCGCGCGTGGCCACAATTGCCCCGCGGCTGTCGCGCAGGTGGGTAAAGACGACGTAGTCCTGCTCAGGCTGTTGCAGCACGCGCCAGTAAAAGACTACGTTCAGCGGCGTGTCAGGGCGCCAGGGCGTTGGCGGCGCGCTGTAAGCAACCAGATCGAGCATGTCGCCGAAGCGGAAGCCTGCGGGCGCTGCGCTGGCCGGCGGCGCACTGCCGGTCGACGGCGCAAAACGGGGCAGCTTGCGCTGGTAGATCGTCACCTTGCCCGCGGGCACCCGGTGGACCGGTTCATAGGCGCTCTGGAACCAGCGATCCTTGAAAATGTCGTAGCCGAACAGCGGCGCCTCCCCATACAGCGCCAGATAGTCAGGCTGGTTAGCATACAGCGCCCATACCACGTCACGCCGGGCCAGGGCGGCGGCCACGTCGCGATCGAGCAGGCCCCAGAAGTCGATCATGGGCCGCTGGCTGTAATAGCCGATCAGCCCTACGTCGGCCACGCCCACGGTGGCCTGCTGCGGCGTGTTGGCCGCCAGCCACTGGCCCGCCTGACGGTAGGACGGCACCTGCACACCCGGCAGCACGGCTGAGCTGGGGTCGGTGATGGGCAGATCGGCGTAGCTGCGCAGTTGTTGCTGCATCAAGAGATGGGTGCGCACCGGTCCGCTGATTGTTGCCGCCAGCAGCAGGCCGAAGATCAGCGGCCGCAGCCAAGGCCGCCGGTCAGGCAACCTCTGAACCAGGGCGGCCAGTCCAACTGCGGCCAGCGCGCTGAGCACCGCCACAAAAGGCAGATAGTACCACAGGTAGGGCGTCACCCCCAGCACAACGTACAGCGCCAGGTGCAGCGCTGCCCACAACAGCAGCAGGGCGATGTAGCCCGGCATGCCCAGAGCGGGCTGTTGTGAGCCTGGGCGCGGGGCTGCGCTGCTGCGCCGCGGGGCGGCGATGATAGCTGCCAAGCCCGCCAGCGCCAGCGCCGTCAGCAGCCCGATAGCCACGGGCGACTGCCGCCAATAGCCTCTGGCGATCCAGGCTGCGCCATCCAGGTAGGACGCGTTGGGGAAAAAGCCCGTGATGCCCAGCGCCACCTGCGCCTGCTTGCTGCCCAGGGTCGAGGGCAGCGGCACGCCCAGCAGGAAATGCATCAGGCCGTAGAGAACCAGCGCTGTGGCGCCGCACAACGCCAGCGCTGGCCACGCCTGCCAGCGGCGTCGCAGCAGCAGCAACAGGCCCCAGGCAGCAGCGGCCGCGGCGGCGTCAAAACGCAAGACCATGGCCGCTCCCAGCAAAAGGGCCGCGGCGATATCCTGCTGCCGGTTGGCAAACCAGAACGCCAGCAAGGTCAGCCCCAGCACAGACAGACCCTCCATACCCAGCACGAGCCAGGGCAGCGGAGCAAAAGCCAACAGGCCGCCGGCCGCCAGGCCGGTCGCCGCCGGCCAGGGAAAAGCGCTGGCGCGCGCTGCGCGCGTCAAGGCGTCGCCCAGCGCCCAGGCAGCCAGCAGAATGCCCAACACGCCCCCGATCGCAGCGCTCCAGGGAATGTCCGCGCCCAGCCGGTGCAGACCTGCCAGCGTCACCGCGTAGGCCGGCGCGGTGGTGGCAAAAGCGTTTTCGGGCTGCGCCAGGTTATAGACCAGCTTTCCCGTCTCGGCCAGATGGCGCGCGTAGCGATAGGTGATGTAGGCGTCGTCCAGGGCGATGCTGCCGGCGTAGGAGCTGGCCAGCCAGAGCAGCACAATCGCAGCCAGGGCGAGCCAGCCCAGCCAATACCAGTAGATCTTGCGCATAGCGCGCCGATTGTAGCATCTTCCCGCTGACCTGTAAAACGCCACACGGCGGCGGAAGTGATTCGCAGGTTTCGCTGCCGGAACCGCACAGCAGTATAATGCGTTCACTTTAGGCAGACTGTGTTAAGTACATCGTAAACAAAGTTGTCGAGGCGCCCGGCACTTGACACGAGTCTCTGATCACGTGCGAATCGTCGCCAAAGTGCCGGGCACCGAACGCAGTTAATTTGTTTACGGTGTGTTAAGCACTGAGGTTAGGCTATGACAAGCAAAAGACGAACCATCATTCTGTGCGGTCTGGCAGCAGCGCTGCTGAGCCTGGCTTTGTTGCCGTCCAGCGGCGGCTGGGCCGCGCCGCTTGCCCAGCCAGATCTGACCATGACCTTTACCCCCACCGCAACAGCGACGGCGACTCCATCCCCCGCGATCGACATCGGCAACGCAACGCCTGTTGCCTGCGGCCAGGCTGTTGCCGGCACAACGGTCGGCGCTGTCAACCATGTCAGCGTTTATGGATGCGCTCCCTGGCTGCCGCAGAGCGGGCCTGAGCGCGTATTCTCCCTCAGCCTGCCGGGCGGCAGCCAGGTCGATGCACTGCTGAGCGGCTTGAGCAGCGACCTGGATCTGTTCCTGTTGACTGGCGCCAGCCCCTCTTCGTGTATCGCTTTTGGCGATAATGCGATCAGCGCGCAGGGGCTGGCGGCAGGCACTTATTACCTGGTGGTGGATGGTTTCGACGGCGCAGCGGGGCCTTTCCAGCTCAATGTGTGGTGCCCGCTGGTTGTCACGGCCACGCCCACGCCCACTGTCACGCCGACCATGACGCCCCGTCCCCTCTTAGTGCGTCATTACTTGCCCTTGCTGTTGCACAGCGCCGCTGGTCGAGGAGCGCCGTAGAGCCGCTTGCCCGCAGGGCGTTTGCGGTTGCCTGTGCCGAATGGTATAATGAGTCCACTTGATTTCAGGCGTCGGCCGCTGGTGGCTGATATGCGTCGTGAGTTGGCGCCTGAGTAGTAACGATGACTGTTTATGGAGGCAAAGCGCCCGCCTATGCGTGTGCTGATTGTCGATGATGATCCGCCCAGCTTGAAAATGACAGCCTTCCTGCTGAACGAGGAGGGCTATGAGGTCGCGACGGCTGACAACGGGCTGGATGCGCTGCGGCTGGTGGAGCAGCAGGCGCCCGATCTGGTCATCCTGGACGTGATGATGCCCGGCCTGGATGGCTTGCAGGTCACGCAGCGCATTCGCCGCACCATGAGCGTGCCGATCATCATGCTGTCGGCCAAAGGCGAGACGGTGGATCGCGTGCATGGCCTGGACGTGGGCGCCGACGATTACCTGGCCAAGCCGTTTGAGCCGGCCGAGCTGCTGGCGCGGGTTCGCTCGGTGCTGCGCCGCTCTGAAGTCTTCAGCCTGAGTGAGCCGCAGGCCTCGCTGTCGGTCAGTGGTTTGTTGATCGACCCCATTACCAATATGGTTCATCTGCCCGATGGCGCAAGGATTGAATTGACACCGCTTGAGTTTAGACTACTCCATTGCCTGATGCGCAACCCAGGACGCACGTTGACTCATGATCAGATCATTAGTCATGTCTGGGGCTATGACTATGACGGTTACGCTAACCAGATCGCTGTCTATGTGCGTCGTCTGCGTGTGAAAATCGAAGCCGACCCTGACGATCCAAAATACGTGCAGACTGTGCGAGGGCTGGGGTACAAGTTCATGGCCGAATAATGCAAGAACGAGTACAACCTTACAATCGAAACGATCTTGGTGGAGAAGGCGATCGGCGCAGCAGTTGGCGCGCCCGTTTGGGCCTGGCGCTGGCTTGTGCGCTGGTGTTGCTGGGCGGGCTGTCGCTGGCCGTGCAAGATGCCAGCGCGCGCATAGCCGTCGCGGACAAACTGCTGACGTGGAGCGATTTCTATCCCGACGGCTGGGTCACTGCGCTGCCGTTGAGCGCAGGGATCACAGTCAACAGCCCGGATGGCTTTGCAGCGGGCAGCGCTCAGTTTCGCCTTTCCACCAACGGCGGCCTGTCCTGGACGGACTGGGACAGCGCGGGCCTCAGCACCAGCCAGCCCAATCCCAGCACGCTGCTGATCGCTGTGAACGGCCTGACTTTGCCTGACAGCCAGCTCCAGAACCGCATTCAGTTCCGTGTTACCACCGGCGAGGGTCAGGTGGAGCTGAGCAACCCCTACGTGGTGCGCGTCGATACGGTGGCGCCTGGGCCGCCAACGGCCATGGTCAGCACACCCAGCGGCTGGACCCAGGTCAACAGCTTCCGTGAGTCCTGGACGAATCCACCCGACACGTCGGGCATCGCCGGCGCCTACTACCGTCTTAACTCGGAGCCTCTCTTCCCGACGGACGGGATTTTCGTCACGACGACGACCTTTGTTGAGAACATCCAAACCCCCGGCGAGGGGTCTCATGCCATTCTCGTCTGGCTGGTAGACGGCGCAGGCAACGTCGATCACCTGAACTATCGGGTTCACCTCAACGCCTTCCGCTATGACGCCACGCCCCCCAGAGTGGGCATAGCCAGCCAGGGGCCGTTGGGCCTGGGCGGCTGGTATACCGGCACGGTGCGCATTGACTTCAACCCCGCCGACGCAGCCAGCGGTGTGCTGACCTGGGGCTGGCGCCTGAACAATGGGCCGGTCAACACAGCGCTCAGCACCGAAATCGACGGCCCTGGTCGCCATGCCTTGCTGGTGACAGCCGCCGACCGCGCCAACAACGTCATGACGCCCATCACGCGCTCGATTGCCATCGACCCCGAGCTGCCCCAGCTTTCCTACACAATTACGCCAACGCTGGGCAGCCGCGGCTGGTACACTGCGCCGATCACCGTTTCGTTTGCTCTGACAGACCTGGTGTCAGGGCCAGCGGGCGTCACCTGGCGTCTGAACAACAACCCGCCGGCCACCGGCTCCACAGTCGTCATCAACCAGGATGGCCTGTATACCCTCGTCGCTCAGGGACAGGACGTGGCGGGAAACCGCTCGCCGGCCGTCAGCCTTAGCCTACCCTTGGACAGTCACCCGCCAGTTACGACGTTGGTACTGACCCCGCCTCAGCCGCAACCCTCCGGCTTCTACACCCGTCCTGTGTCCGTGATCTTTCAGACCACTGACATCTTGCCCACCACGCCGCCCACAGCCGGTTCAGGCGTCATAGGCTCGCGCATGCGCATCGACGGCGGCCCCTGGCAGATGGCGCTGCCGCTCTACTTCACCACCTCCGAGATTCATCAGATCAGCTATTATAGCTTTGACGCGGCGGGTAATGTGGAGATCAGCCGCACCCAGGTGATCTCAATCGACATGGAAGCGCCCGCTGCGCCGATTGCGCCGGCCCTCCAGCCGGCCGGCTGGTCGGCCAGCAATTCCTTCAGCCTGGTCTGGGAAAATCCGCCCGACGTCAGCGGCATCGCCGGCGCCTATGTCTGGATCGGCGCGGGCGCAGTGGACCCCAACGCCGCTACGTTCTATCCGCAAAGCACGCGCATCGATGGATTGACTGTGCCAGCCGAGGGAGAATGGCCCGTCTGGATGGCGCTGCGCGACCGGGCCGGCCATCGCGGTCCCTTTGTCAGTGTCGGCAATCTGCGCTACGACGCCACATCGCCCACGGTGCAGGTGCAGCCCAACGGACCGCTGGGCGCCAACGGCTGGTTTATTGGGCCTGTCCAGGTGGACCTGTCGATCACAGACGCCGGCAGCGGCCCGGACGCCTTGCGTTACCGGCTGAACGGCGGCCCCTGGCAGCAGACCACCAGCACGGCCACAATGCAGATCAACGAGCCAGGCCGCCATCTGCTGGACTACTACGGCCAGGACCGGGCCGGCTTTCTGGCAGGGCCGTCCATGGCTATCGTGCGCATCGACCCAGATCCGCCGTCCGAGCCGATTGCCGTGCTCATCACACCGACCACGTGGAGCAACACCAACCCGTGGACCCTAAGCTGGCGCAACCCGCTGGATGCGTCAGGCGTCGCCCTGGCCCGTTGGAGCTGGCAGCTGCCGGCTGGCCCGCAGGCCGGTCAGTCATTGCCCGCTGTTGCCCAGACCTTGATCCTCGACGCGCCGTCCGAGGGGGTGCATGACCTCTACCTGTGGCTGGAGGACGTGGCGGGCAACGTCAGCCTCGATCAGATGGCCGTCCTGTCAGGCGCAGTTCGCTACGATGCCACGCCGCCTGAGTTGACAGTGCAGATCCAGCCTGCGCCCAACGCGGCGGGCTGGATGCGCAGTCCGGCGTTGGTGACGATCGACACCGCGGACAGCCTGTCGGGCGTGGCCAGCATGACCTGGCAGTTGGACGACCAGCCGCCACAGACCAGCCTCACCTTCCTGGTCGCCGAAGAGGGCATCCGCAACCTGCTGGTGCGCAGCCTGGACTGGGCCGGCAACCTCAGCCAGGAAGGACGTCAACTGCGCATCGACACCCTGACGCCGCAGGCCGAGCTGGCGCCGCTGCCCGTCCTGTCCAGCTCTCCACAGATTGCGGTGCAGTGGACAGGCGGCGACGATGAGAGCGGGTCTGGGCTGGCAGGCTTTGACGTGCAGGTGCAGCAAGGATCGGCCGGCGAATGGCAGCCTTGGCTCACCGGCGTCAGCGCCACCAGCGGCGTCTACGACGGCCAGCGCAGCCAGCTCTACAGCTTCCGCGTGCGCGCTGTCGATAACGCAGGCAACGTCTCTCCCTGGGCCACGGCTGGCGGCCGGAATACAGTGCTGGTCGACGCCATCGACAACGGCGCCTTCAGCACGCAAAACTTCACCGGCTGGGACACCACAGTGACCCTGGGGCTGGCTTTGATCCAGGAGCAGGACTTGTATCCGGGCGAGATTGTGCCGGCTGCTCGCCTGGGCAGTCCGATCTGGCAGGCATGTGCTGATCCGGGCAACATTCCGACGTTGGAGTGCGGCGATTCCTGGTCTGGCATCAGCCAGCAGATCGTCGTGCCCAGCCTGGAGGATGTGCCGCAGCCTGTCTTGGAGTTCTGGTACCGGCTGCAGACTTACGACCAGATCACCACCACCTCGACTATCTGGGACATTCGCTGCCCGATTGAGCCGCGGCCTCCCTTCCGCTGGGTTGACTCCTTCGATGTGGCTGTGCAGGCTGAGGGTGCTGCTGAGGCCGATGTGTTGCTGCGCGATGGCAACAGCCAGGCCCAGTTCCCCGAGCCGATTGAGTTCCGCGACCTGAAATGGAAACGGGCTGAAATCGACCTGAGCGTCTATGCTGGTCAGACGATTACCTTACAGATGTCATCCCACAACCGGCTGGACAGCCGTTTCAACACCTGGACAGATGTCTATGGCGTGCGGGTGCGCGGCGCGATCAACCAGGTCTTCCTGCCGCTGGCCCCCATCAACGTGCAGCCAGTGATCGATGAGCCGCTGGTGTGTTGGCCCAACAGGGGCAGCCTGCCGGTGGTGGATGCCGACCCGGCAGCAACCGCCCCCGGGCTTTCTACGCCGTTGAACCAGATGCCCGCTGAGGAGATCTCGCGATGAGTCTTCCCGAAGAGAGCCCTCAGCAGCCGCCCCGCCCTCGCGCCGCGGCGGCCGACGATTCGCCGCGCGTCGAGACGTTGTATGAACAGGGCATGGCTCACTACCAGCGTCGCGAGTGGCGTCAATCGCTGGATCATTTTCGCCGTCTGAAAGCGCTTGATCCCAACTGGCCTGGCCTTGACCCGCTGATTGACGAGGCGAGCTGGCTGTTGCAGCTTGAGCAGGTCGATGCGCGCGCAGGCCACACGCTTGAACAAGAAGACGCCGAACGCAAACGCCGGCCAGCCGCAGCCTTGCGCTGGGTGGGGCTGCTGCTGCTGTTGGGCGCAGCCTTGGCCGCCCTGGCTTGGTGGCAGGGATGGCTTCCCAGCGTCAGCAGCCGGCTGGAGTATGAAGCGCTTTACAACCGCGGCCAGTCCAGCCTGGCTGTAGGCGATTACCAGGGCGCTAAAGAGGCTTTTGGCAGCTTGGCGCGGCTGGCGCCGGAGCGTTTTCTGGCGCTGGCTCAGGAGGGGCTGGAGCGGGCCACGCGGCTGGAGCAGGTGGCCCTGGCCTACGAGGAAGCCAACGCCGCCATCGCAGCCCAGGACTGGGACACGGCCGAGGCGCGGCTGCGCTCGATCCTGGCAGTCGATCCTGTCTATGGCGATGCCAGCGAACGGTTGGACTTTGTCCTGCGCCAGCGTGAGACCTCAGCCCTGTTTCGCTTAGGCGTGGCCGCCTATGACGAGGGAAATTTCAGTCTGGCCATCGAGCATCTGGAACGGCTGAGCGAGCAGGATGCAACCTATCAGCGCGATGCTGTGCGCGAGCTGCTGTTCGTGCTCTATCTGCGCGATGGCCGGGCGCTGCTGGCAATGCCCGATGCCAGCGCCGATGTCGTCCGCCAGGCTCTGGCCCGCTTCGGCAAAGCGCTGGCGCTGCGCCCGCGCAACGTGGAGGCGGCTGAGGAGCGGCAACTGGCCAATCGTTTGCTCAGCGCGCGCGTTGCCCTGGATCGCGAGGATTGGCCCCAGGCCAGCGCGACCCTGGCAGACTTGCTGGCCGAGCAGCCTGACTATGCCGACGGCCAGGCAGCCGAGCTGTACTATCGACTGCTGCTGCGCCAGGGCGATGCAGCGCTTGCGGCTGGCGATGAAGTGGCCGCCCTGCGCGCCTATCAAAGCGCGCTGGCGCTGGCCGTCCAGGACGCTTCTCAGGCCCGCAGTGCGCTGCAACAATTCCAGCCCACCGCCACGCCCACGCCGCTGGTCGAGGCTGCGCCAACGCCCTTCGTCCAATCCCAGACTGAGAACCTCAACGTGCGGCTCGGCCCCGGCACTGACTTCCCAATCATCGGCCAGATCGGCGCCGACGGCCAACTGGCGCTGCTGGGCCGCAACGAGGCAGGCGACTGGCTTGTGGTCTGCTGCGTCGATGGGCGTCCCGGCTGGGTGGCCGCGCGGCTGGTGCGCACCGAGGCCGACATCATGGCGCTGCCGGTGGGCCTGCCGCCGACACGCGTGCCCACAGCCGTTGCGCCCACGGCCGCGCCTCCGCCCGCGGTTGCTACGCCGACCCCCACGCTGGCAGGGACGGTCGAACCCCCGCCCGCCAGGTAGCGCCGCCGTCGCTGCTCTGAAACAGTCGCGTCGCGCCGT
>CAZVGR010000145.1:0-10377 GCA_964626845.1 uncultured Anaerolinea sp.
CTCGACGGCTTTGGCTGGCTGGCCTGCACGCCGGTAGGCAGAACCCAGCCACAGGCGCACCTGAGGATCGTTGGCGTTGATAGCTGCTGCGCGCTCGTAGCTGGCAATGGCCTGGGTCAGGTCGCCCTGGCCCTCCTGGACGCGGCCCAGCTCCAACAGAGCACGGTAGCGGGTGGGGTCCAACTGCACGGCCTGTTGCAGCTCGACGGCGGCCGCCTCCAGCTCGTTGGCCCTGCGATACGCTTGTCCCAGCTTGAAACGGGCCTCGGCGTCCTGGGGAACGGCCTGCACAGCCTGCTGGTAGGTAGCCAGCATCTGATCGAAGCGGCCTTGTTGATCGTAGAGGAATGCCAACTGCAAGTACGCGCCAACATAGGCGGGGTCGGTAGCCAGCGCCTGGCTGTATTGCGCTTCAGCCTCGTCCAGATCGCCGCGGTCGCGGTAGGTGTTGCCCAGCTTGGTCAGAGCCTGGGCCACGCGCCGCGGCTGCTCGGCGGCTTGGGCGGCTACTCTGGCCAGGGCCTCCTGGGCGCTGGCCAGGTCGCCCATGGCCTGGTGAGTTGCGCCAATCTCGGTCAAAATATCGGCGTCGTCGGGGCTGAGCGACAAAGCAGCCTGGTACTCCTCCAGCGCAGCCTCATACTCGCCCTGGTTGCGATAAGCTGCGGCCAGAGAGATGTGCAAATCCAGGCTGTTGGGCGCTTGCTCCAGGCCCTGCCGATAGATGCTGATGGCCTCTGTGGTCCGGCCGCGCGTGTTGTAGACCTGGCCCAACCATTGATAGGCGCGCACGCTGCGCGGCGCAAGGCGGATGGCCTCGCTCAGTTCGACCTCGGCCTCGTCCAGCTGGCCCAGCCGGGCGTAGATTTGGCCCAGCAAGAAGCGGGCGTCGGCGTTGCTGGGGGAGTTCTGCGCTGCGGTTTGGAACTGCTCCAAGGCCAGGTCAAGCAGGGCTTGTTCCAGATAGCTCTGACCCAACTGGACATACGAGCCGACAAAGCCGGGGTCTTCCTGCTGCGCCTGCTGATAGCGGGCGATGGCCTGGTCGCTCCGGCCTTGCAGCGCCTCCAGGTTGCCCAGGCGAGTCAGGGCGGAGGCGCGGGCGCGCAGGTCGTTCACAGCAGCGCGCAACGCCTCGTTGTACATCTCACCAGCGCGCGTCAGGTCGCCGCGCTCCTGATAGATGCTGCCCATCTGAATATAAGCATCGGCAAAAGCAGGGCTCACCCGCAGCGTGCGTTCATACTGGGCCAGGGCTGCGCCCGTGTCGCCTTGAGCGCGGTAGACCTCGGCGATCTGAAAATAGGCCAGCGCGTAAGATGCATCTTTCTTGATGGCAGCGTTGTACTGTTGGATGGCATTGTCTGCCTCTCCCTGGGCCAGATAGACGTTGCCGCGCTTGACATTGGCGGCCGGAGAGAGGGGGTTGGCGGCTTCTGCCACGTCATAGCTGCTAAGCGCAGCTTGATAGTCGCCCTCGGCCAGGCGCGCATCGCCGTCAGCGATAGCGCGGTTGAAGGCCACGGTATCAATCTGGCCGCTGAAGGAGGGAGTTTGGCGGTTCGCCAGCAGCAGCAGAACGCCGACCAACAGCAGGGGGAGGAGGATCGCCGCCGCTAAAGCGATGCGGGCGGGTGTTGACATACGTGCGAGTTGACGATTAAGACTTGTCACAGATTTATTCACCACAGAAGAGTCATAGCCATTATTGCACCGTAAACAGTTACTGCTCAGGCTGGGGCTGCGGAAACGGCTATCATAGCCCCAAGCAATGCGTTTGCAAGCTCAGAAATCATTGCCCAACGAGAAAAACCCGGTTTCTGACCGGCCGGCTGAGCAGTTGCCGTAAACAAATGAACAGCGAATCGGCGCCTGGTGCTTTGGCGCCGATTCGCACATGATCAGAGTCTCGTGTCAAGTGCCGGGCGCCGACACAACTTTGCTTACGACGCAATTATACTGTGCGCGCCAGCCTGCGCCAAAACTACCGACTTTTCCCAACAGCCACCCACGCGGTTTCAGGACAGACGCCGCGCGGGTCAGGGCTTGTGGCATGTCAGCGACCGCCAGGGCCGGAACACGGCTGTTAGACGTTGACTGCCTGCTGTGAGGTTCCTGTTTCGCCAGGAGACAAGGGGGCGATGGGCAGCAAGACGAAGAAAGTGCTGCCTTGATTCAGTCCGGGGCTTTCAACCCAGATCCGACCGCCGTGAGCTGCAACAATGGTTTTGCACAGCGCCAACCCAATGCCCATCCCCCCAAAGCGCCGCGTGGTCGTGCTGTCGATCTGGTAGAAGCGACCGAAGATCAAATCGAGCTGCTCTTCAGCAATGCCGATGCCTTGATCGGCAATAGCCAGCAGAATGTTGCCATCTTCCACCTGCGTCGAGATGGTGATGACAGCGCCGGGCGGGCTGAACTTGATCGCGTTGTCCAGAAGGTTGCCAAGCAGCAGGTCCAGGTGACTGACTGCGGCCATTACGGGCGGCAGATAGTCGGGCACGTCGAGTTGAATGGCAATGTCCGAGGCAGACGCCGTAAGCCGCCAAATTTCCGTGGTCTTGATCAGCCAGGGGATCAGGTCGATCAATTCCAGCGAAATATCCTTCTGCTGAAAAGCTTGCAGGGCCAACAAGCTGTTGAAGATGAACAACAGGTGCTGGCCTTGTTGGGCCACAATGTGCAGCGCTTCTCGCTGCTCATCGTTGACCGGGCCCATTTCACCCGCCTCAATCAGCTCGGTATAGCCGAGCATCAAGGTCAGCGGTGTGCGCAGCTCATGGGAAACGTTCTGGATCGCCTCCTCACGCGCGCGCAGCGCCCGGCTGAGGCGGGCGTTGGTCTCTTGCAGCGAGGCATAGAGATGGGCATTTTCGATGGCAATGGCGGCCTGATCGGCAAAAACCTGTAGCGTCGCAGCTTGTTGTTGCGTAAAACACCCCGGCTGCAAGCTGTTCAGGTTCAAGAAGCCGATCACCTCGCCTTTGCTGATGATCGGCGCCCCAGCATAGGAACGAATCCACTCGACATCAAACAACGTGACCCAGCCGGGATACTGGCGCGTGTCTTGAATGGCCAGCGGCTGGCGGCTCTCATACATCCGGCGCAAGTTGGCCGTGTCGAGGATCGGCAGCCGCAACTGGTCGATGTAGCGAACGAGGCCATGTCCCGCGTAACCGCGGTGGCGGGCAACCTGCGCGCAGCCGTTCTGAATCAGCATGATGTTGCCAATCTGGTTGGGAACCACCAGGGTCGTCAGCTCCAGGATGCGGTCGAGCACCTCGTCCAGGCTCAAGATGCTGGTCAGGGCTGACAGCGAATCGCGCAGGCCGTCGGTCAGCGCTCGCTGCTGGCGTTCGCTCTCTTCGGCCCAGACGCGCGTGGTAATATCGCGGTAGACCACTAACCAGCCTTGCGCCTTAGTCTGGGTCTGATACAACGGCGCGATACGCGCGTCCCAGTAGGTGACGACACCATCCTGCTCCTGGGTCACCTGGGTCTGCGCTGTGCGGCTGGCATCCAGCTTGTCCATCAGATCGGCCCAACCTGGCAGCACAGCCGCAGCCGGCGCTCCCAGGACAGCATCGCTTGATTGCCCAATCATAGCTTGCGCCGCGGCGTTAAGATTGACCACGCAGCCCTGGTCGTCCACAACCGCCACAGCATCGATCATGCTCTCAATCAGGACATCATGGGCCACTGGCATCAAGTCCAACAGACGGTGATTGACCAGGGCATAGACCGACACCACACCTGTCACGAGAAAAAGCACCGGGGTCAACTCCAGCCCCGGCAGCGGACTGAGGTTGAACAGGTCCAGCACACTGCCCACCAACGGCGCCAGTATAGCCACCAACAATAAGCTGCTTTGAGCGCGCCGCACGCCTGAGCTGTGCAGATAGCTCCAAAACAACCATCCCGTTGCCAGCAACAGAAGGACGTAGGCGTAAATCGCTTGCAGCCAGTACAGCCGCCAGGGAGTCAGTTGCAAAAAGGAAGAGGGGCCGCTGTCGCTGAGCACCGCTGTGCTATAATACAGACCAAGGTCAGGCGCAGCCCAGATCAACAGGTAGAAGATGGTGGGCGGCGCAGCCAACGCAGCCAGCCAGCCTGGCGTAAGCCGCTTTCCCTGCCCGGTGAATTGCAGCACAAAAATCAGCCACAGCGTCGGAATGGCGAGAAGCGGCAGATATTGCACCTTGACCCAGAACAGCTTCGCAGCCAACGTGGCGCTGAACAGCTCACACGTATATGACAACGACAAGAGGGCCAGCGCAAGCATCAACACGGCCAGCACACCAGCGCCTGGCGCGGAACGTCTGTGCCAGGCCAAAAGCGCCAATCCGGTCAGCATGATGGCCGATATGACGAGCAGGGCTGTGTAAAGGCTGATCTGTGGCGGCAAAGACTGCATGACGTTGTGCCAGGGTTGTGGCTGATAAAAACTATCGATCTGTCCAGCACGCCAATACGGCGCTATGGGCAGAAACGCGCACCGGATGTATAATGGCAATTGTACCATTGATAACTTGTCGCGCATAATTGCGCAAAACACACCATGCTATGACAACACTCCCTGCTGCAGCCACGGTTCAGGTCAATCAACTCAAAAAGTCCTTCGGCCCTGTTCAGGCGGTGGCCGATGTATCGTTCGAAGTCTACCCGGGGGAGGTGTTTGGCCTGCTGGGTCCCAACGGCGCCGGCAAGACAACCTCGATTCGCATGATGCTGGACATCTTCAAGCCCGACTCTGGCCAGGTTGCCATTTTCGGCGGGAGCATGGACGAGAAAAAGAAGAACCGCATCGGCTACATGCCCGAGGAGCGAGGCCTCTATCGCGACCTACCGGTGGAGCAGACCCTGGTCTATCTCGCCACGCTGAAGGGAATGAGCGAGGCAGCAGCCAAAGCGGAGGTGACGCGCTGGCTGCGCCGCCTGGACCTCTACGAACACCGCCACAAGCGCATCAAGGAGTTGAGCAAAGGCATGCAACAGAAGGCGCAGTTGATCACCACCCTGGCCCACGACCCCGATTTGCTGGTGGTGGACGAACCCTTCTCCGGCCTGGACCCGCTCAACACCCGCCTGGTCAAGCAGATCATCCAGGATCAGGCCGACGCGGGCAAAACGGTGATCATGTCCACCCACCAGATGTACCAGGTAGAGGCCATGTGCAATCGCATCGTTCTGATCAACCGCGGCCATTCGGTGCTCTATGGCCGTGTGGACGAGATCAAGCGGCGCTATGCCGGCCATGCCGTCAACGTGACCGGACGGGGCGATTTTGCGCACATCCCTGGCGTGCTGGAGGCGCGACCGTCTGGCGAGAACGGCGCCTGGCACCTGGCGCTGCACCCCAGCGCAGAGCCGCACGAGCTGCTGCGCTCGCTGGCTTGCCGCCACGATATGAGCATCGAGCGCTTTGAGATCGCCGAGGCCTCGCTCGACGACATCTTCATCACCATTGTGCAGGCGTCGGGCGGGGATGCCAGCGATGCGTAAGATCTGGCTCGTAGCCAAACATGAATATCTGGCGCTGGTATGCAAGCGCTCCTTTGTCCTGGCAACCGTGGCCTTTCCGCTGCTGGTAGCTGGCTTTGTCGCCCTGACTATCTTGTTGTTACAAGAGGAACGGGACCAACGGCCGCTGGGCATCGTGGACATGGCCGGCGTATTGAGCGCTGACGTGCAACCTGCCAACAGCAGCGGCGTGCAATTCCTGGCCTTCGCCGACGAAGCCGAGGCCCTGGACGCGCTGCAAAACGCCAGCATCCAGGGCTATTTCCTGTTGCCGGCCAGCTATCTGCAAGAGGGCGCTGTGCAACTGGTGGCATGGAATCGGGAGCCTGCTGCGGCGGTCAAACGCTCGTTCGACTCATGGCTGCGCGCCAGCTTGCTGGCAAATCAACCAGATGCAATTCGTCACCGCCTGACCAACGGCGTGAGCATGTCCGTCCGCTCGACAGATGGTCAGCATGGCGCTAATCAGTCCAACGCCATCAACCTGCTGCTGCCCTTTGTGGCGGGCTTTTTCTTCATCTACGCGGTGCTGTCGTCGGCTGGCTATCTCCTCCAGGCAGTAACCACCGAGAAAGAGAACCGCACCGTAGAGATCATGACCACCACCCTGTCGCCTGATTACCTGATCACCGGCAAGTCGCTGGGGCTGCTGGCGGTGTCGTTGACCCAACTGACGATCTGGGCCGCGGCTGTCGTGCTGGGGCTGCTGCTGGCCGCGGCGCTGGAGCCGGCGCTGGGCTTCGTTGAGATTCCCTGGACGATGTTGACGGTGGCGCTGCTCTACTTTTTGCCCTCCTTTGCCTTAATCGGCGGCTTCATGATCGCCATCGGCGGTGTGTTCAGCGACCTGCAGCAGGGTCAACAGGTGGCCGGCATCCTCAACCTGCTGTTCATGGCGCCTTTCTTCGTCTTGATAGTCATTTTTGCTAACCCAGACGGCGCGCTCGCCGTGGGCATGACCTTGTTTCCTACGACATCGTTTCTGACCGTGCTGGTTCGTTGGGGCGTGACCACCGTGCCGCTGTGGCAGTTGCTGTTGGGCTGGCTGCTGCTGGCTGTCACTGCCGCGTTCAGCATCTGGGCGGCTGCGCGCGTCTACCACGCAGGCATGTTGCACTACGGTCAGCGGTTGAGCTGGCAGGCAGTCTACGCCGCCCTGCGCGGACAGGCCACAGACGAAGACCCCTTCCGCCGGACGCACCCAACCAGCGAGATATAACATGCGCAATACCTGGATCGTCTTGAAACACGAGATCCGGACCACGCTGGCCAAGCGTTCGTTTTGGTTCACGACGTTCGTTTTCCCGCTGCTGATTCTGGCGTTGACCTTGCTGCCGCAGTTGTTGGCTGGCAGCGCCATCGAGTCGAGCCAGCAAGGCCTGCTGACGCCAGCCATGGCGGGTCTTGAACAGCACCCCACCATCGGCTATGTGGACGCCAGCGGACTGGTCCAGGCCATCCCGCCCGACCTGCCCCCTGGCCTGTTGCAGCGCCTGGATAACGAAACCGACGCCCTGGCCGCCATGCAACTGGGCCAGATGTTGCAGGTTTACCTGGTACCAGCCGACTTCATGCAGCGGGGCGAGATCGTTGTGATCCCCAGCCAATACTCTCCGCTGGTGAACCCCAGCAGCTACGACGTGATGGAATATGTGCTGTACTATAACCTGTTGGGCGACGCCGACCTGGCGCGCCGCGTCATCTGGCCAGGCGCATCGGCCCCCCAGGTGCTGCTGCTGGGGCCAGAGGCGTCCAGCAGACCGGCCAGCAACGCCAGCCTTGGCCTCTCCTTTGCGGTGATGTTCATCCTCTTTTTTATCATCACGCTAAGCAGCGGCTACATGTTGCAGAGCGTGGTCAAGGAGAAAGAAAACCGCACAACCGAGGTGCTGCTGCTCAGCCTCAGCCCGGTGCAGTTGATGCTGGGCAAAATCTTGGGGCTGGGCTGCCTGGCGCTGCTGCAGATGACCATCTGGCTGGGAGGCGGCTTGCTGGTGATGGGCCAACAGGTGTCGCCGTTGGGCGGCCTGGAGATGCCGTCGCTGCCGCCGGGCTTTGTGGTGATCACCGTGCTCTACTTCCTGCTGGGCTATCTGCTCTATGCCGCGGCATTAGGCGCGCTGGGGGCGCTGTCGCCCAACCTGCGCGAGGGTTCGCAATACACCTTCATGCTCATCCTGCCCCTGGTGGCGCCCATCCTGCTCAACACGGTCTTCGTCCAGGCGCCAAACGGCGCGCTGGCCACAGTTCTGAGCATTTTCCCCCTGACCTCGCCCACGGCGATGCCGGCCCGGCTGGTAAGCACCGCTGTACCAGGCTGGCAGATTGGGCTGGGCCTGACGCTGCTGGTCGCCGCTACCCTGGCTTTCGTCTTGCTCTCTGCCCGCTTCTTTCGCGCCGACACGCTGCTCTCTGACGCTACGTTGAGCTGGCAGCGGCTGCGCAGCGACTGGCAAAACCGGTGACCTGCTGCGGCCGTCTCACCCGCTCATACCCCGCACCGCCAGCTTGTCGCCTATCTCTGTGCCATCGGCCGCGCCGGCCGGCAGCTCGACGACGAAATGCGCCCGGCGGTGGATGCGGCCAAAGCGCCACGGCGCCATGGCCCGATCGACGTGAACTACCTCCAACCCGCGGCTGACATAGACCACATCGATCGGGAAGCGCATGAAGTGAGTGTGAATACTGTTGCAGCGGGTGATCAACAGCCCCTGGCCGGCAGCCAGGCCGGCTGCGCCCATCAAGCCCTTGAACCGGCTCCAGTAGCCGTCAGCCACGCGACCGGCCGAGACCAGCACCATGTTACGGGTACAGTTTTCGACGTAGAGGGGAGTGGATGGTGTGGACATGGCAAGCTCCAGAGTGGATCAACCGTGACCGGACGCATGGACAAGCGCTGCGCTGGCCGGATCACCCAGGCCACAGCCCCCAGGAGCGCGCCAGGACCAGCCAGGCGCCCAGCGCCAGATAGGGGCCGTAAGCGATGGCATCCTTGCGGCTCGCGCGGCGGGTGACCAGCAGCAGCGCCGCCACGATGCCGCCAGCCGCCACACCGACGATCATGGCAGCCAGCACAGCAGGGTAGCCCAGCAGCGCGCCGACAGCGGCCTCCAGCTTGACATCGCCCAGCCCCATCGCGCCGCGACCGATCAGGGCCAAGAGGAAAAAGAGGCCACCAGCCAGCGCCAACCCCGCCGCGGCCGATCCCCAGCCCGGCTCGCCCAGCCACAGTATCTGCACCACGGCCCAGGCCAGCAAGGCCAGCACCAGCTCGTTGGGGATGCGGCGCACGCGCAGATCGACCAGAGTGATGCACAGCAGCAAAGCGCTCACGACCAACGCGGATGCGGCCACGGCCATGCTGGCGGCCTGCCAGCCCACCCAGCCGCCCCAGAGGGCCATGCTGGCAGCGCTCAGCGCCGCGCTGACAGGAAACGCGCGACTGGCCGTGGGCGGCGGGCTCTGATAGCGGGCGCTGAAACGTTGCGCAGCCAGCCAGGCCAGCACACCTAACGCAAGACCCGCCGCCGCAGCTAACGCGCTGTTTATTGAAAGCATAGTGGGCACAATTCTAGCAGACAGCCGTCAAGCCAACAAACACAGGGCAGGAGTGGCAACAGTGGTTCAGTTAGGGTTGATCAGGCTGACGCCGCGCACCTCGCCGGGTGCTGGCGGACCTGTACCGGATGTGTTGCCGCAGGCCGATGCACAGCCGCATTTCTTTTCACCCAACATAGTTTTGATGTTCTTGGCGCAGAAGTTGTTGTTGCGCAGCCAGCCTGATGACAAAATCTGCACATTGCGAAACTCATCTCTCTTGGGCAAGTCAATAGTGGGCGTGCCCAGCGCCACGAAGCAGCCGGTGCCGACGATGTGATAGCCTGTGCCTGGGCAAGACCCCGTCATCGGCTCACCGGCAGTGCAGGCGCGGTCCCACAACAACAGATTGGTCTGACGGTTCAGATTGTCATCAATCTCGTGCAGAACGCTGGTGATGACGCCCGGCTGGCCGGGCAGGCAGATGCCCCCCGGTCTGATATCCAGCCCAGCTTTATAGCCGCCGCCGATGATGCAGATCAGCTGGTTGGCTCCACAGTTGTTGACACAGGGGTCGGAACCGGTGTAGGGCGACTGCGGCAAAGGGAAGTTGACCCAGCCGCGGTTGGCGGTGGAGACCAGATAGGAGTTGCCGTCCGGCGACCCGAAAGCCACATCGCACTCGCACAGCTCGCAAACAGCCATAGTCCCGGTGGTGCCGTCAGGATACTGCACCTGCAAAGCGCCGTCTTCCAGGCTGCCGTCATTCCAGACATAGAACCGCTCATTGCAGGGTATTTGGTCAAAGCGCTCCTTGTGAAACGTAACTGGCCAGACGTTGCACAGAGTGCGCGTGCCGCTGCACGCCGCCGTCGCCTGCGCGCTCACAGGTACCTCGGGGATGCCGATCGCCCCGGCCAGGTAGGTCTCCACCACAAAACTGGCCGTAATGTCTACCCGCCAGCCGCCAGTGACAGTCGCCACGGCCTGCTGTGCGCCATTGCGCTGGGTGGCGGCCTGCTCGGCCTTGGTCCTGGCCGCGGCGGGGTTGCCAAAGCACAGTTCCCACGCGCCGGCTAGCGCGCCGGCGTCGGCGGCGTTCTGCATCTGCCTGCGCCTGGCATAGGCCATCCCCAAGTCCAGGGCCAGCGCCACGAAAGCCAGCAGCACAACCATTAGCAACGCCACCTGAATCAGCGCCTGGCCTTCGTTTGCTCGTACAGTCAATTTGTTGGGGCATCGCATGGTCTCAACTCCTTACCGCCGGTTACTACTCAGCCATAGGTGCCGGGCACTTGACTTTGCGCCTAATTACGAAGT
>CAZVGR010000146.1:0-10370 GCA_964626845.1 uncultured Anaerolinea sp.
GGTGACACGTTGGGGCGGCGAGACCCTTCGGCGGACCTCAGGGTGACACGTTGGGGCGGCGAGACCCTTCGGCGGACCTCAGGGTGACAGGGTGGACTAGCGCTGCGCGATGTAGGCGATCCACTCCTGGGCGTCGTAGAGTTCCAGGCCGCCCCAAGCCGGGTATGATTGGGAAGTGCTGAAGCCGTTGGCGCGCAGCAGGGCCAGCAGCTCGTCGCTCTCATAGCCGTTGTCGGACAGGCCAATCTCCTGCAAGGCGCCGCTGTGCAGGTCTAGCACCCAGAAGCGGTCGATGGAGGCGCGCTGCTCGGCGTCCCAGAAGCGCTCGCCCAGGTTGAGGAAGGGCGCGTTGCCCCACAGGCCGCGGTCGTCAGTGAACCACCAGGTGCTGTTCGTCTTGTCGATGCGCTCGAAGTTGAGCAGCTCCAGCGCCAGCCGGCCGGCCGGCCGCAGGGCCTGGGCTGCAGCCGCCAGCAGCGCGGCCGCCTCGTCGCGCGTGAAGACGGCCAGTTGGCCGTAGATGAAGGTGGCCGCGTTGTAGCCCTGGCCCGCGTGGCGCGGCAGCTCGTCCCGCACGTCGGCCTGGATGAAGCGGCAGCGCTCGGCCACGCCCTGTTCGGCCGCCAGCTCGCGCGCGTAACGGACGCTGGCCGGGCTAAAGTCGATGCCGGTGACGTCGACCCCGCGGCGGGCGAACTCGACGGCGTACAGCCCAGGCCCGCAGGTGATGTCCAGCAGCCGCGCGCCGGGCTGCAGGCCCAGCTCGCGCCACAGCCAGTCCACCTGGCGCAGCAGCTCTGGCCGCTGGCGAGTGGCGGCGCCGTGGGCCTGGTCCAGGTGCTCGGCCAGCATGCGCTCGCTGAAGGCCGGGTCGTCCCAGGGCAGGTTGGCGCCGTCGCGCCAGGGCACGGCTGGCGTGGCGCGCTGGTAGATGCGCCACAGGGCTTGTTGGAAGCGGTCGGAAGGTGAGTCTTGCATGATGTGTCTTCTGGTGGAACTGGCGCTCGCGCGCCATCGTCTAGATGCCAGCGCAGGCAGGGCTCGGTCAGGAGACCGGCCCCAGCAGGTGCGCAAGGCCGGCGCCGTCGTTTGACCGGGCGCCCATCACCGGGTACAATTCAGTCGATGACCTCGCCACATACCTCTCATCTGCAGCGGAATCGACATACAGCCGGCCGGCGCTGGTTTGGTTTGGCGTCTGCCTGTGCGCTGGTGCTGTTTGGCCTGTTGGCGCTGTTGTGGGCTGCACAGGCGCACGCCGAGGAAACGCCGCCGGCTGAGCAGATGCCGTTCCGGGTCTTTCTGCCGCTGACCCTGGCCTCGCCCAGGGCAGTGCAGGATGAGCCGGTGGAGTTGGTGGCCTTCACCTACCGGCTGCAAGCGGGCGACGATCTAGCCATGCTGGCCTTGGTCTGGGGCATCGACAGCGAGGCTATCGCCTGCGTGACCCGTTCGGGCAAGGAGCCGCTCGGCGGGCTGCGGCCGGGGGTGCTGCTCATGATCCCGAACGCTCGCTACCGCTGCCACACCGTCCAGCCTGACGAGACCCTGGACGAGATTGCCGAGGCCTACGCCGTGACCGTCGATGTGCTGCTGGCTGAGCCGTGGAACGCCATCGAAGCAGCCGACGACACGCTGGATGCGGGCCAGCGCTTGCTGATCCTGGACGGCTTCCGGCCTGACCTGGCCAGCCTGCGCAGCGCTCAAACAGTCACGACCACCATGCGGCTGCCAGAGACGGCGGCGCGGCCTGCGGCCGAGGGGACTTCCGAGACACAGACCCCCTGGCCCTACGGCGACGGCCAATTCATCTGGCCAGTGCGGGGCGGCGTCATCTCCCAGGGCTACCGCGCCGGCCACCGGGCCATCGATATCGCTGCGCCCATCGGCACGCCAGTCTACGCGGCCGACAGTGGCATCGTCATCAAATCGGGCTACTCGAAAGATGGCTACGGCGGCCGGGTGATCATCGACCACCAGATCGACTACGTCACGCTCTATGCTCACCTGACCCAGGCGCTGGTGCAGGAGGGCGACGTGGTGCAAAAGGGCCAGGTCATCGGCTACGTCGGCTCTACCGGCAACTCCACCGGCCCGCACATTCATTTCGAGCTGCGCGACTTTGGCTTCTTGATCGACCCGCGGACGTTGTTGACGGGGGAGCGGTAGATTAGGTGATTGGTAGATTGGTTGATTGGTGATTGGTTGATTGGTGATTGGTTGATTGGTGATTGGTAGATTGGTAGATTGGTGATTGGTAGATTGGTCGGCGCTGCGCGCCTTACGCTTCACGCCTCGCCACAAACACCACCGTCTGGGGGATCAGGCGCACCATCTCCAGGTCGTAGCTGCCGGACCAACTGATCTGTTCGGCGTCGTCCAGCCGCGGCTCTGGTTCCAGGATGCGCTGCACCCGCAGGCCCGCCGCGTGCAGCAGATCGACCCAGTCGCCCATGGTGCGATGGAAGGAGCGCATCCACGCGCCGCCTCCCGTCCACTGCCACTCCATGGCGCCGCGGCGCCAGTAGCTGCGCACGGCCAGCAGGCTGTCCTCGTCGGCGTCCTCGTCCCAGAACACCTCCCGGAAGGGGTGGTCCAGGCTGAAAACCAGCAGGCCGCCAGGCGCCAGCACGCGCGCAGCCTCGGCCAGACACGCCTCGATGCCAGCCACGTAGTGCAGGGCATAGGTCGAGAAGACGATGTCGAAGCTGGCCGCAGCGAAGCGGCTCAGGTCGGTCGCGTCGCCTTGCCGGAAGTCCACGGTCACGCTATGTTCTTCGGCCAAGCGGCGGGCAAAGGCGATCTGCTCGTCGCTCAGGTCGAGGCCAACGACCTGAGCGCCCTGGCGGGCGAAGGCGATGCTGCACTGCCCACCGCCGCAGCCCAGTTCCAGGATGCGCCGGCCAGCCACGTCGCCCAGCAGGCGCAGATCGGCCTCGTCGGGCATGAACGGGCCGTAGTGGGCCGCGTCCACGGCGATCTGGTGCTCGGCCTGATAGCCGGCGCTGATGCGGTTCCAGGCCGCGCGCATGTCGATGGGAGGGGGCATGGTGACAGGGCGACAGGGTGACAGGGTGACAGGGTGACAGGGTGACAGGGTGACAGGGTGACAGGGCGACAGGGTGACAGGGTGACAGGGTGACGGCTTGGATGGTGGCACGCTGGAGCGTCTACGGTGTACCGTTCACCGTTCGTACCGTTCACGGTTCACTGGCCAGCCGCGGGCGCAGCCAGAGGGTAGCCGCGGCTTCGGCGTCGACGGCGCGGCGGGTCCAGAGCATAGGATGCTGCTCGCCCTCGCGCCACAGGTCGATCATGTCGGCGTAGTGCGGGCTGGTGGGCTGGCCCGACTGGCCGGTGGCGAGCACCGCCGTGGAGCGGTCCCAGTCGCCCACGTCCAGCACCTGGCGGTAGGTGGCGCTGGTGCGCACCAGGCCGAAGGGCATCTGCAGGTCGCTGGCGGTCATCCAGACCGTGTCCTCGTCGCCGCCGATGGGATACTGGCCGCGGTTGAAGATCGTGCGCATAAAGCGGCCGCGGCCGAACAGGTGGTTGAACTCCACCTGATGCACCTTACCCCAGGCCCACTTGCGCGGGTCCTGGCCGATCAGGTCGTGCAGGGTGACGGCCGTCTGCTTCAGCGCAAGGTCGAGGATTTCCTGCCGGCTGCGGGGCTGGCCGGTGGCTGCGTCGTGATACCACCAGCTTTCCTCCTGCTCCAGCAGCCTGGCCAGCGTCAGGCTGGCCTTGCCGGAGAACGCCGAGGCGGCGAAGATGTCGCTAAAGGAGATGCCCTTGAACTGGGCGTGGAGTGGCCCCAGCTTGTCGCCGAACACCAGATCCAGCAGATGGATGCGCATCACCTCATAGGCGGCGGCCGGGAAGCTATCGACATCGACGAACAGGTTCCATGTCTCCAGCTCGCGCACGATGCGCTGCTCTAACTGGCCTGCGCCCACGGCCAGAATTATGTAAGGCTGCAGAGTCTCGGCCTGAATGGAGTAGACGTCGGTCTGCATGTTCTGGAAGTCGCGCACGGTGAAGCGCGGTCGGGTTTGCAGCAGGCGCTCGATGCGAGCGGCGCGATAGCCAGGGAACCAATCCGCGCCCAGAAAATGGGGATAGTCGTCCGGCGCCGGTTTGTTGTTGGCCGAAAGCGCGTAGCCCTGGGGTGGGTTGAAGACGTGCGGCAGCTTATCGAAGGGCAGCCAGCCGTCCCATTCCCCCGCGCTGGTCCAGCCAGGGGTGGGCAGCAGGCCATGTCCGCTGCGGCGCAGGGGCACACGCGCCACATATTGATAGCCGATATTGCCCTCTACATCGGCGTAGACCAGGTTCTGCGAAGGACCGGTAACCAGGGAGAGCGCCGCGCGGAAGCTGCCCCAGTCGTTGGCCTTCTGCAGTGCCAACATGCCGCGCAGGCTGGTTCCGGGAAAATGCCCTTCCCAGCGCAGCGCCAGCGGCGGCAGGCTGGCCTGATGATCGCTTGGCGTCAGGCTGTTGATTAACGGGCCATGGCGGGTGATGACCACCTCTTGTACCTGGGGTTCGGCCTGGCCGCGCACATAGATCTCCTCTTGAAAGACCTGGGCGCTCTCCCACTCGTCGCCATAGCGGAACCAGGTGGGCTGATCTGGGTGGCGCTGCTCCACGTACAGGTCCTGGGTATCAGCCCGGCCGGCGGTGATGCCCCAGGCGATGCGGGTGTTGTGACCGGTGACGATGCCAGGCAGGCCAGGCATGGTTGCGCCGCTGATTTGCAGGCTGCCCCCTTTGACCTCCAGGTGGTTCTGGTACCAGAGGGTGGGCATGATCGCGCTGAGATGTGGGTCGTTGGCCAGCAGCGGGCGGCGGGTAGCCGTGCGACCGGGGCCAATCACCCAGTTGTTGCTGCCCGCCGTGGCAGCCTGTCCAAACCACTGGCTGGCCTGGCGGTAGGCCGCTAACAGGCGACCGGCGGCCTCGGCCGACACCTGGGGGCTGACCTGGCCCTCGGCCGGCGTGATCACCGGGTTGCCGGCTGGGTAGAAGGGATCCAGCTCGGCGGCGCGTTCTGGCCCCAGCGCTTGGACCAGTTGCAGCCGCAGGATTTCCCCTTCCCAGTTCTGGCTCAACGCCCAGGACAGCACCTTGAGCACGCCCAGGGTGTCCTCCGGCCGCCACGGCTCAGGTTTAAGGCCCACGATGGTGAACTCGGCCGGCAGGCGGAAGCGGTTAGCATCGACGTAGGTGTTGACGCCGGCTGCATAGGCCTCCAGCATGGCGCGGTCGGCGGCGGTGAGCTGTGCCAGGTCGCCCAGGGTGGCGCGCCAGAAGCCCAGCACGCGGCTCCAGCGGTCAGCTTCCAGCGCAGCCGCGCCAAAGGCCTCGGCCATGGTCCCACGGGCCAGCCGCCGTGCATACTCCATCTGGAAGAGGCGGTCCTGGGCGTGAACATAGCCCTGGGCGAACCAGGCGTCGTGCTCGCTGTCGGCGTAGATATGCGGCACCCCCCAGCGGTCGCGCACAATCTCCACCGCTGCGTCGATGCCATCAACAGCCTGTTCACCCGTGACTTTGGGCAGCGGCCGGCGGAAGATGGCCCATATCAGCGCCAAAAAGCCGAAAACCAACAGCCCCACCAGACCGATAGCGACGGCGATAAGCAGGTAGATGTCCATAGCTCAGCCGCTGCGCAGTTGGCCGGCCAGCTCGCCCAGCCGTTGACAGCGCTCGGCAAAGGCCAGCGATTCGTGGTAGAGCTTGTCCAGGTATTGGAAAAGGTCGGGATCGATAAAAATGCCCAGTTCCGAGACCCCTTCCTCGTCCCAGTAGTAGTGCAGATTCTTGACCAGTGTGGCGGCGTCCTGCGCCAGCGTGTCGAGCTGGTCGGCGATGGCAGTTGGCATGGTGTTGGCTCCTGGAGGATGATGCGGGCGCAACCGCGCTGCTGGACCTGAGATAGCCTGGCGGCGCAGCGGCCTGTGGCCACTATTATAGGATTTCGTCAGCTTTCGGGCAAATGGGCAGGTGTGCAGGCGGCGCTGGGCGGGTTTGATGTAACGCTCCGGCATTGCTTGCATCCATCTTCATGCAGCGTTGTTCGTTGCGTTGTCTTTCGTCAGTACATCCCTCTGGCGCGTGGGCTGCAAGTGTTTTTCCTGACGGCGGCAGTGTTACTCTTTGTCGTTCTATTGATTCCCTGGGCGCTGCCAAACCGCCGACTGCTTAACACGATCCTGCTATGTCACGAAAAAAGGTCTCCGCTTGCTGCGGAGACCTTTTTTTGTGACACGCGGTGTGGATCAGGGATAGCTGGTGTGCAGCACCTGGTGCGCCTTGTGGCTGCCCGGCTCGCCGAAGAACTCCTCGTACAGCTTCAGCACAGACGGGTTCTCGTGTGCCTTGCGGATGGTCTGCCGGTCGTCGATCTGGTAGAGGCCCTGCATGCGCTTCTTGATGGTGTCCACCCGATCTTTGCAGTACGGCTGGCCGCCGCCGTTGATGCAGCCGCCGGGGCAGGCCATGATCTCGATGACGTGGTAGTGCGAGGCGCCCATCTCGATGTTCTCGAGGATCTTGCGGGCATTGCCCAGGCCGGAAGCTGCCGCCACGTTGACGGTCTTGCCGTTGAGCGTCACCGACGCCTCTTTCACGCCGTCCAGCCCGCGCACCTGGGTGAAGTTGACGTCATCCAGCGGCCGGTGGGTTACTTTCTCGTAGACGGTGCGCAGGGCCGCCTCCAGCACGCCGCCGGTCGAGCCGAAGATGACGCCGGCGCCGGTGGATTCGCCCAGCGGGTCGTCGAAGGCCTCCACAGGCATGTAGCGCAGATTGATCCCGCCTTCTTTGAGCATTTTCGCCAGCTCGCGGGTGGTGAGCACGTAATCCACATCCGGCTGATTATCGGTGCGATGCTTGTCCAGGGCGGCCTCGTACTTCTTGGCAATGCAGGGCATCACAGAGATCACCACGATGTCTTTGGGATCAAGGCCCATTTTCTGGGCGTAGTACGTCTTGATCACCGCGCCGGTCATCTGCTGGGGCGACTTGCTGGTAGAGGGCATGTACATCAGCTCCGGGAAGTGATAGCTGATGAAGTTGATCCAGCCGGGGCAGCACGAGGTGAGGATGGGCAGGTTCTCGTTCTTGGTCAGGCGCTCGATGATCTCGTGCGCTTCTTCCATGATGGTGAGGTCCGCGCCGAAGGTGGTGTCAAACACGGCGTCGAAGCCGATGCGCCGCAGGCCGGCCACCAGTTGCCCGGTGACCACCTGCCCCGCCTCCAGGCCGAACTCCTCACCGATGGCCACGCGCACCGCCGGGGCTACCTGGGCCACCACCGTTTTGGTGGGGTCGAACAGCGCCGCCCACGATTCCTGGATATGGCCCACGCCGGTGAGAGCGGCCGTGGGGCAGACGCTGACACACTGGCCGCAGTAGACGCAGTTCGAATTGGCAACGGGTTGCATCTCTGCCGGACCGACAATGGAACCGAAGCCCCGGCCAAACGCGGTGAGCGCGCCCACGGTCTGCACCTCGTTGCACATGGTCTCGCAGCGGCGGCACATGATGCATTTGGTGGGGTCCCGCTTCAACGCGCCGCTGGTCTTGTCGATGGGAAAGGTCGTTTGTTCGCCCTGGTAGCGTTGCCGGTTGACGCCGAATTCCCAGACCAGGCTTTGCAGCTCGCAATCGGTGGATTTGGCGCAGATGAGGCAATCGTTGGGGTGGTTGGAGAGCATCAGTTGCAGCAGCCGCCGTCGGGAAAGCAGCACTCGCCGCGAGTTGGTGGTGACAACCATCCCTTCGGCAACGGGGGTGGCGCAGGAGGGCATCAGGTTGTGCCTGCCGGCAACCTCTACCACGCAGATGCGGCAGGAGGCTGTTTTGTTGACCATCTTCAGCTCGCCCAGGTTGAGGTAGCACAACGAGGGGATGTGGATGTTGATCTGGCGGGCCGCTTCCAGAATGGTGACGCCCTCCGGGACGCTGACCGGTTGGTTATCTATCATCAAGTTGACCACAGGTAACTCTCCTTAATTGATCACAACGGCGTCGAACTTGCATTTGTCCCGGCATGCGCCGCATTTGATGCAAAGCGACTGATTAATGAAGTGCGGCTGTTTGACGCTGCCGTCGATGCAGCTAACCGGACAGCCGCGCGCGCAGGCGGTGCAGCCAATGCATTTCGCCGGATCGATCTGGAACATGAACAGGTTATGGCACACCCCGGCCGGACAGCGGTGATCAAGGATGTGGGCTTCGTACTCCTTGCGGAAGTACTTGAGGGTGCTGAGAACGGGGTTGGGCGCAGTCTGTCCCAGCCCGCACAGCGAGGCGTCCTTGATGACCTCGGCCAGCTCATCCAGCTCCTCCAGGTCTTCCATCTTGGCTTTGCCTTCGGTGATGGCCGTGAGGATTTCCAGCATCCGTTTGTTGCCGATGCGGCAGGGCAGGCAGCGCCCGCACGACTCTTCGACGGTGAACTCCAGGTAGAACTTGGCGATGTTCACCATGCAGTCGCGGTCGTTCATGACAATCATGCCGCCGGAGCCCATCATCGAGCCGATGGACGCCAGCGACTCGTAGTCGATGGGGGTATCCAGGTATTGCGCCGGAATACAGCCGCCCGACGGCCCGCCGGTTTGGGCGGCCTTGAACTCGCCGCCGCCGCGAATGCCGCCGCCGATCTCGTAGATGATGTCGCGCAGGGTGGTGCCCATGGGCACTTCCACCAGCCCTACGTTGTTCACCTTGCCGGCCAGCGCGAACACCTTGGTGCCCTTCGACTTCTCCGTGCCGATGCTGCTGTACCATTCGGCGCCCTTCTGCATGATGATGGGCACATTGGCCAGCGTTTCCACGTTGTTGACGATGGTGGGCTTGCCCCACAGTCCGCTCTGCGCCGGGAAGGGCGGCTTGTTGCGCGGCTCGCCGCGCAGGCCCTGGATGGAGTTGATGAGCGAGGTCTCTTCGCCGCAGACAAACGCGCCCGCGCCGAGCTTGATGTCTACATCGAAGTTAAAGCCGCTGTTCAGGATGTTCTGGCCCAGCAAGCCGGCTGCTCTGGCCTGCTGTATCGCAATCCGCAAGCGATTCACCGCCAGCGGATATTCGGCGCGTATGTAGACGTAGCCCTGGCTGGCGCCGATGGCGTAGCCGGCCAGCGCCATGCCTTCCAGCACGCTGTGCGAGTCGCCTTCCATGATGGAGCGATCCATGAACGCACCGGGGTCCCCTTCGTCGGCGTTGCAGATGACGAACTTCTCGTCGCAGTCGTAGTTTTTGGCGAACTGCCACTTCTGGCCGGTGCTAAACCCGGCGCCGCCACGCCCACGCAGGCCGGATGCCTTGATCCGGTCGATCACGTCCTGCGGAGTCAGCTCGGCCAGCGCCTGCCCCAGCGCCAGATAGCCGCCCACCGCCAGGTATTCCTCGATCTCTTCCGGGTTGATCAGGCCGCAGTTGCGCAAGGCGATGCGCTGCTGCCGTTTGTAGAAGGGAATGTCGTGCTGGGTGGGGATGCGCTGATTCTTGTGGGCAGGGTCCTTGTACAAGAGCCGGTCTACCGGGCGATTCTCCAGAATGTGCTGTTCGAAGATGCGGGCGGCGTTTTCCGGCTTGACCTCCACGTAGAACACGTCATCGGGAAAGATCTTGACGATAGGGCCCTTCTCGCAGAAGCCAAAACAGCCGGAGATGGAAGCCTGCACCGTGCCTTGCAGCTCGTGCTCTTCGATCAGCGCCTTGAAATTGTCGACCAGTTGCTGGCTCTTGGAGGCGTGGCATCCGGTGCCGCCACAAACCAAAATCGCGCGCCGCGCGGTGTCGGTGCTGGCGCCGTCCAGGCGGATTTCCACCCTGGGTTTGATCGCCGCGTGGGTTTCCTGTAGCTGTTGGTAAGAAGCAATGCTAAGCATAGACCGGTTCCTCCACTTCCTGGCCAGATTCCACCAGATAATCTTCCAGGATTTCTTTGACGCTGGCCGGCTGAACCTTGCCGTAGACCTTGCTGTTGAAGGTCACGACCGGCGCCAGCCCGCACGCGCCCACGCAGCGCAGGCTTTCCAGCGAGAATTTGCCGTCTTCTGTCACTTGCCCGGAGCGAATGCCCAGCACGCGCTCGAACTCTTGCAGCACTTTTTCCGCGCCGTTGACGTAGCAGGCCGTGCCCATGCAGACGTTGATCTGCACTTCGCCTTTGGGCAGGGTGGTGAAGTAGTTGTAAAAACTGATGACGCCAGACACTTCGGCGTGCGAGATGTGGTATCTGCGAGCAATGACCTGTTGCAGGTCGGCCGGCAAATAGCCAAAAATGTGTTGCGCCGTGTGCAGAGTCTGGATCAGCGTGTCCTTGCGGCGCGGGTTGTGTTTGTCGATCTTCAGTG
>CAZVGR010000147.1:0-10302 GCA_964626845.1 uncultured Anaerolinea sp.
CTGGACAGAGGGCGAAAGATCATCGGATGCTGGGGGAGGGATTTGGTCGGTCATGGGTGGATCGCTCCTTTGCGACCGGTGAGTGCCGGTGTGGGACGGCGCGGGGGAAGAACGACCTCATGCTACTGGCAAATGACATCCTGACCAACGTGACTGCCTTGGTCACTAGCGGCGCCAGGTGCAGGGCAACCGTGGCATCGGAAAGCAAGAGACCGGGCAAGGTCCTTGCCCGGTCTCGCTTGCCTTATGCTGGTTGATAGGCGCTGCTTACTGCGCCGGTGTGTCGGGGCGCACCATGCCAGCCATGTCCACCGTCACCCGCTGGCCGAGGCTGCTCAGCGTGTCATAGAGGAACTGGATCACGTACTTGCCGTTATGGGCAAACGCGCCCGGATCCTTCAGGACGTACTGATAGTTGTAGGCGGCCTTGAGCAGGCGTGGGGTCCAGGCGCTGAAGCCAGGCTCGCCCTCGTTGCGCTCGCCATCGCCGTTGGTATCCTCGAAGAAGTAAGGATAGGCGTGCGAGTCGTAGACGATGGCCTTGCCCACCACGGTGGTGGCGTAATCCTGCATGGTGGCATACAGCTTGTCGGCCATGGTCATGATCTCGCCGTCCAGACCCTCGGTGGCGTCGCCGTCGCCGTCGTAGTCAGCCTGCGACAGCGGGCCGCGGATGTCCTGGACAGTTTCGACGCCGGCATGGCAGGTGAAGCACTTGTCGGTCTGCACCGCCAACTCATGGGTGCCGTGGCAGTCGGTGCAGTTGGCAAAGCCGGGCACGTGGCTGTACTTGCCCAGGTAGTCCAGACCGGCGAACTGATACGCGCCCTGAACCTCGTTGCCGAACAGGGTGGCGCCGGCCGCGAAGTAGTGGATATTGGCGAAGCGCAGCGCCCGCTCCGGCACCGCGTCCTCGTCCAGGCCGCGGACGGCATTGTCGATGGTCGCCGTAGAGGCGCGGCCCTGGTGGCAGCTTATGCACAGGTTGCTGTCCGGGTCGTCCATGCTCACCGAGGCGCCGCTGGGGAAGGTCACACTGGCGATCTCATAGCGGCCATACTCCTCGAAGTCGGTGTGGCAGGTGGTGCAGAGGAAGCTGTTGGACGGCGCCTGCGACGTGTTGACGCCCTCAGCGATGAACTGCGGCAGGCCGTCGGCCTGGTGGCACTTGACGCAGTTGGCAGGCACCACGCCATCGGCGTCCCAGTGGCGGAAGGCTTCCTCAGAGCCAGCGAAGTGGCCGGGATCGATGCGGTGCATGGCCGTCATGTCCACCGGGGTTGCGATCGCCTCGTTCAGATTCTCGATGGAGTCGTAGAGCAGTTGGATGATGTACTTGCCGTTGTGCGCGTACTCACCCGGGTCCTTCTTCGAGACCTGGTAGTTGTAGGCGGCCTTCAGCATGCGCGGGGTCCAACTGGCGTAGCGGCCCTCGCCTTCGTCAAACTGGCCGTTTTCGTTGGCGTCGATGAACCAGTAGGGGTGAGCCTCCGGGTTGTAGACCACCATCGTGCCGGCCACTTCCTTGGAATAGGCCACAATCGAGCCGTAGAGCGCCTTCTGCAGGCCCTCGACCTCTTCCACAATGCCCTCGGTGACGTTGCCGTCGCCGTCGTAGTCGGCCTCAGAGCCCTCCATGCGCACCTTGCGCCAGTCCTCGGATGTCGCAACATCGGTGTGGCAGGTCTGGCACTCGGTCAGGTTGATCTCCAGGGTGTGCTGATCGTGGCAGTTCTGGCAGGTGTCGTAGCCGCGCACGTGCTCGAACTTGACGTCGTAGACCTTACCGTCGTACTGATAGCCGCCCATGGCTTGCGAGCCGTAGAGGGTAGCCGCCGCCGCATAGTAGTGGATGTTGAGGAAGCTCAACTGGTCGCTGACCGTGTCGTCATCCACGCCGGCGTTGGTGATGGCGTTGTCCACCTGGACCTTAGACTGGCGCCCCTGGTGGCACTCCATGCAGGTGGCCTCGCCGCCCAGGTTGGCGATCTCCATGCCCGAGGGGAAGACCACGCTGGTCTTGTCGACCGTCACGTCGTTATGGCAGGCGATACAGGTAACCGTGGTGCCGACCGGGACGTTCTCGGCGTTGATCGCACCGGCCTCAGAGCCATCGGCGCCCAGGAAATCGAGGAAGCCGGTTTCGCTGTGGCACTTGGCGCAACTGGCCGGAATGACCGCCGGATCGGCGGTGTTCCAGTAGCTGAACGACACCGATTCGATGTCATTGTGCGGGGAGTTGGCCCACGCCTCCTCGAAAGGAACCGTGGCCACGACGGGCTCAGCGCATGCCTCAGGTTCGGGGCATGTCACCGGCGGGGGGCAGGTCGGACAGGCCGGGCACTCAGGACAGGGCACCTGAGTGGTGGCCGGTTGCGGCGCGGGCGGTTCTGACTGGCCGCAGGCTGCTAACATCAGCCCGAGGGCCAGAACCAGCAGCGCCAAGAGGATGAAGCGCTTCATAGTGTGTGAGTCTCCTTCTCCGCATGCGACGCACACCGTCGTTGGTGTGCAGGCTATCTGACTGCGCAGGAACTGGGGTCGCGAAGCCCTATCCTTGCGCTGACGACCGGGTTGGGTGGGACGGTAACGGACGCTCGAACAATGTTGTGAACTGGGTCATGGGACACAAACAATACGCAGACTGGGACGAACGAGGACGGCAGCACGCGCTGCCATCTAATGATACAGCGTTGCTCATATTTTCACTATGATCTAGATCATATTTTGGGGTGAATTCCGCGGCCACATGGGTGTTTTCCCCATAGATATTGGTACGTACAACGTCCTATAGATTTGTTGCGCATTGCACAAAATGGGGACAACACCCGATTGAAAAGGCGCTCGGGGGATGGTATCCTGATAGGCAGAGACACCCTCCGAGCCACACCCGGCATTGCGCCGGTTTGATGCCGGTTTATGAGTACAAGGAGAACTGCCATGATACCCTTTCCTGTTGAAGAGATACTGCCCATGCTCGCTATGTTGTTCCTGCGCCTGGGCTTGCCTGTGTTGCTCATCCTGATGATGGGCACTCTGGTGCAGCGTTTTGAGCAGCGGCTTGCCTAGCCAGCCATTGGCTCTTACCAAGCGTGTCCTGACGGAGGATCACATGCGAACCAAAACCTTACCAGCCTGCCATCGCTTCGCCCTGATTGTAACTTGCTTGGCGTGTGTGCTGCTGGCCTGGATAGCTTTTCCGATGCCAGCCAGCGCTGGCGAACCACAGCCGTTGCAGACAGACCCCGGCCAGTGCGCCTTGTGCCACCGGGCCGAAGTACAAGACTGGCAGACCTCGCCCCACGCCGCTGCCACCACGGCCATCGAAAGCGCCGTGGTCGCCTGTGAGGAGGGCCAGGATTGCTCTTGCCTGACCTGCCACACCACCAACTTCAGCCCAGCGACCGGAACCTTCGAACACGCTGGCGTCACCTGCGAAGCCTGCCACGGGCCTCTGGTGGAAGGACACCCCGAAAACGGGCACATGATCCTGAGCGTAGACTCCTCGGTGTGCAGCGATTGTCACAGCGAGACCTTCCAGGACTGGCAGCACACCTCCCACGCGGCAGGCGGCGTACAGTGCATCGGCTGTCATCGCTCCCATACGCAAAACTTGCGGCTGGATGACCAGGCGCTCTGCCGCTCCTGCCACCGCGATCACATCCAGGACGGCGGTCACCTGGTGCATACGCGCTCAGGGCTGGACTGCCTGACCTGCCACACATCGCCGGCGCGGTCGCCGCACGTGGAAGGCGGTCCTTCTGCACCAAGCCACCAATTCACCGTGGCCACGGAGGTCTGCGCAAGCTGCCACAGCGGCGCCTTCCACCGCGATGAGACCACCGCCTTGATCTCGCAGATGCAGCCGGGCGTCATGGTCGCCGCTGCTTCCAGTGATCAGGCTGCTGAACAAGCGGTTGGCAGCCGCGTGGCCCAGGCATCGGCGGTCAGCTTGGGCTTGGGCATCGGCATCGGCGCCATGGCCGGCATCGTCTTCATGCTGGCGCTAGGCCTCGTGATACAACGACCCTGGAGACGCAAGTCATGACTTCCCAACAGACCCTCTCGCGACGCGATTTCCTGAAAGCGGCCGGCGCCGGCGCGGCAGCCGTCACCGCCACCTGCGTGCTGGCCGGCCCCACCAGCTCGGCCCTGGCCAACGGCCCCGCCTCCGACAACGGCTGGGGCATGCTGATCGACGTGACCCGCTGCACCGGCTGCCAGTCGTGTGCGCTGGCCTGCAAGGCGGCCAACGGCCGGCCCAACCCGACCGTCGAACCGACTACGTTGAGCAGCGATGCCTACACCTTCATCGACCTGCGCCCGAACAACGGCGCGGCCGAACCGCTGGCCGTCAAGCGCCAGTGCATGCACTGCCAGCATCCTGCCTGTGTGTCGGCCTGCACTGTGGGCGCGCTGACCAAGTCGGCCGATGGCCCTGTGGTCTACGACAGCAAGAAGTGCATCGGCTGCCGCTACTGCCAGTATGCTTGCCCCTTCGGCGTGCCCACCTACGACTGGAACAACCCGCTGGGGCTGATCCACAAGTGCGAGATGTGCATCGAACGCCTGCAAGAGGGCGAGGTGCCAGCTTGTGTCGCCGATTGCCCGGCGGGCGCGCTGCGCTTTGGCCGGCGCTCCGACTTGCTGGTCCAAGCTCACGCCCGCATCAACTCTAACCCCGACCGCTACATCGACCAGGTCTACGGCGAGTTCGAGGCTGGCGGCACGTCGGTGCTCTATCTGTCAGGCGTATCCTTCAGCCAACTGGGGCTACCCGATCTGAGCAGCCAGACCATCCCGCACTACGCCGAGGCCGTCATGAAGAAGACGCCTGTGGTGGCCGCCAGCGTTGCTGCTCTGGCCACCGGCCTGTATTGGCTGACCAAGCGGCGTGACATGAACCTGAGCGAGGCCCAGGTGACTCTGCCCCAGGAGGACAACCGTGACCACTAATCTGCACGTCGAGCAGCCGGCCAGCAGCGTTGTACCGGTGCTCAATCGGCGCATGGCTTTGGCTCTGCTGGGTCTGATGGTTTTGGTCGGCGGCATGGCGGGCGTGATCCGCCTCTTCGCCGGGCTGGGCAGCACTACCGCGTTGACCGACGCTTACCCCTGGGGCATCTGGATCGGCTTCGACTTCACGTTGATCGCCTTTGCCGGCGCCGGGTTCACTATGGCGGGCTTGGTTCACGTGCTGCATCGCCACCAATACCACGACGCCGTGCGGCCGGCCATTCTGGCTGGCCTGTGCGGCTATGTAGCCGTCTTGTTGCTGCTGGTGCTGGACCTGGGCCGCCCCGACCGCTTTTACAACTTCATCCTCTTCTGGAACGTGCATTCGCCACTGTTCGAGATCAGTTGGTGCGTGTTGCTCTACACCACGGTGCTGGTGCTGGAGGTGACGCCCTTCGTGCTGGAAAAGCTGCACAAGCCGCTCAGCGAGCGGGGACTGAGCATTCTGCGCAGGGCCATGCCGGTGATCGCCGTGCTCGGCGTGACGCTATCGTCGCTGCACCAGTCAACGCTAGGCACGCTCTACCTCAACATGCCGCACCGCTTGCACCCTCTGTGGTACACGCCGTTGCTGCCGGTGCTGTTCTTCGTCTCGTCGATCATGGCTGGCCTCAGCCTGGCCGCGCTGGCCTACATGGGCGCCACGACCATTCTGCGAATTCCGGCCAAGCAGCAGATCGTTTTGGGCTTGCTTCGCATTGCCGCCTGGGTGGGTGTGCTCTATCTGGCGCTCAAGCTGGGCGACCTGCTGGTCAGCGGCGAGATCGCCCTGATCTGGAGCGCCGGCGCTTACAGCTTCTGGTGGTGGGTCGAGGTGGGCATAGGGTTGATCCTGCCGATCGCCCTGCTGCTGGTTCCGGCGCTGCGCACACGGCCGTGGGTCGCCGCGACGGCGCCGCTGCTGCTGCTCTTCGGCGTCATGATGAACCGCTTTAACGCCACCATGTTCGGCCAGATCCTGCCGCCAGGAACGACCTACACGCCGCACCTGCTGGAGTGGCTCTCCACCATTGGCATCATCGGCGCAGGGGTGATGGCCTGGCTGCTGGGCGTGCGTTTCCTGGCCGTCTTCGACGACAAGGCGGAGAATCACGGCTAAGCACGGCGTCACTACTCAGGTGCCGGGCACTTGCAGCCCAGGATCGGCTGAATTCGGCTCGGCAGACTTCATAATTAGGCGCAAAGTCAAGTGCCCGGCACCTATGGCTGAGTAGTAACAGCACGGCTAGATAATCTCTCTGAGACTGCATACAAACGGCGGCGACCTGACTGGTCGCCGTCGTTTTCTCTTGCACACCGTATGCTCCTGAAATCACACTGCCAGGGGGGGCTGCCAGCGCGCAGCGGCCATAGGGGATGATGCTTACCACTACAACAATCTCACAGATCCACTAAGTACATCGTAAACAAAGTTGTTGAGGTGCCCGGCACTTGACACGAGCCTCTGATCATGTGCGAATCGTCGCCAAAGTGCCGGGCACCGATACGCAGTTAATTTGTTTACGGTGTACTAAGAGGTGAGCACCTACAGGCGCGGTTGGCTGGCGCAAGCCCATGAATCTTGGTGTCCTCGACCCTCCTGAGGGCACGTCCCGCAGTTGATCCCAGGCTGGCTCGGTCAGGAGACCGGCCAGAGCGCGAGATGTGGATCCCAGGCTGGCCCGGTCAGGAGACCGGCCAGAGCGCGAGATGAGGATCGCAGGCTGGCCCGGTCGGGAGACCGGCCAGAGCGAGAGATTCGGAAACCGGCCAGAGTGCGATGCCAATTGCGGATAGTTTTTCGAGGGAAGATTAGCGCCCGTCGTCGTGACAGTTGGCGCACACGTCGTGGTCCACGGCGAAGGAGTGGCCGGTGATAGCGTGGCCGCTGACGGCCTGGGCAGCCTTGTCAGCGGGGCGAGAGAGGTGGCAGGAGATACAACGGATGCTCTCCCCCTTGTGACTCTGGTGCATATCGTCCTGGGTGCTTTGGGCATGGCAGCCGGCGCACAGCGCATCGGTGCTGGCGGCCACACGCGTCCGCTGGGTGTGTACCTCGTGGCAGGCGACGCAGGCGATGCCGGCCTGACCGTGCAGGCTGACCTCCCATTCGGCCAGGGTGCTGGTGTGGCACGACCCACACAGTTCCTGCGACGTGGCCATCTGCATGCTGTCGCCCGGATGCGTCGTGCGATAGGGGCCATGACATGCCTCGCAGGTCACGCCGGCCATGACGAACTGGCCGGTGACAGCGTTGTAGCCTGTGGCGTGGCAGGCGAAGCATTCCCCCGGCTCCTGAGCCTGATGCAAAAACTCACGAAAGATGGGATCAAAGGAGGCCCTGGCGTGGGTGGTGCCGGACCAGTCGTAAAACTGGGAGGGGTGACATTCGGCGCACTGTTGCGGGCCGCGGAAGCCCGGCGCCAGGCTGCCTAGCCCAACGGCATCGGGCAGGGGCGCACCCACGCCAGCCCGGCCAGAGGACGCCAGCACTGTCAGCGTAATCGATGTGACCAGGATGGCGGCGGAAAGAAGCAAAGCCAGCCAGGGGCTGCGAGGCCCCAGGCTGGCGGCGGACATTCGGTTCATAGTCAGCTTAGCGTGTCATTTCATCCGTGCTCGACCACGGTGTAGGACGCTGGGTTAGCGGCTCTCAACCGGAGCAACACTTGGCTGAACAGGGGCCTGTGTGGTGGTTTCGGCCTGAAACTCCTGCTCGGCCTCGGCCTGCCACTTGGTGTCCAGTCGCTTCAGCCCGTAGGCAATGGCTACGGTAATCAGCAGCGGCACGCCCAGTCTCAGAACAAACATCACGATCAGGGGTAGAACATTGGGCAGGCTTTCCATGGTGTCACCTTTTTCCTTCCGGCCGAAAATCGACCTGATTATTCTTTCAACCTTGGTGGTTGGTGTTGGCTGTTATTCAGCTTCTACCATAAGAGTACCACGTTGTGGTTGCAGAATCAATCGGGCGATTTCCCCATCTTGGCGCTTGGGTGACTTCCCTAGATTCAACCGCTGGTATATGGGTAATTATGGGCTGCCTACGTTGATCAGCCCCTTCTCGATGGCGTATTTCACCAGCTCGACGCGGTTGTGCAGTTGCAGCTTGCGCATCAGGTTCTCGCGGTGGCGGTCCACGGTTTTGACGCTGATCACCAACGCGTCGGCGATCTCGCGGTTAGAGTAGCCCTCGGCGATCAGGGTCAGCACCTCCTGCTCGCGCGGCGTCAGTTCTTCACGCGTCTCGGGCGCGCTGGCTTCGGAGCGATGCAGGAAATCTTTGACCAACAGACGCGCCAGCGACGGATAGATGTAGACATCGCCCTGGCGCACGATGTTGATGGCCGACATCAGGTCGTCCGGGGCCGCGCGCTTGGGCACATAGCCCGACGCGCCAGCCGCCAGCATTTCGAAGAAATACTCTTCATCTTCATGCATCGTCAGGGCAAGCACGGCCACCCGGGGATGGCTGGCTTTGATGCGCCGCGTGGCTTCGATGCCGCCAATGCCGGGCATGGCCACGTCCATCAACACCACCTCGGGTTCCAGCTCGCTGACAGCGGCGACCGCCATCTCACCGCTGCTGGCCTCGCCGATGATTTCGACCTCGGGTTCGGCCGAAAACAACATGCGCAGCCCGGCGCGCACAATCTCATGGTCATCAACCAGTAACAAGCGAATTTTAGACACGGAGCAACTCCCTTGATGTGGGTACGACGATCTGAATGCGAGTACCCTGTCCCGGCGACGATTCGACAGACGCTTCGCCGCCGATCAGGCTGGCGCGCTCGCGCATGCCCAGCAGCCCCCAACCTGCGTTGCGTCCGTTGCGTTTCAACGTCTGTTGGGGATTGAACCCCCGGCCATTGTCCTGGACGGTCAATTTGATTTCAGCGGGCGAGAACGTCAGCGTGACGATCACGCGGGTGGCGCGGGCGTGCTTGGCAATGTTGGTCAAGGCTTCCTGGGTGATGCGAAACAGGACTGTTTCATATTCAGCCGGCAGGCGGTAAGAGGTTCCTTCAATGACCAACTCACTGGGCAGTGAGCGCCGCTGCTGAAAACTTTGCACGTACCATTTGAGCGCCGCTGCCAGGCCCATGTCGTCCAGAATCTGCGGCCGCAGGTCGGCGATGATCTGGTGCAGCTCGCCCAGAGCATTGGTGCTGTAAGTCTTGATCTCACGCACCTTCTCCAGCAGGCCAATCTGTGGTCTGTCGCAGCTTTCAATGTGCATCTCGACGCCGCGCAGCCCCAGCCCGATGGCCGTCAGCGACTGGCCAGTGGCGTCGTGCAGCTCGCGCGCAATGCGCTGGCGCTCCCTTTCCTGGGCATCCACCACCTGGTTGAGCGCGTTCAGCCGGGCCTGGTTGGCTGCGTCCAGGCGTCGCCGGGTTTCTACATCGAAAGCCTTCAGCGCCTGAATCATGAACACCAGCAGCATGATGGCTGTCAGCCCGCGAAAAAGCTGCACCGGGATGCCAAACCACTGCAGAAACAGGGCGCTGTTGATGACATTGGATGGCACCAGCGTCGTTTCGCGCACGAAAAACTGGCCGATAACGCCGAAAAGCAGCAGGGCAGTGGTGGCCCAGACCAGATCGCGGCCAAACTGCGGCATGTTCGCCTCGCGAAAGGTGCGCTGCTGGGTCATCAGAGCCCACGCGCCCAGCAGTGCGGCCGGGATACCCAGGCTGTAGCGCGCCAGCGCATCGGCTTGCGCAATCAGCAGCGCGTTCCCAGGCTCTAAAACCACGGCGATGATCAGCACAGCCGTCAGCCAGAAGCCCACCATGCCCAGCACCGGCAGCCAGATGCGCCGCTTGGGAGTGCCATCGGGGGTGAGCAGGGTGAAGCCAAACCCCAGCAACATGGCAAAAGAGGCCACCAGCAGCCCCAGTCGCACGACTTCGTGCAGGGTGGTGGGGATATAGCCGTTGCTCAGCACGGCGATCTTCTGAAACATCTCCACCCATTCGTGGATGCCATGCAGGAACCCGAACAGCGCCAGGGGTACAATAGCCTGGACAAAGCGAAACTCCGACTCGCGACGGCTGGCCAGCGCCAGGGCCAGTCCTAAGCTGAAGAACGCCAGACCATAGAAAAAGAAGACGATGATGATGTTGCGCACAAAGAAGGCTGAGATCGGGTTCATCTTGTACGTATTGTATCACCAAGATGCATCAGAAGGATATGATCTTGGTCATGTTACGCCCCAATTTTTTCGCAGATGGATTCTTCTGGCCCCAATTGAGTACGTCGTAAACAAAGTTGTTGAGGTGCCCGGCACTTGACACGAGCCTC
>CAZVGR010000148.1:0-10273 GCA_964626845.1 uncultured Anaerolinea sp.
TTGGCCGAGGAGTAGTCGCTCTGGCCGTTGTTGCCGAAGCGCCCGGCCACCGAGCTAAAGCTCACCGTGGCGCCGATGGGCAGGCCCCTGGCGGCTTTGAGCAGGCTGAAGAAGCCGTCGGCCTTGACGTCGAAGACCAAAGCGAACTGGTGCGGCTCCTTGTTGGGCAGGGTGCGGTCGATCAGCAGGCCGCCGGCGTGCAGCAACACGTCGATCTTGCCGTAGCGCTGGCGGATGTCGTCCACCACCGCCGCCACCTTGTTGCCGTCGCGCAGGTCCAGACTGAAGTAGTGCGCCACGCCGCCGGCCGCCTCGACCGACTCGACGGCCCGCAGCGCCGCCTCGCCGCGCTCGATGCCCATCATCTTGTCGTCGATCTGCTTGGGCGTCACCTTCTCGCCCGACGCCTTAGCCTCGGCGATCAGCGCCTGCTTGAGCGTCTCGCGGCCCTGGCGGAACAGCGCCACGTACCTGTCATCGCGCGGCGGGCAGGCCACCAGGTCCAGCAGGTAGAAGACGCCGCCGGCTGCGCCCACAGCCAGGTCGGTGGTGATGGCGCTGGTGATGCCGCCGGCCGCGCCGGTGACGACGAAGACGGTGTCCTTGTCCAGCGTCATACCCTGCTGGCCGTCGCGGGCCGGCTTCTCCACCAGGGTGACGGTGTAGCGCAGGCCGTCCTTGTAGCCCACCTCAACGATGCCGGGGTCGTACAGCGTCTCGGCGAGGAGGGCGTCGGCCGGCTCGGCCGTCTTGCGGCTGGCCTCGAAGTCCACGACCTTGACGATAGTGCCCTTCCCGGCGTCCTCGGGCCGCAAGGCTTGCTCCATGTTGTAGGCTTTGGTGAAGCCGCTGACCGCGCCGCCCAGCGGGGCCGTGGCGCCGGCGTCTCCATAGCCGTGCAAGCCGCCCAGCCGCGTGGCCGACACCAGGAAGGTGTTGGGCCCGCGCACCGCGTCGTACAGCGCGCGCATGGCCGTATACAGGTTCTTCACCCGCACCCGGTTGGCCTCGCGCCACTCTTCCAGCGTCATCTCCTCGATGGCCGCCTCCACGTCCAGCGCCGGCAGCCAGTACACGCCCTGGATCGGCCCCTCGGCCAGCCAGCCCTTGAGCTGGGCATCCAACGCGTCGGTAGCGACACCCGGTTCCAGCGCCAGCACCGTTGCGCCCCACTTCTCCAGCCGGTTGATCAGCGACTTGCCCACGCCGCCGCGGTCCAGCATCACCACCACCCGGCTACCGCTGCCCAGCGTCACGCCCGTCGGCTTGGTCCACTCGATAGCCGGCCGCAGGCTGGGCACAGGAACCCGCCGCGGCATCTTGTCCGCGTCCTCCAGCGTGCCGATGGTCTTGACAGATGACACGGTGACAGGGTGACCGGGTGACTGGGAACCGTCCCGGAGGGATTGGGTGACTGCCGGAGGCACTTCCGCGCCTACCTTGTCCGCTGGCGCGTGTGTACCCGTTTCCTTGTCTACCCCTGCCTTGAGATCCGGCCGCATCGTATACACAAACCCGATCACGCTCTGCAACGTGGGGTAGTCGCGCAGGGCCAGGTTCTCCTGGAAGGGGATGGCGTAGGCCTCGCGGATGGCCTGGAAGGTCTCGGCCTGCTTCACCGTGTCGATGCCCAAGTCAGCCTCCAGGTCCAGGTCCAGCTCCAGCATGTCCTCGGGGTAGCCGGTCTTAGCCGCGACGATCGCCAGGACGGCGGCGGCGACGGCGTCGGCGGAGGGGGCTGGGGGAACTGGGGGAGCTTGAGTTCCTCCGAGTTCCCCTGAGTTCCCCTCTGGTCCCGCCTGCTGCAAGTCCGGCCGCATGGTGTACACAAACCCGATCACGCTCTGCAACGTGGGGTAGTCGCGCAGGGCCAGGTTCTCCTGGAAGGGGATGGCGTAGGCCTCGCGGATGGCCTGGAAGGTTTCGGCCTGCTTCACCGTGTCGATGCCCAGATCAGCCTCCAGGTCCAGGTCCAGCTCCAGCATGTCCTCAGGGTAGCCCGTCTTGGCCGCGACGATCTCCAGCACCTTCGCTGCCACGGCGTCAGATGACAAGGTGACCGGGTGACCGGGTGACAGGGTGATAGGGGCCTGCGACTGTGTGACAGCTTCTTCTGTCACCTTGTCACCTTGCCACCGTGTCACCTTGTCATCCGCCAGGTCCGGCCGGTGCGCGTAGACGAACTCGATCACACTCTGCAATGTCGGGTAGTCGCGCAGGCTCAGGCCCTCCTGGAAGGGAATGCCATACGCCTCGCGGATGGCCACAAAGGTCTCGGCCTGCTTGACTGTGTCGATGCCCAGGTCGGCCTCCAGGTCCAGATCCAGCTCCAGCATGTCCTCGGGATAGCCGGTCTTGGCCGCGACGATCTCCAGCACGGTGGCGGCGACGGCGTCAGATGACAGGGTGACCGGGTGACCGGGTGATTGGGAACCATCCCGGAGGGACTGGGTGACCGGAGCTTGCGGCGCAGACGACTGGCCGACGGCGTCTTCTGTCACCTTGTCACCTTGCCACCCTGTCACCGTGTCATCCGCCAAGTCCGGCCTCATCCTGCGTACAAACCCGATCACGCTCTCCAGCGTCGGGTAGTCGCGCAGGCTCAGGCCCTCCTGCTGCGGGATGTCGAACGCGGCGCGCACGGCCTGGAAGGTCTCGGCCTGCTTGACCGTATCGATGCCCAGATCGGCCTCCAGGTCGAGGTCAAGATCGAGCATGTCCTTCGGGTAGCCCGTCTTGTCGGCCACGATCTCCAGCACCGTCGTTGAGACAGCGTCAGATGACAGGGTGACAGGGTGACCGGGTGAAAGGGTGAAAAGGGAGGCCGGAGGTGCGGCAACAGCAGGTTCTGTCACCCTGTCACCTTGCCACCTTGTCACCTTGTCATCCGCCAGATCCGGCCGCATCCGATGCACAAAGCCGATCACGCTCTCCAGCGTCGGGTAGTCGCGCAGGCTCAGGCCCTCCTGCTGCGGAATGGCAAAAGCCTCGCGCACAGCCTGGAAGGTCTCGGCCTGCTTCACCGTGTCGATGCCCAGGTCAGCCTCCAGGTCCAGATCCAGGTCCAACATGTCCTGCGGATAGCCGGTCTTCTCGGCCACGATGCCCAGCACCTGGCTGGCGACGGAGTCGGATGACAAGGTGACTGGGTGACTGGGTGACAAGGTGACGGTCACAGGTGGTGTGGGCGGTTGGGCAGTTGCCACAGGGCTTGACTCAACTGCGGAAGCGGGCGCCGCTGGAGGTTCAGCAGGTTCAGCCACCCGCGTCGGCTTTGGCGCAGGCGCAGCAGGAAGAGGCGCAGAGGGCAATGGCGCAGCCTCCGCTGTCACCCTGTCACCCTGCCACCTTGTCACCTTGTCATCCGCAGGCTTCCCCAGCAACTCGCGCACGGCCGGCATAGGCTGCGGATGGTAGGCGGCCGCGCCGCTGCCGTCGCCGGGGGCGGCGGCGCGCACGCTGGGGCCGAGGCCGTAGCGCCACTGGCTGGGCGCCGGCGCGCGGCCGGGACCGGTCAGCGATTTGACGCGCAGGGTGCGCTTGACCACCTCCAGCTCGGCCCGGTCGTAGCCGCTGGCGCCGTCCAGCCAGTGCTGGTAGCGCAGCCTGTCGTCGATGCGGTCCAGGCCGCCGGGGATGCGCCGGGTCAGGGTCAGGCTGATCTGCGAGCCGAAGCCGGCGGCCAGGTGCAGCGCGTACAGCACCGGGTAACGGCCGCCGCGGCTCAGGTTGAGCACGCCCAGGTCGGGGTCGACCTCCTTGAAGTTGGGCACGGGCGGGACGATGCCGTATTCGAGGATTTTGACGGCGATCACGTCCTCCACGCCGACGCCCATGGGATGGCCGGTGAAGCCCTTGGTGTTGGCCACCACGATGTCGCTGGCCGCGTCGCCAAAGGTATTGCGCAGGGCGATCACCTCGGCCGAGGCGCTGCCGCCGCGGGCCGGGGTGAAGGTCTCGTGCGACATGAAGACCGTCTGGCTGGCCATGGCATAGCGGTTGACGCCAAAGCGCCGCTCGGCCGCGGCCACCAGGTTCTCCATCACCTGGCTGATGTGGCTGGTGTCCAGCCGGGAGCCGTGGTAGGCGCTGTTCATGGTCTCGCTGCTCAACAGCTCGACGATGCCGCGCATGCCGCGCTCGCGCACCGCGTCTTCGCTCTCCACCACCAGGCCGCACGCGCCCATGCCCAGGATGGTGCCGTGGCGGCGCCGGTCAAAGGGCAGCGCGGCCTCGTCCACCCGGTCGTCGGTGGCCGACGCGCCCAGGGCCAGGAAGCCCGCGCCTACCCACTCCATCAGGTGCTCGCTGGTCACGTCGTCGCCGCCCAACACCAGCACCCGGCGGCAGCGGCCGCTGCGGATCCAGTCTTCGGCGATGGCGATGCCCTGGGCTGTGCTGGCGCAGGCTGCGTTGACGTGCGTGTTGGGGCCGCGCGCGCCGATGTACTCGGCGAACTGGCTGTGGCCCATGCTCAGGATGCGGAAGATGAAGCGGCGGTCGAAGTTGTACGGCTCGCGCGCCATCTGCTCACGCAGGTCGCCGATGCGCCGGTTGATCTCGTGCAGGGTTTGCAGGTCGCCGGTATAGCCGCGCAGATCTTCCAGCATGGCGAGCTGCATGCGCCGGTTTTCCCACTGGTAATAGTTGCTGAACTCCTCGGCGAAGCGGTCGCCGCCGGGGAAGGCGCTGGCGAAGACCACGCCCGTCTCGTCGCGCAGGGCCTCGGGCAGCATCCAGCGGTCGGGCAGGTACTTGCCGGTGGTGGTCTTGCGCCAGGTCTGCACCAGCGGGATGCCCGCCTCGCGCAGCGCGTCCAGGCCGGCGGCAAAGCAGTACTGGGTCGTGATGTCCAGCGCCTCCACCAGCTTGGCCGGCACGCCGTACTCCTCGGCCAAGTCGAACTCGCCCGCGCGGCCGGCCAGCTTGAGCACCTCAGCCGGGTCGGTGATGACCTGGAAGCTGCCGGTGCCGTCCTCCGACTTAACCAGCCGGGTGATGCGCTTGTCCAGGATGCGCTGGCGGTAGCGCTCGGGGATCAGGTCGATAAACTGCTCGCCGCGCAGGATGCGCAGGGCGTTGTCGGGATCCATCAGCGGCTTGTTGGGGCCGGGCAAGCCCAGACCTGTGCCGCTGATGACCACCGAGCCCAGCGGAGCTTCATTGCGGTCGTAAGGCTGTGCAGCACGGGCAGCGCCTGGTGTATTTGACAACGCATGCTGCAGGACTTGGGCAAGCTGGCCCAAGGCATCGGCGGGCAGGGAGGGTTGGGACATGGCAGGTTCCTTGGGAGGAATTGGGGTAGATTGGGAAATTGGTAGACTGGTCGGCGCAGCAGGTGCAGCGGGCGCAACGGGCTCGGTCAGGAGACCGGCCCGAGCGGTGGATGCAGCGGGCGCAGCGACCGTCCGATATTCGCTGTTCACTATTCGCTGTGATACCTCCGCTGCCCTCTCCTCCCGCGCCCCATACCCAGCCGCATACAGCCCACACAGCGCCTGGTTGAAGCTCGGCAACTCGCCGGTCTTGGGGTGATTGGTGAAGAGCGAGACCACGTCGGGCTTGCTGCCCAGCACGTCGTCCACGAAGCCCTTGAGCGCCTTTTTGGGGCCGACCTCGACGAAAGTGCGGCAGCCCTCGCGATACATGGTCTCCAGGCCCTTGACCCACTGCACCGGCGAGGCGATCTGCAATTCAAGGATGTCCTTGATGCCCTCGACCGTAGTCGGGTACAGCTCGCCGGTGACGTTGGCCACCAGGGGCAGCCGCGGCTCGGAGATGCTCAGCCGGTCCAGCACCTTGCGCAGCGGCTTGCTGGCCGGGGCTACGATCCGGGTGTGGAAGGCGTGGCTGACGGGGATGCGCATGGCCTGGAAGCCCTTGGCCGTGAAGCGCTCGATGGCCTGCTCCACGGCCTTGCTGGCGCCGCCCACCACGCACTGGTTGTAGCTGTTGATGTTGGCCGCCACCACGTAGCCGTCGATCTCGGCCAGGGTCTGCATGATCACGTCGTAGGGGGCCATGACAGCGGCCATCCAGCCGTTGTCGTCCATGGAGACCTTGGTCATCTCGGCCCCGCGCGCGGCCGAGGCTTCCAGCGCGTGGGCAAAGGGCATGATGCCGGCCGCGATCAGCGCGCCGTACTCGCCCAGCGAGTGGCCCATGACCATGTCAGGCTGGAAGCCGTACTCGCCCAGCAACTTGTAGAAGGCCGTGTCCATGGTCAGCATGGCCGGCTGGGTGATGGCCGTCTGCATCAGGTCGCGCTCGGCCTGCTTCATGGCCGCCGGATCGGCGCTGTCCACGAAGATGTAGCTGGTCAGCGGGCGGCCCAGGATCGGCGTCATCACCGCGTCGGCCTCGCGGAAGGTATCGGCCACTACCGGTTCGAGCTGGGCCAGTTGCACGCCCATGTTGGTGTACTGGCTGCCCTGGCCGGGGAAGAGGAAGGCGATCTTGCCGGCCGGCTGGCCGCTGCCGCGGAACACACCCTGCGCGCTCAGCGCCTTCCAGGCAGCGGGATTGTCGAAGCCGGCCGCCTTGCGGGCCTTGGCCAGCTTGTCCAGCAACTCGCCGTGGTCGCCGAAGTCGATCACCAGCCGCTCTCGCTGGCTCAGCTCGGCCTGACCGGGCGCGGCGATGGGCGGGATCCAGCCGCCCTCGACGGCCGTCCAGGCTTCATCCAGCTTGTTTTTCAACTCGACAGGGTCGGCTGCGCCGATGGCCAGGATGCCGCGGATCGGCTGCTTGGCTGACGCCACGGGGCCGGCTTGCGCAGGATTCCAATGTGAACGGCTATGCACCGGCGTTCCAGCCGCATCGCTGCGAGTGCCGGTGCCCTGGCTGCCGCCAACGGCGACACCTGAGTACAACGGCGACTCGCTGGCCAACATGCCGGGCACATGCTCCTCCAGCACCAGGTGGAAGTTGGTGCCGCCGAAACCGTAGGAACTGACGCCTGCCCGACGCGGGAACCCGTTGGGCTTGGCCCACTCTCGCAAGTCATGATTGAGAATGAAAGGAGAATTGCTGAAGTCGGCGTTGGGGTTGGGCTTTTCAGCGTTGAGAGTCGGCGGCAGCACTTTGTCATGGACGGCCATCACCGCCTTGAGCAGCCCGGCCGCGCCGGCGCCGGCCTTGAGGTGGCCGATGTTGCTCTTGGCCGAGCCCAGCGCAATGCTGCTGCGGGGCGCGCGGGCAAACACCTCGGTCAGGCTCTCCAACTCCACCACGTCGCCCACCTTGGTGCTGGTGCCGTGGGCCTCCAGCAGGGTGGCGCTGGCCGGATCCAGGCCGGCGTTGGCCCACGCGCGCTGGGCTGACAGGATCTGACCGATGGGGTTGGGCGCGGTGATGCCCTTGCCCTTGCCATCGCTGGAGCCGCCCACGCCGCGGATCACGGCGTAGATCTTGTCGCCGTCGCGCTCGGCGTCGGAAAGGCGCTTGAGCAAGAAGGCTGCGCTGCCCTCGCCCATGACGAAGCCGTCAGCGCCATCGCCGAAGGGCCGGCTGCCGGTGGCGCTCAGCGCGCCGATCTTGCAGAACTTGACGAAGATGCTGGCGCCCATGTTGCGGTCCACGCCGCCCGTCACCACTGCATCCACCTGGCCAGCCGTCAGCAGTTCCACGGCCGCGTTGATGGCCGCGAAGCTGGAGGCGCAGGCTGCGTCGGTGATGAAGCTGGGGCCGCGCAGGTTGAGCACGTTGGCCACCCGGCCGGAGACGATGTTGGGCAGCTCGCCCGGCATGGTGTCTTCGGTGATGGGCGGAATGGTCGCGTCCAGCCGCTCGTGCCATTTGGCCAGGATTGCCTCACGCACGGCCGGCGGCAGTTGTGAGAACTCGGTGACCGACTCCAGCGCCTTGCGGTATTCGGGGAACTGAATGCGCATGGTGGTGATGTAGTGCATCTCACCGCCCATGGCCGTGCCCAGGATTACACCCGTGCGTTCGGTGTTGAGCGGCCGCTCAGGGTAGCCGTAGTCGGCCAGCGCCTCGGCCGCGATGGTTACAGCCCACTGCTGGCCCTCGTCCATGGCCGCGGCCACCTTGGGGGGAATGCGATACTTCTTCCAGTCGAACTGGAAGCCCCGCACCCAGCCGCCGATCTTGCTGTAGGTCTTGTCCGGGGCCAGCGGGTCGGGATCATAATAATCGGCAACGCTCCAGCGCTCCGGCGGCGTTTCGCTGATGCTATAGCGTTTGTTCCTGATATTCTGCCAAAAGGCCGGCGCATTGGGCGCGTCAGGCAAAATCGCCCCCACCCCGACGACGGCAATCGCTCGTTGGACGGTGTCACTCATGGGTCAAAACTCCTCATCAATTGTCAATGCTCAATGTCCAATGGCCAATTGTCAATGCAGAGACGGACTTCACGGGTCCGGCAACCATTGACAATTGAACATTGACAATTGACCATTGACAATTGAACATTGACAATTACTCCGCCGGAAACGCCTCGTTCAACTTCTTCGCCACCAAGTCCATGTCCTCGATCAGCCCGGCTTGGGCGGCGTAGATGCCGGGCAGGTTGAGGGACTGGGGCAGGTTGGGGTCGCTTTGCCCCGCGCCGATGGCCCAGCGCAGGCCCTCGGCGCCAATCTTCAGCGCCGCGTCGCGGGCGTGGATGCGGGCCATGGCCTGGCGGGTGGGCACGTCCAGCGGGATCGCCTCAGTGGGATGGCTGGTGACCGTCTCGGAGAAGATGGCCGCGGTCTCGGCGTAGGCGATCAGCTCGCCCAGGCGGAAGAGGATGTGCTGGTTGCGGGTCAGCCGGTCGATGCGGCAGCGCTCCAGCACCTGGGCCAGCGCGCGCATGGCCATGGCAGCCGCGGCCGCGCCGTTGTTGGGCTCGGCGCGCTGCACCTGGTCCAGCCTGGCCGCCCAGTCGTTGTAGTACGCGCCCTTGGTCTTGAGGTGCTGCTGCCAGCGGTCGCGGGCGATGGTCCACTCCATAATCTCCGAGGTGCCCTCGTAGATGGTGGTGATCTTGACGTCGCGCTTGACCTTCTCGACCATGTACTCCTTGGTGTAGCCGTAGCCGCCCAGGGCCTGGATGGCGTCCTCGGCGGCCTTGTTGCCGGCCTCCGTGGCGAGGTACTTGGCGACCGCGCCCTCGGTTTGCAAGTCAGGCTCGCCGCCGTCGATGCGCCGCGCGGTCCATTCGATGTAAGCGCGGGCAGCTTCCAGGCGGACGGCGTTGGGCACGATCAGCTTGTGCGAGTGGCCCTGCTTCTGGCTGAGCGGCGCGCCGGCCTGAATGCGCAACTGCGAGTAGGGGATGGCCCGCTTTAGCGCCGACCAGCCGCCGCCCAGGCCGAAGGCCGCCACCATCAGGCGGGTGTAGCCGAAGACGGCCTGCGCCTGGGCCAGTCCCTGGCCCTCGACCAGGCCGACCAGATCGTCAGCGGGCACGTAGACATCCTCGAGAAACAGCGCGGCCGTGTTGCTGGCGCGAATGCCGTGCTTGTCCTCCGGCTTGCCCTGCGAGAAGCCTTCGGTCCCCTTCTCCACTACGAACCAGGTGGGGCCGCCAGGCGCGTTGGCCAGGATGGTGTAGAGCGTGGCCACGGCGCCGTTGCTGATCCACTGCTTGCGGCCGGAGATGCGATAACCAACCGTCTTGCCGTCCTCGACCACCGGCACGGCCTTGGTCTTAAGGCTGCCCAGGTCGCTGCCGGCCTGCGGCTCGGTGGCGCCGTAGGCTACCAACAGGCCCTCCTCGGCGATGCGGCCCATCCAGCGCTCCTGCTGTTCTGGCGTACCGCCGACGGTGATCGGATCGCTGCCCAGGAAGGTGGCCAGCACGCCGGTGGCAATGCCCAGGTCGATGCCCGCCATGGCCTCGGAGACGCGATAGATGTCATAGGCGCCGCCGCCCATGCCGCCCAGCTCTTCGGGGATGAACAATAAGTGCAGACCGATATCCTGGTAGAGCTCGTCCAGCACGTCCTGGGGGAACTCGTCCTCGTGATCCAACTCAAGCAGATAGTCATTGGTCAGACGCTTCTCAGCGTACTTGCTCAAGGCGCTAAGCGCCTGGTTGAGCTCCTTGCGATCCAAACCAGCCATGGTGCCGTACCTCCGTCAAAATCGATAATAATGGTAGCTACTCAGGTGCCGGGCACTTGCAGTTCATTGACGGCTGAAATCGGCTTTACAGACTTCGTCAGCAGGTGCAACTGCAAATGCCTGGCACCTGAGCCTGAGTAGTAACTAATTACATCGTAAACAAAGTTGTTGAGGTGCCCGGCACTTGACACGAGCCTCTGAT
>CAZVGR010000149.1:0-10165 GCA_964626845.1 uncultured Anaerolinea sp.
AATTAGCCTGTTATTTGGCAACAACCGGAAAGGCTGCGGCGCATGCCAGCAGCCTTTCTTCTCGTGTGACCATGAACCCAGCCGAGATTGTCATTCGCAAAAGCCCATTTGTCTTCCTGAAGCGGATGGGTGTGCTGGTTTTCTTCTTTGCGCTGCTGCCCGCCTTCGCGGCCGCGCTGGCCGATCTGCGCAGCGAATACCAGGCTACCGCTCTGGCCGGCATCGTGCCGAACTACACCCTGTTCGTCGTGCTGCTCCTGGCTCTGGTGCAGTTCTTGTTGGTGGTCGTGGCTTTCATGACCTGGTATCTGCCGGTCTACGTGGTTGATAGCCGCCAGGTCATGCGCAAAGGTGGGGGCCTGCAGGGCGATCGCAAGCTGGCCGACACAGCGTCGCTCAGCGCGATTGTCCCCAGCCAGGGGCCGCTGGGCCGCCGGCTGGGCTACGGCGACCTGGCGCTGGGCAGCGAGACCGGCGCAGCGCTGGCAGCTATCAAAGATATCCCGACACCTGAATACTATGCCGAGCAGATCGCCCGCCTGGCCGAGCTGGCTCAGGCGCGGCGGGCAGCCCACGAGCCCAAGCCCGCAGTCGATCTGATCGCAGCCGGCGAGGGCCAGTTCGTTGAGTTCAAGGCCAGCTTGCTGTGGGACTACTACCGCCAGGCGGTCAACAAGGACCTGTACGAGCCGGTGATGAAGAACCTGGTCGCCTTCATGAACACGGCCGGCGGCGTGCTGCTGATCGGCATCAGCGACGCAGGCGAAGTGCTGGGGCTGGAGCGGGACTTCAGCGCGCTGCCCAAGAAGAACGTGGATGGCTTCGAGAACGCCTTCAATCAGGCCTTCAACAGCATGATCGGCGCTGAGTTCCGGCAGTTCGTCAGCCTGGCCTTCGACGAGATCGACGGCAAGACTATCTGCGTGCTCTCCGTATCCCCAGCCAGCGCGCCGGCCTATCTGACCTTCAAGGGTAAGGAGGAGTTCTATATCCGCACCGGCAACTCCAGCCAGCCGCTGGCCGTCAGCAAGGCCACGAAGTACGTGCAGACGCGTTTTAGCGGATAACTAATTTGAGGATTGTTACTACTCAGGCCCAGGTGCCGGGCACTTGACTTTGCGCCTGCTAACGAAGTCTGTGGAGCCGATTTCAGCCGCCAATGAACTGTAAGTGCCCGGCACCTGAGCAGTTATTGAAGATTGCTATTTTTGCAATGTTCTGCTAAAATCATGGCAGCAGCGAGCGTCGCTGTCCTGGTGTGCTCATCACGCACCAGATCTCAACTTGGTCGTTCCAAATCATTCAGTTTCGGAAGGAGATTCTTCATGACAGCAACAGCAATGGCAGCACCTAAGCCCGCTCCCTGGTGGCTGATTCTGGTGCAGGGTATCTTGGCGATCGTCGTTGGCATTCTTTTCCTCACGAACCCAGTCACCACATCAAAGACCCTTGTGGGCTTCCTGGGCGCCTACTGGTTCTTACTGGGTATCCTGGATATAGTTGGGCTTTTCCGTGACCGAACAGCCTGGGGATGGAAACTTTTCACCGGCATCATCGGCATTCTGGCCGGCGGCATCATCCTCAGCAACTTCTTCGGCAGCGACGTCACCAGTTTAGACCGGCTGCTGATTACGGCTGGTGTGGCCACCGCCTTTGCCTGGGTAATCGGCTTCTTGGGTGTTTTCTACGGCATCATCATGCTGATCCAGGCCTTCCGCGGCGCCGGCTGGGGCGCAGGCATCCTGGGCGTACTGACCCTGATCTTCGGTATCATCATCATGAGCAACCCGCTCTGGACCGCGCTTGGTCTGCCCTTCGTGATCGGGATCTGGCTGCTGGTGGGCGGCATCTTCCTGATCATCGCCGCCTTCCGGGTTCGCAGCGCTTAGTAACCGTCCTGCTCCTCGCATAGGTTCGCTCGCTGACAGACTGGCCAGAGCATAAACTTAATCGACGGAGCCAGGCACAGGCGGTTTGATCACCGCAGCAACGAGAGAGTTATCATATCGATAGCTCTCTCGTTTTTTGTTCTCACCAGCAATGGCAAGCAGCAGCGGTGAGTTTCGACCGTCCAACGCACGGGTTGCGCAGGAACCCGTCAGACCCGATGGCCTATACCTTGACAGGCGGGGGATATCGGGGGATAATGTGCCAGATTGCACAGCTACCCCCTCCGTTCGTCCTCTTGCAAGGAGTTTTCGCATGGACCCTGAGTTCCTCTCTCGTCTGAAGTTCGTCCTGACAGCCAGCTTCCATTTCATCTATCCCCCGCTCTCTATCGGTCTTGGCCTGCTGCTGGTTGTTTTGGGCATCCTGTATCTGCGCACCAAAGATCCTAAGTGGCGCCAACTCTCCTTCTTCTGGGTCAAAGTCTACGGCCTGGTCTTCGCCATGGGCGTTGCCACCGGCATCGTCATGGAGTTTGAGTTTGGCACCAACTGGGCCGACTACTCCCGCTTCGTGGGCAACATTTTCGGCAGCCTGCTGGCAGCCGAGGGTGTCTTTGCCTTCTTTTTGGAGGGCGGCTTCCTGGGCCTGATGCTCTTTGGCGGCAACCGCCTGGGCCCGCGCCTGTGGCTGTTCGCCATCACCATGGTGGCCTTCGGCGCCCACTTCAGCGCGCTGTGGATTGTCATGGCCAACTCGTGGATGCAGACGCCGGCCGGCTATGAGCTGGCCCAGACAGCCACAGGTACGGTGGCCTTCATGACCAGCTTCCGCGAGGTGGTCTTTACTCCGTCGTTCATCCCGCGCATCTTACACACCCTGGCGGCCTCGTGGATGGTCGGCGCAGCGCTGGTGCTCAGCGTCAGCGCCTTCTATGTGCTGAAGAACCGCCATGTGGAAAGCTCCAAGGCAGCTTTCAAGGCGGCGCTGCCCATCTTCGTCGTGTTCAGCATTGTGCAACTGTTCTTGTTCGGGGCCGAGTCCGCCGTCAACGTCACCGAGAACCAGGCGGTCAAGCTGGCAGCTATGGAGGGGTTGTGGGAGGATACCGCCTGTGCGCCGATGGTGCTGGTGGGCTGGGTTGACACGGCCAACCAGCGCACGGTGGGCATCAAGATACCTTGCCTGCTGAGCGTACTGGCCGGCGGTAGCCCCGACGCAGTGATCCAGGGCTTGAACTCCTTTCCGCAGGACACCTGGCCGCCGGTCAACCTGGTCTTTCAGAGCTATCATCTGATGTTGGCCTTAGGCGGCTCCTTCGTGGCACTCGGCCTGTTGGGTGCGCTGATGGCCTTCTGGAAACAGCGCATCTGGCAGACCCGCTGGCTGCTGTGGCTCTTCGTAGCCAGCGTTTTCCTGACCGAGGTGGCGACCATGACCGGCTGGTGGACGGCCGAGTTTGGCCGCCAGCCGTGGATTGTGTGGAATCTGCTGCGCACAGCCGACGCCGTCTCGCCCAACATCACCGGCGGGCAGGTGTTCGCAGCGGTGCTGATGTTCGTGCTGCTCTATGCCTTGCTGCTGGCGCTGTTCATCTTCCTGCTGAACGAGAAGATCCAGCATGGGCCTGATCCGTTTGCCGAGGAAGTGCCCGTCAAGTCGCTGCCGGATACGTTTAAGGATCTCTTTGGCCGCCGCGCCCGAGCGTAATGTGGAGGTGAAACCATGTGGCTCAACAATGTCTGGTTCGTTCTCTTTGTCGTGATCATCGCCGGCTACCTGATCATGGACGGCTTTGACCTGGGCGTGGGTATCCTGCATCCCTTCCTTGCCAAGACCGACACAGAGCGGCGCATCTCGCTCAACAGCATCGGCCCGGTGTGGGATGGCAACGAGGTCTGGCTGGTGCTGGGCGGCGGCGTGCTCTTCGCTGCTTTTCCCTTCGTCTACGCCTCCCTTTTCTCCGGCTTCTACATGGCCATGATGCTGGTGCTGCTGGTGTTGATCCTGCGCACCGTGGCCATCGAGTTCCGCAGCAAGCGCCCCTCGCCCCGCTGGCGCAGCACCTGGGACTGGGTCTTCTTCGGCTCGTCGCTGGGCATTGCCCTGCTGCTGGGCGTGGCTTTTGGCAACATTATGGGCGGCGTGCTGCTGGACAGCCAAGGCAACATCGGCGGCAACTTGTTCACCCTGCTCAATCCCTATGCGCTGTTGGTGGGCGTGACCACCGTTTTCATGCTGGCCACCCACGGCGCCATGTATCTGAGCATGAAAACCGAGGACGCTGTGCAGGCGCGCGCCAACCACTGGATTCCCCGTCTGATGCTGGTTTTCTTTGCGCTCAACACGGTGCTGGTGGTATGGACTGTGCTGGCGCACGAGGTAATCGCCGACCGCTATCTGGCGCAGCCCTTTTGGGCCATTTTCCCGGCCCTGGCCCTGGCGGCTGTGGTAGCTGGCTGGCTGATGGTGCGCAAGGGGCGCTACTTCATCGCCTTCCTGCTTTCTTCGGCCATGATCGCCGGCCTGCTCTTCTCGGCAGCCATCGGGCTTTATCCCAACCTGCTGGTCTCCAGCATCGACACGGCCTATAACCTGACCATCTTCAACGCCGCGTCGCAGCCCAACACCCTGACCGTCATGCTGATCATGGCGGCGATCGGCATCCCCTTTGTGCTGCTCTACACCGGCGGCGTCTACTACATTTTCCGCGGCAAGGTGCAGTTGAACGCACAGAGCTATTAACTACCTCGTAAACAAAGTTGTTGAGGTGCCCGGCACTTGACACGAGCCTCTGATCATGTGCGAATCGTCGCTAAAGTGCCGGGCACCGATACGCAGTTACTTTGTTTACGGTGTATTAACTGTAGCGTAGTTACTACTCAGCCATAGGTGCCGGGCACTGGAATCTGCGCCTGCAATGAAGTCTGTGGAGCCGATTTCAGCGCCTATGAGCTGCAAGTGCCCGGCACCTGAGTAGTAACGCGCTGTCATGAACCAGGCCAGATTCTATGCCTTTGATCGCGTCATGTTCCCTGGTTGGGTATGGTGTTGGACGAGCTAAAATAACCCTGCAATTATGACTGTTCTTGCAAGAATCGCGGGGAGACGTGGCCCTGACCACTCGGCACAGCAGCAGCCGGGCTTGACCAGCCGGCTGCTTTCAGCCTGCCCGGCTGCCCGTTGGCTGCTTGTCCTGGCCGTAGCTGCTGGCTTCATCGCAGGCGCGCTGCTGGTGGCCCAGATCATCTTGCTCAGCAGCACTGTTCATCGCGTCTTTATCCTCAAGCAAACGCTGGCAGACGTATTTCCGCTGTTGGGGCTTATGTTGGCAGGGCTGCTGCTGCGCGCAGGCTTGATCTGGGCGCAGGAGGCGGCGGCGCAAGGCGCAGCCAGCCGGGTTAAGCACAGCCTGCGCGGCCAGCTCCTGGCGCGCCTCTACACCCTTGGGCCAGCCTACACCCGCGGCGAACGCAGCGGCGAGCTGGTCAACACCGCCGTCGAGGGGGTGGAGACGCTAGACACCTACATCACCCAGTTTCTCCCCGCGCGCATGCTGGCCGTTTTGCTGCCGGTCCTGGTGCTGCTCACTGTCTTCCTGTTGGACCCCTGGACCACGTTGGTTCTGCTCTTCGCCGGGCCGATGCTGCTCTTGATGCTGGCTCTGATTGGCGGCCGGGCTAAGGCGCTGACCGAGCGCCGCTTCCTGGAGCTGAGCTGGATGAGCGCATTCTTTCTGGACGTGTTGCAGGGCATGGCGACCCTCAAGATGTTCGGACGCAGCCGCGAGCAGGCCAGCAACATCGAGCGCATCAGCCAGCACTACGGCAAGACCACTATGGATGTGCTGGCGACGGCTTTCCAAACCTCGTTGATGATGGAGTGGGCGGCCACCGCGGCCACCGCCATGGTAGCGCTGGAGGCCAGCCTGCGGCTGATGAACGGCTCCCTGCCCTTTGACCGGGCGCTGGCCCTGCTGGTGTTGACGCCGGAGTTTTTTCTGCCCTTGCGCCAGATGGCGGTCAAGTACCACGTCGGCACGGCCGGCAAGGCTGCGGCGGGGCGGGTGTTTGCGGTGTTGGATGGGGCGGGGGCGGAGGCAAAAGAGGGAAAGGACGGAGCAGAGGGGCAGAGGAGCACAGGGGCAGAGGGTCGGTCGGATGCGAGCTCCCCTGCTCGGGCCGGTTTCCTGACCGAGCCCGCCGCGCGTTCACCCGCTCAGGCCGGTTTCCTGACCGAGCCCGCCGTGCGTTCACCTGCTCGGGCCGGTCTCCTGACCGAGCCCGCAGCGCGTTTTGATATAGGTTTCGACGACGTCTGGTTTGCCTATCCGCCGCGTGCGCAGGACAGTCGGCAACATTCCGAGAAGCTGGCAACTGTCCTGCGCGGTCTTAGCTTTAGCATCCCTCATGGCCAAACTGTGGCGCTGGTGGGGGCGACGGGCGCGGGCAAGTCCACGGTGGCCAGCCTGCTGCTGCGCTTCATCGACCCCGACGCAGGCCAGATCACCGTGGGCGGCGTCAGGCTGGCTGGCATCGACCGGGCGGCGTGGCGTCAGCAGGTAGCTGTTGTGCCGCAATTGCCCCATCTCTTTCATGGCACGGCGCTCGACAACATCCGCCTGGCCCGACCTGAAGCCAGCCTGGGCCAGGTGATCGCAGCCGCCCAAGCCGCTCACGCCCATGAGTTCATCCAGGCGCTGCCTCAGGGCTACGATACACCGCTGGGCGAAGGGGGCGCCCGGCTGAGCGGCGGCCAGCGCCAACGGCTGGCCCTGGCCCGCGCCTTTCTCAAGGACGCGCCTCTGCTGCTCTTGGACGAAGCCACCGCTAACCTGGATGCCGAGAGCGACGCCTTGATCCGTGCTGCACTGGCCCGCCTGACCAACGACCGCACCGTTCTGCTCATCGCCCATCGCCTGGAGCTGGCCGCAACCGCTGACCAGATCGTCGTCCTGGAGGCCGGCCGCGCCGCCGAAATCGGCCCTCACGAAACACTCCTGGCCCAAAACGGCCTCTACACCCACCTCGTCGCCAATTACACCATTACCCATTAACATCTCACCATTAACCATTCCTCATGTCCCCTCTTCCCCGCCTCCTCAAGCTCATGGCACCCTTCCGCTGGTGGATTCTCGCCGGCGTGTTGTTGAGCTTTGCCGTCACCGGGGCCAGCGTGGGCTTGATGGCGGTCTCGGCCTACCTGATCTCCAAGGCCGCGCTGGCCAGAGACATGACCGATCTGGCGATCTGGATCACCGGTGTGCGCTTTTTCGCGGTCTCCCGCGCCGGCTTGCGCTATGCTGAGCGCTATGTGACCCACCTGGCTACCTTCCGTATCTTGACTCGCCTGCGCGTCTGGTTCTATTGCGCCATCGAGCCGCTGGCGCCAGCGCGGCTGGCCGTGTATCGCAGCGGCGACCTGTTGGCCCGCACCGTGGCCGACATCGAGACGCTGGAGAACTTCTACCTGCGGGTGGTGATTCCGCCGTTGGCCGCAGCGCTGGTGACGGCGCTGGCCTGCCTGATTCTGGGCAGCTTCGATGTTTGGCTGGGTCTGGCCTTGTTGGTTTTTATTTTGTTGACCGGCGTCGCCCTGCCCCTGGCCAGCCGCAGGCTTAGCCGCCAGCCCGCAACCGCAGGGGTCGCCTTGCGCGCAGAGCTTACAGCCTCCCTGGTCGACGACATCCAGGGCATTGCAGACCTGCTGGCCTGCGGTCAGGAGGACGCCTACCAGGCCAGGACGCTGCGGCTGAGCCAGCAGCTCAACCGGGTTCAAGAGCGGCTGGCCTGGGTGCGCGGCCTGGGCAACGGACTGGCTGCGCTCTTGACCGGTTTGGCCGGGCTGACTGTGCTGTTCCTGGCCATTCCGCTGGTGACTGCAGGTCAGATCGACGGCGTCTTCCTGGCCCTGTTGCCGCTGACCGCCATTGCCGCGTTCGAGTCCGTGCAGCCGCTGGCCCATGCCTGGCAGACGCTGGAGTCCAGCGAGGCCGCTGCCCAGCGCATCTTTGAGCTGATCGATGCTGAGCCAGCTGCGGTCGACCCACCAGGACTGTCAGGCCGGCGAATCGACGGTGAGGTGAGCCACGACGCGGCGCAGCAGCCAGGAACGTCAACCGCCGACCTGACAGGTCTCCCAAGTCGCGGCCTTGCGATTGAGATTCACGACCTGCGCTTTCGCTACGCGCCTGACGAGCCCCTGGTGCTGGACGGCGTGAGCTTGCGCGTGCCGGCCGGCGGCCAGGTGGTCATTACCGGCCCCAACGGCTCCGGCAAGTCCTCGCTGGTCAACCTGCTGCTGCGCTTCTGGGACTACGAGGAGGGGACGATCTGTATCGATGGATATGAGATTCGCGAGATGGCGCCTGACGATGTGCGCACGCTGCTGGCCGTCGTGCCGCAGCATACCCATCTGTTCAACGCCACTATCCGCGACAACCTCTATCTGGCCAACCCGGATGCCAGCGATGACGAGTTGGTCGCAGCCTGCCAGCAGGCCCAGTTGCACGACTTCGTCCAAAGCCTGCCACAGGGCTATGACACGGTGGTGGGGGAAAACGGCCTGCTACTCAGCGGCGGCGAGCGGCAGCGTCTGGCTATCGCCCGCGCCATCCTGAAGAATGCGCCCATCCTGATTTTGGATGAGGCCACCTCGCAGTTGGATGCCGTCACCGAGCAGCGCTTGATGCAGTCTTTGGGGGATTTCATGGCAGCGCGCACCACGGTGATTATCTCCCATCGCCGAACGGGCCTGGCTGGCATGGATCGCATCGACCTTGGCGTCGCCGCCTCGCCCGGCTACATATAAAATGCATCCGAACGGTGGTTGTGTCCTGTGACAAAGTAGATTACACTGATGTCGGCTTTCGATAGATCCCACGTCTCTGCGCGTCGATGCCGAAATCGTCTTTCCCAACGGCTGCCCTTCACACAGTAAGGAACTTTCTCCCCATGACAAGATCGATCAACCACATTGCCCGTTTCCTCATCCGCTTCGCCCTGCTTTGGGTGGTCGACGCGCTGTCTTTACTCCTTACCGCGGCGATCCTGCCGGGGATGGCGTTCGTGGCCGTCGGCGCCACGCCGGCCTGGGTGGTGGCGGTGGCGGCTGCGCTGGTCATGGCGCTGGTCAACCTGCTGATCCGGCCGCTGATCCTGCTCATTGCCCGGCCGCTGGGCTTCTTCGTCATGTTCGGTGTCGGCTTCCTGGTCAACGCCGTGGTGCTGTTGATCACGGCCAACCTTCTGGCGCCAAGCTTTGTACTGGGCGGCTTGCTGGAAGCCATCGTCGCCAGCATCGTCCTGGCCATCATTAACGCCGTGCTCACCGGCATCATCGAGGTGGACGACGAGGGCTCCTTCTACCAGAACCGCATCGAGCGGGCGGCCAAGCGGGATCCCTTCAAGGGCGCCGCCGAGCCGGGCCGCGGGCTGATGATGCTGGAGATCGACGGCCTCAGCTACCACCACATCCAGAAAGCCCTGGCCGACGGCCTGATGCCCACCGTGCAGGCGATGATCGACGAGGAGGGCTATGTGCTCTCCAAGGTCGACTGCGGCATCCCCTCGCAGACCTCAGCCTGCCAGGCCGGCATCATGTTCGGCGACAACCACGACATCCCCGCTTTCCGCTGGTATGACAAGAGCCAGCAGAAGCTGATGGTCTCCAGCAAGGATGCGTCCGATCTCAACGCCCGCTACGCCCAAGGCAACGGCCTGATGCGCGGCGGCTCCAGCATCAGCAACATGCTCAACGGCGACGCCGAAAAGTCGTTGCTGACTGTCGCCGACATCAAGACCGACGACAAGGAACAACAGAAGCGCCGCGCCGAGGACATCCGCCTGCTGATGCTGCACCCTTACTTCTTCATGCGCACGATCTCGCTCTTTGCCGGCAATGTCGTGCGCGAGCTGTGGGAGGGCTGGCAGCAGCGGCGCAAGGACGTCACCCCCCGCCTGAACCGGCTGCACGGCGGCTATCCCTTCATCCGCGCCGCCACCAGCACCGTCGCGCGCGATCTGGCCGCTAACATCGCTATCCTGGACATCGTGCGCGGCTCGCCGTCGATTTACGTCACCTGGCCCGGCTATGACGAGGTGGCCCACCACTCCGGCCCCTGGACCAACGACGCCTTTGGCGAGCTGAAGCGCTACGACCGCGTCATCGCCCGCGTGCGGCGGGCAGTCCAGGAGCGAGCGCCGCGAGCCTACGATCTGGTGCTCCTCTCCGACCACGGCCAGTCCTTCGGCCCGACCTTCAAGATGCGCTACGGCGT
>CAZVGR010000150.1:0-1251 GCA_964626845.1 uncultured Anaerolinea sp.
GCCATCTACGACGCCATCGACCAACTGGAGAAGTCGCAGGTCGAGGTACAGGTGTTCAACCGCTACCAGGAGCTGGCCGGCTGGCTGATGGTTCCGGCCTTGCTGGTGCTGTTGATCGAGCTGGCCTTGAGCCATACGGTTTTTCGGAGGCTGCCATGACATTCGCCCATCCTCAGTTTCTCATCGCCTTGTTGCTGGTACCCGCGGCTGCCATGTTCCTGCTGTGGGCCGGCAAGCAACGCGAACGGGCCATCGCCCGGCTGGGCGAGGCGTCGCTGATCCAGCGGCTGAGCGCCGCTGTCAACTGGCGCGGCCGCCGCTGGCAGGCCGGGCTGACCCTGTTCGCCCTGGCCATGTTGATCATCGCCATCGCCCGCCCGCAGTGGGGTACAAAGGTGCAGGCCATCGACCAGGAGGGCTTGCAGGTGATGGTGGCGCTGGACGTGTCGCAGAGCATGCTGGCGCAGGATCTCCAGCCCAGCCGGCTCGACCGGGCCAAGCTGGAGATTCGCGACCTGACGGCGCAGCTCAAGGGCGACGAGATCGGCGTCGTGCCCTTCTCTGGCGCAGCCTTCGTGCAGGTGCCGCTGACCTCGGACTACACCACCGCGCTGACCTACCTGCGCGACGCCGGCCCGCACCTGATCTCGCGGCCTGGCACGGTGATCGGCGACGCGATCCGCACGGCCGCGGCGGCCTTCGATCCCAAGCTGGCCAGCCAGAAGGTGCTGGTGGTGATGACCGACGGCGAGGACGTGGAGAGCGACCCGCTGGCCGCGGCCCAAGAGGCAGCCGAGCAGGGCGTGCTGATCTACACCATCGGCTTCGGCACGTCCGAAGGCGAGCGGGTGCCGGAGACCGACGCCAGCGGCCGCGTCGTGGGCTACAAACGGGACGCCCAGGGCAATCCGGTCATTTCCCGCATGGATGAAGCGACCTTGCGCTCCATAGCCGAGGCGTCGGGCGGCCAGTACTATCGGGGTACCGCCGACGGCCGCGAGCTGACCAGCCTGTTGGCCCAGATCGACGACCTGCAGAAGGCGCAGTTGCAGAACCGCCAGACCGTGCAGATGATCGAGCGCTATCAGATCTTCCTGGCGCTGGCATTCGTGGCCCTGGTCGCCGCCCAACTCATCCCCGACCGGGTTCGGGAGCGTGCGCCCAAGACCATGCCCCACCATTCGAAGGTGGGGTCCCGCTCCGGCAACGTCGTGGGGCATGGCGGCACTCCACAGTGAACTGTGGAGCTTA
>CAZVGR010000150.1:1351-9878 GCA_964626845.1 uncultured Anaerolinea sp.
CAAGGTGGGGTGCTGTCACGACCCACAACGCTCCGGCAACGTCGTGGGGCATGGCGGCACTCCACAGTGAACTGTGGAGCTTATCGGCGGCAAGCCTCACCTTTCAAGGTGGGGTGCTGCCACGACTCCACAGTGAACTGTGGAGCTTATCGGCGGCAAGCCTCACCTTTCAAGGTGGGGTGCTGTCACGACCCACAACGCTCCGGCAACGTCGTGGGGCATGGCATCCGACCCGAGGCAAGCGAGACGACAGATGGCATCAATGAACCGTAGAAGACTGGTAACAACTGTTATAGCGCTGGCGACGCTGGCGTTTCTGACGACAGCCTGCAGCCCATCCGCAGCGAAGCTAACTGCCGACGGCAACGACGCCTTCGCCAAGCAAGCCTACGAAGAGGCGCTGCAAGCTTACAGCGAGGCGCAGGCCAAATCCCCGGAGCTGGCTGAGCCATACTACAACGCGGCCAACGTGCTTTACCGCGAGGGCCAGTACGAAGAGGCGCTCAAGGCGCTGCAAACCGCGGCGCAGGTCGCCCAGAGCGATGTGCTGGCCCAGAACAGCTTCTTCAACGCCGGCAACTCGGCCTTCAACACGCAGGTCTGGGACGCGGCCATCGAGGCCTATCGCCAGGCGCTGCTGCGCAATCCTGACGACCTGGACGCCAAGGTCAACCTGGAACTGGCTCTGCAACAGAAGCAGCAACAGCAAGAGCAGCAGCAGGAACAAGATCAACAGGACCAGCAGGATCAGCAAGACCAGCAGAACCAGGACGAGCAGAGCCAGGATCAGCAGAACAGCGACCAACAACAGGATGGTCAAGGCCAGCAGGATCAACAGGATCAGGGCCAGCAGAACCAGGATCAGCAGCAAAGCCAGAACGGCCAGCCGCAGGACCAACAAGGCCAGTCCCAAGGCGATCAACAGAAACAGGATCAACAGCAAGGCCAGAACGGCCAGCCGCAGAATGACCAGCAGCAGGACGGACAGCCGCAAGATGGGTCGCAGCTTGCCCCCGGCCAGCGTCTGACCGAGGACCAGGCTCGCCAACTGCTGGCCGCCATCGCCGGCAAGTCCGACACCCTGCAAAGCAGGCTGGGCCAGTTCCTGCGGGTGCGCAGCCGGCCGCCGGTGCAGGATTGGTAACGCGTGGCGTAGGACTGTCAGTCCTGATCTCACAAGGAACATCATCATGCGATTCATACACAAAGTCATCCCCGCGATTCTTTCGGCCACGCTGCTGGTCAGCGCTACCGGCGGCGCGGCCTTTGCCGACAACACGCCGCCCCAGCCGGCCACGGTGCGCTGCGTCGACGGCGTCTGCACCGTGCGCGCGCCGCTCACCGGCCTGTCGCCGCTGGCCAGGTTTGGAGCCACCCTGGGCATTGCCGCGCTGCAAGGCAAGCCGGACGCGCTGCCGGCCGGCGCGCGCCTGGCCATCGACGACGACCTGGTGCTGACCGTGCCCTTGGGCCAGATCACTCTGCCTCAGGCCCAGTTGGATGTCGAGATGGGCGACGACAGCCAGATCGCCCGCCTGCGCGGCTCAGTCGAGACGCCGATCCCCACCCTGGGCGTGCTCAGCGACGTGCGCATGGTGCAGCCGGCCAGGGCCGAGGTAGGCCTGGACACCGGCGCCAACCTGAGCCATCTCGGCGCGCCGCTGGTCGCTGACCGCCAGTACCTGTTCTTCAACATCGCGTCGGGCATGGACGCGGCCGGCGTGATCGAGGGCACCGGCGAGACCTTGCGCCTCTCGACGCCGGCCGGCCAGGCCTTGACCCTGATCATCGACACCGAGGAGCCGCTGGTCTATCTGGCCGGCAACCTCACCGTCAACACCAGCGGCGAGATGCTGCTGGCCGGGCCGTTGCAGGCGCTGGCCGAGCAGTCGCCGCTGATTCCCGACGCCCTGCCCCTGCGCCAGCGTACCCAGGTTGTCATTTCTGGCCTGGCTGGCAAGAACGCTGAAGAGCAGCTCACCCTGGGCGGCTCGTGGTCGGTCGGCGCCGGCGCGTTGGGCCGCTGGATCGGCGTCGAGGCGATGCCGCTGGCCGTCGAAGGGCTGGTGACGCTGGGCGCCGACGGCCTGCTGGTGGACGGCGTGGTCCGTTCTGCCATCGCACCGGACAAGGTGCTCGACGGCCAGGCGCAGGTCACGGCCTTCATCCCCTTCAAGCGAGGCGGTGAGGCGGCCTTTGTCGAGACCAAGGCGGCCGTGGCGATCCCGCTGGCCGGGGTGGACGTGGACGGCAGCGCGCGGCTCGACCTGCCCCGCAGCGAGACGGTCGCCGCCAACGTGATCGCGCCGCTGGCCGGCAAGGCTTCGGAAGCGTGGCAGACAGTGCGCACTACAGCCAGCCAGCAGGCTGCCAGCGGCGCTCAGGCGGCCCAGGATCTGGCCGCACGCGGCGGCGCCTGGCTCTCGACGTTGCCCGCGCTCGATCTGGGCAGCAACCTGCGGCTGCCGCCAGTCCTCGTGCAGCGCTAACACCTGAAATTCCGCACCATTCTGGAGCGACACGTTATGAAGCACTTCATCCATCGATCCCTGCGCAACAAGCCCTGGCGCGCGTTGCCCGTCGTAGCAGCGCTGATGCTGTTGGTTGTCCTGGCCTGGCCAGCTTCGGCCCAGGGAACCGGCGTCACCGCAACGGTCGACCGCAACACGGTTGGCCTGGGCGAGACCGTGACCCTTAGCATCGCCGTCGAGGGCGCCAGCGGCCAGCCCGACCTGCCGCCGCTGGACGACTTCCAGGTTGTGGGAACCAGCAGCGGTGTGCAGATGCAAACGATTAACGGCGTTACCACCGTGCAGGCGGTCACCCAATACGCGTTGCAACCGCTGCGCACCGGCGAGCTAGTCATCCCAGGGTTCACAATCATCGTCCGCGGTCAGGACGCAGGCAGCACCGAGCCCATTCGGGTTACCGTCACGCAGGATCCGAGCGCCCCTCCTTCTGCGCAACCCGGCGCTTTGCCGCCGCTGTTGCAGGGGGGATCCAATCCGCTCGATCTGTTTGGCTTACTGGATCAAATGCTTCAATCCGGCCCCGGCCTTGGCGCGTTGTCTGGCCTGGGGCAATTGCCGGTGATGCCATCGCAGTCGTTGCCGCAGATACCTGCGCCGGCCGCGTTGCAGGGCCAGGATTACTATGCGGAAGCGATAGTCGACAACGCCACCCCCTTCCAGGGTGAGCAGGTGCTGTACTCGCTGCGCCTCTACCGGGCGATTGATCCGTTTGGCCGCATCGAGTACAAAGCGCCGATGTTCAACGGCGCATGGAGCGAGGCCCTGCCCGGCCAGACCGACTACGCCACGGAGGCCGGCGGGCGGAGCTACCAGGTCACCGAGCTGCAGCACGTGCTCTTTCCCATGGTGGCCGGCGAGATCGTGATCGACCCGGCCAGGTTTCTGCTGCCCCGCGACTTTCTGGGCGCGCCTGGCGTCGAGGTCGCCAGCGATCCGGTGAGGTTGGACGTCCAGCCGCTGCCGGCCGGCGCGCCGGCCAGCTTCCAGGGCGCGGTCGGCCAGTTCACCATGCAGTCCGAGGTCGACGCAGCCGACGTCAAGGTCGGCGATGCTATCACGCAGCGTGTAGCCATCGCCGGCGCGGGCAATATCGAGCAGATCACCGATCCAACTTGGGCAGCGGACGCTGCCTGGCGAGCGTTCGACAGCACGGCCACCACCGACAGCCAATTCCGAAACGGCAGACTGGCTGGCGAGCGCCGCATCGAGCGCATGTTGGTGCCCACGCAGCCCGGCCAGTTGACCGTGCCCGGCGCGGAGTTCAGCTATTTCGACCCGGCCGCTGGCGAGTATCGCACCCTCAGCAGCGAGCCGGTTGAGCTCGCCGTAGCCGCGGACCCCAACGCGTCGGCGGCCCAGCCCCAGGCTGACCCAGGCCAGCCAGCCGCAGCGCCGGTCGCCGTGCATCCTGACCTGCGGCCCATCAAGGTGGCCGCTGCGTCGCAAGGGTTTATCGCGACGCCGTCCCTGCCGCAGCGGCGGGCCTACTGGGCGCTGTGGGCGCTGCCAGTGGCGCTGGTGGCCGGTCAGTTCGTCTGGCAGCGGCGGCAGTGGCTCAACCGGGCCAACGCGGCGACGCTGCGCAGCCAGCGGGCCTTCAAACAGGCCAGCCGGGCGCTGCGAGACGCCGCAAAGCGGCCGGAGCTGGCCGATCAGGCTGCCGGCCGCATCCTGACCGAGTATCTGGACGCCAGGCTGCGACAGCCGGTGACCGGCATGACCCGGCGGGCGTTGGGCGATCTGCTGCTGATGCGCGGCGTCTCGCCTGATTTGGCGGCGCGCGTGCAAGCGCTGCTGACCCAATGCGAGGTTGGACGCTACGCGCCGGGTGGCTACGCGGCCGCTGGCGTCGATCTGCTGGCTGAGACGCAGCAGGTGATTGGCGAGCTGGCCCCGCCGCTTTCATTGCGCAGATTTGGGTCGTGGCGGGCGGCCGCCGGCCACTTCCGAAATCTATCGGACTTGCGAGAGGTTCATCATGAAGCGATCTTTCTTGGCCGTTGCATTCGTCGGCCTGGCCCTGCTGGCCGGGCTGCTCTTCACCGTCCGGTCGTCCTCGGCCACAGCCCAGATCAATACCCAAGCCGTGGCCGCAGCCAACCAACTGGTCAACGCCGGCCATTACGCCGAGGCCGCGCAGATGTACGAGCAACTGGCCGCGCAGAACCCGCGCGACGCCGCTCTGCTCTACAACCTGGGCAACGCGTACTTCGTGCAGGGCGATGTGGGTCGGGCGCTGCTGGCCTACCAACGCGCGGCCGCGCTGGCCCCGCGCGACGCCGACATCCGCGCCAACCTGGCCCTGGCCGAACAGACGTTAGGCGTCGGCAACTCGGCGGCAGGGCCTGTGGCTGGCCTCGCGGCCGCCGCCCGCCGCTGGCTGACCGTGGACGAGATGGCGCTGCTGGCCCTGGGCGTCTGGTTCGGCGTGGGCTTCGGCGTGCTGGCCGTGCGCAGCCGGCGGGCCTCTCGTCGTCCTTTGGCATCTGGCTGATTGATGGTAGAATCGCGGCCATCATGGCCCAACACATCCTGGTGGTTGACGACGATGCCCTGATGCGGCGCAGCACCGGCTTGCAGCTCGAGCAGGCCGGCTATCGCGCCAGCACGGCCGGCAGCGCCGAGGACGCGCTGGCCCTGGCGCGACGCGATCCGCCCGACCTGGTCTTGCTGGACATCGGCCTGCCGGGCATGGATGGCCTGGACGCGCTGAGCCAGTTCAGGCAACAGGCCGCCACACCCATCATCTTCGTGTCCGCCCGCCGCCGGGAGATCGATACCATCCTCGGCCTGGAGCTGGGCGCGGACGACTACGTCACCAAGCCTTTCAACCCCGACGTGCTGCTGGCGCGGGTCAAGGCCGTGCTGCGCCGCAACGCAGCGCAAGCCGCCAGGCCGGCCGACCCGGTTACATTGGTCGTAGGGGACATTGTGATCGACCCCGCGGCCCACGCGGTCACCATCGCTGGCCGCCCGGTGGAGCTGACGGCTCGCGAGTTTAGCCTCCTGCACGCGCTGGCGCTGGATGCCGGCAAGGTGCTCTCCATCGACGATCTTCTGGCCCGGGTCTGGGGGGCCGAGTACAGCGGCGAGCCGCAGGTGGTCTACGTCCATGTGCGCTGGCTGCGCGAGAAGATCGAGGACGACCCCAACCGCCCCCAACGCATCGTCAACGTGCGCGGCGTCGGCTACAAGCTCGTTGCCCAGGGGTAAATGACGCGATGCGAACCCTGCGCGGCCAGCTCGTCCTCAGCCACATCCTCCCCTTTCTGCTCGTCCTGCCCTTGATCACGGCGGCGCTGTGGTACCTGATCGAAACCCAGGTGCTGCTGGCCAGCCTCTCCCAGCGCGCCACCGAGCAGGCCACGCTGCTGGTGCAGTCCGTCCGCCGCCAGTTGCAGGTGCTGGACGATCCCGAGCTGGCCCAGTCGTTCGTGGCCAGCCTGGCCGTGTCGCTGGATGGCCGCGTGCTACTGCTGGGGCCAGAAGGCCAGGCTCTGGCCGCGCTTGGCACAGACAGCGGCAACCAGCCGTTGCGGCCCGCCGGTATCGCAACAGCGCTGCGCGGCGAGACCAGCGTGCTGGTCAGCTATGGCCTGGACGGACAGGGGGTCGAGGTGCTGGCGCCGATCACCGACGCATCAGGCCGGGTGGTGGGATTGGTGGGCGTGATCAAGACGCTGACCGGGATCAACTCGCTGGTGGGCCGGCTGCGCACGGTGATGGCCGCCGCGCTGCTGTTGGAGATTGTGCTGGGCGCGGTGGTGGGCGTCGTGCTGGCGCGCCGGCTGGCGCGGCCCATCGACGCCACGGCCGGCGCGGTGGTGGATCTGGCCGAGGGGCGGCCCATAACTGCGGTAGCTGAGCAAGGCCCGCGCGAGACCCGGCAGCTTGCCCGTGCGGCCAACACCCTGGCCGAACGTCTGCGCCTGTTGGAGGAGACGCGGCGGCGCTCGCTGGCCAACGTGGTGCATGAGATCGGCCGGCCGCTGGGCGCGGTGCGTTCGGCGGCCCACGTGCTGCGCGGGCCGGCCGGCGACGATCCGGCGATCCGCGAGGAACTGCTGGGCGGCGTCGAGGCGCAGATCGAACGCATGCAGCCGCTGCTGGACGACCTGGCCCAACTGCATGGTCAAGTGACTGGAAACATCACCCTCAACCGCCAGTTGACCCCGCTCAGCGAGTGGCTGCCGCCGGTGCTGCTGCCCTGGCGAGCGGCCGCGCTGGACAAGGGGCTGGAGTGGCAGACCGATGTACCGGAGCGCTTGCCTGCCGTCCATATCGACCCTGACCGGCTGGCCCAGGTGGTGGGCAACCTGCTCAGCAACGCGATCAAGTACACGCCGGCCGGCGGCCGCGTGGCTGTGACAGCAGGCGTCAACGAGTCAGAGGTGTGGATCAGCGTGGCCGACAGCGGGCCGGGCATCGCCCCCGAAGAGCAGCAGCGCGTGTTCGAGGCCTTCTACCGCAGCGAACGCGACCGGCGCTTCCCCCAAGGCCTGGGACTGGGGCTGACCATCGCCCGCGACTTGACGCTGGCCCACGGCGGGCGGCTGGAATTGTACAGCCAGCCTGGGCAGGGCAGCCGGTTCACCGTTCACTTGCCTCTGGCGGCGTAAGTTGATCCAGCGCGTCGAGCAGTGCGTCAGAGGGGCTTAGTTTGTCGATAAAAGCGTCTACACCGGCCACCACAGCCGCGCTTTCTGCCTCCGGCCGGCTGCTCAAGGCGATAATGCACAGATCGGGGTAAGCTTGCCGTAGCTGCTGCACCAGATCGCTGGCCGGCATGCCCGGCAGTTCCCAGTCCAGCAGAATCACGTCCGGCGGGTCTTGGGCCATGGCGCGCAAGACGCCCTCAGCATCGGCGGCCTGGCCGGTGACATCCAGGTTGACTTCCTGCCCCAACAACAGAGCCAGGGCCGACTGCACCGCCAGCAGATCATCCGCCACCAACACACGCATAGATTACTCTCCAGATTGAGTGCTTCGTTCTACGTCTGTTCCATGATAGGTTGAACGTGTGCCGGTTCCATCGGCCACGTGGCGAGTCTGCAACCTGGCCAGGTGGCCAGTGTCAAGCGCTGCTCCAGATAACGCTCACCTCGGTTCCCTCCCCCTCCTCGCTGTCCACAGTCAACGTTGCAGCGATGGCCTGCGCCCGCTCGCGCATGATGCGCAAGCCCAGGTTGTTGGGGTTAATCTGACCTGGCTCGAAACCGGCGCCATTGTCGCGCACTTCTAAAATTGCCCGCCCTTCGGCACAGCGCAGGCTGAGCCAGACCTGGCTGGCCCCAGCATGTTTGGCGATGTTGTTCAGCGCCTCCTGGGTGATGCGGTAGAGGGCTACCTTGACGTCGCCAGGCAGATCACAGCCGCCGCCCTCCACCACCAGGTCGACCGGCGCCCGCGTCCGACCAGTGAACGCTTCTGCAAGCTGGCGCACCAGATCGCCTAGCGGCGCATCGAGCAGAGCCACCGGCCGCAGTTCCATCAACAGGGCGCGCATCTCGGCCAACGCGCCGCGGGCGAGCTGGCGCAGCTCCTCCACGCGCCGCCGCGCCTCGTCAGGGTTGCGCTCCCAGAGACGCGGCAGCACGTCGGCGATCAGGCTGGCCGAAAACAGGGTCTGGGTCACGGCGTCGTGCAGGTCGCGCGCCAGACGTTGGCGCTCCTCCACGGCTGCGGCTTCCTTCTGACGGCTGATCAAGCGGGTGTTTTCGATAGCCACGCCCACCTGCAAGCCGATGGCGTTGAGCAGCTCGATATCCTGCTGCGACAAGGGCCGCCGCGGACGGCTGGCTACGAACATCGCGCCCATCGTCTCCCCGCTGGCCGCCAGGGGAAAGCTGGCGACGGTGTGAATGTCCGGGCCGCCCTCGCCAAAGCGCTCCAGCACAATCTCGGCCGGCACATCATCCATCACCACCGGCCGCCCGATCGCCACAGCCTGGCCGGAAAAGCCCTCGCCTACTCTAAGCGCCATAATCTGCGCCAGG
>CAZVGR010000151.1:0-9688 GCA_964626845.1 uncultured Anaerolinea sp.
AATCATTGCCCAACGAGAAAAACCCGGTTTCTGACCGGCCGGCTGAGCAGTTACATGGGCTGTAACTTTATTGATTATGAACGCCGCGACGGTCGTTTAGGGACAATAGCTGATGAGGAGTACGGAATGGATCGCTTGAGGAGAAGCGGGCTGATGGTGATCATGCTGCTTGGGCTGTTGTTGCCTGCGCCAGCATCTGGTCAGGAAGCCCCAGCCCAGCAGGCTGCGCTGCGACTGGTAGAGACCCGTTTTGACAGATTGGTTTTTGAGATCGACGTGCCAACGCCCAGCCTGGAAGAGATCCAGGTTGACGGCCAGGTCTTTCAGCGCCTGAGCCTGCCTGGTTATGTAGCCGTGGGCGCGCCTGGCCAGCCTGAGCTGTTGCAGACAGGTGTTATGCTCGGCATTCCGGCCGAGGGCGAGGTCGATCTGCGCATCCTCGACGCCAAAGTGGAAGAACTGCCGGGGAGCTATCTGGTCTACCCCAGCCCTGCGTTTGTGGTGCAGCGGGACTCCGACACTGGCGCGGCCGATGCGCTGGCTGGCGTGCAGGAGCAGTTCACCTGGGACGCTGCGGTTTATGAGGCGGATCAGTTCTGGCCGGCCTCAGCAGCCTCGGTGGACGAGACAGCCTTTGTGCGCGGGCAGCGGGTGGCTCGCGTTGTGATTCAGCCGTTGCAATACAACCCGGCTCAGGGCGTGCTGCGGGTTTACCGCACGCTGCGGATCGAGGCCATCTTCAGCGGCGCAACAGCCAGCTCAGGGCGCAGCAGCGCAGCGCTTGATCTGTTCGATCCTCTGCTGCAAGACCAACTGCTCAACTACGACCAGGCTTTTGCCTGGCGCAGCGAGCGCGGCCAGCCGCTCAGCAGCGACCGCGCCCCTGATAGCGTCTACCCCGGCGACATGTCGCGCGCCTGGTTCAAAACATCGCTGCGCACCAGCGGGCTGTACAAGGTCACTCTGGCCGATCTGCAAGGGGAGGACCTGACGCCGCTGCGCACGGCCAATCCCGCCTACTTACAGGTCTGGACGCAGGGCCAGCAGGTGGCCGCCCATTTTGTTGGCAACAGCAACGCCCAATTTGAGCAGGATGAGGCGCTGATCTTTTACGCTCAGATTACGCCGACCATCTACAGCGAGACGGATATCTACTGGCTGTCGGTGGGCGACGCCCCCGGCCTGCGTATGGCCACCAGTGATGTCACCCCATCGGGTCCGGCGACTGACACCGCGGCCTGGACCACGGCGCGCCTGGAGGAGGACTACATCTTTCGCAACGATCTGCCGCCCTATCCGGCCAATCCTCCCTATCCGCGTTGGTATTGGGCCGAGTTGAATAACCTCTTGGAGCCTAGCTACACCGTCTATACGGCGCTGCCCGCAGCCATTACCAGCGGGTACAACGCCAGGCTCAGGGTGCGCATGCAGGGCGGCTTGAACAACCTGACGATCAACCCTGATCATCGGGTGCGGGTCGAGTTGAACGGTCAACTTGTGGGCACGCTGATTTGGGATGGCCTTGCTGCTGTGGAGCAGGAATTTCAGCCGCCAGCCGCCGCGCTGCGCCGCGGCCTCAACGCCGTCACTCTGGTGGTCGATGCTCTGCCGGGCATCGTGATCGACCGATCTTTTCTGGATTGGGTTGAGATCGACTATCGCCACTCCTTGCTTGCGCTTAATGACCAGTCGGCCTTTGCTGCCGAGGCAGGGGGGCGGCGTGAGTTTCAGGTGCAGGGTTTTAGCGGCCAGGACGTGCTGGGCTTTGACGTGACCAACCCGGCTGCCCCTGTGCGGCTGACCGGCCTGCAGGCGACGCCGATGGCCGCGCCGCCGGCCGGCGCAGAATCTGTCGCCGCTGCCCAGACCAGCCTGAATCAGGTCTATTTGCCCATCGCCGGAGCGTCGGGGCCAGCCAGCAGTGCAGCCTATAGCGTGCGCTTTGGCCGCACGAGCGCCGCGTCGTACAGCTACCAGATGGCGCGCGTGGCCGCAGTCAATCGCATATCTGCGCTTCTGCGCGACACAGGTTCGGCCCTGCGCACTCCTGCCAACCGCGCTGATTACCTGCTGATTGCCCATCGCGATCTCTGGCCGGCAGCCGAGGCGCTGGCCAGCCACCGGCGCAGCCGCGGCCTTGTAGTCGCCCTGGTCGACATTCAGGATGTCTACGACGAGTGGAGCAACGGCCGGCTGGACCCGCAGGCAATCCGCAGTTTTGTCGCCCATGCCTATGGCAACTGGCAGTCGCCTGCACCTGCTTACTTGATGTTGTTGGGCAGCAGCCACTTTGACTATCGCATGCGCACCGGGTTGACGATGCAGCCTGTGTTGGTGCCCACCTACTTCGCCTGTGTCGATCCTTGGGTCTGCGAAGTGGCTATTGACAACGAGTTCGTCACCGTCAGCGGCGCTGATCGTCTGCCAGACCTGGCGCTGGGGCGGCTGCCAGCCAGAACGCTGAACGAGGCGACGGTGATGGTCAACAAGATCATCAACTACGAGAACAGCCCGCCGCCAGGCGCCTGGACAGGCACGCTGACGTTCGTGGCCGACAACGCACGCGATGCCAACGGCGCGCCCGACCCGGCTGGCAACTTCGAAGCGATCACCAACGGAATTATAGCGCTGGTGCCGTCGCGTTACATCGCTGACCGGGTGTTCTACGACCCCTATCCCAACGACGATGGCGGCGAGCCGTACCGCTATCGAACGCCCAGCGCTACAACCGACGCGATTGTGGCTGCGGTCAACGGCGGCGCGGTCTTCCTGAACTATGTCGGCCATGCCAGCGTCACCACCTGGGCGCATGAGGCCATCCTGCGGGCGCGCGACGAGGGACGCAACGACGTGACCCGCTTCAACAACGGCCCGCGCCAGCCCATCGTGCTGGACATGGCCTGTGTCAGCGGCAACTTTGCCGACCCATCGTTCACCGGCATCGAGGTCATGATGCTGGGGTGGGCAAACGGTGGATCGGTGGCTGGCTGGGGCGCAACCGGCTTTGGCGTCGCTACTGGCCACGACCACCTGCACCGCGGCTTCTATCAGGCGGTCTTTAATGCTGGCGTTCGCACTTTGGGCGTGGCTACCGCGGCAGGCAAACAGGCGCTCTGGGCGTCGGGGCGCAACCTGGACCTGATGGATACGTTTGATCTGCTCGGCGATCCCGCCCTGCGTATCAACTTGCAGCCAATCTTTGACTAAACGTAGCCACTCAGGTGCCGGGCACTTGCAGTTAATTGGCGGGTGAAATCGGCTGCACAGACTTCGTAGTAGGCGCAAATGCAAGTGCCCGGCACCTGGGCCTGAGTAGTAATGACTGAACATCGTGTTTCACGTTCGCCTGTTCCAGGCTTGACACCTCTATGGCCCTATGTTACCATCGCTCGCTGCCGCTGACCACAGTCATCTGGCCAAAGGAGAGAAAACATCCACTATGAGTCGTTTCACACTGCGTCTTATTTCCCTTGTTATCGTTCTGTTCACTGCGCTGGCGGGCGCTATTCCGGCTGGCGCCAATGTCAGGCTGAGCTTCTTTGCTATCGAGCAAGGCCCAAGCCCCAGCCAGCTTGTGGTCAAGTGGACCACAGAGACGGAAACCAACACGGCCGGCTTTCGCATCCTGCGCGGCGCCAACGCCGATCCAGCCCAGGCTGCCCTCATTCGCACCGAGCCAGCGCGCGGCACCGCCACCACCGGCCACGAGTATGCCTACACGGACAGTGGACTGACGCCTGGACAGGTCTATTATTATTGGTTGGTGGAGTTGGAGGCCAGCGGCGGCACTCAGACGCTGGAAAACGGTCAGGCCACGGCCGGCGGCGGCACAGCCACGCCCACGCCCACCTCCCAGCCCCCGACGGCCACGCCGATTCCCCCGACGGCCACGCCGATTCCCCCGACGGCCACGCCGGTTCCCCCGACGGCCACACCAGTTCCCCCGACGGCGACGCCGGTTCCCCCCACGGCCACCCCGGTGCTGCCTGCTGCGACACAGCCCTTGGGAGCTGAAGCTCCGGCAGCGACCGCCACGCCGCGCCAGATTCAGGATAGCCCGACCGTTCCTGTTCCGACCAGCCCCGCGCCAACCAACACGCCGCTCAACACGCAGCCTGCGGGCGTGACGCCGGCTGCGCCTCAGGCAACGGCTACCGACGCCGTGGCTGCGCCGGTGGTTGCCACTGTCGACGAGCAGGCCAGAGCGATCGAGGCTGCTGCGGCCGCTGAGCGCGGCGAAGCTCAGCCGGTTCCGCCCCAGGATCCTGCCCTGGCTTCTCCGGCGGCCGAAGGCGACAGCGCGCCAGCGGTCGAGCAATCCAGCGCAGGCCAGGCGCCGGATGCCACCGCCACCCCGCAGCTCCTGGCCGAGGCGCCTCAGGCTCCTGTGGATGCGCCGCCAGCGCAGTTGGTGCGGCCAACGGCTACGCCGCGGCCAGGCGGTTCGTCCAGCGGCGGCGGCGACAACACCTCCAGCCTGTTGATGGTGATCGGCGGCGGCAGTCTGTGCGGCGCGGCGCTGCTGGTGCTGGTGGTGTTCTTTGTCTGGCGGCGACGCTAAAGATTGGGAATCAAGCTGTGCGCTGACCGCTGACTGGATAGCCAGCCAGCGGTCAGCGCGGTGAGACAAGACTGGATGACCTATGGCGAGTGATAACAATCGACCACGTCTGGCCAGGCAGCGAGCCCGCTGGTTGGCCTTGTTGTTCTTAACTGCTTTGTTGGCGGCAGGCTGTGGCCGAAAAGAGGCGAGCAGTGACCCGCAACCGACTGACACAACCCAGGCGCGCGCGGCGTCTACAGCGGCGCCTGTCGCACCATCGGCCCCAGTCCAGCCGGTAGATGCCGTCAAGCTGGTGGTGGACCAATCCGGCCTTTACCGCGTGACGGCCAGCGACCTGCGGGCGGCTGGCTTCGATCCTGCGCGCAATGACCCCAGTCAGCTTGCCATGACTCTGGGCGACCGGCCTGTGACGCTAATCACCGAGGGCAGCGGCGACGACCTGGCGCTGATTTTCTACGGCGAGCCGCGCGACAGCCGCTACAGCCGGGAGAATGTCTATTGGCTGAGCTGGAATAGCCAGGCCGAGGACAGCCCAGTGCGCACGGTCGCACCAGGCGCGGGCCAGCCAGTTGCAACCTTTACTGCCCAGCAGCGGCTGGAGGAGCAGAAGCTCTACTTGTCACAGCTTCCCGCTGGCAGCGACCATTGGCTGTGGCAGTCGCTCTTTGCGCCCGACACCTTTACCACTACCTTCGACCTGCCCGGCTGGGCCGGCGGAGATGTGGATCTGGCTGTGTCCCTGTGGGGCAATACCGAGGACATGACAGTCAACCCCGATCACCGCGCTTTGCTACAGGTCAACGGCCAGCAGGTGGCCGAGAGCGCCTGGGATGGCAAGGGCTGGCGCACTATCACCGCCACGCTGCCCAGCGCCATCGTGCAGCCGGCGGGCAATACGTTCGCCTTGGTCGCCCCTGGCGACACCGGCGCAACGGTCGATGTGCTTTTTCTGAACCGGATCGATCTGACCTATAGCCGCAGGCTGGATGCAGCCGATGGCCAGTTGCTGTTCACTGCCGAAGCTGGCGCGCCGCTGGCCGTGAGCGGGGTGAACGCAGCCCAGGCTCTGCTGTGGGATGTGACCGATTCCACGGCCGCCCAGCCAGTCAGCGGTTTCGCTGTTGACTCAGCAGGGCTGAGCTTCCAGGACGCTGCTGCCGAGGGGCTGCGGCGCTATGCTGTCGCCGACCGCGCCGCGCTGCGGGCCCCGCTGGCTATCCAGCCGGCCAGCTATGTCGATCTGCGCCAGAACGTCGAGGGCGCTGACTATATCGCTATTGCGCCAGCCGACTTCATCCCCGCTTTGCAGCCGTTGCTTGACTTCCGCCGCGCTCAGGGCCTGCGGGTAACTGTGGCGACCATTGACGATGTGTACGACACGTTCAGCGGTGGGATGATCGACCCGGCCGCGATTCGCGATTATATGCTCTATGCGCGCGACAACTGGCCGGGCCAGGCCCCGCGCCACCTGCTGCTGGTGGGCGATGCCAGCTACGACTATCAGGGCTTTCTCACTGGCTCGACTCCCAACTTTGTGCCAACCTATCTGCTGCAAACGCACTTTGTCGGCGAGACCGCCAGTGATAACTGGTTCGTCAGTCTGGACGACGAGGATGACCGGCCTGACATGGCCGTGGGACGCATTCCCGCCCAGACTGCCCAGCAGGTAGCCGACGTGGTGGCCAAGACCCTGGCCTATGAGCAAGACCCGCGTTCGGCTGAATGGGCCAGGCGCGCGCTTTTCGTGGCTGACGACAAGCAGAGCTCCTTCCAGGAGATCAGCGATGATCTGGCTGCCAACTTTTTGCCCACTGCCTATGAGGTGGAGAAAGTTTATCTGGGCCAGGCTGGTGATCCTAACGCCGAGGTGATCCAGCAGCTCAACCAGGGCGTGGGCCTGCTGACCTATGTAGGACATGGCAGCATGAACGTTTGGGCCCAGGAGAAGATCCTGGCGATCCAGGATGCCACGACCTTGGGCAACAATGCGCTGCCTTTCATGATGACCATGACCTGTCTGGTGGGCTATTTCCACCATCCCCAGGCAGCCAGCATGGGCGAGGAACTGTTGTTCAACCCCAACGGCGGCGTGGTCGCGGCTCTGGTGCCAACCAGCGAGTCGCTGGCCAGCGATCAAAGCGTGCTGGCCAGCAGTATCTATACCCATCTCTTCGGGGACGCCCCGACGGTGGGCGAGGCTATCATGCTGGGCAAGCGCGACCTGAGCGCCGAGCGCGATCTGATGCAGGATCTGATCGAGACCTTTACCTTGTTGGGCGACCCGGCCCTGCGCTTGCAGCGGCCTAACTGAATGTAGTCCCCCCCCCCCAGACACCGGCGCTGACAGCGCCTGTCCATCGACGGGCGTTGTAGCGCCGGTGTCTGTTGCCTGACAGCCGTCTGTGCCGTCCAGCGGGATGGGCTGAGCGCTAGAAGTGCGCCAGACTGCCATCGGCCTTGGCTCGATGGACCGCGCGGCGAAAGATGGCCAGGCTGGCCGGCACCAGCACCACGGAGAAAATCAACAGCGCCACAAGATTCGGCAGCAGCTCGGCAAAGGAAGCGTTCATCAGCAGCGCCCGGCGCATGCCATCCAGCGAGTAGGTGATGGGCAGCAGCCAGGCCAGCTTTTGCAGCCATTCGGGCATCAGGCTGACCGGATAATAGACGCCGCCCAGCAGCAGGCCCAACGAGTTGAACAGCCAGGTCACCGGATCGCCGCGTTTGAGCACCATGATGAAGCTGGCCGCGATGATGCCCACTGCGGTCATGGCTACAATGGTCAGGGCGAGAATCGCCAGCGCGGCCGGCAGGTTGCCGTCGATCTCGACGCCAAAGAGCAGCGCTCCCATCACAAGGTAAACCAAGACCTGGAAGGTAACAAAGCCATAGTCGTAGATGCTGCTGGAGAGCACAATGGTGCTGAGGCGTGTCGGCGTCAGCAGCATGGCCTCCAGCGTCCCTGTGGTTTGCGCCTCGCGGATGGCGCCGGCAAAGCCTTGCAGTCCCACGCCGAAGTAGCCCGAAAAGGCCAGTCCAATCAGGACAAAGGCGAAATAGTCGCCGCCATAGCTGGCCAGATAGGGCGCGGCCGAGGGGCCAATCAACTTGCTGAGGAAGTAGAACACCAGCATGTTGAAAAAAACGCCGAAAATCTGCAACAGAAAGGCGAAGCGATAGCTCAGTTGAAGCCGCAGATCGCGGCGCAGAAAGGCAAAGGCGCGTACCATACTGACCTGGTCTCAAATGCCGGGTGCAGGCGCCGGTGTGAACGCAGGCGCCGGGCGGTTATATCAGGAAGTCTGGGTGAAGCGTTGAAAAACCTGTTCCAGCGATGGGTGTTCGCGCTGCACATCGCGCACCTGGCCGCCGGCCGTGACAATGCGCTTGAGCAGCTCAGCCAGCGCCGCTTCGCTGTCCAGGGCCTCCAGCTCCAACATCCATTCGCCTGCCTGGCTGCTGGGCTGGACGCGCAGCGTTGCGGGCAGGTCAGCAGCCAGGCGGGATGGATCCGACCCAAGCTGGGCGACATGCAGCCGGTAGTTGACGGTAGGGCCGAGCCGGGCGCGCAGCTCGTCGGGCGTGCCTTCGGCCTGCAAACGGCCGCCGTGCATGATGCCGATGCGCTGGCTCAGGCGTTCAGCCTCGTCGAGCCGGTGAGTGGTCAGCAGAATCGTGACCCCTTCAGCCCGCAGCAGGTCTTGTTCGATGAACTCATGCAGCCGCAGCGTGGCTGTTGGGTCCAGGCTGCGCGTTGGCTCGTCCAGAAAGAGCAGGCGCGGGTGGTGCAGCAAGGCTCTGGCAATGCTCAGGCGCTGTTTCTGGCCGCTGGAATAGGTGCGAAAAGGCCGGTCAGCGTGGCTGGCCAGGTCTACTCGCTCCAGCAGCTCGTGGGCGCGCCGGGCGGCCTGTTTTTCGCTCAGCCCGCAGAGCACGCCGAAGAACTCCAGGTTATAGCGTCCGCTCAGCCGCCAATAAAAGCTGCGTTCATCGCCAGTCGACATGCCGATCATCTGGCGGATTTGATCGCTCTGGCTCAAATCGATGCCAAAAATGCTCCCTGCGCCGCTGGTGGGCGTGATCATGGTGGACAGCAGCCGGATCAGCGTGGTCTTGCCGGCGCCGTTGGGACCCAACAGTCCGTACAGCTCGCCCGGCCGAACCGACAGCGAGACGGCATCGACAGCGGTCACCAGGGCGTTGGGCTGGCGGCTGGTGCGGCGTAGCCCTTGGGAGAGCAGCGTGCGCAGAGTGCGAGGCAAGACGAACTGCTTGCTGAGTTGCTCTGTCCAGATGGCCATCTCGCTCATGCCGCGATTATACATGTCTGGCCGTCAGAAAGCCAATCGTTGCCCGCCTGGCAGCTTGCTTGACCAGAGCGGAACTGGCGTCTATAATCGGTTAGTACTTATTTCCCATTGACGAGCGGTTAATTGTGTGGCTAGAATCGATAGAGTAAAACCGCCATCCAGAATGAACCGCCAGGCAGGTCAAGTCAGCCCCCCCGTAACTGATCAGCCTGCGCCTCTGGCGCCATAAGGAAACAAACAATGAACTCCCCTCGAAGAACACTTCCGCTGACGGTTCTTGCGCTGGCGCTTCCCGTGATTCTGTTAGCCAGTTGGTCTGTAGTTTCTGCCCGGCCCTCTCGCGCCCCGGAATTCCAGGAACCGGCTGCTGCCCAAGCTGTTGCAGCGCAGCCAGCAGCTTTGCCGGAAAACAGCACGACCCTTCGACACACCCCGCCGTGGCCGCAGCCGGGCAACTATGTCTTTTTGGACTGGCGGCACACCGACCCTGCCCAGTATCCTTACGTAACCGGCGGTCACATGGTGTTTCAGTGGAACAGAATTGAAAACCAGACTCAAAACACCTATAACTGGCAGACAGTGGATGCCTGGCTGCAAGCCGAAGCTAATCTGAACAAGCCGACCGGGATCGCCTTCAACAGCTACGACGGCCTTTGCTGTGGCGGCGCCTGGCTGCCGGAGTGGTATTTGCTGCAGCGGCCGGACGGCTATGTCACCTGCACTATCAACGGCCAGAGCCACATTGTGCCCAAGTACTGGTCGAACACCTATCTGCAAGCGTGGTCAGATTTTGTTCACGCTGCGGCTGCGCGCT
>CAZVGR010000152.1:0-9562 GCA_964626845.1 uncultured Anaerolinea sp.
CTTCACACTGCTGTGGCCGGTCTCCGACCGAGCCACGACGGACTGCAGCTCGCAGCGCAGGCCATCATGACCACCGACACCAGGCCCAAGCTGGCGGCGCGGCGGGTTGGCGAAGCCAGTCTGCTGGGCATGGCCAAGGGCGCGGCGATGATCCACCCCAACATGGCCACCATGCTGGCGGTGGTGGTCACCGATGCCGCAGTCGAGCCGGCGCCGCTGCACGCCATGCTGCGCCGCGCCGTCGACCGCAGCTTCAACGCCATCAGCGTCGACGGCGACACCAGCACCAACGACACCGTGCTGGCGCTGGCCAACGGGCTGGCCGGGCCGGTCGATGCGGCTACGTTCGAGGCCGCGCTGACTGAGGTCTGCACCGATCTGGCCCAGCAGATCGTGCGCGACGCCGAGGGCGCCAGCAAGTTCGTCACCGTGCGCGTCACAGGCGTAGCTAGCGAGGCCGATGCCCGCCAGGTGGCCCAGACCATCGCCACGTCGCTGCTGGTCAAAACGGCCGTGTACGGCGGCGACCCCAACTGGGGCCGGGTGCTGGCCGCGGCCGGCCGCAGCGGCGTCGAGTTGGATCCTGCGCGCGCGGCGCTCTGGTTCAGCGGCGACGGCGGCAGCGAGTACCAGGTGGTAGCCGCCGGCGCGCCCCTGGCCTACGACGAGGCTGAGGCCGCCCGCATCTTCACCTGCCACGACCTGCTGATCCGCCTGGACCTGGGCGCCGGCGCGGCCGAGGCCACGGTCTGGACCAGCGACCTGACCCACGACTACGTGTCGCTCAACGCCCACTATCGGACATAGACGGCGCAACCCGTTAAGAAGTTGGGCTTCAGGGTAGGAGCCAGCTAGAGAGCGACAGTATGCGGCACAGAGTCGAAGTCGATCAGAGCATCAAAATCGAAGACACAGGCGCGACGGTTCTGGCCTTCGCCAATGGACTGAATTTCGCGATCCAGATTCCTGCTGGTGTCAAACTGGCCGGCCTCAAAGTGCTGAGAGACCAGGCCAGAAAGCCCGGTGTGGCCCATCGTCTTCTCTTTGCCGCCAGCTTGTTCCTTCTACTGCACGATTATCTGGATCGAATAGAGCGTGTGGTTATTGATGTGGAGTATGAAGGACATGAAGCGGAAATCGGCGCGTTCTTGCTGCGCTTCATCTGGAGAGTCCACCCCTCGTTTGAGCCGTGGCGCATTGAGTTTGGGCTTGTCGGCAAGAGTTCACCTGCCCATCACAAGGCCGAGGCAGTGCGACGAGGCAAGGACCGCAACTACCGGAGGATAACCGAGACAGAGCTAACGCAGCTGCTGGAATAAAAAACAGATCGGGGGGTCCCATTACACTCGCCAATGGCGGCTCACGGCCTAAGCCGAGTGGGAGCTGCTGCCGGGGCCTCTGTCCGGTCAAACGCCGGCACAACGGGACTTTCACCCGTCAGGGACCTGCGGCCACCCGATCTATCTCTGCCATGAGTATACTTCACTTTTATCCTGTTGGCAAGCAGCAATCCAACCTGGCGTTCATCGACGCCGTTGCGCCGTACCAACCTACCAATCCCCAATCTACCAACCTACCAATCTACCAATCAGGAGACTACCCATGCAATACCGTAACCTGGGCCGCACCGGCCTCAAAGTCAGCGAGCTGTGCCTCGGCACCATGCAGTGGGGCTGGACGGCCGACGAGCCGACCTCCTTTGCCGTGATGGACGCCTTCGTCGAGGCCGGCGGCAACTTCATCGACACGGCAGACATCTACTCGCGCTGGGCCGAGGGCAACCCCGGCGGCGTGTCGGAGGAGATCATCGGCCGCTGGATGAAGGAACGCGGCAACCGCCGCCAGATCGTGCTGGCCACCAAAGTGCGCGGCGTGATGTGGGACGGGCCCAACGGCGAGGGCCTCAGCCGCGGCCACATCATGGCGGCCGTGGAGGACAGCCTGCGCCGCCTGCAGACCGACCACATCGATCTGTACCAGACCCACTGGTTCGACGCGGGCACGCCTATCGACGAGACGATGCGTGCGCTGGACGACCTGGTGCGCCAGGGCAAGGTGCGCTACGTGGGCTGCTCCAACTACCCGGCCTGGCGGCTGGCCAAGGCGCTGTGGACCAGCGATACCCTGGGCCTGGCCCGCTACGACAGCATCCAGCCCCACTACAACATCGCCTACCGGGCCGAGTTCGAGCGCGAGCTCAAGCCGCTGTGCCAGGAGGAGGGCATCGGCGTCATCCCCTACAGTCCGCTGGCCGGCGGCTTCCTGACCGGCAAGTACCGCCGCGGCGAGCCTGTGCCCGACAGCGCGCGCGCCAAAGGCATCCAGCACCGCTACCTCAACGACAAGGGCTTCACCATCCTGGAGGCGCTGGAGAAGCTGGGTAACGCGCGCGGGAAGAGCATCGCCCAGATGGCGCTGGCCTGGCAGCTCAGCCAGCCGGTCATCACCTCCCCCATCATCGGCGCCAACAGCGTCGAGCAGCTCAAAGACAGCCTGGGCGCGGTGGGCGTGCGGTTGAACGACCAGGAGATGAAGGCGTTGGATGCGACGAGCGCCTGGGAGTAGCTTGGTTTCAAGAATAGGCTGTAGTGGTTCAGTCAGGTTCAATGGTTCGTTTTTCCCCAGAGAAGCAATGAACCCCTGTCCGTAGGGATGGTTCGCAGACTCGCTTTTCAGACTGCTATGCACATCCCCACGGGCAGGGATACTTTCAATTGCACCGTTCTTCTTACGGTTGGTTTGCATAACAACAAAATTGCAGGATTTGAGATCAGGTAGAATGGGAATATTGCGGGTATCCCCACAAGCCAGGGATACTCACATCGGTCCTTGTAGCAACGGACTGTAAGTATCTCCCAGTGAAAGAACTCATCATCCTCGCCAGCAAGCTTCTGCTTTCGAACCCCGGAGAACCTCGCTACCCCACGCGGCGCGGGGTCGTTGAACGCACCCCTGGCTGACTCGTCAAACGTCGCAGCCTACACAATCGCTGGTACAAGAACCGGAACAACAGGCTCGCTTTGCTGCAGTTCGCCTGTGCTCACATCGTGTTCAATTTGGCATCTCTCTGATAGGTTCCTAGCCCAGGCCGTGCTTCAGGGCCAGGACCGCGGCCTGCGTGCGGTCCGTCACGTCCAGCTTCATGAAGATGTTGGATACGTAGTTCTGGACCGTCCCCTTGGAGAGATGCAGCGCCTTGGCAATGTCTGCGTTGGACAAGCCCTTGGCGATCAGTCTCAACACTTCCCGCTCCCGGTCGCTTAGGTCCTCCCCAAAGGTGGTATCCCCCACATACCCGGAAGCCGTCCGGGCGATCTGGCCGAACAGTTTGCCGGCTACCTGGGGATCCACATACGTATCCCCGCTCACGGTGCCGCGAATGGCCCTGATCAGTTGTTCTCGGGGCGTGTCCTTGAGCAAATATCCGGATGCGCCGGCGCGGATGGCATCGAAGACCCAGTAGTCATCGTCGTAGGTGGTCAGCACCAGCACTTTGATCTCCGGGTGGGTCTGGCAAATCTCTCGGGTGGCCTGGATGCCGTTCATGATGGGCATGCGCAGGTCCATCAGTACCAGATCCGGGTTCAGTTCTGCCGCCAGATCCACGGCTTCGGCCCCGTCATGGGCCACGCCAATCACCTCAATATCCTTCACGGTTCCCAGGATCACCTGCATCCCTTCGGTGACAATGTCCTGGTCATCACACAACACGATGCGGATCATGCTGACTCCTTGTGGCAGGAATGCTCCTGAGCTAGAGAAGCTGGAGATCCTTCGGCGGGCCTCAGGATGACACAATGTTAGTTGCTCAAGGGCGGGTTCGTCTGGTCGACTGTCTTGCCCGCTGTTGGCCCACGCAGACTCACAGCTCAACGGCCCTAGCATTTTACAAGATCAGGCGGATTCGCGTGCCCGATGCCGGCTGGCTGTCAATCTCCAGGCTTCCGCCCAACATGGCCGTTCGCTCCCGCATGCCTTGCAGCCCATAGTGTCTCTCATTGGTCACTTCTGAGGGATCGAAGCCCCGCCCGTCATCCTCAACCGTCAGCTGCCACTGGCCGGCAGTCTGCAGGCGCATCGCTACCCGGATCTCCTGGGCCTGCGCGTGCCGCACCACGTTTTCCAGGGCTTCCTGGGCAACCCGGTAGATGCATTGCTCCGCTTCGGGAGAAAGGCCCTCTATCTGTCTGGGAAGGTCCTCCGTCAGCGTGAGTCCTGCCCGCCTAGCCGTGGATTCGGCCAGGTTGCGCAGGGCCAATCCCAGGCCCAGGTCTTCCAGCGGCGAAGCGCGCAAGGCCTGAAGCGCTCTACGGCTCTCCGCCAGGCCGCCCCGGGTATTGGCAATTGACTTGATCAACAGCGAGTGGGCCTGGTCCGGCGCCTCGGTCCAAACGCTGTCCACCGCCTCCAGTTGCACGGCAAGGGAACTGAGGGTGTGGGAAAGGGTATCGTGCAGCTCTCGCGCCAACCGGTTGCGCTCGCGGCTGGTGGCCAGTTGGTCCACCGTCGCCGCATAGTTGGCCAGCTTTTCATTGGCCTCGGCCAGTTTCGCCCGCTGTTCTCTCTGAACTGCGACCAAGCGCGCCACCACGTAGCCGACCAGGGCCAACGTTATGCTCCCGCCGACGGCCAGGGGGACCGCACCAATGGTGTATACGGAGGTCCACCCGATGACCCATGCGTTCATAGCGACGCTGATCGCTGTGATGCCGATGGAGTAAAGAAGGGCGTGGGCCATGCCATACTGCCAGGCGATCAGCACCAGGGGGAAGAGCACAAAGAACAGCAGGCGCCAGGCGCTGTCCTCGACCCGGCCGAATGACAGGAGGATGTCGCCGTTTTCGGCGATGGACTGCAGATAGACCAGGCGGTCGACCGCTGGCATGAAGCCGCTGACGATCAACGCCAGCGGCAGAAACCAACGGCCCATTCGATCCTGTAGCCCTGGCCAGTTCAAGTAAAGCAGGAGGATGCTCAGCCACACAAGTCCTGTGCCCAACACCCGAATGGGCAGGGAGTCTCTCCCCAGAATCATGCCAATGAACCCCAGCAGTACAAGGATTAGTTGCATACCGGTCACTATTCGGAATACCGACAGCAAGCCCGGTTCCAGGTATGCGGTTTGTGAGTTTCGCAGATCCTCCAGGATGGAGGAAATTGATTCCGTCATGCGGCCAGTATACCACGATTTTGCGATTCTCATAGCCTGAGTATAGCGGAACCGCAAGACTGCGACCACCCTTACCACTCATTCGGATCTGTGAGTTGACTCACATGGCTGCATGAAGCCACCCACACGCTTTCGTGACACCCCCCACTGTTCCGAGAAACTGGATCCTGATATGCTAAGGCCAGCAATACCGGTTCTGAACACATCCGATCGATTTGGCCGCACGAGGCGAAGTTCCGGCGGATCTGTAGCTCCAGGTTTGGCCCTCTTCGAGCCGCCGTTGGGCTACATCTATTCTGCGAGTGGGCTTTTCGGCTGGCTGATCATCGTGGCGGTGCTGGCTGGCATTGCCAGTCTTGTGCCGGCCCGTAATGCCACTCGGGTGACCGTACGCGAGGCCCTGGCCTGCGAATAGCAGTTCGCCTTGGGGGACGGTGTGAGTCGGCTCACACCAATAGATGGGCATTCTCACCGGCGTGCGTGAATCGAACCACTACCAGGATGACCGATACCGGACTATACTGGAGACAACCTTCTAGGGTGAGTTGGAGAGTCCTCCGACCTATTAGCTGCATTCGACACCTACCCGGGTGACCTGCAGCACGGCAGATGCCCAGACCGGCCTGCAATGGGCCGTGATAGGCGACAAAGACTTCGAAGATGCTTTCAACCATAAGGAGAAAAGCTAAGACGAAAACTAAGTGGAATTGCGGGCCTGTTAATCAAACAGTTACATCAACATGACATGAAAGGAAAATCTCATGAAAAGGACACTACTGATCACGGGAATCGCGTTGGCAGGGATCATTGCACTCCTCTTGATCCTGCTGCCGCAGATCCTCAGTTGGATTGGACTCCATCCTGCCTATGATCGAGCAGATTACGATCTCGAGGGGAAGAAGGCGCTGATCATCGCCACCAATCACGATACATTGGGCGATCCGGAGGACGGCGTGGCGACTGGTGTCTTCGGCTCGGAACTCACCATTGCATACTATGAGTTCCTGGATGCCGGGATGACCGTCGATATTGCCAGCATCGAAGGGGGCAAAATCCCGTTTGAACCGGTGAGTTTGCGCTGGCCGCTGGCCACACATGCCGACCGGCGCTATCTGGATGATGAGGATGCGCAGAACAAGACACAAAACTCGCTCAGTATCGAAGACGTGGATTTCCTCGACTACGACATCATCTGGATGGCAGGTGGCTGGGGTGCAGCCTATGACCTCGGCTTCAGCGAACTGCTCGGCGAAAAGATCTCGGAAGCCCATGCGGAAGGTGTTCTGCTGGGTTCGGTATGTCACGGGGCGCTCGGCTTCCTGATGGCAACCGACGCCGACGGCAGTCCGCTGGTTGAAGGCCGTACGATGACCGCTGTCACCGACAAGCAGGTTGAAGAACTCGGCATTGAGATAACGCCGCAGCACCCGGAAACCGAGTTGCGCCGGCTGGGTGCCAACTTCGTCAGCGACACCGCATTCCGGGATTTCTTCGCGACGTATGTGGCGGTGGACGGCAACATCGTCACCGGGCAAAACCAGAATTCATCAGGCGAAACGGCACAGACGCTGCTGCGCATGCTGGCGGAGAGGAGCTGACACAATGGCCCCCATAACGAACTGTCAACCTGTGCTGGTCATCCTCATTGTGGATGGCGTGTGTTTCGATAACCAATATGTCAGATGTATAGCCCAGAGGACGCAAGAATGACCGAGGTAAAACGAGAGGTTGAAGCGCCAGAACCCAAAAAGGATTCTGGTGAGGAAAACTCCGCTAAGGGTGTTTCCCGCAGGAACTTCCTGATTGGTACCGCAGCGGGTGCTGCCGGTCTCCTCATGGGTGGTGGTTTGTGGTACAGGAACAACTTGCCGGATCCTGCTATCGAAGGGTTCATTAACAGAGCAGTGACTGCCGACCGAAATGCGAAGTACTTCGAAGACGATGCCCTATGCGTCATCACAACTGGCACGGGTGCCCCACTACCGGATCCCAACCGTGTTGGCCCCCAGGCCGTCGTGGTAGCCGGTGATCAGTTACTGGTCTTTGATACAGGCCCCGGCAGTACGCGTCAACTCTTGCTAACTGGGCTGGATCTCAGCTCAATCGATGCGCTGTTCCTGACCCACTACCATTCAGACCATATTAGCGATCTCGGTGAGTTGATGTTACAGCACTGGACAGGCACCGGTTCGGTTGAACCACTGCACATCTACGGGCCACCGGGCGTGGATGAGGTGGTGGCCGGATTTGTGGCTGCCTATCAACTCGACCGAGGCTATCGAATTGCACATCATGGTGCGGACGTTATGCCCCCTTCAGGCTTTGGAGCAGTGGCGCACACGTTCGACCTCGGCAGCGATCTCATGTCCAGTGAGGTGGTATACGAAGCAGGCGATCTACAAGTGATTGCCTTCAATGTGGACCATCCACCTGTGGTTCCGGCGGTTGGCTTCCGCGTGAATTACAAAGACAGGAGCGCCGTCATTACCGGTGACACGATCTACTCGGATAGCCTCATTTACCACTCGATGGGTGCTGATTTGATGGTCAGTGACTCCTTGAATCATAAGATGTCAGAAATGGTATCTGAGGCCGGAGAAGATATGGACAACAATCTATCATCTGTCACTGAGGATATCCAGGAATCTCATATCAAGCCCGAAGAAGCTGCGCTCGTAGCCAGAGAAGCTGGGGTTCCCGTGCTAATCATCACTCACGTTCTGCCCCCGGTGCCAGATTTCCTGCGCCGGCCATTCCTGAGAGACGCCAGGGCAGTCTATGATGGCCATCTTCAAATGGCGAATGATGGCACGCTGATCAGCCTGCCTGTCAATTCTGACCAGTACTCCATCCACGAACTGCTTAAGTAGGAGCAAGGCGATGAACAAAGATACTTATATCAAGGCTGTGCTTGTCGTGTTCGGGTTGCTTATCCTGAGCAGAATACCCGCCTTCATCAATGGAAGTCTGGATGCGATCACTGTCGTATCCACAATCGTAGAACTAGGCTTTTTCATCTGGGGCATACTGCTGCTTAGGAAATGACCTCAAATGGCTCTTGTCAACGGCTGGCACGAGCGACCCCAAAGAGAGCAAGATGATGACCTTGATCACGATGAAGTAACAATAAGTAGAAATCTTCAAATGAAAATGAAATATAGGTTTGGCATTACGAGTCTGTTCATTCTGGCCATTCTCGTGGCCCTGGCTGGGTGCGTAGCACCAGATCTGCAACCCCCTGCGGTCCCTCAAGCGGATGACCCCTGCCATGCGGAACCGCAGATCATGACCTCCGCTGATGGCGTCGAGTTCGTCCGCACACCTGACGCGTGCTTTGACAATCTGTCCGACTGGCCGTACGAGGCCCGGTATGTGGAACTCGACGGCCTGCGCCAGGGATATGTCGACGTCGGCCCAGCCGATGCCGAGGAGACGATCCTTTTACTGCACGGTCAGCCGTCGTGGTCGTATCTCTACCGCAAGATAATCCCTGTGCTGGCGGCCGCGGGGCATCGCGTCATCGCCATGGACCACCTGGGCATGGGCCGCTCCGACAAGCCAATCGCCCCCGACTACTACACCTATCTGGGTCACGTCGACCGGTTGGAGCGCTTCATCCAGGCGCTCGAACTGACGCACCTAACCCTCTTTGTGCAGGACTGGGGCAGTCTGATTGGCCTGAAGGTCGTCGGCACGCACCCGCACTGGTTCGACCGTGTGGTCGTCGGCAACGGCTTCCTGCCGGTCTTTGAGGCGGGCAGCACGCCGTTCAAGCTGCCGGCCGTGCCGCAGTTGACGCGCCGGGTTTTCTACCGGACGATCACGTCGATTCCGCCACAGCAGCCGGCGTTTTATGACGTCCAGGGCAACCTGCAAAACACGCGCGTCAGCAGTGCATCGCCGAGCGCGTTTGGCGTCTGGATCGACTATGCGCGCAACGACAAACGGTTTGTAGCGTCGCAAATCGTCGAGGCGATGACCTACTTCCCGCTCTCAGACGCGGAGCGGGCGGCGTATGACGCGCCGTTCCCGTCGCGCCTTTACATGGGAGGACCGCGCGCCTTCCCCGGCCTGGTCAATCAACTGCCGGGCGTGACGCAGCCCGCCTGGGAGGCGCTGGGGCGGTTTGAGAAGCCGTTCCTGACGATCTGGGGCGGCAACGACCCCGGCAATCTTGGCCGGCCGATGGTCCAGCAGGCGTTGCTGGATCACATACCCGGTACGGCGGGCTGGGACCACGTGCGGCTGCCGGAGGCGAGCCACTTCCTGCAAGACGACCAGGGCGTGGAAATCGCCCGCCGCGTCAACGACTTTGTTGCACAATCCAGAAGCTGATATGCAATACCTTCGCCAAATTAGGCTGATGTGAGCAACTGTGTAAGCTCTGGTTTG
>CAZVGR010000153.1:0-9517 GCA_964626845.1 uncultured Anaerolinea sp.
CTTGACACGAGCCTCTGATCATGTGCGAATCGTCGCCAAAGTGCCGGGCACCGACGCAGTTAATTTGTTTACGGTGTACTCAGTGTGGCGCTCGACCTGCGCTGGCGACTTGGCTGGGCACAGTAATCCAATACAGCCTCATCATTGGCGCTGAAACATGTTGACCAACTTGGCCAAGATGTGCTGAAACTGGCGGGCCTCTTCCTCGCTCAGGGCAGCGTCAAGGAAGGCGCTGTACTCAGCCAGCGCCTGATGCTTGGCGGCTACCACCTGCTGGCCGGCCGCGGTCAAGCTGACATGCAAGGCCCGCCGATCATCGCTGGACTGCGCCTTGACAGCGTAGCCCAGGCTGACCAGCTTGTTGACGCCGGCTGTGACCGATGCCTTGGTGATGCCCAGGCGCGCGGCGATCTCGGTGATGGTCGGCTGGCCCAACTGGTGGATGGCGTCGATGTACTGCAACTGGGCGATGGTCAGCCGGCCAACGCCAGCGCGGCGGCTTGCCTGCTGCTCCACGGCCTTGAGCGACAGATCCAGGGTGTTGATGAACTCGATCAGCAGTTGTTGTTGCATGGTTGGCCTCATTAATTAGTTAGACTAACTAATAATACCCAAAGTCCGCCTGCCAGTCAAATCCGGCGGTCGCGCGGAGGACTGCGACTTGACGCGCCAGCCTCGATAAGTACAATTGTTCTAACGATTACCCGAAGAAGTCCAACTTCTCCGATAAGTTGGACTTCTCCAGCACTCGTCAGAAGTTGAACTTCTTCCTCACCCGTCACCGCGGAGCACTCATGCCAAAAATCAAAATCCGCTACGTCTGCCAGAACTGCGGCAGCGCCCAGGCCAAATGGATGGGCAAGTGCCCTGACTGCGGCGAGTGGAACACGCTGATCGAGAAGCAGATCGTGGAGCCGCCGGCCGGCCGCAGCGCAGCCCGCACCTTCGTGCCGGTCGAGGGGGGCGGCGCGCCCCAGCCGCTGACCGCCATCTCGACCGACGGCCTGGACCGCGTGCCGGTGGAGGGCAGCGAGCTGAGCCGGGTGCTGGGCGGCGGCATCGTGCCCGGCTCGGTGGTGCTGGTCAGCGGCGACCCCGGCATCGGCAAGTCGACGCTGTTGTTGCAACTGGCGGCCAGCATGGCCCGCACGGCCGGCCGCGTCTTGTACGTCAGCGCCGAGGAGAGCGCGCGCCAGCTCAAGCTGCGCGCCAGCCGGCTGGGCATCCACGAGGACAACCTCTACGTCCACGCCGAGACCCACCTTGAATCGATCCTGCAACACGTGGGCGACATCGGGCCGCAGCTCATGGTGGTCGACTCGATCCAAGCCATCCACACCGACGCGGTGGCCTCCACGGCCGGCAGCGTGACCCAGGTGCGCGAGTGCTCTGCCCAGCTCCTGCGCATGGCCAAGAGCCAGGGTGTGCCCGTTTTCCTGGTCGGCCACGTCACCAAGGAGGGCAACATCGCCGGCCCGCGCGTGCTGGAACACATGGTCGACACGGTGCTCTATCTCGAAGGGGAGCGCTTCCAGACCTACCGCCTGCTGCGCAGCGTCAAGAACCGCTTCGGCTCCACCGACGAGGTGGGGGTGTTCGAGATGGTGGAGGCCGGGCTGCGCGAGGTGACCAACCCGTCGGAGGCCTTCCTGGCTGAGCGCCTGCCCAACGCGGCCGGCTCGGCCATTGCCGTGACCATGGAGGGCACGCGGCCGCTGCTGGTGGAGGTGCAGGCGCTGGCCTCGACCACCAGCTTCCCCCAGCCGCGGCGCACGGCCAACGGCGTGGACTTCAACCGCCTGCTGCTGTTGACGGCCGTGCTGGGCAAGCGGGCCGGCTTCCGGCTGGGCGATCAGGACGTCTTCGTCAACGTGGTGGGCGGGCTGCGCATCAGCGAGCCGGCGGCCGACCTGGCCGTGGCCGTGGCTATTGCCAGCAGCCTCAAGAACGTACCGGTGCCGGCCGACCTGGCCGTGGTCGGCGAGGTGGGGCTGAGCGGCGAGCTGCGCAGCGTCAGCCAGTTGCCGCGGCGCTTGAACGAGGCCGCCAAGCTGGGCTTCACCCGCTGCATCACCCCGCGCAGCCGCACGCCGGTCAGCGCCCCTGACGGCATCGAGGTCATCGGCGTGCGCACGCTGCACCAGGCGCTGGAGGTTGCGCTGAGCCATGGCGCCTGAGCCAGAGCGCCCCACAGTCAGACTGGACGCATCACCCATGAACTTGCAAGCGCTCATCTTCGACCTGGACGGCGTCATCGCGGACACCGCCGGCTATCACTACCAGTCCTGGCAGCAGCTCGCAGCCGAGGAGGGGCTGGCCTTCGACTGGCAGCTCAACGAACGGCTGCGCAGCCTGTCCCGCCAGGCCTCGCTGGAGATCATCCTGGCTGAGAACGGCCGCGTCGTCGGCCAGGCAGAGATGGCGGAGCTGCTGGCGCGCAAGAACCGTTTCTACCTGGCGCTGCTGGAGCAGATGGACGCCAGCGCGCTGTTGCCCGGTGTGGCCGCGCTGATCGACGAAGCCAGGGCAGCCAGCCTGAAGCTGGCCGTCGCCTCAGCCAGCCGCAACGCCAGCGTTGTTTTGCAACGCACCGGGGTCTATGGCGCGTTCGACGCAGTGGTCGACAGCAACAGCGACCTGCCCAGCAAGCCTGCGCCTGACCTCTTGCTGCGGGCAGCGCAGGAACTGGGCATTGCGCCGGCCCACTGCGCGGTGCTGGAAGACGCTGCCGCGGGGATCGATGCAGCTTTGGCGGCTGGCATGTGGACAGTCGGCTTGGGGCCGCAGGAGCGGGTGGGGCACGCCCATGTGCGTTTGGATAGCCTGCGCGGCGTCAACCTGGCCGCGCTGTTAGCTGCGCTGGCGCGCGCTGCCTGACGAGCGCCCTGTTAGTACACCGTAAACAAATTAACTGCATATCGGTGCCCGGCACTTTGGCGACGATTCGTACATGATCAGAAGCTCGTGTTAAGTGCCGGGCACCTCAACAACTTTGTTTACGACCTGGTTAGTGCGCCGCAGCCTCAGTTTTACACATTCGGGGTTCCTTGCATGTCTGCCGCCCCTTGCGGTAGAATGGTGCAACTCTGTTCCTCTGGTGCATCGCCATGAAAGAAGCTTTTCGCTCTGTTCGTTCTGCCATCATCGATCTCTGGGATCATGTCATCCTGGCGGCCTTGTGCAGCCTGGTCTGGCTGGGCCTGGTCTTGTTGATCGTGCCTGGCCCACCGGCCACCGTAGCGCTGTTCGACATGGCCGATCGCATCGCCCGGCGCGAGCACCTGCTCACGGTCGGCGATTACCTGCGCGCGGTGTGGGCGCACTTTGGCGTGGGGTGGCGTTGGGGCGCGCTCAACGCGCTGGTGCTGGCGGTCATCGTGATCGACATCCTGATGGTTCCGCGCATGGTCTCGGACTCGCTTGCCCTGTCTGCCCAGATGTTTTTCTTCCTGGCGCTGGTGCTGTGGTTGGTGGTCAACTGGTTTGCCTTGGCCTTTCTCTTTCGGCAGAAGGAGCCGAGCCTGCGCCAGGCGCTGCGCAACGGCGCCGTCTTGCTGCTGCAACAGCCCCTCTTCACCCTGACTGTGACCGCAATCACGGCCGTGCTGCTGGGGCTGAGCGCCGTGCTCGTCTTGCTCATCATCGTCGTTCTTCTGGTCGGCCCCATGCTGGTGGCCTTGATCAGCACCCGTGCAGTGCTCAACCAGGTACGGTCCACGAGGTACACTGACAACCATGAGTGATTCACTTGTGCCATCGCCTGGCCCGCCGATCCTGACCCTGGTCAACGACTTGCTCTTCGCCACCCGTATCGCCGACGTCGTCCGCAGCCAGGGCGGCGCAGCGCTGCTGGCCAGCACGGCGGATGAGTTCCGCCAGGGCCTGGAGCGCTGGCCGGTGCTGATCCTGCTCGACCTGCACGCGCTCCCGCCTGAGGCGTGGGATCTCGAGGTGCGCCGCGCCAAGGCCCTGCCCCAGTCCAAGCTGATCCCCATCTATGCCTTTGGCAGCCACGTGGACACGGAGACGCTTAAGCTGGCCCGCCAGGCTGGCTGCGATCATGTCTGGGCGCGCTCGCGCTTTGTGCAGGAGCTGCCCCAGGTGGTGGCCGCGGCCATCGATCCCCCCGTCACCTATCCTGAAGGCTGGAACGACCAGCCCTCTGATCTGTTCTTGCAGGGTGTGGCCCTGTTCAACGCTGGCCAGTTTTACAAGCAGCACGACGTCTTCGAGAAGCACTGGATGGAAGACTCGCGGCCGATACGCGACCTCTACCAGGGCGTCTTGCAGATCGGCGTCGCCCTGCATCACGTCGAGACCGGCAACTACCGCGGCGCGGTCAAGATGCTGCGTCGCGGCCTGCCCCGCCTGCGCACCCTGCCCCCCGTCTGCCAGACCCTGGACGTGGCCACGCTACGCCGCGAAGCCCGCGCCATCCATGACGATCTGATCGCGCTGGGGCCGGAGCGTATCGGCGAGTTCGATCTGGCCAGGTTGCGGGCGGTGAAGTTGAGGCTGGTAGATTGGTAAATTGGTAAGGTGGTAGATTGGTAAATTGGTGAGGTGTGTAGATTGGTAAGGTGGTAGATTGGTAGGATGACGACGACTCACCAATCTACCAACCTACCAACCTACCAACCTACCAATCTACCAATCTACCCCCCAAGGAGTCGCCATGCACGCCATCGTCATGCACAAACGCGGCGGGCCGGAGGTGTTGACCTTCGAGCCGGCTTTTCCTGAGCCTGTGGTTGAACCAGACGATGTGCTGGTTCGGGTGCGGGCCTGCGGATTGAATCGAGTTGATTTGTTCACGCGCGAGGGAGAGCAGGGCGTGCGGCCGCCGCTGCCGCACATCCTGGGCATGGAAGTGGCGGGCGATGTGGCGGTTGTGGGCGAAAACGTGCGCAGCGTGCAGGTCGGCGACCGCGTTCTCGTCCCGCCCAGCACCCCCTGCGGCCAGTGCGAATGGTGCCGCCGCGGTGCGGCCAACATCTGCCGCAACCAGCAGGTGCTGGGGCGCACCCGCCACGGCGGCTATGCCGAGTTTGTAAGCGTACCGGCGGCCGGCCTGCTGCCGCTGCCGGCCAGCCTGAGCTACCAGCAGGCCGCGGCCATTGTGGTGGCTTTCGGCACGGCCTGGCACATGCTGGTGACGCGGGCGCGGGTGCAGCCGGGCGAGACGGTGCTGGTGCTGGCGGCCGGCTCGGTGGTGGGCACAGCCGCGATCCAGGTGGCCAGGCGCTTTGGCTGCCGCGTCATTGCCACCGCGTCCAGCGACGAGAAGCTGGCCAGGGCCCAGGCGCTGGGCGCGGATGCGGTCATCAACTACAGCCAGGAGCGCTTCGACCGGCGGGTGCGGCGCCTGACCGATGGCCGCGGCGTGGATGTGGTGATCGAGCACGTGGGCGCGGACACCTGGCAGCACAGCGTAGCCGCCGTCGCGCCGCTGGGCCGCATCGTCACCTGCGGCTCCACCACGGGCCGCTGGGGCAACACCGATCTGTGGTCGCTGTTCGGCAAGGAGATCAGCCTGCTGGGTTCCTTCGGCGCGACCCGAGAGGAATTGCTGACGCTGCTGCCCCTGGTGGTAGATGGGACGTTCAAGACTGTGATCGACCGGGTGTTCCCGTTGGAAGCCGCGGCTGAGGCGCACGCCTACATGGCCGAGCGGCAGCAGTTCGGCAAGCTGGTGTTGACAATCTGAAGGAGTTGCAGGTGGCAAGTAGTAAGTGGCAGGTGGTCGAGCATGGACGGCGCCTTGTGGTGGCCGTGTTGATGCTGGGCGCGATGCTGGCGGCCGGCGCTGTGTCAGCCCAGGATACGCCGGCGCTCCTCTATGAGCGCTACGACGTGGAGATTGTCGTGCAACCCGACGGCTCGTTTCTCGTGCGCGAGACGCAGCAGATCCGCTTCGGCGGCGAGTACAGCCAGGGCTTCGCCGAGATCCCGTTGGAGTACACCACCCGCGTCGACGATGTCGCGGTTTTCGAGGGAGACACGCCTTACGCGCACAACGGCAGCGGGCCGGGCTCGTTCAGCACAACCTACGAGGACGGCAGCCTCTACGTCGATTGGACCTTCACTCCCACGCAGGTGGGCGACGTGCGTACCTTCACCGTCGTGTACACCGTGGTGGGCGGGCTGTGGATCTACCCCGACCAGGATTTGCTGGAATGGCGCGCGGTGCCGGCCGACCGCAGCGGCATTCTCGTGCTGGCCAGCGTGGTCAACGTGACCCTGCCGCCTGATCCCAGCACCGGCCAGCCCGTGCCGGCCAGCCAGATAACCACCGACAACTTCGGCCACCCGGCCAGCGTGCAGACCTCGGCCGGCCAGGCCATCTTCACCAGCCAGGGATCGATCCCCGATGGCGTGGCCTTTCATGTGCTGGTCGGCTTTCCCCACGGCATCGTCGACGAGCAGCCGCCGCTGTGGCAGCTCATGGAGGATCGAGCCGACCTGACCTATCGCTACACGGCCATGGACAGCGATATCCGCATCGAGGCCGATGGCACGGTGCGCATCGACGCCGGCTATCGCATCCGCGTCGACAGCGGCGCGCTGCACCAGGGCTTCAACACCATCACCCACACCGTCATGGACGATGTGTTCGACGTGGCCGTGCTGGAGGGGGATCAGCCCTTCACGTTGACCGACGAGATCTGCGAGGCCTGCTTCTCGGTGGGCAAGACGCCGCGGCAGGCCGGCTGGGTCACCTACGACGAACGCCTCGGCAGCCTGGTAACCGACTCGAGCAAGGCTGGCGCGACCCATCTGCACTGGCTGCCGCCGCCGCTGGTCAAGGGGGAAGAGACCACCTTCATCTTGCGCTACGCCTTGCAGAATGCGCTCCGCCTCAGCGAAGACGCCCAGACTTTCAACTGGAGTATCGTCATCGACGGCAACGACGTACCGGTGGACTCGTCCACGGCGCGCGTCACCTTGCCGCCAGGCGTGGATCCGGCCAGGGTGCAGGTGACAGGCGGCGTCGTGCAGCAACAGCCCGACGGCGTGCTGCTGCTGACCCGGCCGCAGCCGATCTTCGCCTCTGCGCCGTGGGATATCAGCGTGGTTCTGCCGGCCAACGCCACGCCCGCGGTCAAGTCGCAGTGGCAGCAGGACATGGAGAACGCACAGCGCGCCGGACAACTGGCCGCCACCCGCCAGGCCCGCAGCCAGGTGTTGTTGGGCGGGCTGGCCTTGTTGATCCTGAGCGGCGGCCTGCTCAGCCTGCTGCTGCTCTGGTATCGCCACGGTCGCGATGAGCCTGCGCCGCTGCCGGCTGAGTACATCGCCGAGCCGCCCTCGGACCTGGCGCCCGGCATTGTGGCCTACCTGCTGGACGAGCAGCCCTCTATCGACGGCGTGCTGGCTTCGCTCTTTCACCTGGCCACGCTGGGCCTGCTGCGCATCCGTCTGACGCCAGAGATCGCTGTCGGCCGCAACTGGGACGAGAAGCTCAGCCCCGGCCAGGTCGTCGAGACGCCCGACGGCCGCAGCCTGGCCATTCCCGGCCACCTGGCGACCCTGTTCAACAACACGATGGTGGTGATCGAAACCGCGCGCAGCAAGACCCTGGACCAGATCGCCGGCCCCTTGCAGGCCATCCTGCCCCAGGTTTACACCGAGATGGGTCAGGAGATCGCCCCGCTGTTCGACGCGCCGCCCGATCAGGCGCGCGGCAAGTGGCGGGCGCTGGGCGTCGGCATCGTCCTGCTGGGCAGCCTGGCCCTGTTCTATAGCTGCATTGCCTCCCTCGGCTTTGGCGTGGTCGCGCTGGCCCCCGGTTTGGCGCTGCTGCTGGTGGGCGCGGCCTGGATCGTGGCCAGCCGCTGGATGCCCCGGCGCACGTCGGAGGGCGCGCTGGAGGCGGCCAAGTGGCGCGCCTTCCGCCGCTACCTGATGAACCTGGAAGACTACGGCAGCCAGGCCGAGGCGCAGGAGATCCTCGACCGCCACTTCGCCTATGCTGTGGCGCTGGACGTGCAGCAGGTGGTGCTGCGCGACGCCGAGCGGCTGCAGGCGAGCCTGCCGCCCTGGACGCGGCCCGTGGTGATCAGCAGTTCGGGCGGGTCTTCGTCGGGCGGCGGCAGCCCATCCTCCCCGCCGGTGCTGTCATGGCAGCCGGCGCCGGCCAGCCCTCCCAGGGAAGGCGGCGCCTCCTCACCGCCCAGCAGCCAGCCGGCTGACCAGTCCTTGAGCGGCAAGTCGCGCCAGATGGGGGCCAGCCTTAGCCTGGCCAGCCTCAGTTTGAGCCGCACGCTGAGCACGGCGGCAGGCAGCAGCGGCTCCACCATGGACGCCATGGATCGCGCCGTGCGCACATCGTCGCGCAGCAGCGCCACCCGCTTCAGCAGCAGCCCCTCGCGCAGCAGCTCTGGCCGCAGCTCCAGCAGCCGCTCTGCCTCCAGCCGGTCCAGCAGTCGCAGCAGCAGCTCACGCAGCAGCGGTGGGGGCGGGAGGCGGGGATTCAAATAGGTCGGTCAGGCGCGCCGCCGGTTCCATCTGCCGTCTTCGTTGCCCCACCTGCTCAATATAATCCAATGACTGGTGCCTGAAGTAGGTGTTGTACAGCTCGGCGTAGTGGCCGCCCTGCGCCATGAGCTGCTCGTGGCTGCCCTGCTCGATGATCCGCCCTTTGTCCAGCACGATGATGCGATCCACCGCGCGCACGGTGGAGAGGCGGTGGGCGATGACGATGGAGGTGCTGCGGGCCAGGATCAGGTTGATAGCCTGCTGGATCTGCTGTTCGGTGAAGGGGTCGATGCTGGCCGTGGCCTCGTCCAGGATGAAGATGGCCGGCCCCTGCACCAGCACGCGCATCAAGGCCACCAGTTGGCGCTGGCCCATGCTTAGCCGCGTGCCTCGCTCTCCCACCTCGGTCTGCAGGCCATCGGGCAGCGTGTCCAGCCACTCGCCCTCACCGACCTGCCGGGCCAGGGCCAGGATCTCGGCGTCGCTGGCCTCGGGACGGGCATAGCGAATGTTGTCGGCCACTGTGCCGGCGAAGAGAAACGGCGCTTGTGAGACGATGCCGAGCTGGCGGCGGTAGGTGTGCAGGTCCAGATCGCGGATATCGTGGCCGTCGATGGCAATGCAGCCGCCCTGAAACTCGTAGAAGCGGGCGATCAGCTTGCCCAGGCTGCTCTTGCCCGCGCCGGTGTGGCCGACCAGTGCGATGTTCTCGCCGGGGCGGATGTGCAGGTCGAAGCCGGCCAGCACCTGCTCCTGCTCGGTGTAGCGGAAGTCCACGTCGCGAAAGCTGATCTCGCCAGCCAGCCGGCCGGGGGCGACCGCGTCGTTCTGGCGCACCGTCGGCTCGGCGTCGATCAGGGCGAAGAGCCGCTCCGATGCCGATAGGCCGGCCTGCACCTGGCTCCAGAAGGCCGAGAGCTGGGCCATGGGGAACCAGAAACGATCCACGCTGGTGATGAAGAGATACCACGCGCCCAGGGTGATCAGCCCCTGCGCGGCTGACAGGCCGCCGAAGTAGACCAGCGCGGCCGTGCCGACG
>CAZVGR010000154.1:0-9329 GCA_964626845.1 uncultured Anaerolinea sp.
CGGTGATGATCACCGGCGACAACCCGTTGACGGCGGCGGCCATCGCGGCCGAGGCCGGCGTGGACGACTTCCTCGCGCAGGCGACGCCGGAGGCCAAGCTGCGACTGATCCGCGAGTATCAGGCCGGCGGCCGGCTGGTGGCTATGACCGGCGACGGCACCAACGACGCGCCCGCGCTGGCCCAGGCCGACGTGGCGGTAGCCATGAACACCGGCACCCAGCCAGCGCGCGAGGCCGCCAACATGATCGACCTGGACAGCAACCCGACCAAGCTGATCGAGATCGTGGAGATCGGCAAGCAGCTTCTGATGACGCGCGGCGCGCTGACCACTTTCAGCATCTCCAACGACGTGGCCAAGTACTTCGCCATCATCCCGGCGGCGTTTGCCAGCACGTATCCGGCCCTGGGCGCGCTTAACTTCATGGGGCTGAGCACGCCGCAGAGCGCGATCCTGTCGGCGGTGATCTTCAACGCGATGGTGATCATTGCGCTGGTGCCGCTGGCCCTGCGCGGTGTGCCTTACCGGGCCGTGGGCGCAGCGCAACTGCTGCGCGACAACCTGTTGATCTACGGCCTCGGCGGGCTGATCGCGCCGTTCATCGGCATCAAGCTGATCGATATGCTGCTGACGGCCCTGGGCCTTGCGTGAAAGGAGTAATCATGCAAAACAACACCCGCCCCAAGTGGCGCTTGCTCAACCTGATCGTCGTGTTGGCCTTCGGCCTGCTGGCGCTGGACGCGCGGGTCCATTTGAGCCAGATCGGCCACGAGGCGGCCGAGATCGGCATCGTGCTGGTGATTTTCGGCCTGATCGGGCTGTGGCTGCACGCCAACGCCGAGGCCATTCGTGGCGAGCCGTGGAACCGGCCGTGGTAACCATGCACACTCAGATTCGCCCAACGATCGTGTCGTTGTTGCTGTTACTCTTGGTCACTGGGCTGGTTTATCCGCTGCTGGTGACGGCCATCGCGCAGCTCGCCATGCCGCGCCAGGCCAACGGCAGCTTGATTGTGAGCGCTGGCAACGATTTGCCGGCCGGCTCGGCGCTGATCGGCCAGCCCTTCGACGCGCCGCAGTATTTCTGGGGCCGCCCCTCGGCCACAGAGCCGGTTCCCTACAACGCGGCTGCCTCGGCCGGCTCGAACCTGGGACCGGCCAACCCGGCGCTGATCGAACAGGTGCAGGCCCGCATCGCTGCGCTACGGGCGGCCGACGCGGCCGTGGGCGTGGTCAACGACGCGTCCATCCCGGTGGACCTGGTGACGGCCTCGGCCAGCGGGCTGGACCCGCACATCAGCCCGGCCGCGGCCGGGTATCAGGCCGCGCGCGTGGCGCGGGCGCGCGGCCTATCCATCGATCAGGTGCGCTCGCTGATCGACCAACGCACCGAACGAACGGAGTTCGGCCCGCTGCGGCTGGGCGAGCCGCACGTCAACGTGCTGAAGTTGAACCTGGCGCTGGATGCGTTACAATAGGGGGAGAGGGTAGACAAGTAGACAAGGAAACAAGGCAGGGAGTTGGCAGCCCCAATCGCTTGTCTACTCACTACTTGTCTACCTGTCTACTTGTCTACTTGTCTACCCGGAAGTCTGCAATGACAAGCACCGCTGGCCGTCGCGACCCTGACCAACTTCTGGCTGCCATCCAGGCCGAGGAGCAGCAGGCTGGCCGCGGGCGGTTGCTGGTCTTCCTGGGCTACGCCGCCGGGGTGGGCAAGACCTACGCCATGCTGCAAGCGGCCCAGCAGCGCCTGGCCGAGGGGGTGGATGTGGCCGCAGGCTACGTGGAGACCCATGGCCGCGCCGAGACCGACGCGCTGTTGGCCGGGCTGGAGATCATCCCGCGCCGGTCCGTGGAGTACCGCGCCGCGCAGCTTAGCGAGATGGACGTGGACGCGGTGCTGGCGCGGCGGCCGGCCCTGGCCCTGGTCGACGAGCTGGCCCACACCAATGCGCCCGGCTCGCGCCATCCCAAGCGTTACCGGGACGTGGAAGACCTGCTGGCCGCGGGCATCGACGTCTACACCACCCTCAACATCCAGCACCTGGAGAGCCTCAACGACATCATCGCCCAGATCACCGGCGTGGTGGTGCGCGAGACCCTGCCCGACAGTGTGCTCGATGCGGCCAGCGAGATCCGGCTGGTCGACCTGCCGCCGGCCGAGTTGGTGCAGCGGCTGGCTGAGGGCAAGGTCTACGTGCCGGAACAGGCCCAGCGCGCCATCGAGCAGTTTTTCCGCCTGGGCAACCTGACCGCGCTGCGGGAGATCGCGCTGCGCCGCACTGCCGAGCGCGTCGACGATCAGATGCGCACCTATATGCAGGTGCGGGCCATCCCCGGCCCCTGGCCTGCCGCCGAGCGGCTGCTGGTCTGCGTCAGCGCCAGCCCGCTTAGCGAGCGCCTGATCCGTTCGGCGCGGCGCTTGGCCGGCGAGCTCAACGCCGAGTGGTTTGCGCTTAACGTCGAGACCGCAGCCAGCGCGCGGCTGGGGCCGGCCGAGCGCGACCAGCTGGCCCGTAATCTTCAGTTGGCCGAGGCCCTGGGCGCCAAGACCAGCACCCTGCCCGGCCAGTCGGTGGTCGACGTGACGCTGGATTACGCCCGCTCGCACAACATCACCAAGATCATCGCCGGCAAGCCGCTGCGGCCGCGCTGGCAGGAGCTGCTGCGCGGCTCGCTGGTCGACCGACTGATCCGCGAGAGCGGGCCAATCGACGTGTACGTCGTCAGCAGCTCGGCCGAAGCAACGCTGGCGGCCCGGCCGCGCCGCGCATTGCGCCAGCAGCCCTGGCGGCGCTATGTCCTCGCGGCTGCGCTGGTGGCCCTGGCCACGCTGCTGGGCCAGCCGCTGGCGGCGGCGTTGGACCCGACCAACCTGGTGATGATCTACCTGGCCGCGGTGGTGGTGGCGGCGGTCTACCTGGGCATGGGGCCGGCCATCGTGGCCTCGGTGCTCAGCGTGCTGGCCTTCGACTTCTTCTTCGTGGAGCCGCGCATCACCTTCGTGGTGGCCGACACGCAATACATCCTCACCTTCGCCGGCCTCCTGATCGTCGGCGTGGTGATCAGCACCCTCACCGCGCAGGCGCGCCAGCAAGCCGACGCGGCTATGCGCCGCGAGACCGAGACTGTGGCGCTGTACGAGTTGAGCCGCGAGCTGGCCGCAGCCCTTACCGTCGACGACATCCTGCGCGCGGTGCTGCAGCACGTCGAGCGCACCTTTGGCCGGCAGGTGGTGATCCTGCTGCCGCCCGAGGATGCAGCCGGCCGGCTGGAGGTGGCCGCGGCCAGCGCGCGGCTGGAGCTGCCCGAATCGGAGCTGGCCGTGGCCGATTGGGTCTACCGCCGCGGCGAGCCGGCCGGCCGCAACACCGACACCCTCTCCGCAGCCAATCTGCGCTACCTGCCCATGAAGACCGCGCGCGGGGTCGTGGGGGTGCTGGGCGTGGTCGGCCCGGAGCCGGACGAGCGCCACCTGACACCGGAGCTGCGCCGGCTGATGGAGGCTTTTGCCAGCCAGGCCGCGCTGTCGCTGGAACGGGCGACGCTGGCCCGCCAGGCGCGCCAGGCCGAGGTCTTGCAGGTCACCGAGAAACTGCAATCGGCCCTGCTCAACTCCATCTCCCACGAGCTACGCACGCCGCTGGTGTCAATCACCGGCGCGCTGAGCACGCTGCTGGCCGACGCGGGCCAGCTCGACGCCGAGACCGAGCGCGTCCTGGTGGAGAACGCGCACGGCGAGGCCGAGCGGCTCAACCAACTGGTCGGCAACCTGCTGGACATGACCCGCCTGGAGGCCGGCGCCTTGACCGTGCATCTGGAGCCGTGCGACGTGCAGGACGTGATCGGCGCGGCGCTGGGCCAGCTCGGCACGCGGCACGCCTATCGGCGCGGCCGCGCCATCAACGTAGACATCCCGGCCGACATGCCGCTGGTCCCGCTGGACTTCGTGCCCATCGTGCAGGTGCTGGTCAACTTGCTGGACAACGCGCTGAAGTACTCGCCGGCCAGCCAGCCCATCGACGTGCTGGTGCGGCTGCACGGGCGGCAGCTCGAGATCGAGGTGGCCGACCGCGGGCCGGGCATCCCGCCTGATGACCTGGAGCGCATTTTCGACCGTTTCTATCGCCTGCAACACCCTGGCAGCGTAGGTGGGACGGGGCTAGGTCTGTCCATCTGCCGTGGCATCGTCGAGGCCCACGGCGGCGCGATCCGCGCGGAGAACCGGCTGGGCGGCGGCGCTAGTTTCGCGCTGGCCCTGCCGCTGGGGAGCGCGGTGGATGGCTGAGACGTCGCCCGTGCGCGTGTTGGTGGTGGACGACGAGCGGCCCATCCGGCGCTTCCTCGTCACGTCGCTAGGCGCGCACGGCTACGCGGTCTTCGAGGCTGCTGACGGCCCCGAGGCGCTTGTCGCGGTGGTCGATCTGCGGCCTGACCTGCTGATCCTGGACCTGGGGCTGCCCGGCTTGGACGGCGTCGATGTGACGCGGCGGCTGCGCGAGTGGACGCCGCTGCCGATCATCATCCTCTCGGTGCGCGACCAGGAGGCCGAGAAGATCGCGGCTCTGGATGCCGGCGCCGATGACTACCTGACCAAGCCCTTTGGCATTGGAGAACTGCTGGCGCGCATGCGGGTGGCGCTGCGGCGGGCAGCCGCTCCGAGCGGCGAGCCAGTGTTCAGCGTCGGCGAGTTGACGGTCGATCTGGCGCGGCGGCTGGTGGTGGTCTTCGGCCAGGATGTGCAGCTTACCCCCACGGAGTTCGACCTGCTACGCGCCTTCGTGGCCCATGCAGGCAAGGTGCTGACCCATCGCCATCTGCTGCGCCAGGTGTGGGGCCCTGGTTATGAGGGCGAGGCGCACATGCTGCGGGTCAACATTCACAACTTGCGCCGCAAGATCGAGCCCGATCCTTCCCGCCCCATCTACATCGTCACCGAGCCGGGCGTGGGCTATCGCCTGCGGATAGAAATACCCGGTTGACTACGTGCTATAGAGGCGGCGATTCTGGTCGAGCGAAAGGCCATTACGGCGACAGCGTGCATACCTGGCGCAGGCATCGCCCGCAAGGTGGCGCGGCTGCGCCCGATGGCGGTGGTGATGAACGCGTGATGCCGGGACCTGTCAAAAATGATAGGGTGATTCTATCACTTTGGGCGTTGCACGGGAGCAAGGGATGAAGTAGACTGGATATATGCCCAGTTCGCTTGTTTCGAGTCCTTAATCCAGGGAAGACCGAGCCATGAAACCCATGCGTACAATCCTGGTGATTGCGGCCGTGCTGCTGGCGCTGCCCTTCTGGGGCATCCTGCTGCTGAACTGGCCCCTGCGTTGGATATCTGAACTGCAAGCTGATTCGACAGCGTTAAATACCCTTCTGGCGCCGCTGTCGCTGCTGGGTTTCCGCAGCCTGATGGCGCTGGCCCATCCCACACGCTATGTCGCCCTTTCAGCGGCGGCCATCGTCGCTGCCCTGGCCGCGCTGGTCGCGCTGGTCGCGGCCCACGGTTCTCAGGTCTGGCGGCGCCCGGCGGTCTACCTCTGTCTGGCCGCGTTGTTGGCGGCGCTGATTCTTCCGTGGACGCGCGCCCCTTACCAGCCTGCCATCGCGACGCAGCCGGGCGTCGAACTGCGCCTGGTGAACCGCCCCTCTGGCCTGATCGCTACAGCCGTGCGCAGCCTGCAAATTGGCGCCGAAGTCCGTCCCGAGGTCTACGAGCCGCTGGGCTGGGTCGACGACCAACGCATTGTCTATCGGATGCATCAGGGCGCGGGATACGATCAGCACGGCTCGTGGCAAGACGGCGAGGTGGGCCCACTGCTGGCCTATGATGTCGCCGCGGATGCAAGTCAGGCCTGGCAGGGTGCGCCGGAAGATCTGTATGCGCAGCCCTGTCCGGTCAGCGTTTGCGTCACGCCGCTGCTAGAACCTTTCTATGTTGGTTCTGGCCGGGCGTATTTCTCAGGCTATTATTCTCAGGCGCTTCCCTCGCCCGACGGCCGCTGGCGCGCTGTGGTAGCCAGGCACATCTACGGACCAGAGGACCTGGTGGTCATCGGCACTCCATAGCCACTACCGCCCTTGGACGGCCGGTTTGGGTAGTTCGTAGCAGACACAGGTATAATGCCTGGGGTGGGCGGAACCGCCTACCCTCATCGCATGTACAACTTCGATCTGCAACTGCTGCTATTTCTCCTGATCGCCCTGCTGGCCATGATTGCCGGTGGGGCGGTTTGGCTGGACCGCTCCTTCAGCCGCCGCAGGTCGGCACGGGTCTTCGATGAGGCGTTGGAAGACGCTCCGTTCGGCGCTTTGCGCCTCAATCGCGTAGGTGAAGCGCAGTACGCCAATGTGACCGCCCAACGCCTGCTGGACCTGCCTGCCAGTAGAGGCCCCTTGCCAGCCGAGGAGTGGGCTGACCATTTGCTGGCCGACGCAGAAGCTGCCGGCAGCCGTTACCGCCTGGTTGCTCTGCCGGGCGGCCGTTGGCTGCGAGCCTGGATCAGCCAAGGCGGCGAGCTAGTTTTCCTCTTCGATGCCACAGAGCAGCAACGGGCCGCACAGGCAAGCAGCCGTCTGCTCAACGACCTGGGCCATGAGCTGCGCACTCCCCTGGCCACCATCCTGACCCATGCTGAAGTGCAGGGACTCGCCAACCTGCCTCAACCGACGCGCGCCGAGTCGCTGCGGCTGCTCAAGGAAGAGACGCAGCGATGTATTCGGCTGGTGAACGCCATGCTAGAACTGGGGAAACTGGAGACCAGCAGCGAGTTGGCACTGCGTCCTATCGATTTGCTGGCCGTGGCGGAAGCTGCCGTGCAACAAACCAGCGCCCAAGCTGCGGCCAAGGAGATCCACCTGAGCCTGCGCGCTGACACACCGCTGCCCGCTGTACCGGGCGACGCCGACGCGTTGCTGCGTGTCCTGCTCAACCTGTTGGACAATGCGGTCAAATACAGCCGCCCTGGCGACCAGGTCACGCTTAGCCTGCAGCGCGAGGCCGCCGGTGTGCGTTGTGCGGTTAGCGACACCGGGCCGGGCATCTCCGCCCAGCACTTGCCCCACGTGACCCAACGCTTCTACCGGGCCGCGCCGCTGGAGCAGGCCGGCAGCGGCTTGGGGCTGGCCCTGGTAGAGGAGGCGCTGCGCCGCCATGGCAGCGCCCTGCAGATCGAAAGCCCCGACCCAGGCAGCGCTGCCGGCGTCCGCGCCCACTTCCTGTTGACCGCAGCGCGCCAGCCGGAGGAACGGCCATGAGCCGGCCATCCCGACCCTGGCTGCGGTGGGCAGGATGGGCCCTGGTCGTGCTGGCCTTGGCTGTGTTCTACTGGCTGCTGCCCATTCGCGGCCAGGTGACCATCGCGCCGGGCGGCGTCTGGGAGGAGCCGTGGCCGCGCTGGCGGGTCAGCCCGACCAACGGGCGCGGCGGCCCCACGACGGTGCAGATCAGCGATGTGGTGGGCTGGCCGTATGTGCTGGCCACCGCCGACGGCCAACCGGTGCCGGTGCAACTGCGGGCGGGCAGATCGCCGGGCGTCTATACCTGGGTCTTCGTCCTTCCCGCGTCAGCCGACGGCGCGCCCGTTGAAGTGGCGTTCTATCACAACTGCAACACGGGCTGCCAGCGACGCTCGAGCATCATCCTCGGCGCGGATGGCGCTCTAGGCGGCGCTACGCCATCGTCTCAGCTTGCCGGCGCGCCGACCCCCCTGTGCGCGGTGGAGGCGAACCCTGAGCGCGACTGGCATGGCCGCAGCGGCTGGGACGTGACGCTGACCTATGCCCGGCTGGCTGATCAAGCACACTGGGGCATCGACGATCTGGCCTGGCGCGTGCAGCAAGCCACCGCCCAAGGCTTGCGCGTGCTAGTGCGGGTGGACTACGACCAGGGCCAGAGCCTGCCCCCGGCGGGCGACGAGCGGGCTTTGGTTCTCTACCTGGACTACCTGCGACGGCTGGCGCGCGATCAGCGGCTGGCCGACGTCTATGGGTACGTGCTGGGCAACGGTTTCAACGAGCTGGGCAGCAACAGCCTGGACCCGCAGCGGCCAGTGACGCCGCAGTGGTATGCGCGCCTCTTCAATGGCTTCGGCCAGCCCGCGGATCAAAGCGACAACGCTGTGCAGATCGTGCGCGCGGAGAACCCACGGGCGCGGCTGCTGGTGGGGCCGGTGCGCCCCTGGGTGGCGGATCAAGACGGCGCGCAGCCTGGCCCCATCGACGCGCCGTGGCTAAACTATTTCCACAGCCTGGCGGCCGCGTTGGATGCGGGCGCGCAGTCCAAGCAAGCTGCGGGCTACGCGCTGGCCGCGCCCGATGGCTTCGCGCTGCACGCGCCGGGCCGCGTCGGCGACCTGGGCGCAGCCGAGCCGCAGACCGACCAGCGCCAGCCCGAGTGGAATGGGGCCCAGGCCGGCTTCCGCGTCTATCGCGACTGGCTGGAGATCATCAATGCCTTTCCGACCACCCGCGGGCTGCCGGCTTTCATTACTTCCACCAACACCTTTGTGGCGGCCGACGGCGTGACGCCGGCCGACAACTACCCGGCTGGCTGGCTGAGCGCGGCGCTGGCCGAGATCGGGCAGGCGCCACAGGTGCAGGCGCTGTGCTGGTTCCTGGACCAAGACCGCTCCGGCGACGCGCGCTGGGACGACTTCAGCCTGACTGCGCAGCCAGGGCGGCTGGCCGAGGCCGCGGCGGAATTCGATGCGCTGCTGCGAGCCGCGCCGCAGCCGTAGCAGACACCCCTCGTAGCACGATCTTCCCAGATCGTGCTCAGTGTTCGTGGATGGAACCATGAGCGACACGACGATTCGAGTAGTCTTGATCGACGACCACCCGGCGCTGCGCATGGGCTTGCGCATCGTGCTGGAGCAGGCGCCGGGCGTGCAAGTGGTGGCTGAGGCTGGTTCCGGCCAGGAGGCGCTGGCGTTGATCCAGACGCTGCGGCCGGACGTGGCCGTGCTGGACTGCCAGTTGCCCGACATGCCCGGCAGCCAGGCTGCGGCCGAGCTGCGCCGGCTGGGGCTGGCCACCCGGGTGCTGGCCTTGAGCGCTTACACCGACGACGCGGCCATCCGGGGCATGGTCGAGGCCGGCGCAGTGGGCTATCTGCTCAAGGAAGAGGCGCCGGCTGCCATCGTCGATGCCGTGCGGTCCGCGGCGCGCGGCGAAGGGCGCTGGAGCGCGTCTGTAGCGTCGCGGCTGGCAGCGTGGGCGGTTCGTCCTGCAGCGAGCGAGGCGAACGCTGACTTGACCAGCCGGGAACTGGACGTGTTGCGCTTGCTGGCCCGCGGATGGGACAACCAGCGCATTGCCGGGGAGCTGC
>CAZVGR010000155.1:0-9327 GCA_964626845.1 uncultured Anaerolinea sp.
CGAGGGCGGCCGCACGGTCGGCGCCGGTGTCATCACCAAGGTGATGGACTGAGCAAGGTTCGCCAGGCTGATCAGCCACAATTCAACTCGAAACGCGTGAGGAGAAGATAGTCCGAACGTTTTAGCCGGATTATCTTCTCCTCACAGCATGATAGCAGGAAGAAACATGGCAAAAAAGCCGCTTCGCATCAAGCTTAAGGCATACGACCACCGCGTTTTGGATAACTCTGTTCGCCAGATCGTTGACGCTGCTGAGCGCACAGGCGCTACGGTGATCGGTCCTGTGCCGCTGCCGACGCGCATCGAGAAGTTCACCGTCATGCGCAGCACGTTCATCGACAAGGACTCGCGCGAACAGTTCGAGATCCGGACGCACAAGCGACTGATCGATATCCTGGAGCCGAGCAGTAAGACGATTGATAGCTTAATGCGTCTTCACCTGCCTGCCGGCGTGGATATTGAGATTAAACTGTAGTGGCAGGTGGCAAGTGGCAAGTTGAGGCAGTAGACAATCCTGCAACTGGCAACTTTTCATCTACCTGTTTGGGATGATGAGACTCGCCCAGAGTCTACAGTCCCCAGAAGGAAACCAACCAATGAAGGGTTTACTGGGCCGAAAAGTTGGCATGACGCAAGTTTTCAACGAAGGAGTCGTCGTGCCGGTCACTGTAATTGAAGTAGGACCGTGCTACGTCACCCAGAAAAAGACCAACGACGTAGACGGCTACAGCGCCATCCAAGTTGGGTTTGGCGAGACCAAGCCTAAGCGACTGGCCAAGGGTGAGCTCCAGCATCTGAAGCGCAATGCCATTCCAGCGTTGCGTTACCTGCGGGAAATTCCTGTCAAGGAAGAAGACCTGGGGAATTTTGAGGTTGGACAAAAGCTGAATGCCGATGTTTTCGCCTCCGGTGAGCTGGTTGACGTGACTGGCACATCCAAAGGTCGCGGTTTTCAGGGCGGTGTGAAGCGTCACAACTTCAATCGTCAGCCAAAGACCCACGGCGCGTCTGACCGCGAACGCGCGCCGGGCGCTGGCGGCGCAGGCACCACCCCAGGCCATACGTACAAGGGCCATCGGGGACCTGGTCATATGGGCAATCAACGCGTGACAGTGCAGGGCTTGACGGTCGTGCGTGTCGATGCTGAGCGCAACATGCTCGTGGTGCGTGGCGCCATCCCTGGCCCTAAGGGCGGGTTGGTGATCGTCCGCGAGGCGAGAAAACAGGGGTAAGTGAAGATGTTAGTACCAGTTCACAACATGGCTGGAGATAAAGTCGGCGAGATCGAACTGCGCGACGATATCTTCGCAGCCCCCATTAACAAGACGGTAATGCACCAGGCGCTGGTGCGCCAACTGGCAAATGCCCGCCGCGGCACCCACAAGGTCAAGGAGCGGGGCGAGGTTGCTGGTGGCGGCCGCAAGCCTTGGCGGCAGAAGGGTACTGGTCGGGCCCGGCAAGGCAGCACGCGTGCGCCTCAATGGCGGGGCGGCGGTATTGTGTTTGGTCCCACGCCACGCTCCTATGAGCAGAAGATGCCGCGCAAGATGCGGCGTGTTGCCATGCGCTCTGCTTTGTCTGCCAAGGCCAGCAACGAACAAATCGTAGTCGTCCAGGACCTGTCGTTGGTGCAGCCCAAGACCAAGGAAATGGTCGGCATTCTGCGCAACCTCAAGGTTGAGAAGAGCGCTTTGATTTTGCTGCCGGAACGCAATACCAACATCGAACTGTCGGCGCGCAATCTGCCGGACGTTAAGGCGCTTCAGGCGGGCTACATGAACATGCGCGACCTGTTGGGCTATGGCACGCTGATCGTCACCCCCGATGCGATCAACGAGATCGAGCGCATCCTGGGATAAGCGTAGGAGAATTGGATCATGCATGTACGAGAAGTTCTACGCCGTCCCCTGATGACGGAAAAGACCAATATTCAGGCTGACGAGAACAATCAGTTCGCTTTTGAGGTTGATCGACGAGCCAACAAGCTTCAGGTCAAGGATGCTGTCGAGACCAACTTCGACGTAACTGTCGAGAAGGTGCGCATCATCAACATGCCAGCTCGCATGGGTCGGCGCGGTCGGCGCATCGTCATCAAGAAATCAGCCTGGAAGAAGGCTATCGTCACGCTGGCTAAAGGCGATAGCATTAGCTGGGTCGAGGGCGTCTAGGCGCTCGGTGACGTCACAGACGGAACGAGGAGATAAACATGGGTATTCGAGTTTACAAGCCTACGTCGCCTGGCCGCCGCGGTATGAGTGTACTCACCTTCGATGACCTCGCCAAGATCCGGCCAGAGCGCTCGTTGGTAGAGCCGCTGCCGCGCCAGTCAGGACGCAACAATCGCGGCAAGATCACCGTGCGCCACCGAGGCGGCGGCCACAAGCGATTGTATCGTATCATTGACTTCAAGCGCGATAAATTTGGCGTGCCGGCGCGTGTTGCTTCGATCGAATACGACCCCAACCGCTCTGCCCGTATTGCGCTGCTGGTCTACGCTGATGGCGCAAAGCGTTACATTCTGGCCCCCTTGGGGTTGAATGTGGGCGATGGTGTGCAGTCCGGCCCCAATGCCGATATCCGCGTCGGCAATGCGTTGCCGCTGCACCGCATTCCCTTGGGCACGGTGGTGCATAACATCGAGCTGCAGCCGGGCCGCGGCGGCCAGATGGCCCGCGCGGCTGGAACGTCGGCGCAGTTGATGGCGCGGGAGGGCGACTACGCCACCTTGCGCCTGCCCAGCGGTGAAATGCGCAAGGTCAACATCAACTGCCTGGCCACTATCGGCCAGGTCGGCAACACCGATCACAGCAATATCACCATCGGCAAGGCTGGCCGCAAGCGCTGGATGGGCCGTCGGCCCGAAGTGCGCGGTGTGGCGATGGATCCCTCGGCGCACCCCCATGGCGGTGGCGAGGGGCGCTCCCCCATCGGCATGCCTGGCCCCAAGACCCCTTGGGGTAAGCCAACCCTGGGCTACAAGACGCGACGCAACAAGGCCACTGATAAGTACATCGTGCGCCGTCGCGGCCCACGACGACGTCGCAAGTAAGGTCGGCGATGGACGGCGCAGCCTGGGCGCTGAGCAGGTCAGTCTGCAAGTTGTGTTCAGGCGCAGCAGATTTGCCAGCTAACAGGTTAGCGTTGCCTGGCTAGCCAGCGCTAAGATACGAGGTTCACAGATGTCGAGATCGGTCAAAAAAGGGCCATTCATTGACCCGAAGCTGCTGAAGAAAATTGAAAACATGAACCGCACTGGCGAGAAGCGCATTCTCAAGACTTGGTCACGCGCCTCGACGGTCTTTCCCCAGATGGTGGGCCACACCATTGCGGTGCATGATGGACGTCGGCATGTCCCTGTCTATGTTTCTGAAAACATGGTTGGGCACAAGCTGGGCGAGTTCGCTCCCACCCGCTTCTTCCGCGGTCACGTGTCCAAAGAGAAACGGGCCAAGCGCCGCTAGGTCCTGTTCCAAAAATTAGCCTGGGTACCGCGCGTCGGTGCTGGTCCCTTTGGAATGGTTCCCAACCGTGGTGAGTAGGCCAGAGAGCAGACTATGATTACAGAGAATTCGATACAAGTGCAGGCACAGCGCAAGCACGTAGGCATCTCAGCGCAAAAGGTGCGCTTGGTGGTGAACCAGGTGCGCGGGATGCGAGCCGAGGACGCGTTGGTCACGTTGAGCTTTATGCCTCAGTCGGCCGCCCGTGAGGTCTACAAGGTAGTCGCCTCAGCGCTGGCTAATGCTGAGCAGAACGAAGGCTTGGAGCGCGAAGATATGTGGATCAGCGAGATCTACGCTGACGAGGGACCGCTGCGCAAATGGCGCCGCTTCGGCGCCCGCGGGCGGTTCAAGCCGATCCTCAAACGATCTTCACACATCACAGTAGTGCTCCAGGAGCGCCTGCAGTAAGGAGCGAGGGTTCCTCGCCCCAGACAAGAACGCTCCAGCGACAGCGCTGCTGCTGGCTGACAGCCCCACCTGGCCTGCTTGCCAGCGTAGCAGCGGTTTGTTGAACTGGGCGTGATGGAAAAGTCTTTTCCTGACTAGGAGGACACCTTGGGTCGCAAAGTACATCCTTATGGTTTTCGCTTAGGCGTTATCAAAGACTGGCGTGCGCGCTGGTTTGCCGACAAAGGGCGCTACACTGAGTTGCTCAGTGAAGATCGCATGATCCGTGAGATGATCCGCAAGGAGATACCAAAGGCTTCGATCTCTGATATCGAGATTGAGCGGCAGCGCAACTATGTTCACGTGTGGATTCACACTGCCAAGCCTGGTATCATCATTGGCCGCAAGGGCGCCAATGTCAATCAACTGCGCACACGGCTGCAGGAAGTGACCAACAAGCGCGTCAAGGTCGATGTGACTGAGATCACCCGGCCTGAGATTGACGCTTACCTGATTGCTGAGAGCATTGCCGAGCAGATTGAGCGTCGTATTTCTCACAAGCGCGCGATGAAGCAGGCCGTGACCCGCGCGATGCGCCAGGGCGCTGAAGGTGTGATGATTACGGTAGCAGGTCGCCTGTCCGGTTCTGAGATGGCGCGCAGGGAAACTCAGCGCGAGGGTCAGGTGCCGCGCCACACGCTGCGCGCCGACATCGACTACGCTCACGCTGAAGCGCTGACCACCTATGGCCGCATCGGCATCAAGGTGTGGATCTACAAGGGCCAGGTTCTGCCCGGAAAAGCCGCCCAAGTCCCTGCCCAAACGGCTCAGGTTGCCGGTTGACGCTGCACTGACAGCGGCGACTGGGCGCTGGCGTAAGCAAGCCATGGGGCAGCGCCAACGTCAGCCAAGTAGAGGAGATGTAGTGCCATGTTGATGCCAAAACGTGCTAAATATCGAAAGCAATTCCGCGGCCGGATGCGCGGCTATAGCCAGCGCGGCAACACGGTCAACCAGGGTGAGTTTGGTCTGCAGGCCTTGGAGCCTTGCTGGATGACCTCCCGCCAGATCGAAGCCGCCCGCCGTGCGATCGTGCGCTATGTGCGCCGCGGCGGCAAGGTGTGGATCAAGGTTTTCCCGGACAAACCGGTGACCGCTAAAGCCGCAGAGACCCGCATGGGCAGCGGCAAGGGCGCGGTGGACCACTGGGTAGCCGTGGTTCGACCTGGCCGTGTTCTGTTCGAGATTGCTGGCGTGAGCGAGGAAGTGGCGAAAGAGGCGATGGAACGTGCCTCTCACAAGCTGCCTATTCGCACCCAGTTCGTCAAGCGTGAAACTCTAGGAGAAGGATAAGCCATGCAAGCCTACGAGATTCGAAGCTTAACGACCGCCGAAATCGGCCAGAAACTGGATGACGCTTATGAAGAGCTGTTCAACTTGCGCTTCCAGCGGGCCACAGGCCAGTTGAAGAACACAGCGCGCAAGTCCCAGTTGCGCCGAGAGATCGCCCGATTGAAAACCGTCCTGCGCGAGCGTGAGTTGACCGCGTGGATGGCTCAGGAGAAGAAGTAACGATGCGCGAACAACGTAAAGTTTTGGTCGGCCGTGTGACCAGTGACAAGATGGAGAAGTCCGTAGTTGTGCAGACGCAGCGGGTCAGCCGGCATCCGATTTACGGCAAGGTGATTCGCAGGCATCGCAAGTTCATGGCCCACGACGAAACCAACCAATGCACTGTTGGCGACGTTGTGCGCATCGTCGAAGCGCGGCCGACAAGCCGCCGCAAGCGCTGGGTTGTGGACGCTATCCTGGAGCATGCAGAGGCATAGCGCCTTGCAGGCAGCCAGATTGGTTACCAAAACCAGGAGTGTGAGCTATGATCCAACAAGAAAGCCGGCTGAGAGTGGCTGATAACACAGGCGCCAAGGAGTTGCTTTGCATCCAGGTGCGCGGCAGCACCCGCCGGCGCTATGGCCATGTTGGCGATGTCATCATTGCGACGGTAAAGCAGGCTGCGCCCCACAGCTCAGTCAAAAAGGGTGATATCGTCAAAGCAGTCATCGTGCGCACTGCCAAAGAGTTCTCTCGACCTGATGGCAGCACCATTCGCTTCGACGACAACGCGGCTGTGATTATCGACGACAACAAGAATCCCAAGGGTACACGCATCTTTGGCCCGGTTGCTCGCGAGTTGCGCGAGCGGGGCTACATGAAGATCGTCTCATTGGCCCCCGAGGTGTTGTGATGCACATTAAGACAGGTGATACCGTTGAGGTAATCAGCGGCGAAAACAAAGGCGTGCGCGGCGAGGTGCAGCGGCTGTTGCGCGGCCGCCTGAGTGGACGCCAACAGGGTCAACAGGACCCCAACGACGTGCGGGTAATTGTTGCTGGCGTCAACGTGATTATCAAGCACCAGCGGCGCACCGGCAACGTTCGAACCCAGACCGGGCGTATCGAGCGTGAAGCGCCGATCGACATCAGCAATGTGATGTTAGTTTGCCCCAGGTGTGGCAAGGCCACCCGGGTAGCCCATGAGATCACCGCGGATGGCAATAAGCTGCGGCGCTGCAAGAAGTGCGGTGAAACGATCGAGTAAGGTCTGAAAGCTAGCGCGCTGATGTGGCTTTGTCACAACGCTGCTTCCAGCCCTGCTAGCAGGAGATAGGTATGCCGAAGCTAAAAGATCGATACAGCAACGAAGTTGTCTCTGCATTGCAGGGAGAGTTTCAATACGTTAACCCGATGCAGGTGCCGCGCGTCCAAAAGATCGTGGTCAACATCGGTATGGGCGAAGCTTTGCAAAACGCGAAGGCCCTCGACGCCGCCATCGGCGATCTGACAACCATCGTAGGCCAGAAGCCTGTCACGACCAAGGCGCGTCGTTCGATCGCCAGCTTTAAGCTGCGTGAGGGCAACACCATCGGCGTGATGGTGACGCTGCGTGGCGACAGAATGTGGGATTTCCTCGATCGTCTGTGCAACATCGCCTTGCCCCGCCAGCGCGACTTCCGCGGTGTATCTGCGGACGGCTTCGATGGCCGAGGCAATTACAGCCTGGGCCTGCGTGAGCAACTGATCTTCCCGGAGATCGACTACGACAAGATCGACAAGGTGCGCGGCATGTCGGTCACTATTGTGACCACGGCTAACACCGACGAGGAAGGCCGCCGCTTGCTGGCGCATCTGGGCATGCCCTTCCAGCAGGCTGGACAGGCCCGGTAACAGCAGAGTGGGCAGAGGCTGCAAAAGCTGCCTGGCGCTGGAGCCTATCCTGGCCGGGCCGTGTAGAGCCGAGCCTTCGTGATCTGATAAAACGAAGAGGCAGATACCTTGGCAAAGAAATCCATGATCAACCGTGAGCAGCATCGCAAGTATCCGACTCGAGTTCGCAACCGCTGTAGCGTCTGCGGTCGCCCTCGCGGATACATGCGCAGGTTCAAGCTGTGCCGTATCTGCTTCCGCAAGGAAGCGCTGGAAGGCCGGCTTCCGGGCGTGGTCAAATCCAGTTGGTAAGCTGAACAGTGCAGCCTGAGCTGCGCGGCGCCATGCGACGCATGGTAACCAGGACAAAGCGACAAAAAGATTCTGGCGCGGCCACGCCCTTAGCCGGGCGCCCCGTAAAAGAGTCGATGGAGTTCACAACGCTATGATGACAGATCCCATTGCGGACATGCTGAATCGCATCAGCAACGGGTTGTTGGCCCGCCACAAGCAAGTGACGATGCCCAGCTCGAAAATGAAGGTCGCCATTGCGCGCATTCTCAAAGAAGAAGGGTATATCAAGAACTATCAGATTACCCGAGATGAGCCGCAACCGTACCTGCGCGTCATTCTGAAATACGACGATGATCGCCAGCCGGTGATCTCTAAGCTGCGTCGCGTCAGCAAGCCTGGTCGTCGGGTCTACGTAGGTCGCGATGAGATTCCGTGGGTGCTCAACGGAATGGGCATTGCCATTGTCTCAACGCCGCGCGGGATCCTGACCGGTCAACAAGCCCGGCGTATGAAGGTGGGCGGCGAGGTTATTGCTTACGTCTGGTAAACTGAGCCGGTGTCATCAGGCAAAGAAGGCTAGTAGGGCCCTACGGCTGAGTGCGACACCTGCCAAGTTCCTTACGCAAGCAACTAACACGTCTTCCATTGGAGGTGTAGTGTGTCAAGAATTGGACGATTGCCCATTTCTCTTCCCAAAAACGTTACCGTCGATGTTAAGCCGGGCAACGAGGTGATCGTAAAGGGTCCCAAGGGCCAGTTGCAGCAGAGCTTCAACGTCGATATGACCATTGAGATCACAGATGGCGTCGTGACCGTCTCGCGGCCGACCGATGGCCGCATCCACCGTATGCAGCACGGTCTGACCCGCGCGCTGCTGAGCAATATGGTGACGGGCGTTTCGACTGGCTTTGTCAAGGACCTGGAAATCCAAGGTGTGGGTTACCGCGCAGAAATGAAAGGACCCAAGCTGGTGCTTTTCATGGGCTATTCCCACCCGGTTGAGATGGAAGCTCCCCAGGGAATCAGCTATACGGTCGACACCAGGGCAGGCAAAATCCGCGTCGAAGGCGTCGACAAGGAACTGGTAGGCCTGACAGCAGCCCGGATCCGCAGAGTGCGGCCGCCAGAGCCTTACCACGGCAAAGGGATTCGCTACGCAGGTGAAGTTGTCCGCCGTAAGCAGGGCAAGACTGGCAAGTAAGCCTGCCGGCGGTGGTTCTTTCCCTCCGGGATAGGTCCCATGCACCGTTGGTAATCAGGATTTAACCTGGTTGCAAGACTTAGGAGATAAGGGTTATGGCGAAAGAAAGTCGAAATGTCTTGCGCAGTAGACGACATGCGCGTGTGCGCCGCCGTGTTCACGGCACCGCCGAGCGGCCGCGCTTGAACGTTTTTCGCAGCCTGAGCCACATCTATGCTCAGGTGATCGACGACGACAAAGGAATGACGCTGGTGGCTGCATCAACGCTGGACAGCGAGATCAGCGGCGACGCGTCGAGCGTCAATAAGACGGAGCAGGCCAAACTGGTCGGCGCCCTGGTGGCCAAGCGTGCTCTGGCCAGCGGGATTAAGCAGGTGGTGTTCGACCGCGGCGGCTACCCGTATCATGGGCGCGTGCGCGCCCTGGCCGAGGCCTCGCGAGCAGGTGGGCTGGACTTCTAGCCTCGACAAGGCACTGAGGAACAATGGCAGCACAGCAACAACAGCAACAACAGCGTAAAAGACAACAACGACCTCGCGAGACCGAGGAACGGGAAGAACTGGACGAGCGTGTCGTACACCTGGCCCGCACGGCTAAGGTCGTCAAGGGCGGTCGCCGCTTCGCTTTCCGCGCCGTCGTCGTCGTGGGTGACAACAACGGCAGCGTCGGCATCGGCGTTGGCAAGGCGCGCGAAGTGCCTGAGGCCATCCGCAAAGGCAGCGAGCGCGCTCGTCGCAAC
>CAZVGR010000156.1:0-9266 GCA_964626845.1 uncultured Anaerolinea sp.
AATCATTGCCCAACGAGAAAAACCCGGTTTCTGACCGGCCGGCTGAGCAGTTACTGTACGTTTTCATCTAAAATTTCCATCTTGGATAGTACTAATATCCTATTGACTGTAGCCCCACCACTTTGTATACTTGTGGTGTAATCAACAAACAGGTTGTCAGGACTTAAACAAAATACTGGCACCCAGTCACACCGCCGTTGCACTACCGTCACAGCTTCTGTTATACCAAGATAGTTCTTCGGCAGACCTAATTGGCCGGTTGACAAGGAGACGAACGCCCGATGAAACAGATTTCACGACTGCATCGCCAGAGGCTGGCAGCCTCGTCAGGACGACGCATCATCGGCTAAACAGCGTTTCACGTTTCATTTAGACACCCACTCGTTGCGACGAGACACATTCACCCTCAAGGAGACTATCCCATGTTACCCTATCTGATGAACTATCTGAGCATGTTCCTGGGCTCTGATGACGAAGGCCAGACCATGGTGGAGTACGGCCTGCTGCTGGCCCTGATCGCCGTCGTGGTGATCGTAGCGATCCTGGTGCTCGGCCCCGCAGTTGCCGGCATCTTCGAGAACGTCACAGGCAACCTGGCTGGCGGTGAATAATCGGCTGTTAGCCCGCTTCCTGGTGACTCCGCCTATGTAGACACCTGACGCACCTCTGGCGCATGCTGGCAGCGCTGCCTTCACCGAAAGGGCGCAGGCCCCAGGGAAGGCCAGCGCTGCCGGCGCCAACAGTGAGGCCCGCAATGGTAAAGCGTACTGACTGCGGCCGCGACGCAGGGCAGGAGCTGGTAGAATACGCCCTCATTCTGCCACTGCTCCTGCTCTTGTTGTTAGGCATAATGGAATTCAGCCGTGTGATGATGACCTATAACACCCTGTCCAACGCAGCCCGCGAAGGCGCTCGCGCCGCCGTGGTGCCGATGAGTGACAGCGCTGTGCCAAACACCGTCAGAACGGCCGTCGAACGTGTGACCAGTCATCTCAACCCAGAGCCGGCCGTAGCTGTTACATTGAACTCAACCACGGTGACTGTACAGGTGACAGGTAATGTGCGCCTGATTTTTAATCCACTCATCCAGGCCGTAGGCGGCCGCGACACACTGACTTTACGAGCGGTCGCCACCATGCGGCGAGAATAGGGCGTTGCTGTCTTCACAGCCCGACATCACTGCTACACACAGCAACGCCCTACGTTTTGAGCAACCGGCAAGACGTGACAGGATGCCAATCCTGTCGAGGAAAATGTTATGGGACGTTCGTGCGGATGTATCTGGCTGGTGGCAGGGGCGATAGTTGCCCTGTTGGCAGCCGCCGTGGCCTTTGTCACGCTCAACCAGGCGACCACCAACCGTGTTCCCGAGGGAACAGGCGGGCGGACGGTGCCGGTTGTGGTGGTGGTGCAGGCCATTCCCGCCCGAACGGTGTTGGATGCCGCCATGGTTGAGGTGCGCGATGTGCCGGCCGTGACTGCACCCACTGAAGCGCTGAGCCAGGTTAGCGATGTGATCGGCAAAATCACGCTGGTCGATCTGGTGGCTGCTGAGGTCATTCTGAGCAGCCGGGTGGTCGATCCGACGCTGCTGTCCAACGATGGCCGCATGGCGCTGGTGATGGCGGAAGGCGAGGTGCTGATGGCCTTTCCGGCCGGCGACCTGATGAGCTCGGTGGGTGTGCTCAAGCCTGGCGACCGGGTCGACCTGCTTTTTTCGCTGGACTTTCCCACCAACCGCATGTCAGGCGATGGCGGCGGCCGGGCTGAACCGGCCACCTTCAGTCTGTTGCAGAACGTAGCCATCGCCGCCATCGTCAGTCCGCCGGCCGTAGAGGAAGGACAGACCAGCGCGCCGAGCGCCTTCCTGTTGACGGTTAGCCCGCAAGACGCCCTGACTCTCAAGTATGTCAAGGATGCGGGCGGAATCATGGACATTGTGCTGCGGGCTCCTGGGGACGAGCAGTTGATCGAGACCGATCCGGTCGACATCGATTACATGATCAACCGCTTCAAGATCATCACCGAAGTAGGCCGGTAGAGGAGGCTGGGCCATGGCAAGCCTGATCGCCGGCGAGACCCTCCGCATTCTGCTGGTCAGCCACGACAACGACATGCGTGACATAGTCACCGATGCGCTCTCAGGGCGCATCGGTGATTACCGTCTCTACTGGGTGGCGCAGCCCGACCTGGCCGCCAGTCGGGCTGAAGACCTCTTGCCCCACGTGGTAATTGTGGACGACGCGCTGGATGGCGCCCCGGTCGCAGGGGCGGTCAAACAGGTGGTCGCCCGCTCTCCCAGCGCATTGACAGTGGTCATGGTGGAGGGGAATGCTATCAGCGCCGCCCGCGACTCGATGCTGGCCGGCGCGCGCGGCTTTATAACCAAGCCGCTGCAGGCTGAAGAACTGGTGGCCGCGCTGCAGCAGGTGCTGGCGCAGCGCATTGTGCCCCTTAAAGCGCCCGAAGCCTTCTACGATGCGCCCAAGGGGCGGATCGTAGTCTTCTGCGCACCCAAGGGGGGCACTGGCCGCACCACCATGGCGATCAACACCTCCATCTGCCTGAGCCAGGAAACCGACGGGCCGGTGGCGCTGGTAGACGCTGACTACACAGCCCCTGCCTTGGATGTGGCGCTTAACCTGCAAGGCCAGCGCAGCATTGTCGACCTGTTGCCGCGCATCTCGCGCCTGGATCCCGACCTGATCGACGGCATGATGGTGCCCCATGCATCAGGCATTCGCGTGCTGCTGGCCCCGCCGCCGGCTGATCTCACGCCGCGCATCTCCCTGCCGGAGGTGCAGCAGATCATGGTGCATCTCAAACGCATGTACCCTTGGGTGATGGTCGACCTGGGGCTGCCAATGGACGAGATGGCCTTCGCCTTTCTCGACGGCGCAGACCGCATCGTCATGTCGGTGTTGCCTGAAATGGTCGGTCTGCGCAACACCCGCCTGATGTTGGACTTGCTCAACGAGCGCGGCTATCCGCGCGACCGCACCTGGTTGGTGCTCAACCGTTCGACCATGGCCAGCGGCGTGCCGGCTGACGACATCGAGGATCGGCTGCGCTTGCAGATTAAGCACAAGATCCCCGACGACCAGCCCCTGGTCACCAACAGCATTAACCGCGGCGTGCCGCTGGCCATGAGCCACAACCGCAGCGCCCTGGCGAGAGCCTATCGCAGCCTGGCCCAGCAGTTGCTGGCCGAGATGCCCACAGAGGCCCTGCCTGGCGCAGCGCAAACTCCAGAGGCGCGCAAGCTGTTTGACCGCTTCCGCAGCCGCCCGCGCGCAGTCTCTGTAGCGACTTGACGATGCCGTTATGGAAGTCCTAATCACGCAATATGGCATATGGCTGTTTGCCTCGCTGGTAGGCATGGCTGTGCTGATCTTCTTTGTGGCTCTGTGGAGCCTGCTGAGCAAGTCCAGCTCAGTGGGAGATCGTCTGGCCGAATATGGCGGCGAAATCCCCGACCAGGTGGTGGTCGAGCCGGATGTCAAAAAGCCGCGCATGGCCGGCGCGAACCGCTTTCTGGCCGGCCGCACCTTTGGCAAGCGACTTTCTGGCGCCCTGGCCAGGGCAGATGTGCCTATGACCACGGCCGAGTTCGCAGCGATCATTTTGGGGATCATGGTAGTGGTGTTTTTGCTGGGCCTGCTGCGCGGCGGCCTCATCGTGGCGCTGCCTATGGCCCTGGTCGCCGGGGTCCTGCCGACTTTCTATCTGCGCAGCCGAGAGAACAAGCGCCGCAAGGCCTTCACCCAACAGATCCCCGACATCCTGACGCTGATGGTGGGCGCGCTGCGCACCGGCTATGGGCTGACTCAGTCCATGGACGTGTTGACCACGCAGATGACGCCCCCTGCTTCGTCCGAGTTCAGCCGCGTCCTGCGCGCCGTCAGCCTGGGAGTGCCGGTGCAGCGCGCCCTGACGGTCATGGCGGAACGCATCGGCAGCGACGACTTGAGGATGATGGTGACGGCCATCAACGTGCAGTACGAGACTGGCGGCAACCTGGCGCAGACCCTGGAAACTATTGGCGAGACCGTGCAGGAACGCATCCGCATCAAGCGTGAGATCCAGGTGCTGACCTCCCAGCAGACCCTGAGCAGCATTGTCATCGCCTTGCTGCCGCTGGCGGTCGGCGGATTGATTTTTGTCATCAATCCGGGCTACATCGGCCAGATCTTCACGCCCAAGTGGATCTGGCTGCCAGCCACGGCCGTGTTTTTAGAGCTGGTCGGCCTGATGGCTTTGCGGCGCATTGTCAAGATTGAGGTCTGAGGAGAGGCGATCATGGTCGAGATAATCACCCTCATAGCCAATCCCATGGTCTTTGCCGTTCTGACAGCCTGGGCAGTGTTTTTCATCTGGCAGGCCTTTGCCCCCAAGCGCCCATCGCAGCAGATGGAAGATCGGCTGGATGGCTACCTCAAGAGTCAGACGATGATTGAGGGAGGCGACATGGACCGGCCTTTCGTGCAGCGCGTTGTGTTGCCGCCGCTGCGCAAGTCGTTGCGCCTCTTTGGCCGGCTGCTGCCCAGCCGCAACCTGGCCTCGCTGCAAGCCATGTTAATGCAGGCTGGCAACCCCGGCCGCCTGTCAGCCCTGGATTTCACCGGCCTGCGTATGTTGCTGGCTTTGGCCCTGGGCGCGCCAGTCTTTTTGCTGGGCAGCCAGGCCCTTGGCGCGGCGAAAGGGGCAGGCCTGGCGCTGATGGTGGCTTTGTTGGGCTATCTGGTTCCCATCTACTGGCTGCGCAGCCGCATCAAGAGCCGCCGCAACGAGATTCAGCGCGCGCTGCCTGACGCGCTGGACATGATGACCATTGGCGTCGAGGCCGGTCTGGCTTTCGAGTCGGCCTTGCTGCGAGTGGGCGACCAGTGGGACAACGCATTGACGCACGAGTTCATGCGCGCGGTGGCTGAGATGCGCCTGGGCGCAACCCGCGGCGAGGCCTTGCAGCGCATGGCCGAGCGCTGCGACGTGCGGGAGCTGACCACCTTTGTGGCCATCGTGGTGCAGTCCTCGCAGCTTGGCGTCAGCATTGCCTCGGTGCTGCACAACCAGGCTGATACTATGCGCGTCAAACGCCGCCAGCGGGCCGAGGAACAGGCCCAGCAGGCCGCTGTTAAGATGGTCTTTCCCTTGATTCTGTTTATCTTCCCGGCCCTGATGGTCATTCTGCTGGGGCCGGCCATACCCACTATGATCGACGTTTTCAGCAGCATGTAGTTGTGGTAACAGCGTTACTACTCAGGCCCAGGCGCCGGGCACTTGCATTTACGCCTGCTAACGAAGTCTGTGGAGCCGATTTCAGCCGCCAATGAACTGCAAGTGCCCGGCGCCTGAGTAGCTACGTAACAGTATGTAAAACGATAACGCCTGAGGCGTTTGGAGATCATTCATGGCAGCCAGCCTCACAAGTCCATCAGGGCGCGACGACCCCCTCTTTCAGCAGGGCATGGCGCACTTGCAGTCAGGCCGTTGGGCCGAGGCCGCCAGCGCGTTCGAGGCCGTAGCCGGGCAGTATCCTGACGACCCTGCCGTCAGCCAGGCGCTGGAGGAGGTCAGCTTCAAAGCCCGGTTGGATGCTGCCGTCAGCGTGCGTCCCAAGAAGCATTTCTTCCCCTGGCGCAAGCTGATCGTGCGCTCGACCATTCTGATTCTGCTTTTCGCGGTCGTCTATGTGGGCGGCAAAACGATTTCCCAGCGTGTGCTGCCGGAGATGCGCGCTCACCAGGCGCAACAGGAGTATCTGCGCCAGTTTAGCTATGTCAACGAACTGATTACCGCCCAGCGCTATGACGAGGCTGAGCAGGCGCTGCGCGCGCTGTTGAGCGCCAATCCGGACGATCCTGAAGCTGCCGCGCTGCTGCCGGCGATCGAAGAGGGGCGCATGTGTCAGGGGTTGTACGAACGAGGGGTTGAGCTGCAGAAGATAGGCGACCTGCTGGCGGCGCAGCAGATCTATCAAAAAATGCAAAGGGTCTGTCCTCTCTACGAAGACCGCGATGTCAAAGTCCGCCTGCAACAGGTCAGTGACCAACAAGAGATCGCGCTGCTCTTTGTCGAGGGCGAGGCCGCTATGAAGGCTGGCCGCTACCAGGAGTCCATCGACAAGCTCAACGAGGTGCGCAGGCGCAGCGTAAGCTATCAGAAATCTACGGTGGAGCAGTACCTGGCCGACTGTCATCTGGCGCTGGGCAAGGAAATCCTCGCCCGCACCCCGCCCAGCCTGACCGACCTGCCGGTGGCGCTGGGCCATTTCGAGCAGACTCTGTCCTTTCGCACCCGCGACGCTGAAGCGGCCTTGCAGCGCGACCTGGCCAACCGCTTCATGCAGGGCAAGGCCCGCTTCGACGAAGGAGAGATGGATCGGGCAATTGCCCTGCTGCGTCCCATTTACGACGTGGATCCGAACTATCTGGGGGGGTTGGTGACGACGCTGCTCTACGATGCTTATGTGGCCAGCGGCGATAGCTACCGCAACGCGGGCGAGCTGCTCAACGCCTACGAACAATACCGCAAGGCCTGCCAGGATTTGAATGTGGCTGACAATGTCCTGGCCTGCGTCCGCTTTGAGACGGTGATAGCCGACATCACGCCCACGAGCACGCCCACGGCCACTCCCACCAGCACGCCCACGGCTACACCCACGGCCACGCCGCAGCCGAGCGCCACGCCGAAGCCCACCGCTACGCCTATTCCACGAGGCGTGCTGATCGAGCGCTACCGGGGCAAAATTCTGTTTTACGCCGAGAAGCCCGATCAAAAGGGTTGGTGGGTGATGGATCCCGACGGCAGCAATCGCATCTATCTGGGCGACTCTGAGGAGATGCTGGCGACGTATAATAAGCTGCGCGAGCAGGAAGCGCTCTCGCCCGATGGCGGCTGCCGCGTTTACACCACCGAGTCCGGCGGCGATGAGTTTCCCCAGGTCTATGCTCAGTGCAAGGTGCCGCCGGGCGGTATCGCCGACCTGCCGCCCACCTGGAAAATCTCTGTCGGGGTCATCCGCACCTCCTATGACCCGGTCTGGTCGCCCGATGGCCGGCGCATCGCCTACGTCAGCCAGAATATCGGCGGCGACGACATCTGGGTTGCATCAGCCGAAGATGGCAGCGAGCAGTGGAATCTGACGCCCAACGACTGGGAATGGGACAAGCACCCCTCGTGGGGGCCAGACAGCCGCATGATCGTTTTCTGGTCCAACCGCGAGGGCACCAAACAGATTTTCATCATCGATGCTGACGATCAACGCATGTGGAAGAAAATCAGCAACACGACCTGGGATGAATACAACCCAGTGTGGCTGAAGTAAACAGCAGGAAAGGACACGCACCTATGGTCAGCTTCTCACGCACGACACCGCCTCCCCCGACCCGGCCTGAGCCGCCGCGCCCGGTGGCCAGCAAGCCCCGGCCGGCTATTGGCGACGACAAAGACGCCTATAACGAGGTGCGCCAGCGCGTCCAGAACCGCCTGTTGGCCGAGCTAAGCCCCACCGTCAGCGCTGATAACCCGGCCGAGGTACGGCGCACGGTAGAGCGGATCTACAATGAAACGCTGATCGAGGAAGGGCTGCCCCTGAGCCGCACAGAGCGCGCAGAGTTGCTGGAGAAGATCGTGGCCGATATTCTGGGCTTTGGGCCGATCGAGCCGCTTTTGGCCGATGAAAGCATCACCGAAGTGCTGATCAACGGCCCCAACCAGATCTACATCGAGCGCAAGGGTATCCTACAGGAGACCGATATCCGGTTTCGCGACAACGAGGAACTGATGCGCATCATCGACCGCATCGTATCCCCGCTGGGGCGCCGTATCGACGAGAGCAGCCCTATGGTCGATGCACGTTTGCCCGATGGCTCGCGCGTCAACATCATCATCCCGCCGCTTTCGCTGGTGGGGCCTTGCCTCAGCATTCGTAAGTTTGCACGCAAGTCCTTTGGCGGTGAGGACATGGTGCGCATTGGCGCGCTGCCGCGCGAGTGGCTCGACTTTTTGCAGGTTTGCGTCAAAGCGCGGCTGAACATCGTGGTCTCTGGCGGCACCTCCAGCGGCAAGACTACCATGCTCAACATTCTTTCCAGCTATGTGCCCGATACCGAGCGGATCATCACCATCGAGGACGCGGCCGAGCTGCAACTGCACCAGAGTCACCTGGTGCGCCTGGAATCGCGCGCGGCTAACGTGGAGGGCAAGGGCGAGGTCAAAATCCGCCAGTTGGTGATCAATGCGTTGCGCATGCGGCCCGACCGCATCGTCGTCGGCGAGGTGCGCGGCGGCGAGGCGATGGACATGCTACAGGCCATGAACACCGGCCACGACGGCTCTATGACCACAGCCCACTCCAACTCCCCGCGTGACACGTTGAACCGTACAGAGACGATGGTGTTGATGGCCGGCATGGACCTGCCGCTGCGGGCCATACGCGAGCAGATCGCCTCCGCCTTCGACCTGGTCATCCATCTGGAGCGCCTGGCGGACGGTTCACGCAAGGTGGTGCATATTGCCGAGGTGCAGGGCATGGAAGGCGATGTGATCGTGATGCAGGACATCTTCCGTTACATTCAGACTGGCTTCAAGAACGGCGTGCTCGAAGGCCATTTCACAGCGATTGGTGTGCGGCCCAAGTTCATGGACAAGATCGAGGCGGCTGGCTTCACGGTCCCGCCCAACACCTTTGTGCCCACACAGCCGCAAGCGCAGAAGAAGAGGTGGTAACGTGGTTCTGAAGCACGACCTGCTGGCCGATGGTGAGCGCGGCGCCAGCCTGGTCGAGATGGCGTTGGTCATGATGTTTCTGGTGATTCTGATGGCTGGCGTCGTGGATGTCAGCCGCTCTTTCTATTCCTACATCGCGTTGACCAACGCCGCGCGCGAGGGCGCACGCTATGGCTCTCGTTTTCCCTATCATACCGCCGGGATCGAGGCAGCGGTCATCAGCGATGGGCCGAGGAGCGCAGCCGGCGGTACAGCCATTACCGAGGTTAGAATCACCTGCACCACGGCCGGCGGCAGCAACGTTGCTTGCAGCACAGTGCGTTCGGGCGGCTATATTACTGTCAGGGCCACCGTTGAGCACCTGGACACCATCTTGAGCAACATTCTTGGTATTGACAGCTTCACCCTGCGCAGTAGCACGACGATGATTGTCTTTGGGATTGATTGAGCGAACAGTCTGTGACCGTCAGAGCGCGGCTGGTGTCACTACTCAGGTGCCGGGCACTTGCAGCCCAGGATCGGCTGAATTCGGCTCG
>CAZVGR010000157.1:0-9053 GCA_964626845.1 uncultured Anaerolinea sp.
CGCCAGCATTTTAGAGCTGACCGAGCCAGCCGTCAAGACCCGGCTGCACCGCGCACGTTTACAGATGGCGGCCTTGTTAGAAGAGCAGGTTCCGGCCACCGTGCTTCCTGTGGCCGCACGCAGCCAGGAGAGCGCAGCCCCCGCGCGCAGCGCCACAGGGTTGCGCGTCGCCGCCCAGAAGACGGCCCTGGCGGCATGAAGGAAATCTATATGGACACCATGACGCAACTTAGCATGGAACAACCTATCGATCACGACTACTCGGCGCTGATGTCGCTGGCCCTGGATGGAATGCTGGACGCCAACGAGGCAGGGCAACTGGAGCAGCACTTGCATGCCTGCCCGGCGTGCCAGGCGTCCTGGACCCGGTGGCAGCGCATCGCGCATGTGCTCACGGTTGAGCCGTTCGCAGGGCCGCCGCAGGGCTTTGCGCTGCGTCTCGACCAGACCTTGCAGCGCCAGGAGCAGCGTCACGAGCGCGTCCTGGCGGGCCTGGTGCTGGCCGGCGGCACGGCCACGGTTCTGGCGCTGTTGCTGCTGAGCACAGCAGTGACCTCGGCGCTGTGGATGGCTGTCTCGCCAGACTCTCGCCTGTTGCTGGTTGAAACCCTTGGCTTCGCCGGCCAGTTCGTGACGCTGGTCTTCCAGAATCTGACCTCTCTTCGCAATGCTGTGCTGGCCTTGTTGCCCAGTCCTGTGCTGCTGTTGATCATGGCGTTGGCGATGATGGCGGCGAGCGCAGCCTGGGCTGGCCTGGTGTTCTACGGAGCGCGGGCCGGCGCACCAGAGCGAAACTGACCGCAGGCGCCCGGCGCTTGCGTGTAACCGCAGTAGTTCACAAGTTGGCTTGCAGCGCTTCGGCGCGCTGAAGCGTTGCGGAAGGAGCAAACACCATGTCTCATCGGCGAGTTGGCTTCATCGTGCTGTTTGCGTTGATGCTGTCGGTTTTGTTGGCCGCGCCGGCGGCTGCCCAGACGGGCGGGCCGGGCAATTTGGTGTTAGGCGGCGAATACACCTTGCGCGCCGGAGAAACCCTGCGCAGCGACCTGGGCGTCATCGGCGGCGCTGCTACCATCGAGCAAGGCGCCACAGTCAACGGGGACATCATGGTTGCCGGCGGCACGCTGCGCATCGCCGGCCGGGTTAACGGCGATATTGCCGTTTTCGGCGGCGTTGTGACGTTGGAGCGATCAGCCTATGTCAACGGCGATCTGGTCAACGTTGGCGGCTCGGTGCAGCGCAATCCGGGCGCAACCGTCACCGGCGACGTGCGCGAGGGCGGCGGCTTCGACCTGCCCATCAGCCCTGGCCCGATGTTCTTTCCTGGCTTCGATCGCTTCACGCCCGGCGCGGAGTCGAGCTTCCAGCAATCGCCTGGCCAGTGGTTGGTGCTGACACTGCTGCGCATCATCCGCACCGTGATCATGATCCTGGCCTTGGCTGCCCTGGCTTTGATCGTCGCGCTGCTTTGGCCCAAGGGGATTGAGCGGCTCGGCCAGACAGCCATGCACCAGCCGGCGCTGGCCATTTTGGTCGGTCTGCTCAGTTGGGTCGTCGGGCTGGGGCTGGTCGTCGTGCTGGCAGCGACTCTCTGCCTCATCCCGCTGGCCTTGGCCTTGGCCTTGGTGCTGTTGGTGGCCGCGCTTCTGTCCTGGGTTGTTGCCGGCTGGCTGATCGGGCGCAAGCTGTTGGCCGCGCTCAATCTGCGCAACGCAACCGTGGTTGTCGAGGCGGTGGTGGGCACGCTCGTTCTGGTCACAGTCTACTTCCTCCTTGGCATCATTCCCTGCACCGAGTTCATCTTCGGCATGCTGATCGTCAGCCTGGGCCTGGGCGTCATCGTGCTGACTCGCTTCGGCGCCCGGCCTTATCCCTGGGTTCCGCCGACCAGCCCCAGCGCGCTGAGCGATGAGCTGGCCGCTCTGCCCGAGGACAATGAGGCGCAGCCGCCGCAGTTGACCGGGCGTTGATCCTGGTTCATCCTTTGCATGAACTCTGGGGGGGTGTGGTATAATCGCCCCTGCTGTGAGCGAACATTATCCATTGCCTGCGTCTATAGCCGCCGCCGACCCTGCTGAACAGGAAAGTTTCGTCGCGCTGCGCCTGTGGCTGGCCGGATCGCCCTGGCGGCTGAACGGCGGTTGGCTGTTGTTGGCCGGGCTGACGGCAGCCGCAGGCCACGACACCTGGCGCGCGTCCTGGATACCCCTGCTGCTGGCGTTGGCGCTGGCCGGTGTGGTATGGAGCGCGCTGTGGTGGCAACTGACGCCCGCCTACGCCTGGCCGCTGCACCAGGCGCGCCGCCGGCCCGCCTTGCCCTACATCCAGCCCGACAGCTCGGCCGGCCGCCTGCTGGGCTGGCCCGCGCCAGGGGCTGCTGCCGCCATGACCAGGGCTGGCCTGCCGCTGGCGGGTCTGGCTTTGCTCCTGGCCTTGCCAGTCAATCGCCTGGCTGTGCTGCTGACCGGCCTGGTTCTGGCCGCAGTACTGCTGGGCATGGCAGCGCAGCGGGCGCACTTGAGCGCACTGGCTGCCTGGCTGCAGGTGTTGGTGCAAGTCACCCTGCCCTTTGTCTTGGGCGCGTCGCTGGCCGGGCAGTGGCCAGATGGGGCGCAGGGCGTCTACGTGGCTGTCCTGGGCCTGGGCTACACCCTCCTGGCGCGATCGGTGGCCTCAGCGCCAGCAGCCGCTAACCGCGTGCTTTATTTGCTGATCGCCGCCGCTGGCCTGGCTGCTATTTTGGCGGCGCTGCTGGCGGCCCGCCTTGCGTTGGCCGCCGGTGTTGTCGGCCTGCTGGCTGTGGCCCCGTTGCTGCTGTTGGCTCGCAGCGACCAGCCCCCAGCGCGCGCGGTGCAGCCCTGGCTGCTGGCCGCCGTTCTGCTGTCGGCCGCAGCGGTTGGCCTGGGTATTGGCTGATGCCGATCTGGCTTTGGCTGGTGGTAGGGGGTGTTCTGATCGCCGGCATCGTCTACTGGCTGTTGATTTTGTCTGAGGGCGCCTATCTGGGCCCCGCCACAGTGACAGCCTTGTACAATCGGGTTGCCCGGCGCTACGACAGTATCAAGCAATTCAACGACGAAGACGAGGCTTATTTTCTGGGCCGGCCCATCGCCCGCTTTCTGGCCGGCCTGCCTGCGGCGGCTGATCTGCCCTGGCTGCTGGACGTGGCGGCAGGCACCGGCCGCCTGCCGCTTGCCGTGTTGCGCGCCAGCCAGGGCGCCTGCCGGATAGTGGCGCTGGACCGGTCGGCCGCCATGCTGGCTGAGGCGCGGCGCAAGCTCGACGCGCAAGGCTGGCCAGACGGCGTCTATTTGGCGCATGACGCAGGTCAATTGCCCTTTGCCGACGAACAGTTCCCGGTGGTAAGCTGTCTGGAGGCGCTGGAGTTCATGCCCCACCCGGCCTCCGCGCTGGCTGAACTGCTGCGGGTGACCCGGCCAGGCGGCCTGTTGGTGTTGACCAACCGCATTGGCCGTGAGGCGCGACTGCTGCCAGGCCGTACTTTTGCGCGCGACGACCTGAGTACCATGTTGCGCACGCTGGGCGCTGCTGGCGTCGAAATTATGCCCTGGCAGATGGACTATGACCTGGTCTTTGCTGTCAAGCAAGGCCAGGCCGCCGGCGATGTAGGCGACTGGAGCGCAAAACTGCAGTGCCCCCGCTGCGCCGCCCAGCCGGTGGCGCAAATCAACGCCGCAGCGAAGGCGTGGGCCTGCCCAAAGGGCGATTGGCGTCTGGTTCTGGATGATGGCTTATGGAGATGTGATGGTAACTCTCGCTACAATAACTCGCGACGATGAACTGATGGCGTACATCGACGCCGCCAATGCTCAACTGGCTGCCTTGGGCTATACCGAACATGGCCGCCGCCATGCCGGGCTGGTCGCCAAGGTGGCAGGCGACATCTTGCAGCAGCTTGATCACGACGACGACCAGATCGAGCTGGCGCGCATCGCCGGCTACCTGCACGATGTGGGCAACCTGATCCACCGCGAGGCCCATGCCCTGTCAGGCGCGTTGATCGCCATGCAAGCGCTGCGCCGGCTGGGAATGCCGCCGGCCGACGTGGCGCTGGTGATGGCGGCCATCGGCAACCACGAGGAGGAGCGGGGCAAGCCCGTTTCGCCGGTGGCGGCCGCTGTGGTGCTGGCTGACAAGGCCGATGTGCATCGTAGTCGCGTGCAGAATCCCGACAAGGACGATTTCGACATCCACGATCGGGTGAACTACGCTGCGACTGCCTCGGCTGTCGAGGTTCACAGCGCTTCGCGGATCATTGTGTTGCGTTTGATTATCGATGTCAACGATGCCAGCGTGATGAACTACTTTGAGATCTTTCTCTCGCGCATGGTTATGATGCGTCATGCGGCTGCGGTCCTGGGCTGCGACTACCAGTTGATCATCAACGATGTGAGGCTTTCCTGATATGCGCATTGCACGAGCTAAACTTCCTTCTGGCGTTGTCAGCTATGGCCACGTCATTGATCAGCAGTTTTACCCGCTGGTCATCTCGCCTTTTGAGCCGCCGGTCATGTTTCAGTTGCCGCCCGATCCGCCGCTGCCCCTGGCTGATGTGACCCTGCTGGCGCCCTGCCAGCCCAGCAAGATCGTCTGCGTCGGCCGCAACTACGTCGAACACGCGGCCGAGCACGGCGCCGAGGTGCCGGCTGAACCGCTGATCTTTCTCAAGCCGCCCAGTGCAGTCATCGGCCCCGACCAGGCGGTGATCCTTCCGCCGCTCAGCCAGCGCGTCGAGCACGAAGCCGAGTTGGTGGTGGTGATCGGACGCCAGGCGCGCCATCTGCAAGTCGCCAATGCGCTGGACGCGGTTCTGGGCTACACCTGCGGCAACGACATCACCGCGCGCGACCTGCAGCGCCGCGATGGTCAGTGGAGTCGCGCCAAGGGGTTCGACAGCTTCTGCCCCTTGGGGCCCTGGATCGAAACCAACCTGGACTGGAGCAAGCAGCAGGTACACTGCCTGGTCAACGGCCAGACCCGGCAGTCGGGCAGCACCAGCGACATGGTCTTCGGCGTGCCTGAACTGCTGGCCTATGTTACAGCGGTGATGACCCTGGAGCCTGGGGATGTGCTGATGACCGGCACGCCTTCCGGTGTATCGCCGCTGCACGCAGGAGATACGGTCGCCGTAGCCATCAGCGGCATCGGGGTCTTGAGCAACCCTGTCCGGGAGGCGTGAAAATCGCAGGCGTCATCATAATTTCGTGTAGCCAAAAAGACTATACCCTAACAAAACTTACTTAACCTGAACCAGAGCTCAGGCTATGCAAATCGCCGGCTGGCGGCCACAGGTGCCGGGCACTAGAAGAAAGAAAATCATGTCAAAACCGATTGTAGCCCTGGTAGGGCGGCCCAATGTGGGCAAATCCACACTGTTTAATCGCATCGCGGGCGAGCGCATCGCCATTGTTGAGGACCTGCCGGGCACGACGCGTGACCGGTTATACGCCGACGCGGAATGGACCGGCTCGCCCTTCACGCTGGTGGATACCGGCGGCATCGAGTTAGTGCAAGGGGACGCCAACGCCCGCCGCGGCAGCGCGCCGCTCAGCGTCAGCTCGGCCGATTTCCGGCGCGAGATTCGCGAACAAGCTCAGATCGCCATCGACGAGGCTGATGTGATCGTCTTCCTGGTGGATGCCAAGGAAGGGGTGACCGCAGGCGATCAGGATGTGGCCGACGTGTTGCGACGCAGCAAGAAGCCGGTGGTGCTGGCTGCCAACAAGGCTGACAACCTGACGCGCAGCCTGGCCGCAGTGGAGTTCTATGAGCTGGGCCTGGGCGATCCCCACGACATCTCAGCGCTGCACGGCCTGGGCGTGGGCGATCTGTTGGACCTGGTGGTCGAGAACTTCCCTGCGGACGAGGAGGAGGAAGAGGACGACGCGCTGAAGATCGCTATCATCGGCCGGCCCAACGTGGGCAAGTCATCGCTGCTCAACGCGCTGCTGGGACAAGAACGCACAATCGTCAGCGATATCCCTGGCACCACGCGCGATGCCATCGACATGCGCCTGATGTGGGAGGAAGAGCCGGTGGTATTGATCGACACTGCCGGTATTCGCCGCCGCGGACGGGTCGAACAGGGCGTCGAGAAGTACAGCGTCATGCGCGCCCTGCGCGCCGTGCAGCGCAGCGACGTGGTCGCGCTGGTGATCGACGCCGCGCAGGGGCTGACCGCCCAGGATGCCCACGTGGCGAGCTATGCGCTGGACGAGTGGAAAGGCATCATGCTGGTGATCAACAAGTGGGACCTGGTGGAAAAAGAGTCCAACACCATGAACGAGTACACCCGCTCCTTGCAAGCCAACCTGAAGTTCATCGACTACGTGCCGATGCTCTTCATCTCGGCCCTGACCCGGCAGCGGGTGCATAAGGTAATCCCGCTGGCCAAACACATCCAGACTGAACGTCACATGCGCATTCCCACCTCGGCCCTCAACAAGCTGGTTCAGGATGCAGCCGTGAAGCACCGTGCGCCCAGCAAGACTGGCAAGCAGTTGCGCTTCTACTACGCCACCCAGGTGGATGTGGCCCCGCCCACCTTTATGTTCTTTGTCAACGACACCGAGCTGGTTCATTTTTCCTACCGGCGTTACCTGGAAAACCAGATTCGCATGGCCCATCCCTTCGAGGGTACGCCGATTAAGCTGCTGTTCCGCAACCGGGCGGAGCGCGAAAAGTAAAAAGTTGCAGGTGGCAAGTGGCAGGCTCGGCCACCTGAGTAACTACCCTATGTCTTCAAATCGCTTTCACGCTGGCCGTTGGCTGCGCGCGTATTGGCTAGAACTGCTGCTGCTGGCAGTGCTGCTGGCTGCCCTGGGCTGGCTGGCTTCGCTAGGCCGGGAGATCTGGCCCAAGGTGCGCCCGGAACCGACGCCCACGCCCCCGCCTGGCGTCTTTGACGGCGCGCGGGCGCAGGGCATTGTCAACTTTTTGACCGCGCTGGGGCCGCGCACATCTGGCAGCGACGCGCTGGACCTGGCAGCCGAAAGCATCGAGAAGGCATTGCACGACAGCGGCTGGCAGGTAGAGGTGCAGGCATTTGAGCTGGACGGCGTGATCCGTCGCAATATCCTGGCCAGCGCCGGCGCTGGCCCGACAATCCTGCTGGGCGCCCACTATGACAGCAGCCCACAAGCCGACCTCGACCCCAACCAGGCCAACCGTCAAACGCCGCCGCCCGGCGCCAACGACGGCGGCAGCGGCGCCGCTGTGCTGCTAGAGCTGGCCAGAGCGCTGGACAAGGGTCGGCTGGATGGACAGGTCACACTGGCCTTCTTTGACGGCCAGTATGGCGGTGATGGCCAGCCGCTGGCCGCTGGCGTGCAAGCCTGGGCCGGCCAGATGCCCTCGCCGGAGCCGCCGCAGGCCGCAGTGTTGATCGACCTGCTGGGCAGCCCCAGGCAGCAGTTCAGCATTGATACCCTCAGCGATGCCGCGCTGAGCCAGCAGATTTGGGACAGCGCCAGCCAATTGGGCTATGCCGCCTGGTTTATTCCTGAGGCGCAGCCCGCAATCGATCTGGGGCAACAAGCGCTGGCCAGCCTGGGCGGCGCAGTGGCCGTCATTGCGGGCAGCGATGCACCGACCTGGCGCACGCTGTCCGACACACCTGAACAGATCGACGCCCAGAGCCTCGGCCGCGTAGGCCGCGTGCTGCAAGAGTTTGTCCAGCGCTGACCGTCCGCACCTTGCACCTGCGCGACGCCAGAACACACCTCATCGATCACCGCCACTTGACCTTGTCAGAAAACCGGTCAATGGCAGGATATATTCACCTCGGAGTAGACCTATGCAACCCGCAAAACGACTGAACGACGTTCCCATGTACGTCTTCGCCGCTCACGGCGCGCGGCTGAAGAAGCTGGCCGCCGAAGGGCTGGATATCATTCGCATGGACATCGGCGAGCCCGATGCGCCCCCGCCCGCCTTCATCATCAACGAGCTGGACAAGCAGGCGCGCGACCCGAAGAAGCACGGCTACGCAGGCTATGGCGGCACGCCGGAGCTGAAGAAGGCCATCGCCGACTACTACCAGCGGCGCTTCGGCGTCGAGCTGGATCCCGTCGCCGAGACCCTGCCGTTGCTGGGCTCCAAAGAAGGGCTGGCCAACATGGCGCTGGCCTGGCTGGACCCTGGCGACCTGGCCATCGTGCCCGATCCCGGCTATCCCACTTACCAGATGGGGGCCAAGATGGCTGGAGCCGAGGTCTACTTCACGCCGCTGGAGCGGCGGCTGGGCTGGCTGCCTGACCTGGAGGCGATACCGGCCGAGGTGGCGCAGCGGGCGCGGCTGATGTGGGTCTCCTATCCCAACAACCCCACCGGCGCTGTGGCCCCCTTCAGCTTCTATAAGGAGGCCGTAGCCTTCTGCCGCCGCTACGACATCCTGCTCTGCTCTGACATGCCCTATGCCGACGTGACCTTCGACGGCTACGAAGCGCCCAGCGTGCTGGCCGTGGCCGACGCCAAAGACGTGGTGCTGGAGTTCAACTCCATGAGCAAGAGCCACCACATGGCCGGGTGGCGGGTTGGCATGGCCGTGGGCAACGCGATGGCCGTCAAGGCGCTCTTGCAGATCAAGAGCAACGTCGATAGCGGCATCTTCCGGCCGATCCAGGACGCCGCCACGGTGGCGCTCAACTGCGACAGCACCTGGATGGTGGCCCGCAACGCCGAGTATAAGCAGCGCCGCGACCTGATCCTGGAGACCATCCGCGGCCTGGGCATGATGGCCGAGACCCCTAAGGCGGGGCTGTATGTCTGGGCTTTGCCGCCCACGGGCTACAGCTCGGTGGAATTCGCCGAAAAGGTGCTGCTGGAGACCGGCGTCAGTTTCACGCCAGGCGATGCCTATGGCCCCAGCGGCGCCGGCTACATCCGCATCAGCCTGGGCACTGAGATCGCGAAGATCAAAGAGGCCATGGCGCGGCTAAAGGCGATGGAGTTGTAGATTGGTACATTGGTAAAATGATAGATTCAGTAGTTCACGATTTAGGCAGTTGGGCAGGTAAGGGCAGCGCCATGAC
>CAZVGR010000158.1:0-9033 GCA_964626845.1 uncultured Anaerolinea sp.
TCATTGCCCAACGAGAAAAACCCGGTTTCTGACCGGCCGGCTGAGCAGTTACGTTTGCGGTGTATTTGATCTGCATCTGTTTGTCTTGCGCTGCCTTTGCGGGTACAATTGGCCCGACACAAACCGTGTCGATCTCAACCACTTTTTCTCGTTCAGGAGGTCTCTGTCATGCTCAAAAATAGTCCGTGGTGGTTCGCCGTGATCCAGGGCCTGGTGGCCGTGGGCGCCGGCCTGTTCTTATTAGTCGATCCGACGGCGGCTACATTCCTCGTCGGTCTGCTGGCGGCGATCTATCTGCTGGTCACCGGCGTCCTCTACACGCTGCGCGGCATCATTGCCCGCCGGCCGGGCAAGAGCAGCCTGCTGCTGATCCGCGGCATCGTCGGGCTGATCTTCGGCGGCCTCATCCTGCTGATGGCCCTTTTCGACATCGGTGATCTCAGCCTGGGCTACACCATCCTGGCCATCGGCTTGATCGTCTTCGGCGGCATGGGCCTGTTCCAGAGCGTGTTCAAGCGCGAGGGCAGGCCCTTTGCCTGGGGACCGATCGTGATCCACGGCGCGCTGCTGGTCTGGGGCCTGATCATCCTCTTCGCCCGCTCGACCGTCAACCTGCCGGCTGTCAGCGGCTGGATCCTGCTCCTGATCGGCGTGGTCGTCATACTCTACACCGTGCTGGGACGCAAGGATCCTGACAGCGAACCGGCCTGAGCATTGTAAGCACGCAGAAGACGCGTCCACAGGCCAGCGTTGAGTTGCCGATGAGCGACTTCGAAAACCCCAAGGAACCGCCCGCAGCCCAGCCCGGCGCAGCAGGGCCGGTGCTGGCCATCAAGCTGCACCGGCCGCGCCTGGCTGCGCCGCTGGTGCAGCGGCCGCGCCTGCTGGCGCGCCTGACAGCCGGCCTGGACCAGGGCGTGCTGCTGGTCTCCGCGCCGGCCGGCTACGGCAAGAGCACGGTAGTCAACCAGTGGCTGGACACGGTCGAGCTGCCGTGGGCCTGGATATCGCTGGACGAATATGATAGCGACCTGGCGACCTTTCTGGGCTACCTGCTGGCCGCGCTGCGCTCGGTCTACCCGGAGGCCGGCCAGACCGCCGCAGTCTTGCTGCAGGCCCCGGCCTTGCCTGCCCTTGCCGTTCTGGCCGATGCCCTGCTGAGCGACCTGGCAAGGTTGCCGGGGCCATGGCTAGTGGTGTTGGATGACTATCACGCAATCCTTTCCCTGGACGTCCATGCGCTGATGCAGCGGGTGGTACAGCACAGGCCGGCCCACGTCCATCTGGCGCTGACGACGCGCGCCGATCCGCCGTTGGCGCTGGAGCGGCTGCGCGGCCAGCGGCGCTTGTGCGAGCTGCGCGGCGCCGACCTGCGCTTCACCACCGAGGAAGCCACGGCGCTGCTGCGCCAGGAGCTGGGCGCTGCCGCCGACGAAGAGACTACTGCGCTGCTGGAGGCGGGGACCGAGGGCTGGGCGGTGGGCCTGCACCTGGCAGCGCTCACCTTGCGCGGCCAAAGCGACCCGGCCGCATACGCCCGCAGGATCGTCCAGAGCGGCCACCAGTTGATGCTCGACTATCTGCTGGCCGAGGTGCTGCAAGGCCTGCCGGACGACCAGCGCGCCGTGCTGTTGCAGATCTCGCTGCTGGATCGCTTCTGTGCACCGTTGGTGGACGCCGTCCTGGGCGAGAACGGCCCTATCCTGCCCGGCGTCGATCTGCTGGCTGAGCTGCGCCAGGCTAATCTTTTCCTGACCCCCTTGGACGACCAGGGAACCTGGTATCGCTATCATCAACTGTTCCGGCAACTGCTGCTCAACCGGTTGCGCCAGGTCTATAGCCAGGTCGAAATACGCGCCATGCATGCCCGCGCCAGCGCCTGGTTTGCCCGAGAGGGCCTGGTGGACGAGGCAATCGTCCATGCCCTACAGGCGGAGGATCCGTTGAGTGCAGCCAGCCTGGTGGAGTGTCAGATCCATCCGGCGCTGGATCAGGAGGAGTGGCGCCAGCTCGAGCGCTGGATCGGGCTGCTGCCGGCCGGGATGCTGGGCCGCCCGCGCCTGCTGCTGGCGCAGGCCTGGCTGAGCTTCATTCGTTTTCAATTCCCCGCGATTGTGGCGCTGCTGAACTCTGTCGAGGCGGCGCTGGCCGGGGAGACGGCGCAGACTGCGGAGCAACCCGGTGTGACGCTGCTGGGTGAGATTGCGACGCTGCGAGCGGCAGTCGCCTTCGGGGCTGACAACACGGAGGCCATGCTGCGTTGGGCCGCCGAGGGGATGCGGCAGTTACGGCCAGAGATGCAGTATGCCAAGGGGTTGGCGACCTTCTTCTACATCACTGGTATGCACGCCACCGGCCAGGCTACCGTGGGGATTGAGGTCGCACAGCAGGAGCTAGCCATCCACGGCCAGTATCCGGCGCTGGCCTTGCGCGTTCTCTTGGCTCTATGCAACATGCACCTCGAGAGGGCGGACCTGCCCTCCCTGCAAGGCGTGGCCGCGCCTTTCGAGCAGATGGCTCAGCGCACTGGCTTGAGGTTGAGCGTGGCTTGGGCGACCTACGCCCTGAGCTGGATGCACTATCAGCGCAACGATCTGGCGACGGCTGAGCTGGGCTTCCGCAAGCTGGAAGCTATTGCCAGCCATGGCCGGGCGACGCTAGACAGCTTCACAGGGCTGGCGCTGACGCTGCTGGCCCAGGGACGCCCCGACGAGGCCCTGGCTGCCGTCGCTGCGCTCCGTACGCGCTTGCTGGAGCGCGGGATGCTGGCGCTGGCTCCCCTGGCCGAGTCGCTGCGACAACGTGTGCTGCTGGCCAGCGACCCGACAGCGGCGCTGGGTCGAGGCTACCGCGCGCCGGGTGGGTCCATTTCCCTTCAGTTTTGGGAACAGCCCGCGCTCACCCAGGCGCGCACCTTGATCGCCAGCGGCGCTCCCCATGAGCTGGCTCAAGCAGAGGAGTTGCTGGCGGGCCAGCGCGTGCGGGCGGCTGCCTGCCATAGCCGGCGTAACCTGATCGAGATCGATGGGTTGCATGCGCTGGCGCTGGCAGCCCGGGGCGAGGAGGCGGATGCGCTGGCCGCGCTGCGCCGGGCCGTCGAGCTGGCCGGGCCGGGCGGCGCCGTGCGCCTGCTGGCCGATTGCGGCCCCGGCCTGGTGGGCCTGCTGGAGAAGCTGGCTGACGACGGCATCGCCCCAGCCTATGTACGCCAGGTGCTGGCTGCTTTGGGCGCAACACCTTTCCCCGCCACAGCGCCTCTCCCTGCCGCTGCACCGCCGGCCCCTAAACCCTCCGCCGGCCGGACCATCGTCATCGACGGCATGATCGAATCGCTGACCAACCGCGAGATGGACGTGCTGTTGCTGCTGGCGGAGCGCCTGTCTGACAAGGAGATCGCCGAGCGCCTGGTGCTGGCCCCGGTGACGGTCAAGAAGCACACCCTGCACATCTACCGCAAGCTGGGGGTCAACAATCGCCGCGCCGCCGCGGAGGTGGCGCGCCAGTTGGGCCTGGTGTAGCTGTTTTCTCCGAAACTACTTCTTTTTGGTCACTATTCAGCGGGGGAGTGGTGGATTATACTTGGCTATAGCCCGGTGAATGGAATTCACCGTCTGAAAGCACGAAGCCGCCTCAGCGGCTGCAGAAGGGTTCCCAGCGCCTGCGGGCGCTTCGCACTGTCAGCCAGGGATTTCCAATCCCTGGGCTGATACCTGGCTCGCACGTTGCTCCATGACCACAGAAACTACCACATGCAGCTACCGTATCCTCGTCGAAGGACGGCTCGATCCATCCTGGTCGCCGTCCCTGGCAGGTCTCGATATCTCCTTGCTTGAGACGCCGCCCTCACGCTCTGTCAGTATGCTGACCGGCCCGCTGGCTGACCAGGGCGAGCTGCACGGCGTGCTCGATCTGCTGTTCATGCTCAACCTGCCAGTGCTGCGCGTCGAGCGTTGTCAGGAATTGGAGCAGTAGATTGGTAGATTGGTAGATTGGTAGATTGGTAGGTTGGGAAAGTGGTCGGGCGTCGCTGCCCCCATCGTTCCACCTGCCGACCGCCTGACCACTCAACCAATTTACCACTCTACCAATTTACCAATCTACCACTCTACCACTCTACCAATTGACCACTCTACCACTCTACCAAGAACGTGTCATGCCATGGATACCGCGCTTCAGTTTACCCAAGCGATTGCCAACGTCGGGATTCTGACCTTCGTCATCGCCAGCATGGCGGCGCTGGGGCTCAGCGTGACCGTAGGGCAGATCGTGCAACCGCTGAGCAACGTCCGTCTGGTCGCCATGGCGCTGCTGGCCAACTTCGTGTTGACGCCAGCCCTGGCCTTGGTGCTCAGGGCTGCCCTTCCCATGGCGGAGGGGTACGGCATCGGTCTGATCTTGCTGGCTACGGCCGCCGGCGCGCCGTTTCTGCCTAAGCTGGTGCAGGTGGCGAAAGGCGCAGTGGCCCTCAGTGTCGGCATCATGGTGCTGCTGATGGTCGCGACTGTCGTCTACGTGCCGTTGGTGCTGCCCCTGCTGCTGCCGGGCGTGACGGTCAACCCGCTCGACATCGCTGGGTCGTTGGTGGTGTTGATGTTGATCCCGCTGGCCATTGGCATGTTCATCCACAGCCGCTATGCCACAGTGGCAGAATGGCTGCAACCGACCCTGGCGCAGATCAGCAATGTGGGGCTAATGCTGGGTTTCGTAGCCCTGCTGGCGCTGAATTGGCGATCGCTGCTGGCCACCATCGGCAGCGGCGCCATCCTGGCCCTCGTGTTGTTGATCGTGAGCGCTTTTCTGTTTGGCTGGATGTTGGCCGGTAAGGAGCGTGCGGCGCGGCCTGTGCTGGGGCTGGGTACGGCGCAGCGCAACATCTCGGCTGCGCTGGTGGTGGCCGGCGCCAATTTCAGCGATCCCGACGTGTTAGTAATGTGCATGGCTGGCGCGCTGTTGATGCTGGCCGGTCTGATGGTCACCGCTGGTGAATTAGGCAAGCGCGCCGCTTAAACGAGAGAACCCCAACAGGAGAAAACCCAATGCTTCGCAGAGACACCCCCCAACAGCGCCAGGAGCAACGCCAGGTCTTCGGCCGTGGCGGCTCCGCCACCCGCTACAAGATGCGGGAGAAACTGGTTTCCTTCGGCAACGACTTCTGGATCGAGGACGAGAACGGCCGGCGCGCCTTCAAGGTCGACGGCAAGATGCTGCGCGTGCGCGACACCCTCTTCTTCGAGGACGTGAGCGGTAAGGAGCTGTGCAAGATCCAGCAGCGCTTGCTGACCATCCGGGACACCATGACCATCGAGGGGCCTAACGGTGAGACCATGGCCACGGTCAGGAAGGCGCTGATCACCCCGATACGCGACCGCTGGACGGTCAAGATCGGCGATGGTCCCGATTTGCAGGTGCAGGGCAACATCCTCAGCCACCAATACACCATCGGCGACGGCGCCAGCAAGGTCGCCGAGGTGTCCAAGCGCTGGTTCCGGCTGGCCGACACCTACGGCGTGCTGGTCGAGCCGAGCCAGAACGACATCGTCATCCTGGCAGTCACTGTGGCCATCGACATGATGGCGCATCCGTAAAGCGCTGTCATCTTGACAGTAACCAATCCAATTGGGTGTGTTTGAACCTGGTTGACTGCGTCATTGCGAGGAGGCCGCCGACGAAGCAATCCCAACGTGGCGTGACGAGATTGCTTCGGCGCAGACGCCTCGCAATGACTGGCCATCAACCAAATTCAAACACACCCAATCCAATTCACTTCACAAAGGAGAACATCGTAATGGCAACTCTCACCGTCTGGAAATTCGAATCGGCCGAGGGCGCGCAAGAGGCGCTGAACAAGCTGATCGACCTGTCCAAGCAGCAACTGATCACCTTCCAGGACGCAGCCGTGGTCTCCTGGCCGGAGGGCAAGAAGAAGCCCAAGACCAACAACTACGGCAGCATGACCGGCCGGGGCGCAGTCTCTGGCGCGTTCTGGGGCATGCTGTTCGGCCTGATCTTCTTCATCCCCTTCTTTGGCCTGGCCATTGGCGCAGCCACCGGGGCGCTGATGGGCAAGTTCGCCGACTACGGCATCAACGACGCGTTCATCAAAGAAGTGCGGGAGCAGGTGACCGAAGGCACGTCGGCGCTCTTCCTGCTGACCACCAGCGCCGTGCGCGAGCGCATCGCCGAGGAGTTCAAGGGCGTCTCGGCTGAGCTGATCCAGTCCAACCTGACCAGCGAGCAGGAAGCCCAGTTGCTGGCCGACTTCGGCGACTGATCACTGTTCATAGGCAACGACTCAGCCCCAGGTGCCGGGCACTTGGATAACAAGTGCCCGGCACCTGAGCAGTTACGTTCATAGGTAATAATTCGCTGGCGGGTGTGAGCACGGGGATTTCGATAGGGCAGCCTGCTCAATCCACATGCTCGCACCCACCGTCTGGCTAGTTCTGATCGATCTGCGCGCCTACGCCGACGCTGCCGCCCATCGCGATCAGATCCCAGGGTTGGCGCCATCTTGACGGGACTCAGTAGTTCACGATTCTCACGCAAAGCCGCCAAGAACGCCAAGAGTCTCTGGCCTTTGCGGTCTTTGCGCCTTTGCGTGAGACAACAATCGTGAAGTACCGAGACTGACTTTTTCAAATGCGCCCTGAACTGTTCGAACCCATCCTGACCCAGCGGCCAGCAACCGCTCCCCCTGCCTTTCACCTGCTGGCCAAGCCCACAGGCGCGATCTGCAACCTGGATTGCGCCTACTGCTTTTTCCTGGACAAGGAGGTCTTCTACCCCGGCAGCAAATTCCGCATGGGCGAGCCGGTGCTGGAGCAGTACATTCGCCAGCTCATCGAGTCGCACCAGACGGACAGCGTCAACATCGCCTGGCAGGGCGGCGAGCCGACGCTGATGGGGCTGGACTTCTATCGCCGCACCATGGATCTGGTCGAGAAGTACCGCCGGCCGGGCATGACTTTTCTGCACACCATGCAGACCAACGGCACGCTACTGGACGACGAATGGGCCGCCTTCTTGGCCGAGCACAACTTCCTGCTGGGCATCAGCATCGACGGCCCGCGGGAGCTGCACGACGTCTACCGTGTGGACAAGGGGGGCAAGCCGACCTTCGACAAGGTGATGCGCGGGCTGCGGCTGCTGCAGAAGCACGGCGTGGACTACAACGTGCTGACCACCGTCAACCGCGTCAACGGCGACTACCCGCTGGAGGTCTATCGTTTTCTGCGCGATGAGGTGGGCACGACCTGGATGCAGTTCATCCCGGTGGTGGAGCGCATCAACAGCGACGGGTTGACGATCTACCAGGAAGGGACCACCGTCTCCGACCGTTCGGTGCAGCCGGAGCAGTTTGGCCGCTTCCTGAGCACGATCTTCGACGAGTGGGTGCGCCGCGACGTGGGAACGATCTACGTGCAGACCTTCGAGGCGGCGCTGAGCAACTGGCTGGGCCTGGCCAACTCCGGCATGTGCGTCTTCAACGCCACCTGCGGCACGGGGCTGGCCATCGAGCACAACGGCGACCTGTATTCGTGCGACCACTTCGTGGAGCCCAACTACCTGCTGGGCAACATCCAGAACACGCACATGATCGAGCTGGTGGCCTCGCCGCAGCAGATCCAGTTCGGCCTGGACAAACGCGACACCCTGCCGCGCTTCTGCCGGGAGTGCGACGTGCGTTTCGCCTGTCACGGCGAGTGTCCCAAGAACCGCTTTGTGTTGACCCCCGACGGCGAGCCGGGTCTCAACTACCTGTGCGCCGGCTTCAAAGACTTCTTTCACCATATCGACTTCCCCATGAAGCTCATGGCGGGCCTGCTGCGGCGGGGACGTGAAGCCAGGGAAGTGATGCAGATCCTGGATCGGGCCTTCACCGGCGTCCAGCGCAACGATCCCTGTCCCTGCGGCAGCGGCCGCAAGTTCAAGCACTGCCATGGCCAATCCTTACCGAAAAGGCCGGCCACGCCGGATTGATAGAGAGTTGAACCGGTAGATTGGCCGTTAGCCGCCGCGCCTTGCCGCCCAACCCCGCCAATCTCCCGGATCATGAATCCATCAATCCACTTGTTTCCTTGTCTACTTATCTACTTGTCTACCAAAAAGGAGACCCGACCATGCCCAACGGCAAACCCAACATCCTGATCATCTGGGGCGATGACATTGGCATCACCAACCTGAGCTGCTACAGCGACGGGTTGATGGGCTACCGCACGCCCAACATCGACCGCATCGCCAACGAGGGGATGCGCTTCACCGACTCCTATGGCCAGCAGAGCTGCACCGCCGGCCGCGCTGCGTTTCTGACAGGCCAGAACCCCTACCGAACCGGCCTGACCAAGGTAGGCATGCCCGGCTCGGACATTGGCCTGCAGGCCGAGGATGCTACCATTGCCGAGCTGCTCAAGCCGCTGGGCTACGTCACCGGCCAGTTCGGCAAGAACCACTTCGGCGACAGGAACAAGTACCTGCCCACCGCCCACGGCTTCGACGAGTTCTTCGGCAACCTCTATCATCTGAACGCCGAAGAGGAGCCGGAAAATGTGGACTACCCGCCCGAGGCCGACTTCCCCAACTTCAAGAACTTCTTCGGGCCGCGCGGTGTGATCCATTCCTGGGCCACCGAGGAAGACGACCCCACCGAGCACCCGCGTTGGGGCCGCGTCGGCAAGCAGAGGATCGAGGACACCGGCCCGCTGACCAAGAAACGCATGGAAACGGCCGACACCGAGTTCCTGGCCGCCGCGCAGGACTTTATCAAGCGCGCCCACGACGACGACACCCCCTTCTTCGTCTGGTTCAACACCACCTGGATGCACTTCCGCGTCCATCCGCCGGAGCACGTGCTGGGTCAGGCCGGCCGCTGGCAGTCCTTCTATCACGACGTGATGGTGGAGCACGACAAGCACGTGGGCCAGATGCTGGACCTGCTGGACGAGCTGGGCATCGCCGAGGACACCATCGTCATGTACTCGACCGACAACGGCCCGCACATGAACACCTGGCCCGACGGCGCCATGACCCCCTTCC
>CAZVGR010000159.1:0-8922 GCA_964626845.1 uncultured Anaerolinea sp.
GCGCGCAGGTCAGCCGCGTGCTGGCGATCCTCGACGACGGTGCGGCCGCGCGGCGCAGTCCCCTTCATGGGTTTAGAGATCACCCGTTCGCCGTCGATCTCCACAAACAGCTCCGGCGAGGCGGAACAGATCACCTGCTGCCCCAGGTCGATATAGGCTGCGTAGCCGCCGCGCTGCGCGCGGGCCAGGTCCGCAAACAGCCCCCACGGATCGCCGCGCCAGGCCGTGTGCAGCGCTATGGTGTAGTTGACCTGGTAGGTGTCGCCGCGGGCAATGGCCTGTTTGATGCGGGCAATGGCGCGGCGATAGTCGTCGATGCTTTGGCTGGGCTGCCAGTCGCCCAGGGCATACGGCTGGCCTGGCGGCAAATCCTGCCACACAGCCGGTTGCTGGTACAGCCCAAACCAGAGCAGGGGCAAGGCGCCTGGCGCACGTACCACATAAGCGGCATCGAAGGCTGGCGCCGCCTCGTAGCTGATAAAGCCAGCGGCGTACAGGCCAGCGCCCTCCACCGCCTGCTCCACGGCTGCCAGGCTGGCCCGCACATCCGCCAGCGACCACGCCGCCACAACGGCCTCGGGCTGGCTGAAATGCCAGAACTGACGGCCCTGGGCCACTTGCAGCACGACGTCGCCGGCGCTTGTCACGAGATATTCTGTCATGGGCTGATCAGGGGACGCCGGCGCTGGCTGCATCGTGTTCTCCCCAGCTTCCCGCCACCCGCTGCACATCGGCCACGTCCACATCGCCGTCGCCATCCTGGTCGAAGCTGCGCGGACAAGCATAGGGCCCCGTGCAGCCCCACGCTGCTGCGCTCATCTGCACATCGACCACATCCACCAGGCCGTCGCAGTTCACATCCGCTCGCGGCCGCTGTTCATAGGCGCCCATGTCGGGCCAGGCGTCGCGCGGGCAGCCTGCGAAGTCGTCGGCTGGCGCGCTGGCTGCCAACGCCTGGCCGATAGTGGGGCTGCTGGCCAGCAGATGAGCGTCAAACGCCTCGATGGCGGCGCTGGCCAGGCCAGGCTCTATCGCGCAGAGGCTTCCGTTGGGGCAAGGCAGGGGAATGTTTTTCAGGCCGTGAAGGAGCGAATAATCGGTCTGAAAAAGCCCGTCGCCCAGATCGGTCCAGGTGAAACAGGTTGTGTCCCCAGGGACGCCAAACTGTGGGTTGCCCAGAAGAATGTTGTTGCGCAGCAAGACCCGTTCTGCGCCGGTGCAGACGCTGCCAGCGGCGCACTCAGCGATCACCAGGCAGTCCCCTTGTCCGGTCAGCGTCGAATTGACCACGCTGCTCTGGTCGCCGGCGCGCGGGTTGAGCGCCAGCGCGCTGCCGCCCGCGCGGCAGTTATCCACGTTGTACGTGAAGGGCTGGCCGTCGAAGAAGCTGCAATTGCTGACGGCGATCACGTTCTCCAGGCTGGTTGGCCCGCTGGTCTTGATCTGATCGCCCGCGTTGCCCTCGGACACAGTGCGGCGCAGCTCGACCTGTGAGCCTGGAAGGCGGGCGTAGAGCAGGTCCAGACCATCCGATGTGTTGTGCAGGAAGGCTGAGTCCTCGATGATCCAGTGGCCCGCGGTGGCGCCTGTGCCCAGGCCGTCGCCGTAGCCGCCGGCCGATTGCGCCCAGCAGCCGATGGGCTGCAGCTCAGGCCAGCTCTCGCCGCAGCCGTTCCATTCCACGGTCACACGCTGGAAGCGCAGAGCGCCGTCGTTCGAGTCGTCGCCGCTGATGTCGCCATCCCAGCCGACCCCGCCGTTGCTGGCAATGCGCACGTCCTGAACTGTCCAGTCGCGCAGCCGGCCAGCGCGCACGCCGCCCCAGCCCAGGCCATGCAGGTTGAGGTGGCGCAGCGTTACGTTGGCCGAGTCTTCGGCATACAGCCCGATCGAGGCCCAATCGCCATAGGGCGGGCTGTTGCGCTGGCAGGCCAGGCCGCCGCTGTGGAACTCGACGCAGCCGGCATGGTCGGTGATCTCAAGACAGGCCAGCTCGACGTTGCTGGAGTCGGTCAGATTGACGATGAACCAGGGGCGTTCTGCGCCCCACAGCTCAGGCGCCGCCGCACAGCCTGCATCCCAGCCCTCGCCCAGGATGCGGGTAGGGTGGGCCGGATCGGGGCCGCTGGGAACCGGGGGCATATGGCAGTCAAAGGCCGCAATCGAGTTACAGTGCTCTGCGCCTGGTGCGCCATAGCCCATGCGATAGCTGCCCGCTGCGATCAGCAATGTGTCGCCGCCGCTGATTCGCGGCGCAGCGGCGGGCGGCAGCGCCTGAAAGGGGTGGTTCCAGGCGCAGGGCTGGCCAGATCCACTGCCTGGATAGGGCAGATCGACCAGGCCAGAGCACTGCTGGGCTGAACCGCCATCAGGTCGCACATAGTAGGTGTGGCTGTGCTGGGTCTGTTCGACGCTGGCTGCGCTGCTGTGGGCCAGACTGGCTAGCCCCAGCAGGCATGCCCCACACAGCACTGCGCCCAGGTTTAAGCGTCTCATCGTGTCAACTCCAGCCAGAAAAACTATGACCCGCAGTCCAACACCAGGCGTAAGCGCCGCGGCGAAGGATGCGGGTCATCGACGATTGCCTGTCCGGCCTCAGCTACGAGGTCATGCAGGAACAGGAAAATCCTCGCACATGCGGCTGATCTCGGCGCGAATGCGCTCCTGCAGCTTCTCGTTTTCTACATCGTGGACGATCTCGCCGATCCAGGCGGCAATCTGCTGAGCCTCGACCGGCCCCATGCCGCGGGTCGTCATGGCCGGGGTGCCCAGCCGGATGCCGCTGGTGATCATCGGCTTCTCTGGATCGTAGGGGATCATGTTCTTGTTGGTGTGAATACCTGCGTTGTCCAGCGCGATCTCGGCCGCTTTGCCCGTTGTGCCAACTGGTCGCAGGTCGACCAGCAGCAGGTGGTTGTCGGTGCCGCCGCTGACCAGACGCACGCCCTCTTCCACCAGCCCCGCAGCCAGCGCCTGAGCGTTGTCCAGCACGCGCTGGGCATAGGCGCGAAACTCCGGCTGCAAGGCCTCGCCAAAGGCTACGGCCTTGGCAGCGATGGCATGCATCAACGGGCCGCCCTGGGTGCCTGGGAAGACGGCGCTGTCGATCTTCTTGCCCAGCTCCTCGGTGCTGAGGATCAGGCCGCCGCGCGGGCCGCGCAGAGTCTTGTGGGTGGTGCTGGTGACCACATCGCAGTAGGGCACAGGGTCGGGGTGCAGGTCGGCCGCCACCAGGCCGGCGATGTGGGCCATGTCCATCATCAGCCGCGCGCCTACCGAGTCGGCGATCTGGCGCAGACGGGCGAAGTCGAACCAGCGCGGGTAGGCGCTGGCGCCGGCCACAAGGAGCTTAGGCTGGTGCTCGGCAGCCAAGGCGGCGATGTTATCGTAGTCGATGGTCTCGCTGTCGCGATCGACGCCATAGTGGACGAAGTTATAGAACTTGCCGCTGAAGTTGACGCCAGAGCCGTGGGTCAGGTGGCCGCCCTGGTCCAGCTTCAGGGCCAACACGGTATCGCCCGGCTGGATCAACGCCAGGTAGGCGGCGGCGTTGGCCTGCGCGCCGGCGTGAGGCTGGACGTTGGCATGGGCTGCGCCGAACAGCTCGCGCGCGCGGTCACGCGCCAGGTCCTCGGCGATATCGACAGCATAACAGCCGCCGTAGTAGCGCTTGCCGGGGTAGCCCTCGGCATACTTATTGGTCAGCACTGATCCCAGCGCGGCCAGCACAGCCCGGCTGACGTAGTTCTCCGACGCAATCAGCTCGATGCCGCTGCTCTGGCGCCGGTATTCGGTTTGAATGGCCGCAAAGACCTCGCTGTCTTGTCGGCGCAGCTCCTCGCGCGGGTCGGGGGTGGTGTCCCACATGGGGATGGCCTCAGCCACGCGCTCATCCAGCAAAAGGGTCATCTCAGGAAGCCTCCTCGATTTCTCGTCGTTGAGAACGAGTGTGATGAACAGATTGTAGGTCCGGCTACCAGCCGGACAAGTGGTGTTGATGCGTGCGTCACGCTGGTAGCGTGACCTACGGTGCGAGCGGTGCAGGTTGTGCGCGCGCGGAGCGGGCGGCCACCAGCGCCACCGAGCCGGCTACAGCCGCGTTGAGCGAGCCCACCTTGCCAGCCATCGGGATGCGCACCAGCCAGTCGCATTGCTCACGCACCAGCCGGCTCAGCCCGCCTCCCTCAGCGCCCACCACCAGGGCCAGCGCGCCGCTCAGGTCGCTGTGCAGCAGCTCCTGAGCATCGGGCCGGTCGTCCATGCCGACGATCCAGACATTGCGTCGTTTGAGATCGTCCTGGGTGCGGGCCATGTTGGTGACTTGGGCGATCAGCAGATGTTCGACCGCTCCCGACGACGCGTTGCAGACCGCTGGTGTGATGGCAGCCGAGCGGCGGTCGGGCAGGATCACGCCATGGACGGCCATGGCTTCGGCGGTGCGCAACAGGGTGCCGACGTTTTGCGGGTCTTCCAGGTGGTCGAGCATCAACAGCAGCGGCGCTTCGCCCTGCTGCCCTGCCCTGGCCAGAATCTGGTCCAGTGTCACGTAGGGATAGGGGCTGGCCTCCAGCGCCAGTCCCTGGTGGTTGACATCAGGCAAGGCGCGTTCGAATTGGTTCTTGTCGACCTGCTGCACGCGGCAGCCGGTCTGTTGCGCTAACTGGACGATCTCCGCAACCAGGCCAGTCTGCTTGACGCCAGCGGCCAGGTTCAAGGCATAGAGCTTGCGTCGTCGCGCACGCAGGGCCTCATGCACTGCATGACGACCGTAAAGAATCTCAATTGGCAACTTGGGTGTTGTCCTTTGTCTTGGTAGAGGGTGATCCGTAATCGGCGATCGGACATCTGCTGGCTGATTACCGGTAGCGGTTCACCGTTCCATGCGCCAGGTGCTGCCCTCGCGCGTGTCCTCAACCACGACGCCCAGATCGGTCAGCCGGTTGCGGACTTCGTCGGCCAGCGCGTACTGCTTGACAGCGCGCAGCTTGGCGCGCAGTTCCAACAGCAGATCGATGAAGGGCGCAGCTTCGGCGCCTTGCGGCTCAGCGGTCTTCAGTTGCAGCCCCAGCACGCCTGTCAACTCCAGCAGCGTGGCCTGGGCCGCAGCAAAAGGCTCGCCGCCGACGCGGGCATCGCGCGCCCGGTTGATGGCCGTGACCAGCTCAAACAGATAACCCAGCGCGCCAGCCGTGTTGAAGTCGTCGTCCATCGCTTCGACAAAGCCGGCGCGAGCTTGATCTGCGGCTGCCGTCAAGGCGGCGGTGTCAGGGCCGTCAGCTACCTGATCGACGGCGGGGCGCAGCGCGCTGCGCAGGCGGGCCAGCGCGCGCGCGTTATCTTCGATCACTGTGGTGTTGAAGGCCAGAGGCTTGCGGTAGTGGCTGGAGAGAATCAGCAGGCGCAGCACATCGGCCTCGTGCTCGGCCAGGAACTCGTCCACCGTGACCACGCTTTCGCGACCCAGGCTCTTGGACATCTTCTCGCCGCTGAGCTGCAACATGCCGTTGTGCATCCAGTAGCGGGCGAAGGACTGGCCCGTGTAGCTTTCGGTCTGGGCGATCTCGTTCTCGTGGTGGGGGAAGATCAAGTCGTTGCCGCCGCCATGAATGTCGATCTGCTCGCCCAAGTGCTTCAGGGCCATGGCCGAGCACTCGATGTGCCAGCCGGGCCGGCCAGGCCCCCAGGGACTCTGCCAGGCTGGCTCGCCCGGTTTTTGGGCCTTCCACAGGGCGAAGTCGTTGGGGTCTTCTTTGCTTTCGTCCACTTCGACCCGCGTGCCGGCCAGCACATCGTCCAGCTTGCGCCGGCTGAGCTTGCCGTAGTCCTCGTCCTGCCGCACGCGAAAGTAGACGTCTCCGTCGGTCGCATAGGCGTAGCGGTTTTCTTGCAGAGCCTGCACCATTTCCACGATTTCGGGAATCGTGTCGGACACCCGCGCATAGATGGCGGCTGGCAGGACCCGCAGCTCGTCGATGTGACGATGGAACTCGTCCATGTAACGCTGGGAGATGGCAAAGGGATCGTCGCCTGACTCCTGAGCGCGGCGAATGATCTTGTCGTCTACGTCGGTGAAATTCATGACATGGACGACATCGTAGCCCCTGTACTGCAAGTAGCGGCGCACCATGTCGAAGACAATGGCTGACATGGCATGGCCCACATGGGCTTTGTCGTAGACGGTCGGCCCGCAGACATACATGCGCACCTTGCCCGGTTCGATGGTTTCGAAGGGCTCCTTGCGCCTGGTCAGTGTGTTGTAAACCTGAAGCGCCATGCGCTAACTCCCATCCAGTATCGGTTGGCCGAAGATCATGCGGCCAGCGTTGGTCTGCAAAACCTTGGTCACCTGAACGTCGATCGCGCGGTTGATGTAGCGCAGGCCGTTCTCTACCACCACCATGGTGCCATCGTCCAGGTAGCCCACGCCTTGGCCCATTTCCTTGCCCTCGTCGATCACCTGAACGTGGATAGTCTCACCGGGAAGCACCAGCACCTTGACAGCGTTGGCCAGAGCGTTGATGTTGAGCACCTTGACGCCCTGCAACTGGGCCACCTGGTTGAGATTGAAGTCGTTGGTGACAACGGGGCAGTGAAGCTGTTTGGCCAGTTGCACCAGCTTATCGTCCACCTGGCGCACATTTTTGACGTCCATGTCGGTGATCACCACGGGCACGGCCGACTCGCGCTGCAGCTTGTTGAGCATATCCAGGCCGCGGCGGCCGCGGTTGCGCCGCAGGCTATCGGCTGAGTCGGCAATGTACTGCACTTCGTTGAGGACGAAGCGCGGAATCAGCATAGGCCCCATGATGAAACCGGTCTGGCTGATATCGGCGATCCGTCCATCGATGATCACGCTGCTGTCCAAAAGCACTGGCGTTGGCTCGTCAGTCTTGTTGTCGGCTTTGGCTGCTGGCTGTTTGCGCCAGCGGCCGCCCAGCAGATCAGTGATGTCGTCAGAGCGCAGAGTCATAACCGTAATGCCCAGGTAGCCGAAGACCACCGCGCCAATGGCTGGCAGGATGTCGCCAAAGGGAGAGGGCAAACGGGAGAGCGGCAGCACCAACAGCGCTGCAATGACCAAACCAACCACCAGGCCGATGGTGCCGGCGACGATCTGCTGCGCGGGCAGTTGTTTGACCACTCGCCGCACCGAGCGCGCCGGCTTAGTGGTCAGATAGGGTGCGATCAGCGCTCCAACCACCGCGCCGACCAGCATTGAGGGAATGGTCCATTGCAGAGTGTCGAGCGTCAGATCCGATGAACCAGCGATGACGGTGCCAACGTACCAACCGATGATGCCGAAAATAATGAGAAGAATAATGCGTGAAATACGATCAGCCGTCATACACTGCCACCTCCTTTCTGTTTGATTGTGCCAATCCCCGGCCAACCGACTACAGCGTCGATCAGCCTTGGCGATTTGAGTACCGGTGACAATGCGTGCGCACCATAAGTCCACCAAGATAATACATCACATCGGGCGTTTGTGCAATAACGTGCTGCCAGGCTCAACAAAAAAAGCCGGACCTTTGGAGGAGGCCCGGCAATATGACACGACAGGAGGGCGGTGAATGTAAGTCTAGACTGCGCCGCGTGCTAACTCGCTGATCTGTGCAAAGGCGGCGGCATCGCGCACGGCGATGTCGGCCAGAACTTTGCGATCGAGCTCAACGTCGGCCTGTTTTAAGCCATGCATGAAACGGCTGTAGCTGAGGCCGTTGATCCGTGAAGCGGCGTTGATGCGGGCAATCCACAGGCGACGAAAGTCGCGTTTGCGGTTGCGGCGATCGCGATAGGAATACCAAAGCGACTTGAGCATCGCCTCGTTGGCGCGCCGGAAGAGAAGGTGCTTCGATCCCTTTTGTCCTCTGGTAAGTTTCAGTACCTTGCGGTGACGATTTCTTGCTGTTACGCCACGTTTTACTCTTGCCATTTTATTCTGCCTCTTTCAATCTGCTGGTCAGATACCGGACACTGGACGCAACGGCGTAACTCTGGTCCGGCGTGTAAAGACTCAGGCGCCTGGGCGCAAAGACGCGCCTGGCCGCGACCGATTTATTCCAGGTAGGGGGCCAACCGCTTCACGCGCCGGCGAGCGCCAGTGTTTTCGATCACGTGGGCATGGCTGTAGGTCGCTTTGACGGCAGGCGACTTCTTGCGGCGCAGGTGTCCCTTGCCCTGGCGCATGCGCATCAGTTTGCCCGTGCTGGAGTATTTGAAGCGCTTGGCTGTCGATTTGTGCGTCTTAATCTTAGGCACGTCCGATTCTCCTGTCTATTTCTGATTCTTAGTGTTGCGCGTGCGCTGAAAAATAAAGCGCGTGGTGGTCTGAATCAGGGAAAAAGGGCACGGTACCCCGCGCCCTTTTACTGAGGACCACATCCTGCGCGCTGGTGTTTCAGACTAGGCTTTGACGCCAGACTTAGGCGCCAAAATCATCAGTAAGCTGCGACCTTCCATGCCGGGAGACTTTTCAACGTCAGCCACGTCTTGCAGGTCGTCAGCAACCCTCCGCAGCAATTCCTCTGCCACCTCGGGATGGGTGATTTCACGTCCACGAAAACGAACCCGGGCCTTGACCTTGGAGCCGTCCTGCAAAAATTTGCGCGCACGACGTAAGACCACGGCGATATCGTGTTCACCGGTCTTAGGTCGCAAACGGATCTCCTTGACCTCGACCTCTTTCTGCGCCTTGCGGGCTTCGCGTTCACGTTTGGCCCGTTCATATTGGAACTTGCCAAAGTCCATGAGGCGACATACCGGAGGGTCGGCTTGCGGAGAAACCTCCACCAGATCGGTGTTTAGCTCGCGCGCTATTGCCAGGGCTTCAGCGCGGGTCATCACGCCCAACTGCCTGCCATCGTCGCCGATAACTCTGAGCTGAGGGGCTTTGATCCGTTCGTTGACTCGATGTGTTTTGCT
>CAZVGR010000160.1:0-8920 GCA_964626845.1 uncultured Anaerolinea sp.
AGCCGCTGGGCGGCAAGGCGCAGTTCGGCGGCCAGCGCTTCGGCGAGATGGAGGTCTGGGCGCTGGAGGCCTATGGCGCCGCCTACACGTTGCAAGAGATGTTGACCGTCAAGTCTGACGACGTGACCGGCCGCGTCAAGACCTACGAGGCTATCGTCAAGGGCGAGGTCATCTCTGCGCCTGGCGTGCCCGAATCTTTCCGCGTTTTGGTCAAGGAGCTACAGTCCCTTGGCTTGTCTGTCGAAGTGATCAACGAGAAAGACGAGGTGATCCAGTTCGGCAGAGATGACAGCGACGAGCAGTTGCCCAAGTTAGGTTTTAGCATCAGCGTTCCCGGCCCGATGGCTGGCAGGTAATCAGAGTGCCAGGTTGCAGGTTGCAGGTCGCAGCGCTTTCCTGTCATATGTGCAGGGTTGCAGCCGCCGCTTGCTGCTTGTCACTTGCCGCTTGCCACTTTGTCTAAGAGGTGTAAGGTGGAAGTAAACGATTTTGATGCCATCAGGATTTCCCTGGCTTCGCCACAGCATATCCGCGAGTGGAGCTACGGCGAGGTACTCAAGCCAGAGACAATCAATTATCGCACGCTGCGCCCTGAGCGGGACGGTTTGTTCTGCGAGCGCATCTTTGGCCCAACCAAGGACTGGGAATGCTACTGCGGCAAATACAAGCGCGTGCGCTACAAGGGCATCGTTTGTGACAAGTGCGGTGTTGAGGTCGCCCCCAGCCGCGTGCGTCGTGAACGAATGGGCCACATCGAGCTGGCCAGCCCCGTCAGCCACATCTGGTATGTCAAAGGCGTGCCTAGCCGCCTGGGCCTGATGCTGGATATCTCACCACGCAACCTGGAACGAGTACTTTACTTCGCCCAGTATGTCATCACCGAGGTGGACGAAGATGCGCGCAGCCGCACCATTCAGCGCCATGAGCGCGACCTGACGGCGCGCCTTTCCAAGCTGGATGGTGAGTTCGACGCGCGCATTCTGGAGTGCGAAGAGCGGCGCGATGGCGCCTTGCAACGCCTGGACCATGAGATGGAAGATGGCCTGGCCCGCTTCGCCGCCCAGCTTGAGCAGCAGTCTAATGCTCTGATCAGTGAAGCGCAGAACCTGACCACGCGCCTGGAGAATCGCCTGGGCAAGGCTACTGAGGAGGACATTCGTCTCTCCTGGACGGAAGCCCCCCTGCTGGCCAAGGGTGAGATCGTGCAGCGCAGCCTGCTGGACCGGCTCAACGAACTGGTGCAGGAGCAGCTCAGCGAGATTGATCTGTTGTTGGCTGACGAACGCCGGCGGTTGACCGATCTGGTCAGCAGCAAGCGCGATCACGAGCGTCAAAATGCCGACCAGGAGATCATGCTGATCCAAGAGGAGCGGGATGCCAAGGCCGATCGCCTGCGCCAGGAGATGGAAGATGAGCTGATGGAGCTCAAGTCGCTGCGTGAGCGCCAGTTGCTCTCAGAGAACCGCTACCGCGAGCTGTCTGATCGCTGGGGCAATGTCTTTGAGGCCGATATGGGCGCCGAGGCGATTCGCAAGATCGTTGCTGGCATGGACCTGGAGCAGATGGCGAAAGAGATGCGCCATGAGATCCGCAGCACACGCTCTAAGCAGCGTCGCAAGAAAGCCGCCAAGCAGTTGCGCGTGGTCGAGTCCTTCCGCAAGTCGGGCAACCGGCCGGAATGGATGATCCTCACTGTGCTGCCGGTGATCCCGCCAGACTTGCGCCCGATGGTGCAGCTTGACGGCGGCCGCTTTGCCACCTCTGACCTGAACGACCTTTACCGTCGCGTGATCAACCGCAACAACCGCCTGCGCCGTCTGTTGGAGCTGGGCGCGCCCGATGTGATCGTGCGCAACGAGAAGCGTATGCTTCAGGAAGCTGTGGACAGCTTGATCGACAACGGCCGGCGCGGCCGCGCAGTCAGTCGCAGCGGCAAGCGTAAGCTCAAGTCTCTGTCTGATATGCTCAAGGGCAAGCAGGGCCGCTTCCGCCGCAACCTGCTGGGCAAGCGCGTGGACTATTCCGGCCGTTCGGTGATCGTCATCGGCCCCACGCTCAAGCTGAGCCAGTGTGGATTGCCCAAGAAGATGGCTCTGGAGCTGTTCAAGCCTTTTGTGATGCGCCGGCTGGTCGAGCACAGCCACGCCCACAACATCAAGAGCGCCAAGCGCATGGTCGATCGCATCGATCCGGCCGTTTGGGATGTGCTGGATGATATCATCCGTGAACGTCCTGTGCTGCTGAACCGCGCCCCCACGCTGCACCGCCTGGGCATTCAGGCTTTCGAGGTGGTGCTGATTGAGGGCAATGCGATCCAACTTCACCCGTTGGTCTGCGCAGCCTTCAATGCCGACTTCGACGGCGACCAGATGGCCGTGCATGTGCCGCTGAGCGATATGGCGGTCAGTGAAGCGCGCGAGCTGATGCTGTCAAGCCACAACTTACTCAAGCCATCCAGCGGCGAGCCGATTGTCGGTCCGTCCAAGGATATGGTTCTTGGCGTGTATTACATGACCACAGTGCAGCCTGGCGCCAAGGGTGAGGGCAAGATCTTCACCGACTTCGACGAGGTGCTGATGGCCTATGGCCTGCGCCATGTAGACATTCGGGCGATGATCAAGACCCGCTTTACATCTCCCCTGGACGATGTGAGTCTGGAAACGATTGGGTTGAGTGATCGTGTGCTGGAAGCGCTGCGAGCTGCTGGCATCACCAGCGTCGGCCACGCTCTGGATCGACTGGCGCGCAAGAATGACCGCAAGTTCACCGAAGAGGTGAAGGACTTCGGCGCCAAAGGCTTGGAAGAGTTGAAGCGCCAACTGCGCACTCATGGCTACTCGGCCAACCGGTGGCCAGCCAATCGTCTGATTGAAACCACCCCTGGCCGGGTGCTCTTCAACCTCGGTCTGCCGCCGCAGATGCAGTTCGTCAACGAGGTCATGGAGAAGAAGGCGGTCAACACCCTGGTAGGCGAGTGCTACGAACTGCTGGGCCAGGAAGCCACAGCGGAGATGGTGGACGTTATCAAGGGCATGGGCTTCCGCTATGCCACGCAAAGCGGTTTCACCATCGCTGTCAGCGACATCCATGTGCCTGAGATCAAGGCTGAGATTCTGGATCGGACCACCAAAGAGGTGGAGCAGGCCGAGCGCCAGTACCGCCGCGGTTTGATCACTGAGGACGAGCAGTATAACCGGGTGGTCGAGCTGTGGACCCGGGCCACTGACGACATCACGCAGGCCGTGCGCGAGCAGTTGGATCCGCTGGAGGGCATCGGCGCCATGGCGACCAGCGGCGCCACCAAGGGCGGCGTGACCCCGATCCGCCAGCTAGCTGGCATGCGCGGCTTGATGGCTGATCCTTCGGGCCGCATCATCGCCTTGCCCATCCGCTCCAATTTCCGCGAGGGTCTGACTTCGTTGGAGTACTTCCTGAGCACGCACGGCGCACGCAAGGGTCTGGCCGACACCGCTTTGCGCACAGCAGACGCCGGCTACTTGACCCGGCGTCTGGTAGACGTGGCTCAGGACGTGATCATCACCGACGAAGACTGTGGCACTCTGGCCGGCGTCTGGATCACTGACGAGGCCAGCCGCGCGATCGGCGAGAAGTTTGGCGAGCGGCTGGTCGGCCGGCTGGCGGCTGCACCGATCACCGATCCTCGAACAGGCGAGGTGCTGATCGAGCGCGATCGTCTGATCGACGAGGCCGATGTCGATCTGATCATCGAAGCAGGTGTTAAGCAGGCTCTGATGCGTTCACCGCTGCGCTGCGAGACGCGGGTGGGCCTGTGCCGGAAATGCTATGGGCGCGACTTGGCGCGCGGCTCGATGGTGCAGCCAGGTGAGGCTGTGGGCATCATTGCGGCGCAGTCCATTGGCGAGCCTGGCACCCAGCTCACCCTGCGCACTTTCCACACCGGCGGCGTGGCCGGCGGCGAGGACATCACCCAAGGTCTGCCGCGTGTCGAGGAGCTGTTCGAGGCGCGCACGCCCAAGGGCGAGGCGGTGATCAGCGAGATCGACGGCGTGGTAGATGTCTACTGGGCGGGCGAGCAGCGCATGATCAAGGTGACTAACAGCCGCGTCGTTCGCCGCCAGCATGAAATCCCGGCTGATGCCGTGTTGATCGTCAATGACGGCGACCGGGTGCAGGAAGACACGGTTCTGGCGCGGCTGCACGATGATCGTCCGGTACTGGCTGGCACCGATGGCAACGTGTTCATTGATCGGCAGGACGACGGCGTAATTACGGCGATTGTCCGGCGCGAGGAGACCGATCAATGGGAGCAGGCTATTCCACCATCAGCTCGCTTGCGCGTCGATCGCGGCGACAAAGTCGATGCTGGTACGCAACTGACGGAGGGTTCCAAGAATCCGCGCGAGGTGTTGCGCATTCAGGGACCTGAGGCGTGCCAAATGTATATGCTGGAAGAGGTTCAGCGGGTTTACCGCTCGCAAGGTGTCGGCATTCACGACAAGCATATCGAGGTGATCATTCGTCAGATGCTGCGTAAGCTGCAGATCCGCAGCGCGGGCGACAGCGAATATCTCCCCGGTGAGTTGGTGGATCGCTTTGAGTTTGAGCAAGCCAACGAGGAGATCACAGCGCGCGGCGGCCAGCCTGCCCGAGCAGACACTGTGCTGTTGGGTGTGACCAAGGCATCGTTGAACACGGAGAGCTTCCTGGCCGCAGCTTCCTTCCAGGAGACCACGCGCGTGTTGACCGACGCGGCCGTCCGGGGCAAGATCGATCATCTGCGTGGCTTGAAGGAGAACGTCATCATCGGCAAGCTGATCCCTGTGGGGACCGGTTTTGGGATGCGCAAAATGCGGCATCTGGTCGGTGAGGCCATGGACGAGTACGACGAGTATGATCTGGACGTCGACGAGGCGGGCGAGTATGACGATGAGATGCTCACCTCGCGTGATATGGAGTTTGCCGACGCCTTCGGCCTGCTGGGTCAATTGCCCACGCTGGACGATTACTCGGACATGGATTACGACGACGAATAGCCAAGCAGGTTTGTGATTTGACCCTGCGCAGGTCTTGTGTTAGAATAGCTGAGCGTAGGCCGGATCCGCAGTAACGGTCCGGCCTACGCGTGCGATTTCTAAAAAGACATTGTTTATCTGAGACGAAGGCGCCCGGCGCCCAAGGCATAGTACGTATCAGGGAGACTAAGTTGCCTACTATCAATCAACTCGTTCGTCATGGCCGCACGCCTAAGCCAAACAAAGAAAAGGCGCCGGCCTTGCAATTCACACGCAATACGTTGCGGTCCCGAACCAATCGGATGCCCAAGGGTTCTCCCCAGAAGCGTGGCGTCTGCATCCAGGTTCGCACGACCACACCCAAGAAACCCAACTCGGCGATACGCAAGATTGCGCGCGTCCGTTTGACCAACGGTATCGAGGTCACGGCCTACATTCCTGGCGAAGGCCATCGCTTGCAAGAGCACTCGGTGGTGCTGGTGCGCGGTGGTCGTGTCAAGGACCTGCCTGGTGTGCGTTACCACATCGTGCGCGGCGCTTTGGACAGCACTGGCGTTGATAAGCGCCGCCGTGGTCGTTCTAAATATGGCGCTAAGCGCCCGAAGCCCGGCGCTGCACCCGTGGCAAAGAAGAAATAGCAGGAGAGAAAGCCCATGCGACGCAATCAGGCTCCGGTTCGCGCTATTGCGCCTGATCCGAAATACAACAACGCCCAACTCGCCAAGTTCATCAATCGGATCATGTATGACGGCAAGAAAAGCACCGCCCAAGCCGTGGTTTATGGCTCTTTGGATATCATCGCCGAGCGCACAGGCAAGCCCGCGATTGAAGTGTTCGAACACGCTATTCAAAACGCTTCTCCCATGGTCGAGGTAAAGCCGCGCCGCGTTGGCGGCGCTACCTACCAGGTGCCGATGGAAGTTGAGCCGGCTCGCCGGCAGGCGCTGGCGCATCGTTGGCTCATCGCAAACGCCCGCAAGCGCTCTGGCAAGTCCATGGCTCAGAAGCTGGCTGCTGAACTGCTGGATGCTGCCAACAACACTGGCAACACCATCAAGAAGAAGGAAGACACGCACAAGATGGCCGAGGCCAACCGTGCGTTCGCCCATTACCGCTTTGGAGGCCGTTAAGGCTACAGGCGAAGTTTCCAGGTTCATTTGCGGTTTCGACGGACGGCTGGAGATACTCAGCCGTCTGTCTTTGTCTTAGACTTAGTAACTGTTCGTAAACAAGATGTGGGTTGGCTCGGTCAACAGACCCGTCAAAGCGCAGAGTTGTTTCTTGACACGTTACTAGGTGCCGGGCACTTGCACCCGCGGACGGCTGAAATCGGCTCGACAGAAGTCGATCGAGGCGTAAAGGCAAGTGCCCGGCACCTATGGCTGAGCTGAGTAGTTACCTTGACAGTTACTTACACCAATGACTTCGTTGGTATGACAAGCAGAGCTGATTATGGCAGATAACGACTCCCTGCGTTTTATTCGCAACATTGGCATTATCGCCCACATTGACGCGGGCAAGACAACAACAACCGAGCGCATCCTCTTCTACTCCGGCACCACTTACCGACTGGGCAACGTAGACGAGGGGACAACGGTCACTGACTGGATGGAGCAGGAGCGTGAGCGCGGTATCACCATCACAGCAGCCGCGATTACCAGTTCCTGGCGCGATTACCAGATCAACCTGATCGATACGCCTGGCCACATCGACTTCACAGCCGAGGTGCAGCGTAGCTTGCGGGTGTTGGACGGCGGCGTGGTAGTCTTCGATGCCGTCGCCGGTGTGGAGCCGCAGTCAGAAACCGTTTGGCGTCAAGCTGACCGCTACAATGTGCCGCGCATCTGCTTCGTCAATAAGATGGATCGCATGGGCGCCAACTTCTGGCGCACTGTGGGCATGATTGTCGATCGACTGAACGGCCGCCCTATTCCAATCCAGCTTCCGATTGGCATCGAAGAGACCTTCCGCGGCGTTGTAGATCTGATCGAGCAGAAAGCATGGCTTTTTACCGATCAACTAGGCGCCAAGCCTGAGATCACCGATGTGCCTGCGGACATGATCGAGTTGGTGCGTGAGCATCGCGAGCGGTTGGTCGAAGCTGTCGCCGAGACCGATGATGACCTGCTGCACAAGTACCTCGAAGGCGAGCCCATCAGTAACGAGGAACTGCGGGCTGGCCTGCGCGCGGCTACCATCAGTTCGAAGCTAGTGCCAGTCTTGTGCGGCACAGCCTTGCGCAACAAGGGTGTACAGCCGCTGCTCGATGCTATCGTCGAGTATCTGCCGTCGCCTCTGGATATCCCGGCCATGGTGGGCGCCAATCCCTACACAGGCAAGGATGAGGAGCGAACCGCCGACCCGAATGGTCCGCTGGCGGCGCTGTGCTTCAAAATCGTCACCGATCCCTACATGGGGCGGCTGGCATATGTGCGCATCTATTCAGGCACGCTGGTCAATGGCAGCACCTATCAAAACGCCAACAAGGAAAAGAAAGAGCGCATCGGCCAGTTGGTGCGCATGCGCGCTAACCAGCGCGAAGAGATGACCAAGGTCGGCGCTGGCGACATCGCCGCCGTTCTCGGCTTGAAGCATACCTTTACGGGCGAGACGATCAGCGATGCCAGCGCGCCGATCATTCTGGAGACGATCTCATTCCCTGAGCCTGTCATTTCAATCGCTATCGAGCCCAGAACCAAGGCAGATCAAGACAAGCTCAGCCAATCCTTGCAGCGTTTGGCAGAGGAAGACCCGACCTTCCGCGTGCGCTACGACAACGAAACGGGGCAGACCCTGATCCAGGGCATGGGCGAGCTGCATCTGGACGTGCTGATCGACCGTATGATGCGAGAGTTCGGTGTACGCGCCAATGTCGGTCGGCCCCAGGTCTCCTACCGCGAAACCATTACCCGCTCCGTAGAACACGAGGCGCGCTTTGTGCGTCAGAGCGGTGGCCGCGGCCAGTTTGGCGTGGTTGAACTGCGGCTGGAACCTTTGGCTCAAGGCGAAGGATTTGTCTTCGAGAACAAGACGATCGGCGGCGTGATCCCCAAGGAATTTATTCCGGCGGTTGAGCAGGGCGTGCGCGAAGCGATGGAGGCGGGGGGTAGCTCTGGCTATCCGCTGGTCGACGTCAAGGCGCAATTGATCGACGGCAAGTATCACGAGGTAGATTCCTCCGAGTTGGCATTCAAAATCGCTGGGTCCATGGCATTGCGCGAGGGCGTGCAGCGCGCTGCGCCGGTCATCCTGGAGCCGATGATGAAGGTAGAGATCGTGGTGCCTGACAATTTTGCTGGCGACGTCATCGGCGATATTAGCTCCCGCCGCGGCCGCATCGAGGGCATGGAGCCGCACTCCCAAGGGTTGCAGGCCATTCACGCCAGCATTCCATTGGCTGAGATGTTTGGCTATGCCACTACTCTGCGGTCCAACACTCAAGGCCGCGGCACCTTTAGCATGGAGTTCGATCACTACGAGCCGGTCAGTCCTGAAGTGGCCCGACGGGTGCGCGGTGAGGCGTAAGGAGGCTCGCTGAGTCTGGCAAGCCTGGGCAGGTAGAGCAAAAAAGACGCGTCGTAAATTTGGAGCGTCTCACATTCTATGTTATACTTTTCGAGTTGCCGCCGGAGTGTATAAGCCTATCCCGGATGGCATTGGGTGCCCCCCTGTGTTGTGACACAGTGTTGATGGGCGCCTGCGCAGAGTGAAGTACTCGGGAAAGACCCGAAGTACCACGTGCGTGTGGCTGCTTCGGGTTCTTCGTTGTCTAAGAACCAGTACACTCAACGGAAATTAGCGTCAAAAAAACGCACTATCGCCGCCAGAGCACCTGACTGTGAGCTGGCAGTGGAAACAAAGAGGAGAGCATTCGCATGGCTAAGCAAGTATTCCAGCGAACCAAGCCACACGTTAACGTTGGCACC
>CAZVGR010000161.1:0-8864 GCA_964626845.1 uncultured Anaerolinea sp.
GCCCCACCTTTCCAAGGTGGGGTGCTGACCCAACCCACAACGCCGCCGCAGCGTCTGAGTGCTAATTGGATGCCCATGCCCACCCCACCCCCCACCCTCTCCCGCCGCGACTTCCTGCGCACCTCCGTCGCCGGCGCGCTGACAGCCCTGCTGGCCGGCTGCACGCCGCTGTTTGCCACGCCGCCAGCGCCCGGTTCGTCGTCCCGCCCGCGCGTCCTGCGCATCAACATGCCCCTCAACCGCGGCGACGTCGGCGCAGGGGCCGATCCCGGCTGTTCTGGCGCCTATCACAGCTACTTCGTCAACTCGCTGATGTTCGCCGGGCTGGTCTACCTGGACCAGCGCCTGCAGCCCGCGTCTGACCTGGCCGCCTCCTGGCAGTCCAGTGACGATGGCGCGACCTGGCGCTTCACCCTGCGGCCTGGCCTGCGCTGGAGCGACGGCCGGCCGATCACAGCCCGCGACTTCGAGTGGGCGGTCAAGCGCAACCTGGCGCCCGACCTGTACTGCGGCGGGCAATACTGGCAGTTGGTGGACATCGCCGGCGCGCGCGGCTACTACACCGGCGAGACTACGGACGCGTCCACGGTGGGCATCCGCGCCCTGGACGACCTGACCCTGGAGGTGGCGCTAGAGAACCCGGCGGCCTATTTCCTCAGCCTGGCCGCGCTGCCCAGCTTCATGGCCCTGCCGCGCCACGTGGTCGAACAGGCCGGCCAGCAGAACTGGATTCAGCCGCAGCACGTGGCCAGCAGCGGGCCGTTCCTGCTGACCGAGTGGATCCCCGAGCAGCGCATGGTCTTCAAGCCCAACCCAGGCTTCCATGCCGGCCCGCCGGGCGTCGACCGGCTCGAAGTGAACATGATTCGCCAGGAGAGCACCGCGCTGGCGGCCTACGAGGCGGGCGAGCTGGACATGGTGGAGGCGCCGCCGGCCGAGCTGGCCCGCATCCGGTCTGATTCGCGGTTAGGCCCTGAGCTGCAGTCGAATTCCGAGCTGACCACCATGCACCTGCGCCTCAGCGTGCAGCTTAAGCCCTTTGACGACGTGCGGGTGCGCCATGCCTTCGCTCATGCCATCGACCGCGAGACGCTGGTCAACAAGGTGCTGCCCGGCATCGGCCAGGCGGCTTACCAGTTCCTGCCGCCCAATCTGCTGGGCCACGACGGCAAGACGGGTCGGGAGCTGGCCTTTGATCCAGACCGCGGCCGCGCGCTGCTGGCTGCGGCCGGCTATCCTGGCGGCAGGAACATGCCGCTGATTTACTGGCAGTACGAGCAGAACGAGACCTACCAGACCCTGTTCGAGGCCTTGCAGGCCATGCTGTTGGAGCACCTGGGCGTGCGCACGGAGCTGGCGCCCACCGAGGCCGGCGCGCGGGCGGCCTGGCGCGCCCAGCGGCCGCTGCGCCCCCACTTCTACCGCCAGCTATGGGGCGCGGACTACCCCGACCCGCACAACTTCATGGCCGTGATCTATACCACCCCGCCGCCCCAGGCCGATATCTGGCAGAACACGCCGGAGCTGATCTACAGCAACGCCCAGTTCGACGCGACCGTCCGCCAGGCGGCCAGGGAGCAGGATCCCGCGCGTCGCGCCGCGCTCTACCAGCGCTGTGAGCAGATCCTGGTGATCGAGGACCCGGCCATCATCCCGCTCTACCACGCGCTGCGCCACCGGCTGATCAAGCCCGCCGTGCAGGGGTTGATCGTCAACGGCGTGGGCGCGCCGTCGCTGCGGCAAGTGCGCGTGGTGGTGTAGCCCCGCCGGTCGAGTAGCCGTCTGCGGCGTACACCTGCACTGCTCGCAGGCGCAAGTGTCGAGACCCTCCGGAGGGGTTTCGATACGCTGGCGTTGGGTGCCTTCATGAGAAGCGCGTGTCCTCAACCCGCTACTCAACCCACGCAACTGTGCGATTCTGCGCGTCTGTCCCATGTCTGCCTATCTCCTCTCCCGCCTGAGCCAAGCCCTGCTCACCTTGCTGCTGATCACGCTGCTGACCTTCGTCGTGGCCCAACTCACGCCGGGCAGCCCCTTTGGCCTGGACGACCCCGACCAGGCGGCGCGCGTGCCGCAGGAGATGCGCGATCGTTATCGACAGCTCTATGGCCTCGACCGGCCGCTGCCGGCCCAGTATCTGAGCTGGCTGGGCAACCTGCTGCGCGGGGATCTGGGCATGTCCTACACCTATCGCAACGAGAGCGTCCAGGATGTGCTGGCGCGCGCCTGGCCGGTGAGCGCCCGCTTGGGGCTGACCGCGCTATCGTTGGCCCTGGCGCTGGGCGTGCCGTTGGGGGTGCTCGCGGCAACGCAGCGCGGCCGGCCGCTGGACCATGTGAGCCGCGGGCTGGCGTTGTTCGGCGCGGCCACGCCGGTCTACGTGCTGGCGACCCTGGCCGTCCTGCTCTTCACCGTTCACTGGGGCCTCGTGCCCCTCACCGGCGAGGTCGGACCAGCTCGCATCCTGCTGCCGGCGGCTGTGCTGGCGCTGGGGCCGCTGGCCGTCCTGCTGCGCTACACCCGCGCGGCCACGTTGGATGTGCTCAGCGCCGACTTCGTGCGCACGGCCCACGCCAAGGGGCTGCGTTCCCGGCAGGTGATCGGGGGCCATGTGCTGCGCAACGCACTGCTGCCGGTGCTGACCCTGGCCGGCCCGCTGGCGGCCGCGCTGCTGGGCGGCTCCTTCTTCGTGGAAACCATCTTCAACCTGCCGGGGCTGGGCGCTGCCTTTGTCTCGGCCGCGGCCAACCGCGATTATCCGCTGATCATGGCCGGCGCGCTGCTGTCGGGCAGCCTGATCATCCTGCTCAACCTGGCGGTAGACCTGGGGTACACCGTGCTCGACCCGCGCATTCGTCTGGAGCCGTCATGACCGGGCAGCAACGGCGGGTGGCTGCCCGACTGCGGCGCGACAAGGCAGCGCTGCTGGCCTTGGCCTACCTGGCCCTGTTGGTGACCGCGGCGCTGCTGGCGCCTGTATTGGCGCCCTACCCGCCGCTGACCGTCGATTTCGACGCGGTGCGCCAGCCGCCCAGCGCGCAGCACTGGCTGGGCACCGACCAGCAGGGCCGCGACATCCTCAGCCGCTTGCTCTACGGCGCGCGCATCTCGCTGGCCGTGGGGGTGGTTAGCCAGGTACCGGTGCTGCTGATCGGCCTGACCGCCGGCTGCGCGGCCGGCTACTACGGCGGCCGCAGCGACGCCGTCATCATGCGCACGGTGGACGTCTTCTACGCCTTCCCCTCGCTGCTGTTCCTGATCACGGTGATGGCGATCCTGGGCCGCGGCTTTTGCCCCTTGATCCTGGCCCTGACGCTGACAGCCTGGGCCGGCCTGGCCCGGCTGGTGCGCGGCCAGGTCTTGCAGCTACGGCAGGCTGAGTTTGTCGTCGCCGCGCGCTGCGTCGGCGCGTCGGACCGGCGTATCCTGGCGCGCCACCTGCTGCCCAACCTGTCGGGCGTGCTGTTGGTGTTCCTGTCGCTGGCCATTCCGGGCGCGATCGTGGCCGAGGCGGGCCTTAGCTTCCTGGGCCTGGGCCTGCTGCCGCCCGCGCCGAGCTGGGGAATCATGCTGAGCGATGGCTTTGCCGCGCTGCGCAGCGCCCCGCACATTGCGTTCTTTCCTGGCCTGGCCATCGCCCTGACCATGCTGGCCCTCTTTGTGCTGGGCGACAGCCTGCGCGATGCCAGCGATCCCCGCTTTGCCACGCCCCCGTGACTGATGGTACAATGCCGTCCGCACATCGACGGCGACCGTGAAGAACGCAGCAACGCCCGGCCGATTGGCCGGGCGTTGCTGTGCGACTGATGGTGCGAGACCGCTGCGCTGATCAGGCTGCCGCCAATTGGCGGAGTCTTTCGACGGCTGCATCTAACTTGGTCTGCGCGGTGAGGGCCATGGGCTCCAGCGCAGGGTTGTTCAGCAGGCCCATGGCGGTCATCGGATTGAGCACAGAAACGGTGCTGCTGCCGTCGCCGTTGTCGTAGACAGTGACGCTGCACGGCAGCATCAAGCCGACAGTTTTGTCGATGCTCATGACCTGATAGGCCAACGGTGGGTTGCAGACTCCCAGCATCATGTAGCGCTGAACGTCCAGATCCAGCTTGGCTTTCATCGTAGCTTTGAAGTCGATCTCTGACAACACGCCGAAGCCCTGCTCCTTGAGGGCCGCTTTTGTCTCTTCGAGGGCTTGATCGTAGTCCATTTGCAACACGGTTGTCATGGCCAAAGATGTCTCAGGCATGGAAAAATCTCCTCTTAAGGTAGGTCTGATCTGTTGGTCGTCTGCAACTAGGATGCGCGGTTGCGCCGCCAGGTTTCACGCCAACGTTTGGCCGGCAGCCCACTCTGTAACCACAACGCCAGGAGCGCCATCATAATGGCAGGATTGACCATTGATCTCAACATCTACGCCGACGAAGCAGCGTTGATCGACGCCCTGTTGGCCGGCGACAAACACGCCTGCGCCTGCATGGTCAAGCACCACAGCAGCCAGATGTATGCCGTGGCGCTGCGCATCATGGGCGACGCCGACGAAGCCGAAGAAGTGGTGCAGGATGCCTTTATCAGCGCGTGCAGCAAGATGGCCAGCTTTGAGGGCCGCAGCAAGCTCAGCACCTGGCTGTACCGCATCACCACCAACGCGGCGTTGATGCGGCTGCGCAAGCGTCGTGACGACACTGTGTCGCTGGACGAGCCGCAGGTGATGGACGAAGGCGATCTGTTGCCCCGCCAACTGGGCGACTGGGACGTGGATCCAGGAAAACAGGCGTTGTCGCAGGAGCTGCGTCAGGTGATGGAGCAGGCGGTCGAGACCTTGCCCCCCTCGCTGCGGGCCGCGTTCATCCTGCGTGATATTCAGGGCCTGAGCACGCAGGAGGCAGCCGAGGCGTTGGACATCACCGAGAGCGCGCTGAAGGTGCGGCTGCACCGGGCCAGGCTGGCGCTGCGCGAGCGGCTGGCTGGCTATCTGGCCGACCAGTCCCAGGAGATGGCATGATGAGCACCCACAACCACGACCACGGCGAATGCCGCAAGCTGTTGAAGGACCTGAGCGACTACGTCGACGGCGATCTGGACGAGACGCTGTGCATCGAGATCGAGCGGCATATGGACGAATGCGACAACTGTCGTGTGGTCGTGGACACGCTGCGCAAGACCGTGCTGCTCTACCATCGCTTGCCGGCCGAGCCAATGCCTGGCGACGCAGAGCTGCGGCTGTTCCGGCGTCTGGACCTGGAAGCTTTTGTCGGCGTCAGTTAAAACGCTGATCTGAACCCGCAGAGAAACCGGATTCATCTGAACACCCCGGTTTCCCACCCCAAGGAGACCCATCATGGCACAAGTAAGCGTTACATGGCAGCACGAGGATTTGCTGTTGCAGGCTGAGAACGACACCGGCAATACCATCACCCTGGATTCATCCACCGGCGTGGGCGGCAAGAATCGCGGCGCCCGCCCCTTGCAGTTGATGCTGATCAGCCTGGCCGGCTGCACGGCGATGGATGTGCTCAGCATCTTGCAGAAGAAGCGCGAGCCGGTGCAGGATTTTCAGGTCATTGTCAGCGGTGAGCAGGTCGAAAGCCACCCGCGCGTCTTTCCTGCCCTGCACATCGAATATGTGATCACCGGCGATGTCAGCGAGAAGGCTGTGCAGCGCGCCATCGACCTCTCAGAAAATATCTACTGTCCTGCCCAGGCTATGCTGCGCCCCGGCGTCACGATTACCAGCAGTTATCGCATCATCCGCCCTTGAATGCAGCGTAAACGAAGTAGTTGCACATCGGTGCCCGGCACTTTGGCGGCGATTCGTCAATGAGGACAGACTCGGCGGAAGTGCCGGGCACCTCCAGAGTATTAAACATCCCCAACACGCGGCAATGCCCATCCTGGGTTGGGGGAGGAGGTCCAGGATAGGCATTGACAGCGAAAGTATAGCACAGGTCGGCTGTATGGGCAAATTGCCCAAAAGCGCGATGAAAATCGGCGAGTCTATTCGTCCTTGGGCTTGGGATACACCGCAGGCACGAAGGTCTGTGAGGTCATAGGGGGGCGCACGTAGCCCACATCGCTCTGCCGCGGCGGCAGCACAATCGGATCGGGGGTCAGATCCTTGTAGGGAATCTGGCTGAGCAAATGGTGGATGCAGTTCAGCCGCGCGAGCTTTTTGACGTCGGCATCCACCACCCACCAGGGCGCTTCCTTGATGTCGGTGTAGGCGAACATCTCGTCTTTGGCCCGGGAATAGTCGATCCAGCGCGAGCGGGCCGTCAGGTCCATGGGACTCAGCTTCCAGCGCCGCGTGGGATCGTCGATGCGCGACTGGAAACGCCTCTCCTGCTCCTCATCGCTGACCGAGAACCAGTATTTGATGATGATCAATCCTGAGCGCACCAACATGCGCTCGAAGGAGGGGCAAGAGCGCAGGAATTCCCAGTATTCCTCCTCGGTACAGAAGCCCATCACCCGCTCCACGCCGGCCCGGTTGTACCAACTGCGGTCCATCAAGACCATTTCACCGCCTGCCGGCAAGTTCTCGACGTAGCGCTGGAAGTACCACTGGGTTTTCTGGCGTTCGGTGGGGGCTGGCAGCGCCACAACGCGCGCCACGCGAGGGTTGAGGGTTTCGGTGATCCGCTTGATGGTGCCGCCCTTGCCGGCAGCATCACGACCTTCGAAGATCACCACCACCTTGAGCTTCTCATGCTTGATCCACTCTTGCAGCTTGACCAGCTCGACTTGCAGCTTCGCCAGCTCTGCCATGTACTCCTTGTTGGAGATCTTTTTCTTCTCGGTGGCGGCTGCTGGCGTCTGGGGCGAAGGCGCCTCGGTCGGCTGGGCGACGCTCTCAGCGGCGCCAGCCTTGGTCTTCTTTTCCTTGTCTTTCTTCTTCTCTTTGGACACGTTGTCCTCCTCGTCGAGAACGGAGACCCGCGGTTGGGGTGAGATGATGTGGGCTTCAGGCGTCGCCGCCTGATCGGCTGTTTTCACTGGGCATTATCGCACACATCGCGCGCATTTGTCAACGGCTGAAATCTGACCCGGCCTCGGCCATCAACGTCTCGCGGCAGGCCAGCATTGCCTGGCGCTGCGCTGCGCTGACGGTGGGAAACTGCGGGTCGATCTCCATCAATTTCTGGGCGATGATTGCAGCTACGGCGATGCGAGCGAACCATTTGCGATCGGCCGGCACCACGTACCACGGCGCCCACGCTGTGCTGGTGTGCTCGAAAACCTGCTCATAGGCCGCCAGGTAGGCGTCCCAATGCTTGCGCTCCTCGATGTCGCCGGGATTGAATTTCCAGTTCTTCTCTGGCTTGTCGATCCGCTCCAACTGGCGCTCGAGCTGTTTTTCCTTGGACACGTTGAGATAGATCTTGACGATCTCGGTGCCGTTTTCGGCCAGGTGACGCTCGAAGTCGTTGATCTGGCGGAAGCGTTGCGGCCACAGGTCTTCGCCCAAGACATGCGGCGGCAGGCGCTGGGCGTCCAGGAACTTGGGGTGTACCCGCACCACCAGCACCTCTTCGTAGTGTGAGCGGTTGAAGATGCCGATGTTGCCGCGCGCCGGCAGCGCCTTGACGCAGCGCCACAGATAGTCGTGGTCCAACTCCTCGCTGGACGGGGCCTTGAAGCTGGTCACCTGGCAGCCGGCCGGATTGACGCCGCTCATGACATGCTTGATGGTGCTGTCCTTGCCGGCTGCGTCCAGCGCCTGTAACACCACCAACAGCGCCCGCGCGTTCTCGGCATAGAGCTTTTCCTGATACTCAGCCAGCAGCTCGACGCCATCCTGCAGGATCGCAGCGGCGTTCTCTGGCTTGTCATAGCCGCAGGTATCGCGGGGGTCGAAGTCATTTTTGAGGTTGACCTTGCTGTCCGGTTTGACCAGAAAATGGCGGGTGAAATCTTTGAAGTCAGAGGGTTTGAGTTTCATGGCGGGCCTCTTCTTTGGGGGATTATGGGACTCTGGCGCATGAACAGCCTTGCCGCCCGTGGCCAGGACAACAAAAGAAATGACGTCGACGCGCTCAGTGACTGAGGAATCCTTTCAGCCATAGGTGCCGGGCACTTGACTTTGCGCCTAATTACGAAGTCTGCCGAGCCGAATTCAGCCGATCCTGGGTTGCAAGTGCCCGGCGCCTGAGTAGTGACCGCCATTTTACCATCGCACACCAATTCAAGCAATCGCCCTGGGATTCAGGCGCAGGCGCAGCCGGACTGCTGGCGTACCCCTGATGCCGCGGCAGAGTTGCTGTCGACCAGACCAGCAGCCTGGTAAGCAAAAGGCGAATCGACTGCGTTTTAGGTAAATTTAAGGTTTTGCAGCCGAATCAGGAGGCCGGAAATATATCTGGTAGGCGCGTGAGGCCGGAGAAGACATTTACTTACCATAAGCTACACGAAATTTACCACCGATTTAAGGTACGTGACATAACAAAACCCTTGCGCTGGCGAGGCAAAACTGCTACAATTTTCGTGCCAGCAGAAAAAGCGTGCTGGCTGGCCTGCGGGCCGACAAACAGGCAAGGAAAGCCGCCACGGGCAAGCTCCCCGGCTAACCTGTCTACCCCGATCGTCAGTGATGCGCAAGCGTTGCGCACCTGCGACGGCAAACCGAACAGTGTGGCTCGCTGTGAACAGTGGGCCAACTCGTGGAAACAAGGAGGCAAACATCACAACCATGTCCACGAACAAAAACCGCCAGGTCAATCTGATGATGGCTGCCATCGCAGCGTTGACCATCCTTTTTACGATCACCAGTGTCAGCTTCGCCGCCGGAGAAGCAGACACAGAAAGCCCGACCGTTTGCGTTAGCGGCTACGTCATCAACCACCGGGAGCAGCCGGTTGACGGCACCAAGT
>CAZVGR010000162.1:0-8757 GCA_964626845.1 uncultured Anaerolinea sp.
GTTGGTCAACATGAGCACGTAGCCATCATCCTTGGCTTCCACGGCCACCTGCCAGCCGGAGCCCTCGGCCATGCGGCTGACGTTGTCGCGCGAGGTGCCGGTGTCGACCAGCACCTGGATGGGTGACTGGCCCTGCTTCATGGCCTGCCGCACGCGAATGGTCGGCTCCGGACAGGAGAGGCCGCGTGCGTCGACGATCTTGATGTCGTTCATGGTGAAGCTCCTTTACACCTTCTCGCGCATGGTCAGGCCCAGCACGATGCAGAAGACCAGGCCCAGCACCACGGCGGCCGGGCCGTAGATGCTGGGGCCGGCCGGCGAGCTGGCCAGGTTGAAGTTGTGGGCAAAGCCTGCGCCAACGATCATGCCCAATGCGAAGATGCCGGCGTCGCCGTCCCCCTCGCCTGACATGATCAGCTGCCGGCCGGGGCAGCCGCCGGCCAGGGTGAAGGCCAGCCCGGCCAGCACCATGCCGCCGAAGTTCCACAGGCTGTCGGTGTGCGCCACCGGCTGGCCCTCGAAGCCGGGCTTGAACTGGCCTAGCAGCAGGTTGGTGACGAACGCGGCCACGATCACCGCCAGGATGCCCCAGAACAGGTGGGCGTCGCGCGTCAAGATCAGGTCGCGCACGCCGCCGACGGTGCAGAAGCGGCTGCGCTGGGCCAGCACGCCCACCAGCAGGCCGACGCCCAGGGCGATCAGCAGCGGCGCGTGCTGGCTGCCAGGGCCGGTGGTGGAGAAGAAGACGGGGCCAACCGGGTTGCCGTCGGCGTCGCGGCCGAACTGCGGCGCGAAGACCAACAGCAGCAGCAGCCCCACCATCAACGCGGGCATCAGCCAGCCCAGCGCGGCCGGCGCATTGCGGTTGCGGCCCAGGCTATAGCCCATGCGCAGGAAAACGACCCCGATCACGATACCGGCCAGCAGGCCCAGAATGCCGAAGATGGCGTTCCAGTCGCCGCCGCCCAGGCGCAGATAGGCGCGCCAGGGGCAGCCCAGGAAGACCAGCGCGCCGATCACGGCGAACATGCCCAGCAAGAAGCGGGCCAGCGGCGCCGACCCGGTGCGCGGCCGGAACTCGCGGAAGAGCAGGGCCGCAGCCAGCGAGCCCAGCACGAAGCCGATGATCTCAGGGCGGATGTACTGCACCGGCGCGGCGCGATGCAACCCCAGCGCGCCGGCGATGTCGCGGCTAAAGCAGGCCACGCAGATGCCCATGTTGCCGGGATTGCCCAGCTTGACCAGGATGGGCGCCAGCACGCCCACGGCGATGCCGGTGATGATCGGTCCCCAGCGGGACGCAAAGAAACGACCGAGAGACGACATGGTAGTTCCTCCGTGAAGAAAAAATGGGTGCGGCGCAGCGCCAGCCCATCCATCCCTGCGGCGGAACCGGACAAGACGAAATATAGAACGGGGGATCAGAGCGGGGAGGGAGCGGAGGCGAGCGCCTGGCGGTTGGCTGGTCGATGCAACACGTGCATCGCAGCGCTGACGGCTCACGTGCGGCGGTGTCGTAGAACCACGGCGTTACCTCCTTTCGGACCGAATACAGATGTGAGGAGCACCTTTAGGTCGATGTGCGCACTATAGCACAAGCAACAGGTGTTGGCAAACCAAGACAGCAGCGCACGCCTTGAAGCAGCCTCCCGTCACAGAAAAGACAACCCCAGCACCGGGTCATGTGCTGGGGTCACTGTCACCATTTTCGTCAGGCTGATGCCTGTTATGCAGCGATGCTAACGGCCATCCAGTTGCCGCGCCAGCGCGGCCGGTTCCGTCACCGGCATCTGACAGGCAAAGCCCTCACAGACGTAGGCCGCCGGCTGGCCATTGATCTGAACCCGATCAGCCAGCAGGGGTACGGCAGCCGCGGCTTCAGCCGCTGTCCGGTCCGACGCTGCGCCAGCCAACACAGTGTTGGGCAGGAAGCGGCTGCGCGCCTCGGCCAGCAAAGCTTGCGTGCGAGCGTCAGCCGGGTCACCGATAATGGCGATCTCCTGCGGCCGGTTGATGGCGCGTTCCAGCGCGCAGAGCAGATGGCCGAAGGCCAGCGGCTGGCGGGCCATGCCCTCGCGCAAAACCAAAAGGATGGTCTCCGCCAGGGTGGTGTAGCGCTCCTCACCGGTCAGCGCGTGCAAACGCAACAGCACGTCGGTGGCCACCGAATTGCCTGACGGCGTTGCATTGTCGACGAAGTCCTTCGGTCGGGCCACCAACGCCTCGTGGTCGTGGCTGGTTTGATAGAAGCCGCCGTGGCGCTGATCCCAGAACTGCTCGATCATCGCGTCGGCCAGGTCTCGGGCCGCCTGGAGCCAGCGCAGGTCGAAGGTGAGCTGGTACAGCTCGACCAGGCCATCGACCAGGTTGGCGTAATCCTCCAGATAGGCGTTCAGCTTGGCCTGGGCAGAGCCGCCGGTCAGCGAGGCCGGCGCCCACGAGCGCAGCAGCCGGCCGTCGTCCGTGCGCAGCTCGCGCAGCAGGAAGTCGGCATTGGCTTCGGCGACGCGGCGATAGTCATCTCGGCCCAACGCGCCGGCAGCGTAGGCAAAGGTGCGCAGCATCATGCCGTTCCACTCAGTCAGCACCTTCTCGTCACGGCCCGGTTTGATGCGTTGCTCGCGCGCGGCAAACAAGATGGGCTTGCTGCGCGCCAGGGCCTCGGCCATGAACTCAGGTGTGACCTCGGCCTTGGCCGCTGCCTCCTCCAGGTCGCGCTGGACGTGCAGGATGTTTTTACCCTCGAAGTTGCCGTGCGCCGTGACCCCGTAGTACTTCGCCACCGGCCAGGCATCCGCGCCCAACAGTTCCTCCAGTTCCCTCAGTTCCCAGACAAAGAACTTACCCTCTTCCCCTTCGCTGTCGGCGTCCTGGGTGGAGTAAAACGCGCCGCTGGGATCAGTCATCTCACGAACGATGTAACCGAGGGTTTCCTCGGCGACGCGCCGGAACTCCGCGTCGCCTGTGACCTGCCACGCCTCGACGTACAGCCGGGCTAGTTGAGCAGAGTCGTATAGCATCTTTTCAAAATGAGGGACGAGCCAGCGCTCGTCCACCGAGTAGCGATGGAAGCCGCCGCCCAACTGATCATGCATGCCGCCGCGCGCCATTTTGCGCAGGGTGAAGGTCACCATCTCCAGCGCCTGGGCGTTGCCGGTGCGCCAGTGATAGCGCAGCAGGAAGCTCAGGTTCATGGGCTGAGGGAACTTGGGCGCGTCGCCGAAGCCGCCGTTGAAGGAGTCATAGTTGCGCGCGAAGCCCTGCATGGCCTGGTCGGCGACACTTGCACCTGCGGCAAGTACAGGTGTCAACGCGTCGAGGGACCCCTCCGCCTCGCCGGCGAACACGCTGCGCTGCAAGGCGGTGCGCATGCGGCCGGCGCTCTCCTCGATTTGAGGTCGGCGGTTGCGGTAGGCGTCGGCCGTGGCCAGCAGCACGCGGCGAAAGCTGGGCATGCCATAGCGCTCGACCGGCGGGAAGTAGGTGCCACCGTAGAAGGGCGAGCCGTCAGGCAAGAGCCACACGCTCATGGGCCAGCCGCCGTGGCCGGTCATGGCCTGCACCGCCTGCATGTAAATGCCGTCCAGGTCGGGCCGCTCCTCGCGGTCGACCTTGATGTTGACGAACAGCTCGTTCATGATCTTGGCGGTCTGCTCGTCCTCAAAGGACTCATGGGCCATGACGTGGCACCAGTGGCAGGCCGAGTAGCCGATGCTAAGGAAGATGGGCTTGTCCTCGGCGCGGGCGCGGGCCAGCGCCTCCTCGCCCCAGGGGTACCAGTCCACCGGGTTGTGGGCGTGCTGGCGCAGGTAGGGGCTGGTCTCGTGGATCAGGCGGTTGGTGTGGGAGGTGTCAGGTGTCATGGGTCGGTGTCGGGTGTTGGGTGTCGGGTGTCAGGTGTCTGTGTTGAACAGTAGTGTAGCACAATCTGGGCGAGGTGTGAGGCAGCCAGCTACCAAAGTGGGGAAGTGATCGACCGGGAACGACGCCTCCGAGGACAAACGCTCTCTGGCAGCAGGGAGCGTTTGTCACGCGTGGACGGATTGCGTGGGCAGATCCTTGATGCCGGCCACCTGGTCGAAGGCCACCGCGTCCCAGAAGCCCACCAGGCCGACGCGGCGGCGGGCGTTGTTGTAGAACAGCGTGGCCTTGGTGGCCTGACCGCCGCTGAGCAGGGTGGCGTAGGGGGAGAACTCGCTGTAGAAGTAGGACTTGCCCGTGCCGCGCGGGCCCAGCTCGATGAAGTTGAAGTTGGGCTCGACCAGCGGGGCCAGCCGCGCGACCACGTGCAGCTTCTGGCGCAGGCTGAGGCGGGCCGGCTCCAGCCCGACCGAGCGCAGCACCACGTCCAGCCACTGGTCGCGATCGAAGATGCGCCGGCCTTCGGCGTAGCCGTGGCAGAAACTGCGCATTTGTTCGCTCTGTGTCATATAGCCCTCGTGCAGTCATTAGACCAGGATTTGCGGTGCGCCAACGTCGAGTCGTCGAAGTGTCAGCCCGCACATTCCATCAACCCATCACTCCGCATATTGTCTTTCGGCAGTGGATCGTGCGGGATGCCCGCCGCACAACGTTCAGGCCGGGGATCAGATATCGAGAGCAGTCCGCAATCTGGGCGTTGCGTGAAACCCTAGCTACAGTGGGTCAAGCTCAAAACTAAGGCGAGGCTCCCAGAAGAACACAGTGCGCCGGCAGTTGGGGCAGAGCGCCAGTTGGCCCTCTCGCACGAAATATGTAACTCGCTGGGGCAGCCTGGTGAAACAGCCCGGGCAGTCAGATGTACCGTCCGGCAATGGCAAGACACGCCCGTGTTTCGGCAGCGACAGGATGAGGTTGAGTTCCTGGCTAAATCCCTGATCCCGCACGTGTTGGACAAGGCGAACAGCTTGCGGCGCGTTTGCGCGGCCTGCCTGGACATGGGGCCACAAACGCCAAAGACTTCGGTACTTATCACGCAGCGGCGTGAGATAGGATGCCAGCTTGGTGCACCGCTCACCAGCGGGAGCAAGCGGATAGACGGCGTGGTTGGGGTCATCAACGGCCGCGATGGTTCGAAAGCCCCACACGTCGCGCTGGTTAGCCTGGTGAAAACGCCAGTCCTCCCAGAAACGCTTTCCCAGGGTCTGTTCCATGCGTTGAAACAGCATCTTGGTGCGAAGAAAGAGCTGTGTGGATTTGCGATCATGCAACCCTACGTCCCACGGCACGGGTTCGCTCCAGCCCTCCAGGAAAAGCGTCATAAGCAGGGGGGTGAGCTCGTATCTGTCCCACAACTCACGCAACTCATCCGGAGTGTAGCCGGCGTCTACCAGTTCAGACCAGGCGCCGTCACCTGGCAGTCCTGTTCCTGGCGGCCAGAACATGCCAGCCACCATCTGAAACACAGAACGGCGCAGATCCTGTTTGGTGAACAGATCGACCTTGTCATAGACCTCCAGCAGCACCCGCCCCAAGGTGAAGTGGTTCTCAAACAGCAGCCTGGGGCCTGTTCGGGCCACAAAGGCGGGATCGGTCAGGCGACGGCTGTAGCGAGCACAGTAGTTTTCCAGGTAGGCGCGAAGCTGTTCCAGGGCGGTGCGCTGTTTCCTTTCCAGTTCAGCCACGCGCGCTGCGTCGGCATCCTCGTTGCGCTCGCTTTCGTCGCCGATATCTGTGGCGGGCGGCGCTGTCTCGGTGGCCAGGCGCAGCAAGGCCAGCGAGAGCAGATCGCGCAAGCTCATGGTGCTGCGGTCGAAGGGCAGGGTGTCGTCGGCCCAGCCAGCCAGCGTGTTGACCAGTTCCTCCTCGGTGATGAAGCTCTCGGCAGGCGGCACTTCTCCTCCGGGATCACCTTCATCCTCGGACCGGCTGCGCCGCCTGCGACGACCCAGTTCAGGCTGGTGCTCGCCCTGATCATGGATGGCCTGCGGATCGACGCGCTCCCACAGGTAGTTCATCAGCTCCTCGAACAACTTGCCGGCGCCATCAAACGTGCTCAGGCTCTCGCGCACCCGCGCGTAGTAGGAACGGCGGCCATAGCGGGCCAGCTCGGTCGGCTGATCGATCCAGCGATACGGCGAAGCAAACAACTCGCCGTCGCCCAACGTCATCAGCGCGCGCCCGGCTTCCGGCCCATCGAGCGGCTGATCCAGCCTCAGGCTGAAGCGGCCAGCGTCGTCCGGTTGAAAGGACGCAGACTGCCGGCGGCGCAGCAGCTCCAGGCCCCAGGCGCTTGGCTTGGCTGCCAGGTCTGAGAGTTCCACCCGACCAACGAGAACCTGGTCGGCGTAACTGAGCTCCACCAAGCGCGCGGGAACGGCTGATTGTCCGTGCGGCTCGGCGCTGGCCGGCTCATCGCTTGCCACGATGTCGAACGGGTCGCGCACCGTCACTGCGATCAGTTTGTCCTGCCACATGGGTTCGAATGCGCCAGGATCAGGGGAGGATTGCCATGACACCAACTCCAGGTTGCCGCCGTTGCGCCAGGCATGAAGCAATGCCGGCGGTGTGCAGTTGGCGCTGCCGGTGACGCACCAGGCCCCTGCGTCGCCGATGCCGATGATAGCCTTGGCGTGAAGACCGCGGTGGCCTTCGTTGGCGCTGATCGCTCGTAGCTCCAGCGCACAACCCCATGCGGCGCAGCGCGCGGCCAGTGCTGCACCGTCCAGGTTGGGAACGACTGCGTCCACACCCACGACGAGCCGCCGAGGGCGAAAATGCTGCACCAGGGCCTGGATCGCGTCCAAATGCCAGAAGGGCGCAATGATCTGGAGCTCCCGCACAGGCCCAAGCGCGCGGAGCCGTCCGTAGATGGACTGATCGAAGCTGTGCCAAAAGGCCATCTCAGACGAGCGCGTCCAGGCTGCGCCAAGCCAGGGGGCCAATTCCTCCATGGCATCCAGTTGATTCTGCGCAGCCGCTGACAGGCCGGCATTCTCCTGCAACAGCCTGAGCAGTTGCCAGGCGCCGGCAAACGGATAGGCCGTTTCGTCAGGGCTGGGGGTATCCCCAGCGACGCGCAGATCGTAGCGATTGAACAGCTCCAGGTTGCGCCCGTAGCCAGGCACCGTCAGATTGCCGCTGCCAAGGAGCAGCCTTCCCTGCCTCGGCCCAGCCAGCAGGATCAGCTTGGCGTGCTGGACCCCTTGCCCAGGGTTGGCCAACGGCGAGCAGACGTAGCGCGTTCCCACGCCCGCCAGCGTCCGCCCCCCTTGCTGTAACGCCTCATTGTAGCCAAAGGCATCAGACAGCACCAGCACATGCGAGCAGCCTCCCATGCTCAGCTTGGGCATGATGAGCTGCTCGAAGAAGTTCAGGTTGAGGCTGTAGGTCAGGAAGATGGCGCCGCGAAAATCGTCGCCTTTCTGATAGAGGGCGTCCCGGATGTTAATCGACATGGCCGGCCTCTTCGACTTGCCTCAGGAACGCCATGCCGTCCGGGGTAAGCTGCGCAGCGCCGTCGCCAAGATCCTGGATCAAGCCCAAGTCTGCGAGGATGATGTAGGCGTTGTAGAGACGCAAGCCTGCGTAGCGCAGCGGCTCCCGGTAAGCAGCGGGATTGTACGCCCAGGTGAAGACGTTCTCGCGGTAGTAGAACTTGAAGGTGTTGTACTCCTGGTTGCGCAGCTTTTCGAGGGCAATGAACTCGTGCTGTCCGATGATACACTCCCGATACAGCCAATCCAGCAGGTCGGCGACCGTCCAGCGCGAGTTGCCAAGATGAAACAGGATGTCATCGAAGAACTGGGCGATTGGCAGCCTGGGGCGCTGTGCAACCTCGCGCCACAACGGGGCGTCCTGCCGGTGCTCGGGCAGCCAGCGCAGGAAGAACTGCATCAGGATGCGCACCGGGTTACGGATGGCAGATGCTGGATCGCGCCCTTGGGCTAGAACCTGTGCGTACAGCTCAAGCTCGTCGGACGCCGCTGGCGAGCGGCAAGCTCTGTCATAATCCGGGTAAGCAGTCTGCCAGTCCGGGGCCAGATGGGCGTCTGCGCACAGGTTGTCGAGATAGGCGGCCAGCGGCAATACTGCCACACCAGACGGCAGCATGGCGCGCGCCCAGGACATGAACTCGTCAAAGGTGACACCCCGATCCGGCTCGTTGCGCAGGTAATCCAGGAACGCAGCCCACAGCGCCTGCAGGGCCGTGGTGTAGGTGTGTCGCACCTGGACGAGACGCCAGCGTTGATACCAAGGCAGCAGGGCTGGAAGAGGCTCGTATGGCGCGTCAGGACCGTACTCCCCCAGGTAGAGCGGCCGCCGCAAGCTCTGGTTGACCGGCTTGCCGGCGGACTGGTGGACCAGGTCGAGCACTAGCCCAAGGGTCAACCGCCTGCGCACGTGCGGATTGGCAGCGCCGGTCTGGTCGAAACGAAAGAATGCATCGCGCAGCGGCTCCAGGTCGCTGCCCACGGTTAATGCATCGGCGCACAGGCAGCATACCTGGCCGTACTCCTCAGCGTCAGCCTGGCTGATCTCTGCCAACTGGCCGCGCGCTTGCAGTCTCTTGAAGTAGGCGGTGTGCGAGATCGATGCCTCGTAGGCTTGAGCCAATCGCTGGCCGCGGTCGGTAAGTCGATAGACCCAGCGGTTGGCCTCCGGCTCAGCCACAATTCCCATGGCCTGCATGGCTGTGCGGTAGTACTGGCCAAATCCACCCAGGGTGTTAATGAAGTAGTTGGCGTCCAACGAGGCCGGATCACCGCTCTCCCACATCTGGCGGGCCTTGTAGCTGTTGACGCCGCCGCCGACCAGACCGCGCAGGAAGGAACCGTT
>CAZVGR010000163.1:0-8659 GCA_964626845.1 uncultured Anaerolinea sp.
GGCAGGCCCTGCGGGGCCTTGGCGTTGTCAGCCGGCGAATTCCATTCGCTGGATGGGTCAGGCAGACAATGGAATTGTCCGCCTGACAGCACGAAGCGCCCTCAGGCGCTGGCTTGGCAGGCCCTGCGGGGCCTTGGCGTTGTCAGCCGGCGAATTCCATTCGCTGGATGGGTCAGGCTGCCGCCGGATAGCCGATCTCCGCCAGCATGGCCTCGACAGCTGCCAGCACGTCGTCGTCCGCGACCTCGACGCGCACAGCCTTGCTTTCCTGGTCGGCCTTGACCGACTGCAAGCCATCGACATACTTCAGCTCGCGCTCGATGGTCATCACGCAGTGGCCGCAACTGATGGCGGGAACGGAGTAGGTTTTGGTGGTCATGGTCTGGTCCTTGTGGATTGGTAGATTGGTAGATTGGTAGGTTGGTAGCTTGGTAGGTTGGTAGATTGGTGGATTGGTAGGCGTAGCAGGCCGGGCGGGACTCTCCGGAACCAATTTACCAGTTTCCCAATCTACCAATCTACAGCTTGCCCGTCTCCTGAAACACGCCTACAATCTCGCCGATCATGCGCTGGCGCTCGTCGACGTCGTTGCCGCGGATGGCGGTGGTGACGCAGGTGTTGAGGTGGTTCTCCAGCACCAGGCTGCTGACGCCCTCCAGCGCCTTCTGCACGGCATGTACTTGGCGGATGACGTCGATGCAGTAAGTGTCGTCCTCCACCATGCGCTGGATGCCGCGCACGTGGCCTTCGATGCTTTTGAGGCGGTTGAGCACGAGGCGTTTCTGATCGGTGTCCATGGTCGGCATGTTTCCTTCGGTGTTTTACCCCACCCCCTGGGGGGAGGGGCATCTAAAGTGTAACACAGCTTATCGGGGCGCGTCAAGTAAGCCAGGTTGCCGTTGACCCTGCAATAGCGCGCTCACTGATGCAAGATCAGCGGCAGAAAGAGGGGCTGGGGCGCTGTGGTAGGCGTTGCTGTCGGCGTATGGGTTGCTGTGGAAGTAGGCGTTGCCGTCGGTGTACGGGTTGCTGTGGAAGTAGGCGTCGTAGTCGGTGTATGGGTGGGTGTTGCCGTCGCCGTGGGTGTGGCTGTGCTGGTGGCTGTAGCGCTTGCTGTCGGTGTGGGCGTGGCGGTGCCGGGCGACAGAGGGCTGTCGGCGATCAGGCGCAGCGTGGCAAAGCCAGCGTTGCCCGACGCCGTATTGTTGCTCGCCCAGATCATGTAGCTATCCCAGTCGTCGCCGTCGTCATCATCGTGCAGGCCCAGGCTGAACCCCATCGTCTTGCCCACGTCCAGTGTCGTAAAACTCAAAACTGACCAATCGATGCGAGCCTCCACGGCCCAGCCATCGGTAATCGGCTGCACCGCGGCGACAAAGCCCGGCGGCGAAATCGTGATCGCGTAATCAGTCAAGCGGCCGTCAGGATTGACCGTGTACTGGTGTGCAGCGTATGGGTAGCCGTCATGATTACTATCCAGGGCTAACTCGATTTCGTCGTCGCGCCAGACGTCCGGGCTGTCGTTCCAGATGTGATCGTCTCGGATACGCACCGCCAGATAGATCGCGTCTTGGGTCCAGCCGGCGCGCACATCGGCGCTGGAGTCCGCAGGGTCAGGCGGCGTGGTCTGCGCGCCGCGCAACTGCAAGGTTTCCGCTGTGTCACGGTCCAGCACGATGGGGGTGTGCAGTCCCCACTCGCTTAGGTCGCCGTCGATGGTTGGCGCCGTTGGCAGATGATAGGCCGCGAGGGTGCCGCTCAATCCATGATAGGCTCCGTGATAGACGCGCGCCTGTCCTTGATGTGACAACGTAGCGGTGTGATCTGGCAGGCCCCATGCCAGGTCGTCGAAGCCATCGCCGTTGACATCGCCGGTCCCAGTTACCGGGTTGCCATACAGGTTGCCCCCTGGGGAACCAACCAGCCACTGGGCAGTCGCGCTCAAGCCGGCCGGCGAGCCGTAGTAGACGCGATGACAGCACCACGTGGAGTCGCTGCCAATCACCAGATCACCGTAGCCATCGTTGTTGACATCCCCTGCGCTACCCGCAACAGGCACGTACCGATAGACATGTCTGTTTGTCCAGGCGGGGCTTGTGGCCAGGCCTTGCGGTCCGCCGAGAAAGACGTCGACACGCGGGGGCTCATACGGCGGCCACGCGTAGTACTCCTGATACACCATGACATCGTCAAAGCCATCGCCGTTGGTGTCGCCCGCGCTGCCAACGACTTTGCCCAGGTAAGTATATCGCGCAGTGCCGCATCTCGTCCAAGCCGGCGAATTCGCTAATCCTGCTGGTGAGCCAAGGAACAGGTAGGCGACGCCGGCATTTGTCCATGCCGTGTCGTAGAAAGGCGCTGCGACAATCACGTCATCGTATCCATCGCCGTTGACATCGCCGGCGCTGTTGACGGCTTTTCCCAGATAGGCGTTAACCTGGTTGCCCTCGACCGTCCAATCAGGGCTGCTGCTGGGGCCCGTGGGCGACCCATGAAAGACCCAAGCGACCCCCTCGCCCTGCTGACCATTGTTGTAGTTATCGTCGCCGACAAGAATGTCGTCGTAGCCGTCGCCGTTGACATCCCCAGCGCTGGCCGCAGTGTGGCCTGTTCTTGACCAGCCTGGTGTAGCGCTCAAGCCGCTGGGCGATCCGTAGAACAGATAGAAGGGCGACTGTCCGGTGTGTTGCCGATCGCCCACGAGCACATCGTCGTAGCCGTCGCCGTTGACATCGCCGGCGGCGGCGACCTTCCAGCCAAGCCTGCCGGTTGGAGCAGCGCCCGTGAATTGCCAGCTCGGCGCAGCGGCCAGACCAGCGGCGGAGCCGAGGAACAGATAGACGCGGCCCGCATCGGCCACGGCGCCATCAAAAGCAGGCGCGCCCACGATCAGGTCGTCAAAGCCATCACCGTTGACGTCGCCGGCAGCGCTTACCGCTCCGCCAAAACATGCTTCTGTTTGCGTGCCCTCTGCTGACCAACTGAGGAAGCGCTCCGAAGTATCCAATGGAGCCGCATGTTGCCCTGTGGCCACCCATCCTTGCTGCGTGATGGTCATGGCCAGCAGCAACAATACCACCGACAAGACCTTGCTGAACTGCCTGTTGTTCATGGCAACCTCCTAATGACATCATCCTTGATATTGGGGCTTGACGCCCCTCTCGGTCACGCTCATATAACAGGTAAAACCTGCCCGGTGGTTAACCTCCTACGTCGCGCTCACTGATGCAAGATCAGCGGCAGGTAGCGACGCACCGGTGTGGCGGTGGGGGACGCTGTGGCCGTGGCTGTGGCAGTCGCCGTGCTGGTGGATGTGACAGTTGGGGTGGGCGTCACCGTCGGCGTGCGCGTGGGTGTCACTGTGCGGGTAGGCGTGGCCGTGCGGGTTGGCGTCGATGTCAGGGTTGCCGTAGCCGTGGCGGTCGGTGTGGCGGTTTGCGTAGCCGTTGGCGTCGAGGTCGCGCCGCAGGGCGTGAACTGGGTGGGCACGTAGCTGGAGCGGTTGACCAGGGCAATGGCGTCCAGGCGGGAGAGCGGCTCACGGCTGTTGAAGACGACCGTGTGCTGGCCAGCGCTGAGGGCGAAGGGCGCGACCGGCTGGCCCTCGACATGCACCTGCTCCCAGCCCCAGGTCCACAGGCCGTTGAACTGCCCGATCTCGTAGTGGAAGAAGGGTGCGCCGTCGACCGAGACCCAGAAGGAGTTCTGGTCCCAGGCGTGGCCCATGGCGCGCGCCCAGAGGTAGTAGCTGTCGTCGTAAGGGACGGTGACGTCGAAGGTGATGGAACTCCCCGATCAGGGGACGGTGTCGTAGACGTAGTAGCAGGCCGACGCGCCGCCGGTGTCTGTGCCGCGCTGCATGCTGCCGGTGCGGGGGGCGTCCTCGGCCTCGTGGTGCCAGAACCATTGGGGAAAGGCCGGTCTACCGTGGTACACGAAGGTCCCTCCCTCGTCGGTCTGGCTGCTGTCGTAGCCCCCTGCATTGACGATTAGGTCTGAGTAGCCGTCGCCGTTGACATCTCCAGCGGTCCCTGCGCTACCACCAAGATTTGCATCGGCCTGGTTGGCTTCGATGGTGAGGTCGGGCGAGGCTTTCAGGCCAGCCGCCGAGCCGTAGTAGACGAAGGCCGCGCCTTCGTCTGTCTCACCGCCGTCGTACCTGTACGCGCCCACAACGACATCCGCGTAGCCATCGCGGTTGAGATCGCCCGCGGGGCCCACGGAGACGCCCAAGTTGGCATCTGCCTGGTTGCTCTCGGCACGCCAATCGGCTATCGCGCTCGGTCCGGCTGGCCCGCCATGATAGAGCAACGCCGCACCCTCGTCGTGTTCACCTGCATCGAAGAGTGGCGCACCCAGGATCACGTCCGCATACCCGTCGCCGTTGACGTCGCCCGCGGCGGGCCAGCCGTAGCCCAGGTGGGCGCCGGCCTGGTTACCCTCCACCGACCAGCCCGGCGCGGGCATGAGCCCACTTGCGGACCCGTAGTAGAGATAAGCTCGCCCTTCCCCCGCCTGGTCCGCAGAATATGCGGCTGCTGAGACGATGACATCGCTGTACCCGTCACCGTTCACGTCTCCGGCGGAACCTGTGCCCGTATACGCGAAGTAACCGCTGCCCTGCTCGCCTGTAGCGACCCAGCACGGCGCAGCGTGGGGTCCGGAGGGGGAGCCGCACCACACGTAGGCCCGGCCTTGGGCCCAGCCCAACCCGCCGTCGAAACCGTGCGATCCTACGATAATGTCGCTGTAGCCGTCGCCGTTGACGTCGCCCGCACTGCCCACGACATTCCCAAAGTAAGCCGCCCACGTCTCGCCCAACGCCGTCCAGCCCGGGGCGGCGCCCAGCCCGGAAGGCGAGCCGTAGAAGAGGTAGGCTTTGCCTTGGCGATCAATGCTGTTCGTGAAGCTGCGTGCACCGATGACCACATCGTCGTATCCATCGCCGTTGACGTCACCAGCCGTACTGACGGCTATGCCAAACTGCGCGCCGCTCTGATTGCTCTCGCTCATCCAACCAGGTGTGTTCTGCAGGCCGTTCGGTGAGCCGTAGAACAGAAAGGCAGCACCTTCATTGACCTCGCCATGGTCGTAGGCATAGGCGCCGACGATGATATCCGAATAGCCGTCGCCGTTCACATCGCCGGCTGAGTTCGCGATGCCGAAACCGGCTCCTGCCTGACCGCCATAGGCCGCCCAGTCCGGCACGGGGCTGGGCCCGGTGGTCTCGGGTTCCACGTAGGCCGCCGGTGGGTCGGGCGGCGGGCTGGGCGCGACCAGGTCGGCAGTGGGCAGGGAGATCGGGCGGGCGGGAGCCGGTGATATGCCTGGCGCTAGCAGCGCAAGGACCAGGCAAGTTGAGCACATCCATTGTCGGGCAGGCATGACTAACCTCCTCTGCGTACAAGAAACCGAAGCTGATGGAGCACTGCAGGCCGTTGCAGTGCAGGCACTCGCTTCGGCCGCGGCTCGCGCAGGCGTAGCGTTGGCTCGCGCAGCCGGGCCATGCGTACGCACGAGTACAACTTGACTGCCAGCAGCGCCAGCACCACCGGCAGCACCACGGCGTTGGACTTGGTGAGCAGCAGCAGGATGGTCACCAGGCCGGTGTTGCAGGCCTTGCCCAGCTTGGACCAGTTCAGCGCCCAGATTCTGTGGTCCACCCGGTAGAAGTAGTTGGGCGACATGATCGGCCAGCGCAGGTATTGGTTGCTGAGGTAGTGGTCTACCACCATGAACTGCACCAGGAAGAGCGCGATGGCCGGCGCAAGGGCGGGGTAGAGCACCAGATAGTTGAGGTAGAAGAAGGCCACCGACATGCGGTCGGCCAGGATGTCCAACTGCGCGCCGAAGAGGGTTTCCTGGTTCAGCCGGCGGGCCAGGAAGCCGTCGGCCACGTCCCCCAGCCAGTAGACCACCAGGCCGGCCAGGTTCAGCAGCGGATTCCGCAGGTAGGCCGATGCGGCGAAGAGGGCGGTGGCGACGACCAGCCGCGTGAACGTCACCGCGTTGGCGGCCGTGCGCAGGTTCTCCGCCGGACCCCAGGTGTGTCCCCTGATGTTGTGTTGTCTATCATATATGCACCTCCAACGCTGTACTGGCGTAACACGACTCTCCAGGCCGTGCTCATCCCCATTTTCCAGGCGACACGATTTGGAAAATCGTGTTACGACCAGGTCCCGATCAAACTACTGGCCCGTTCAAAGCAGAACCAGCCCTAGCGCGAGACTAGCGCTGTTGACCAGTACGCTCAGCAAAATCACCTGCCTGGCTGAAAGCGCCGGTCGACAGAGCAGGAAGATCAACAGCGCCTCAGCGCTGTAGGCGAAGACCTCGGAAGCGGGCATGGTGATGTGATAGGGCAGACCGGCTCCGGCAGCGCCGGCAATGCCCGCAGCGCTCGCAGCGGCGCTGGCTGCAGTCGCCGCGCCGAACACCAGCAGGGTGGCTGCCGGCAACGCCATCATCAGCAGGCCGATCGCTATGGCGCGCCGGGCCGGGTCGAAGGCCGGGCGCAGCTTCAACAGCGACTGGCGTAGACCAACGCGGTCAGCAGGGTGAACACGGCCACGCCCTGCTCCTGTGTGCTTGGGCCAGGTCCCAGCGCCGGGAAGGTGAGCCACACCACGGGAAAGGTCGCGAAGTTGATCAGGGCTACCGCCATCGCTATCCGAGCGAGTGTCTTGATGCTCATCGCAACCTTCTGATGGGTATCGGCACTGGCGGTTCTCGTCTTTGGCGAAGACCGCCAGTACCGGATTGATGGCCGCAGCCAGATGTGTTATGGCTTCCAGCCCATCTTTTCCCAGAACCACACCGGCAGCACCGGCGCATCCGTGACCTTGCGCACGTCGGAGCCGTCGGCGCGCATGGCGTAGATGGCCCAGCCGCCGCCGCGGTCGGAGCGGAAGGCGATCCACTGGCCGTTGGGCGACCAGACCGGCAGGCCGTCGCTGGACGGGCTGTTGGTCAGCCGCGTCTTGCCGCTGCCGTCGGCGTTGATGCGGTAGATCTCGAAGTTGCCGTCATCCTGCGAGATGTAGGCGATCTGCTGGCCGTTGGGGCTCCAGGCCGGCTGGCCGTCGCTGCCGCCTGTGGTCAGGCGGCGCTGCTCGCCGGTGTCGGCGTTGGTCAGGTAGATGCCGCAGCCGCCGCTGATGCAGGCGCGGTGGGCGATCCAGTTGCTGTTGGGCGACCAATCGCCGTACTCACCCTCAGTCAGGAAGCGCAAGCCGCCGCCGTCGCTGTTGATGATGTACAGCTCGTTGTCGCCGGTCAGTACCAGGCGGCTGCCGTCGGGCGAGAAGCTGGGGTAGGACGCGCCGCCGGGGATCACCAGGCGCTCGCCGGTGTAGTCGGCGTTCATGATCCAGACGCCAGGCTGCTTGCCTGACGCTGGCCAGGCGAAAAAGGCGATCTGGCGGAAGTTGGTGGAGACGTCCACCTCGGTGCGCCACTCGAAGAGCATGCGCTTGGCCCCGCTGGCCAGGTTGATCTCCCACAACTCCCAGCGCATGGCGTCCATGTTGGCTACCGAGTAGAGCAGCGTGCCGCTCAGCGCGCCGCCTCCGGCCGAGCCGCCGCCGGAGGGTGCGCTGCCTTCCGGTCCCGGCGTTGGTGTCGGCGCAGGCGTGGGCGTGGGCGGCGGTTCGGGGATGTTCTCAGCCACTTCGATGGCGGCTGCGTCCCCTTCCACGGTGACCAGGCTGGCTGAGATCCAGCCTTTCTCGTCGTCCACAAAGCAACAGACCTCGTACCACGAGCCGTCCTCGTTTTTGCCGGTGATGTCGAAGCTGTCACCCGTTTCGGCCGATCCGATCACCGAGAAGTCGGTGCCAGGGCCGCCGCGCACGTTCATGTTGCGGCTGGCCACAGCCTGTGGCGTCTCAGGCTCCGGCACAGGCGTCGGCGTTGGTGGTTCAGGTGTAGGTGTCGGCGGCACAGGCGTCGGCGTTGGCGGGACCGGGGTATCAGTCGGCGGAACAGGGGTGTCAGTGGGCGGAACGGGGGTGTCAGTCGGCGGAACAGGGGTCGGCGGAACCGGCGTGTTGGTCGCCGGCGCAGGCGTCGGCTCAACTGGGGCCTGAACCTGCTCAGCCTCGGTGGGGACCACGGCTACTTCCGGCGCCTCTGGGGGAGGGCAGCCGGCCAGGAGCAGCGCAGCCAAGATAAGAACAACGATTAAACTCCAACGGCGTGTCAGGTGTCCCATTGTTTCCTCCTTGTTTGAGTGGGACGAACTATGTTTTCAATGGCGCATCTCCACGTTGAAGCGCACCATCACTCCATCTCCCAAATATCCCATCCATGTCCCCGTGGGTATCCGTGCGGTCGGTGGATCGGAGGGACTGCCCCTCAGCGGCCGGCCGGCCGTCGTGACGACCAACGCGAGGAAAACTTAGTTCACACCACTTGATACATGCTTCACAACTCCATTATAGCATATCACAGCAAGATTAGAATCAGATGAAAAACGACGTGTTTTTTTTGTGACAGTTTTTTCATATATGCACGTTCCGCCGCGGGTCAACGGGCATAGCATCTGGTGTCCATTTGTCCCTCGGTTTCGGCATGGGTATAATTATTTGTTGACAGTGTACTAATTACACCGTAAACAAAGTAACTGCACATAGGTGCCCGGCACTTGATGCGACGATTC
>CAZVGR010000164.1:0-8610 GCA_964626845.1 uncultured Anaerolinea sp.
GGTGTCCGTCAGGCCCTGAGGGGCCTTCGTGCTGTCAGCCAGGGATTTCCAATCCCTGGAAAGGAAGACAAGTACATCGAGGATGTCTTAATCGCTATGCAACGACTCAACACACTGAAAAATCACTTCAACTGGCGCATGCTGCTGATGCGCATCCTGGTCAACGCGCTGGCGCTGCTGATCACCGGCCTGCTGACGCCGACGATGAACCTGGTGGATGCCACGTTTTTGAACTGGTTTTTGCTGGCTGTCCTGCTGGGCGTGTTCAACGCCGTGGTCAAGCCTATCATCCAGTTCGCCACGCTGCGCTTCATCTTCGCCACCTACGGCCTGGTGGTCGTGCTGATCAACGCCGCCGTGCTGCTGCTGATCTCCTGGGTCTTTCCCAGTCTGTTCCAGATCGGCAATCTGCTCTGGGCGCTGGTGGCCGGCGCGCTGATCGGCTTGGTCAGCGCGTTTCTGGAGAACCTGTTTGGCCTGACACCGCCGGTCCTCTCGGAGAAGTACCCGGAGCTACGCCGTCGCATCCGCGAGCGCGAGACCGGCACGGTGAAGGCGCAGATCAGCGAGACGGCCGCCGGGATCATCCTGCCTGCCCAGGTAACCGGCAAGGAGGACGCAACCGCCAGTGCGGCCGCGGTCCTGGCCGCTATCGACGTTGATTCCTCCGCGCCAGCCGAGGTTGAAGCCCTGGACGACCCCATTGCCAAGGAGGCCTAGCGCACGCCATGGAACAAGTATCGACCATCGACAAAATGCGCGAGAACCTGCGCCTGCAGCAGGTCTACAACGTCTTTCTGCGCTACGGCCTGGACATCGCCTTCGAGCGCTTCCCAACCATCGCGGCCTTTCGTCACAACATGCAGCGTTGGGTCTGGAACCTGCCCCCGGACCTGGAGCGTCCCAGCCTGCCGGTCAAGGTCCGGCTGATGATCGAGGAGCTGGGCCCGACCTACGTCAAGGTGGGGCAGATCGTCTCCAGCCAGGCGTCGGTGATCCCGCCCGAGTGGGAGGAGCAGTTGGCGCAGTTGCAGAGCGACGTGCCCCCCTTCCCCGGCAGCCAGGTGCGCGAGATCATCGTCGATCAACTGGGCGCGCCGCCGGAGGAATTGTTCGCCAGCTTCGAGCCTGAGCCCTTTGCGGCCGCGTCCACCGCCCAGGTGCACCGCGCCACCTTGCACGATGGGACCGAGGTGGTGGTCAAGGTGCAGCGCCCCAACATCCGCAACCAGATGAAGGCCGACGTGGGCATCATGCGCAACGGCGCGCGGGCGCTCTCCAGCCGCTTTCAGGCGCTGCGCGCCATCGACCTGAGCGGCATGGTGGACGAGTTCGGCAGCAACGCCATCCGCGAGCTGGACTACACCGGCGAGGCCTACAACGCCTTCCGGCTGACCGAGAACATGGCCGGCATCCCCGGCGTGCACATCCCTCAGGTCTTCGCGCAGTACTCCACCAGCCGCGTGCTGACCATGGAGTTCATCCGCGGGGTCAAGATCAGCAACCTGGCGGCCATCGACCAGGCCGGGCTGGACCGCAAGACGCTGGCCCAGAACGCCCTGCGCGCGATCGTCAAGCAACTGCTGATCGACGGCTTCTTCCACGCCGACCCGCACCCCGGCAACATCCTGGTCAACGTGCAGACCGGCGACATCACCTTCATCGACACCGGCATGGTGGGCGAGCTGGAGCTATCCCAGCGCCTCAACATCATCCAGCTGATCGTCGCCGTGCAGCAGCGCGACGTCGCCGGCATGGCCGCGGTCATGAAGGCTCTCAGCGTCCCGTTCGTGGACAAGGTCGACGACAAGGCCTACACCAAGGACTTCGAACGCACGGTCGGCCGGGTGATGATCGGCGGCAGCGCGCTGGACTTCGGCCAGGCCGTCAGCCTGGCGCTGAACCTGCTGCGCGACCATGGGCTGCGGCTGGATCCCAACCTGACCCTGGCCATCAAGGCGCTGATGCAGGCCCAGTCCATCGCCACGCTGCTCTTCCCGGCCGGCGGCATCGTCGAGGACGGCGTGCAGATCATCAAGGAGGAGGCGCTCAAGGTCGTCACCGCGGACAAGATCCTCGACACCGCCAAGAAGCAGGTGGTCGCGGCGGCGCGCGAGGCCGCCGGCAACCTGCCCAGCCTGACGGACGCCACCATGGGCTGGCTGAACCAGTACCGCAAGGGGCGCTTCGAGGTCTACGTGGACACCTCCGGCCTGGCCCAGGAGGTGAACAAGGTCAACCGCCTGGGCCGGCAGGTGGTCATCGCCCTGATGTTGGTGGGCATGATCATCGGCTCGGCCATCGCCACCACCGGCATCGGCCTGGGAGGATTCCAGGGCGATTTCTGGAGCCTGATCAGCCAGATCGCCGTGTTGAGCTACATGTTCTCGTCGGTCGTGGCTGCAGCCATCGTGCTGCGCCTGGTATGGCGCTGGCTGCGCGGCCGGGCGCCGGAACAAGATTAAGGAGAGAGCACTCATATGGTTCTCAAATTCGTGTCGGCCACCCGTTTCCTGGTGGTCATTCCCATCATCGGCCTGGCGCTGACCGCTTCGGTGCTGTTCGTGCTGGCCGGCTTTGGCCTGATCGCGTTCATCGTCGAGTCCGCGCTGGAGCTGTTCAGCGGCCACGCGGAGGAGCTGATCCCCATCATTCAGTTGGTGGAGTTCGTCCACCAGTTCCTGGTGGGCACTGTGCTGTACATCACCGCCATCGGCCTGTACCAACTCTTCGTCAACCCGGTGCCCATGCCGGGCTGGCTGCAGATTGACAGCCCCGACGAGCTGGAGGGCAGCCTGATCAGCGTGACGGTGGTGGTGCTGGCAGTGAACTTCCTGGGCGTGGTCGTCACCCGCGATCAGCAGATCAACACCTTGCAGTATGGCGCCGGCATCGCCCTGCCGATTGCGGCCTTGGCGCTGTTCGTGGGTCTGCGCGCCTTCGCCAAGTGGCTGTCGCACAAGGCAGCAGAGCACGAGGCCAGCGTCGCGGCGGAAACGCCCGCATCCCCTGACCAGGCGCCGGAAGCCGCAGTTTCCTCCGCGGCGCCGTGACTTCCGGTGCTGGCGCTGGGAGTGAAGAAGTTCGACTTCTCCGAAGAAGTCGAACTTCTGGGCCGGCCCGATTCTGAACACACCCTGCCGGGTTTGGCCCGTGCCAAATCGGGCGCGCCGCCCCGCCTGGTGGCTCGACTCTGCGTTGGCAGAGTTCGTCGTTGGGAGCGTTGATTCACGTCGCCAGTGCGTTGACGCCTTGATGGGGGCATGATATAATCGGGCCAGTCCTCAGCCGCGCGCCACCTCTGGCAGGACGGACGCGCGGCGCACCAAAAGAAGATCATCGTTTCAGGAGATCATCCATGACCACCCCCCATGCTTTCGCCGACTATTTGAACGCCCAAGCGGCCAGTTTCGAGACCATCGCCAACGCCTGCGCTGTCTACGTTGGGGTCCAGTCCGGCGCGCTTACGCCCGAGGACATGTATAACAGCTTGATCTACAACGCCAGGAGCGCTGCCGACGTCGACCAGATGTTGTACCAGCTGGAAGGCGATCGGTCATACACCGAACACGCTGCGCTGCTGGTGCTGTCGGCGGCCTGGAACGATCCAGCCCAGCGCGAGGCGATCCGGCAGGCCTTTGCCCGCGCCGCCTCCGTCGACGAGATCGACCTGCACGACCTGGCGATCACGGTGCTCTACGGCATGTATCTGCTGGCGCGCGGCGGCGCTGGCCTGCGCGAGGTGGTCTACCGCCAGGCCGATGGACAGATCGTCACTGCGTCGCTGGATACCCCCATCTCATCCGCGGCCCTGTTCGAGGCGATGCGCGACCAGTACGCAACGCCGCAATAGGCGGCGTCAACCGATCAAACCGGTCACGCCTTTGTAGAAGAACCACAGGCCAAAGACCAGCGACACGCCGATCATGATGGGCCGGTTGTTGCGCTCCAGCCAGCCTTGGACGGCGCGCAACGGTTTGGCCGCCTGTTGCGGCGCCACGGCGAAGGCCAGGATAGGTAATAACACCAGCGTCTGGGTGGCCAGGGCGAAGAACAGATACAGGCCAGCGCTGGCCGCCCCGCCCAACCCGGCCGCGGCAATCACGTCGAGAGCGGCCAGCGTGAAGACCAACTGTTTGACGTCGATGGTGATGACGCCTGCGCCCGCGCCGAATGCCTTAAGGGGGGGCATCCCGGCCAGCGCGGCCATCCACTGCGGCGGCGGATCGTCCGGATCAGGCTGCTTGCGCCACTTCCTGACGGCGGCTGCCAGCAACAGCAGGCCAAGCACCAGAAAGAGCGTCGAGGCGATGATCTGCGGGCCGTCGTCGGGATAGGCCTCGGCGGCCGCGCCGAACACCCAGCCGAAGAGCACGCCCTGGACCAGGCGCATGGCCAGCATGCCCGCCACGAAGGCGCTGGCCTTGCGCAGGCCGCCCTCGCCCAACAGCAAGAGCAACACCAGGATGGGGTACAGCGGCACCAGCGCCGCGCCCAGCATCAGAGGCAAGAGCTCAACCAGGACAGTGTTCATGAAACGCCTTCCGAGTGGGCCTGGAGATGAGGGTGATACAACTGCCAGCCACGCGCATGACCAAGAGGACGCAGTGCATAGCAGCCCACGGGTTATACTCCATGCCTGGCCCAACTGTCAAGACCCCGATGCGCTCGCCCAGGGCCTTTCAAAAGTCGGAGACCAACCAAACCTGTCACCCTGAGCGGGTCTTGCGCACAGCTTGCATGACACGAAAACGCCAGCGAAGGGTCTCGGCTACGCGAGTCGGGATGGCTTCGGCGCCTTCGGTCAGCATGACACTACCAGGGGCTTTCGGGAAGCCTTGGCGCACGCCAGCGTATTCTTTCGGACGCGAAAAGGGCTGGCAAGTGGCGCACTCAGCCCTGCCCGGTCTTGTTCGATTCAAGCCTGCTGACTTGTCAGGGCACAGCCACCGTCAAGGCCGCAGGCAGCACTTTGATGGCAACCGGCGTGCGGCCTGTGTACTCGCCGTCGGTCCAGACCGGCTGGTGCGGCTCGGCGTCGATGCGAATCTCCTGTCACAAGTATCTGGTTGCATGAGAGGCGTCACACTGGGCAACGCCGCAGGATGCGGATGGCGCGGCCGCCAGGGCCAGTGGTTCTTCCATCTTCACCAGCAGCGCCCAGCGGCCGCTTCCGGAGTCCTTGGACGCTACGGCGTGACGATGTTGAACCAGAACTCGAAGGTGTCCAGCAGCGACAGGAACTCGACCAGCTTCTCCGGGTTGCCGTCGATGCTGGCCTTGCCTGCCGCCAGCTCCTCTGCCAGCGTCGCCTCGCCCAGCACGATCTCGTCCAGCGCCGCGCGGGTCATGGTCAGCGATGCGTCGGCCTCAGCGCTCTGCCTGCCTTTGGCGTAGTTCAGCACGCAGTTCTCGACCACCAGCAGGTACTGCTCGCCCGTATCGCTGAAGTTGGCGTTGAAGACCAGCTTCTTGCCCGCCGCTTTGGGGCCGATCAGGCGCACCGCCAGCAGGTCGAAGAACATGTCCAGCGACATGGCTTTGATCACATCCGGGCTGACCGACTTGGGTGTGGCCAACTCCATCACGCCATCGCGCAGTTCTTTGGCGGCGCTGAGATAGAAGTTGCGCCACGGGCCGGACTCCGCCTGGTAGCCCAACTGCTCCAGCGCATCGGCTTGCAGGTCACGCGCCGCCTGGTTGTGCGGGTCGGCGAAGACCAGGTGGTTGACCACCTGCGCCGTCCAACGGTACTCGCCCTGGTCGAACGCTTTGCGCGCACTGGCCAGCAGATTGTCCGCCCCACCCATGAACTCGACGTATTTCTTGCCGGCAGCTTCCGGCGGCAACGGGTGCAAGTTGGCCGGATTGCCGTCGAAGAAGCCCAGGTAATACTGGTAGATGGCTTTGACGTTGTGGCTGACCGTGCCGTAGTAGCCCCGGTTGTACCAGGCATTGAACAGGTCGGCCGGGAGCTGGCTCTCGACGATCTCCGGGATCTCCAGCAGGGTGTAGCCCTGATTGGCCAGGCGCATGGTCTCGTCGTGGAGGTATTTGTACATGTCGCGCTGCTTCTTCAGATACTCCACGCCAGCTTCTGCGCCCCAGGTCGGCCAGTGGTGCGAGGAAAAGACCACCTCGTAGCGCCCCTCAAAGCGGTCGATGGCCTCGTCGATGTAGTGCGCCCACACCAAGGGGTTGCGCACCTGCGCCCCGCGCAGGGTGTAGAGGTTGTGCATGTTGTGCGAGGCGTTCTCCGCCATGCATAGCGCGCGGCGCTGGGGGAAGATGAAGTTCATCTCGGCCGGGGCTTCCGTGCCCGGCGTGAGCTGAAATTCGATTTCGAGGCCGTCGATCACCATGACCTGGCCGGTGTGGGTGATGAGGTCGGTCGGCGCGATGAGGGTGATGGCGTCGGCTGAAGTCGTCTGCCCCAATCCGGCGCCAACTTGTCCTGTCGGGTCTTTGGGCAGCAGGTTGCCATACATGTAGCTGGCGCGGCGGCTCATCACATTGCCGGCGATGACGTTCTCGCTGATGGCGTACTCCATGAAACGATCCGGCGCGATGATCTTCACGCGCCCGGCCTGCACGTCAGCCCGAGAGATCACCCCTTTCACACCGCCCCAGTGGTCGATGTGGGTGTGGGTGTGGATGACGGCGTGGATGGGTTTGTGGCCGAGGTGTTGATAGACCAACTTCATGCCAGCTTCGGCCGTGCGCGGAGCCAGCAGCGGGTCTACGACAACGTAGCCGTTGTCGGTTTCTATGACGCTCATCACGGCCAGATCGAAGCTGCGAATCTGGTAGACGCCGTCTGTCACCTGGAAGAGGCCGTGATAGTTGGCGTTGAGGCGCGATTGCCGCCACAGGCTGGGGTTGACGCTGGGCGGGGCGCTTTCTTCGGCCAGGAACGGATAGGCGCCCAGGTCATAGACCGGCCGGCCGTCGTCGCTGCGGATGATGGGGTCATCCAGGGTGGCGATGAAGCCCTGGCTGGCGAGGTCGAAGTCCTGGGTGTCGCTCCAGTTCAACTCCTGGAGCAGGGCGGCGTTAGCTGCGGCGGTGAAGCTTGTTGCTGGTTTGTACTGTGCCATGATAGTCTCCTGTTGCAAAGTTCGAAAGTTGGAAGGACTCGAGCACACCCATGGACGGATTTTGCGCCCATAATCCGCTCCTTGGGGTGCTCACTCCGCAGTGAATTGTCAAGCATGAATGAAACCCATCGCCCGCAAAGCTACCTTTCGACAGATGCTCTCGGGTCGGAAGATTCTTCCTGCTGGGCAGTCTCGATGGCCGGCAGCAGGTGATCTTCTCGCGGGGGCCGCCAGGGCCAGCGCCCTTCCATCTCCACCACCAGCGCCCAGCTCAGGAAGGTGCGCACCAGCACCAGCAGGCCCAGCACGACCACGCTCTCCAGCGTAGCTTCCAGCGCCACGGTGTGGATGATATCGGCTGCCACCAGCACCTCCAGCCCCAGCAGCAGCGCCTTGCCCAGGCTGACCTTGAGCCGGTGGTAGAGTTGGCCGCGCTCCCGGTCGAGAGCAAAGTCAACCACGTAACGCAGCAGCGCCACCACGATGGCGCTGACGATGATGATCACCGCGAGCACTTCGATGAAGACCGCCGCGCGCTCGATCCACTCGAAGACGGGGCTGGCGGCCTGGTTGTTGGCGAGAAGATAGTGTAGCATACTGGTTTCTGGCCCTTTTGCCGTGCCCGCAATCAATCTGTCGGCCGGCTGGTCGCCGGCGAAGCCGGCAGCGCAATGAACTGGGATTGACCCTGGAGCAGCGCTTCGATCTCAGCGATCTTGGCCCGCAGGTCGGCGCTGGCCTGTTCTTGCACCGCCAAGATCTGCTTCAGCTCGGCGATGCGCGCCCAGGGATCACTGGGAACCGGCTGCGCGGCCGGCTCAGCAGCCGGCGCATCGGTTTCTTTCGGCGCCGGTGGACGGAGGAAGCGGTTGGCCAGGAAACCGCTGAGGGTGCCGAACAAGCCCACGCCGGCGATCATCACCAGCACCGCAACCATTCGGCCAGCAGTGGTGACCGGATAGCGGTCGCCATAGCCGACCGTGGTGATGGTCACGAAGACCCACCAGAGCGCATCGTCGGCGCTGGTGATGCTGGCGTCGGGGGATGAAATCTCTGCCCGCAGCACGGCCAGCGCGCCGAACTGCAGGACGCACAGCACCAGGAAGATCACCGTCAACAGGGCGTTCTCGGCGCGACGGCTGACGAACTGGTCGAGCAGGTTGTGTGCGCCAAAGCGCCTGAACAAGCGGAAGACGCTCCCCAGCCGGAACAGGCGCAGGATCTTGGCGTTGGGAAAGGGCAGGCTGGAGAGCAGATCGGCCCAGCCGAAGCCACGCCCGAAGTAGCGGGATTTGCTCTTGGCTGTGAAGAAACGGTAGAGGAAGTCGCCCAGGAAGATCGGCGTCATGATGACATTCATGATGAAGATGACGTACTGCAGGCTCTCGGCCTGGACCACGAAGCGCAGCAGCAGGTTGAAAATCGACAGGATCGAGAGCGCGGCGATGAACATCCTGCGCATCCGTTGTAGCGCAAGATGCCATCTTGCGCCACCGCCTAGCGCAGCCGTCGG
>CAZVGR010000165.1:0-8470 GCA_964626845.1 uncultured Anaerolinea sp.
CCACAACGCAGAGTTGCCCTAGGCCCGGCGCCACCTCCCTGCGGTCAACCCAGGCAACCATCCACCACCAACTCCACGCCGCCTCTCGCATCCAGGCGAAGCATAGAGCACGTCATCGAGGACACGCTGTTTCGGAAACGTATGGATCGACGGGATGCGCCACCACGATCAAGCGGTGGGTGTTCGTGAACCAGGGATAGCAGGTGATCAGCGTCAGCCGTTCGTCGCCGAACTGGCCCAGCAAGGCCGCGATCTGGGCGCGGCGGTATTCGGATGCAAACACGTACGGCAGGATGATTATGTCGGTCACGACGTACTGGTGGTCGCTGCCGCCGGAGGAAACCGTGATGGCCGCGCCGACTTTGATCTTATACAGATCGCGAAACACGCGGCTGCCGCGCGTGGCGTTGTGCCCCGACATGACCGCGTTGCCAGGGCTGCCGGGCATGGCCGAGGAGCGATGCCAGCCGACGGCGTTCTCGGCCGTTTGCCAGCCGAGATTCTGGTCGGTCAGTTGATAGCCCACCGGCTCCACCGCAGAGTCCACCTTGATGGATGGGATGGCTATCCGGGTCGGTCCGGTTTCGGACGCTGGCGCTTGCCCCGGCCCGCCGCTTTGGGCGCGGGCGGGCTGGCCCAGGCACAAGGCCAGGGCCAGCAGAAGCAGGGCAAGCGCCGGCAGCAGGGTGCGCGGTCTCATGCTGCCTTGACAGCGCGGCGGCGCGCCTGGCCGATGCCCAGGGCGCCAAGGCCCAGGCCGGCCAGCGCCATCAGCGCCATGTCTTCGACCGGCAGCAGGCCGCCGGTCTTGGGAGGCGTCGCCTGTACGGGCGCGGGCTGCGACGGGAAGACCAGCATGTTCTGCTGGTCGCCGTCAGTCTCGTCCACGGTCACGGTGCCGTAGGAAACCACGAACGTCTGCGGCTCTTGGCTGACGTTGGTGATGGTCAGTGTGCCGCTGCCGAAGAAGGACCCCTGTTCCGGCGCCACGTTCACGAACTTCGTGACGCTGGCCTCCAGGCTGCCGGCCGTCACCAGCTCGACCATGTGCGGCACGCCGTCCACCACGTCGGCCGGCTGGACGCCGCTGTTGGCGTAGGCGATGATCTTGTCGGCCAGGGTGTAGTCCTGGTTGTCGAGCCTGGTGCCGTCGGACAGATACCAGATGGCCTTCTCGACGTCGAAGGCGTTGGAGTCGATGTAGCCGTTGGCCATGCTGTAGATGGCGGCGTTGCGCAGCGGGTCCGAGGCCAGCTCGGTGGGCAGCAGCACGTCGCCGGGGAAGGGCAGGCCGTAGTTCAGGCAGAAGCCATGCACCTCGATCTCGGTGCTCTCGCCGGGTTGCAGCGTGACAATGTAGGGGCCGATGGCTGTGCCGCCGTCCTGAGCCAGGACGGCCAGGGGCATGGCGGACAGCAGCAAAATGACGACCAACGCCAGTACGACGGATCGTCGCAGCGCAGGGGAGCGCAGGACTCCAGTTGTTGACATGATGCTTTCTCCTTCGATAATAGGTCGAGGGATTGGAAATCCCTGGCTGACAGTACCAAGGCCCCTCAGGGCCTGGTGGGGCGTGTTCCCAGCGGCTGTGGCCGCTCACCTGCACCTCGCCTGCGGCTCGGCGCAGGCGCAGGTGTCGTGCTGTCAGACGGTGAATTCATGAAAGTTGAGAAAATGTTCCGGCAATAGCCGCTTGCGGCGAGTCGTCCCTCATGCGAGCCCGCCCGGCGACACCTGCACTTGCAGCGCAGGTGCAAGTGTAAATCGACCGGGCTACACAGCGGCGCCCCGTCAACGGGGCTGAAAAACGTGCCTTGCACGCGCTAGCCCGTTTCAACGGGCGCTGTTATGTAGCCGGGGAACTTCATTCCCCGGCGGGTTCGCACATGGACGCGCTTCGCTCTATTGCCGGACTATTATCTTAAGGTTCATCCATTCACCGGGTTGAGCTTTTTTGCTGGATCAGCTCATCGGCGCCTCCTCTGGCGGTACGCTGGGAAGCTCCACCTTTAGCGCAGGCATCACCAGCAACAGCAGAGCGCCGGCCGCGTGCGCGTAGTTGCGGAACTCGCCGACCCTGGCGACGTAGTCGTCGACCGCCAAGGCTTCATGGAGGCGCAGCCGGCCGTCTGCGTTCACCTGGCCCACGTAGGTGTCGGGGCCCAGGCGGGTGGCGTAGACCCGGCCGTTGCTCAAGTCCACGTGGCCTACTTTCTTGTCCGGCCCGAAGCGCTGTTCGTAGACCGCGCCGCTGGTCAGGTTGACGTGGCCGACCAGATCGTCCAGGCCTGCCTGGCTACGATAGACCTGGCCATCGTCGTGGACGTGCCCCAGCAGCCTGTCGGGCGCGCCGGGGATTGCGAGATAGACGTTGCTCATGCTGGTGCTCCGTTTGATTTGTGGGTAGCGAGTAGACAAGTGGAAAAGTGGGCAGAGATGAAATCTGGTCGGGAATGGAGTCTGCACCGCTGCCGGTTCCATCGTCGACCACGTAGGCCATGTTGGGCGCCGAGATCAGGGCTGCGCCAAGGCTGGCCTGTCGCTCTTGTTGATTCGAGCGTTGACCGCGAAGCGGGCCGGACAGCCGCTGTTGTCGTGATCCCGATGGCGCCAGAAATGGCTCACGTCGCTCGAAAGCCGGTGGCTGCTGCGCCGGCGCAGAATCACCACGCCGCCGCAGTGTGGACAGATGGCCTGTTCAGGCGCGCCGGCCGCGGCCTCGATCGCGATACCGGTTTGGTCAAGTGCGGTCTTCATGGCTGGTTCTGTGGCGCTGTGATGGCCTTGCCGCAGCCGCTGGGGCCGATCATGCCCAGGATCGCGCCCTTGGGCAGGTCGAAGGGCAGGTCGAAGACGCCGGAGCCGCCGCCGAAGTCGAGGCTGGCGTCGCGCGTGAAGAGAGTATCGTTGCCGTTCTCGACGGCTGGGTGCGCAGTTGTCATGGTGACGGTCTAGTCTAGCAGGAATACCAGGAAGGTGGCGTCGCTGGTCGCCGCCCGGCGGGCCGCAACGAGAATGCCCGACATGGCCCCGCCGTCGCCCAGGTTGAAGACGCGCAGCTCGGTCACGGCAGGGTCGTCGAACGCGGCGGACAAGGCCGCGCGCGCCGCCTCTGCGTCCTCGACGGCATCCAGAATCATCGGCGCTGAGATGGCCGCATCCGGGTCTTCGATGCCGCGCAGCTCGGTCACGACGTCGGGCTTGGCGCCGGCCGGCCGGTTGTAGACCTCTTTCCACGGCCCCATCCAGGCGCCTTCGCCCCAACGCTCCCACAGCTCGCCGACGAAGTACCGGTACCTGGCCAGCGCGGCCTGTTCCAGGTCGTCGCCGGCCTGCATTGGTTCGTAGAACACGGCGCTGCCAAAGCCCGACTGGCTGGGCGCGCCATAGGCAGCTTCCAAGGACGCTGCGTAGTCCGGCTTCGCCGGTGTTGAGGTTGTCACGGTTTCCTCCGATGTGGGTTGGTTGGCGCCCTGATCGGCATTCAGGGCAGCCTGTAGTTCCGTCAGGCTGGTGTGGTCGACCTGGATCAGCCCGCGTCGCGGGCGATCCAGATCGACGATGATGAAGATCACGACCAGGACGAAGACGAGCATCAGGTAGGGGCGATGGCATTGGCTTCATCGACCACAGCCTCGCTGCGGCTGTCGTAGCGCTGCAAGGCCAACGAGAACGTGAAGCCCAGGAGAAGAAGCCAGGATACCCAGGAGCGCGGCCTGAATGGCGCTGACATGGGACTCTGGCGGCGCTATGGCAGACGCTCGCTCCCTGCGCCCGATGCGATAGCCGACCTCGGTGCTTACCATCGAGGATACGGCGAGAATCGCAACGATCAGAACGGTGCTCTGGTTGTACATGGTCCCTAGCGTGTGGCAATCCAGGGAATGGATTTCATGGATTACTCTGTTTGCATTATGCGGTCTTCGCCGCAGCAGGCGTGCTGGCTCGCTCGGCTTCGATCAGCTTACGCCATACTACGACCGGTGCATCGCCGTCCGGGTTACCAGCTCGCTGGGCGTCTGAAACTGGCCCCGCCGCCACAGCACAAAGACCGCCGCCCAGCCGACGATCCCCATCACGTATTGAAGCGGGATCCCCGCCAGATTTATGGACGCAAAGAGCACGTTGGTCTGCTCCAGGGGGACCTGGGTGACGACCAGCCCGCTGAAATCCCACAGGAAGTGCCAGATCACCAGCGGTAGCAGATTCCCTGTCAGCAGCGCCAGGGGCGCGAGACACAGCCCGACTATCAGGGTGTCCCGCAGTTGGCCCAGCACCTGTGCCGGCGGCATCCCGGCGAAGATGTTGACGCTGTGCAGCAGGGAGAAGCCGACCGCGCTGACGAGCATCGCCACAAAGACGTTGCGGCCGGCCGCCAGCTCGCCGCGCAGCAGGATGCCTCTGAAGGTCGTCTCCTCGGCAAAGCCCACCAACAGGGTCATCAGCGCAACGGCCGCTACACCCAGAAGCGCCAAGCCGCTTGGTTGAGCTGACACGATGAGCGAGAGCAGGTAGCCGGCGTAGAGCAGCACCGGTATCAGCAGGGGAGCCACCCATAGGGCGCGGAGCCAACTGAATGGTCCAAAGCCGACCGACCGCCAGGAGGCATAGCGCCGGATGTAGACCAGCACCATCAGCGCCAGGATCGCCTCGGAGATGACCGAGAAACGCGCCTCTTGGGCCGACGCGTAGCGGAAGCCAAAGCCGTACCACGTCACCGCGAAGGTGAGGCCCTGGACCAGGATGAAAAGTAAGACGAAAAGGATGTGTTTGCGGAGTTTCATGTCGTATTGTTTTGGGTGTAGTTGAATCTGGTTGAACGGTCATTGCGAGGAGGCCGCCGACGAAGCAATCCCGGCGTGGTGTGATGAGATTGCTTCGGCGCAGACGCCTCGCAATGACCGTTCGTTAACTCATTTCAGACACACCCTATTGTTTTGTCTTCGGTCTCGAAATCCGAATACCGGGCGATCAGCGCAGGGAGGCGGACGCCTCCCTGCGCTGCCCTGGCTGTTCCTATTGCCCGCCGGCGTCTTCCACCGGCGTCATCAGGAGGTTCACCGGGGCATCTTCCGACGGATAGGCAAAGACGTAGGATTGGCCGTCGGTCTGGAGCAGGGCGACCTGCGCCAACGCCGCCACGAACTTCTCACCCAGGCCGTCATCCGGACAGAGGGCCAGGGTGGCTGCGCCGGGGGTGATGGTGATGGCGCCCGCGCTGCCCAGGCTATACTCGGCGCTGACCTGGTTGCAGCCTGCCTGGATGGACATGACGCCATCCGCCGCGAAGGTGATGGTGTAGCTCAGGGGGTTTGTGGGATTGACCTGGTCCAACTGGCCGTCTTCCCCTACGGCCTGCAGGGTCATGAGTTGCAGGGTCGTGCCAGGCAGGCGCTCGGCAAACAGCCGGGCGGCTTCCTCGCCCAAGGCCACGATGGCCGCCTCCAGCACCACGTCGCGGCCTTCCTGCTTGGCCAGCTCGTTCTCCAGGGTGATGGGCACGCGCGTATCCAGGTCCACACCCTTGGCCTCCAGGTTGAGCTCGTCGGTGCCGGCAAAGAAGGTGCGGCCCTTGGTGAAGTGGAACACGAAGCCCCCAGGCATGGCGGCCTGCTCCAGGTAGCCGCCGGCCCCTTCGGTGCCATGCTCGCCGACGACGACGGCCCGCCCCTGGCGCTGCAGGAACTGGGGCAGATACTCCGCGGCGCTGGCCGAGCCTTCGCCCACCATCACGGCCACCGCGCCGTTGAAGGTCAGGTCCGGCCGCGGCGAGCTCAGGGTGCGGTCGGAAGCGAACTCCTTCACCAGGTCGCCCGCCTTCTCGTCGTAGGTGTAACTGTCGATCCAGTGGCCTTGCGCCGGATCGTCGGCTGTGAAGAAGTAGGAGGCCAGGGTGTACATCAGATCGGTGGCGCCGCCGCCGTTGTGGCGCATGTCGATGATGAGGCCGGTCGCGCCCTGGGCCTTTTCCAGAAGCTTCTCCCAGATGGCAATCTTGTAGAGCGGATCATGGAACTCCTTCCACTGCACGTACCAGATGCCATCACCCAGGTCCTTGAAGCTGATGTCGGCGTCGCCCACGGCCGGCGTGGGCGCACTGACAAAGGCGTCCTCCACGGCCGTGAACGTGGCGCTCACCACATCGCTGGCCTCCGGCTGGCGGTACTCGATGGTGGTCTCGGCGCCGGCGGGGAAGGCCAGGGCTTTTTTCATCTGTTGCAGGCGGATGACCTCAGGATTGCCCGCGGTTTCCGCGAACGGCAACGTGTCGATGCGGTCGCCGATGGCCACACCGTCCACGCTCACGATCTCCGTGCCAACCTGCCAGCCGGCCTGCGCCCCTGGGCCCTCCGGATCCAGATAGGTCACCACCACCGCGCCGTCGCTGAGTTCCTTGACCTCCACGCCCAGCCCGCCGCTATAAGCCTGCTCGATCGGTTCCGCTGCTGCTACCTTGTAATCGAGCGTACCGCCGCTCAGGTAGACGTGAGCATCCCTGATGGAGAGCGCCAGATCGTGCATAGCGGCGTAGTAGGCGGCAAAGTCGCCCGCGGCGTCGGCCGCCTCCACCCGGGGCAGGTACTCCTGGCGGATCTGCTCCCAGTCCAGGTTTCTCAGCTCGGTGTAGGAGTAGCGCACCGCCAGCAGATCGATCAGGGAGTTGAAGCTCTCCAGGATGCCCTGGTCGGAGAAGTCCGGGGAAGCGTAGGCCGCAGCCTCCAGGATGTTCAGGGTCGCTTCCCGGCTGCGGTCGAAGGTCACCTGGCCGTCCTCGCCCAGGGTAGCCAGGGTCCAGCCGGCAGGCAGGCCCACGGCCGGGTCGTCGGCGGTGAAGTAGACGCCATCCTCGCCCGCCGCGCTGGGGAAGCCCTGGGCGTCGTCGGGCGCATAGACCAGCAGGGCGCCTGTGCGGATGTCGCCGGTCTGGGGATCCCTCAGGTACGAGGTGAACCCACCCTGCTCGATCTGCTCCAGGTAGGAGTCGCCTACGAGATTTGTGCCGAGATTGGCGACAAAGACCTGGACGCCGGCATCCTCTTCGCCGTCGTTGTCCACGTCGACGCTGGCGCCAGTCGGCTGCACCGGCAGGTTCACCTGATAGGCGGTGGGCGCCGGGGCCAGGGGACGGGTAAAGACGCCTATGATCTGGCCGCTGCGGGGCGCCCACCCGGTGTAGTCGCGCTGGATCGGGCCCGACATGTCCAGCAGCATGGCCACCGGCTCCAGGTAGTGCCTGGCCACGGCCGCCGCGGTGTAGGCCCACTCGCCAGTCGCCAATGCGGGGCCGCCCTCGTCGACCGCGATGTCGGCCGGGGGCAGGGGTATCCCAGCCAAAGCACCCTCGCTCGCCTCGCTCGCATCCGCCGTCGTCTCGGCGGCAGCCGGCGCGAAGGCCAGGGTGCCGCCATCGGCCAGGAGGTCGATGTAAAGCATGCTGTCCTGGAAGAAGTAGCGGGCCGCGCTGCCCAGCAAGGCCACGAACTGGTCGCTGCGCGATCCCTCCGGACAGGCCGCCGCAGTCATGGGGCCGACGGCAATGGTAAGCGCGCCGTCCTCGTCGGTGTAGGTGCCCTGGGCGTTGTTGCAGTCGGCCAAGATGGCGACCGCGTCGTCTTCTTCGAAGGTCAACAGGTAGCTATCGGGCGTCTCGATGTCCACCTGCTCCATAGGGTTGGTGTAGGATAGCCACTGCCAGGTCTGGCCAGTGAGTGTGTCACCTCTGCCAGCAGCCGACTCGGATGTGGGCTCGACGGCCGGCGCAGGCGTAGGTTCAGCCGGCGGGGGAGCGATCGTGGTGGTGGGCGCAGCCGTTGGCGCAGCGGGCGCCGGCTGCGATGGAGCGCTGCACGCCGCGACCAGCAGCGCAGCGACGATCAACAGAGGCAGTAGGTGCTTTTTCATGCGGTGTTATCCTTTGCGGACTCCAACGCCCGGCGCCTGGGGTGAGCGCCGGGCGTTGCATCTCCGTCCAGTTGCGGCGTTAGGCCACGATGGCGCTGACCAGCAGCCCGATCAGCCAGCCTACCACGCCGATGGCGAGGGCGGCAACCAACGCGCCGCCGAAGCCCTTGACGCGCAGACCGGGCACGAAGCTGCCGCTGACCATCAGCACGACCGCGGCGACGAGGAGGCTGATCAGGGCGCCCAGCAGGCCGCCGCCGATGGTGATGCCCAGCGCGCCCAACAGCCAGTTGAGCAGGCCGGCCACCACGGCGATGACGATGGCGGCGATGAAGGCGGCGCCAAAACCGCTGACCTCCAGGCCCAGGCCGAGCTTGGCGACGATCCAGATGATGAGGCCGTTGATCGCGGCCGCAATGACGATGCCGAGGATGGCTCCGATGATCTCCATGAGTTGGTTCCTTTCACTATGGTAAGAGTCCAGGTCAGCAGTCCGGTGAATGGAATTCACCATCTGACAGCACGAAGCGGCCACAGCCGCTGGGAACACGCTCCGCCAGGCCCTGAG
>CAZVGR010000166.1:0-8309 GCA_964626845.1 uncultured Anaerolinea sp.
CTGACAATGCTAAAAAGGCATCTTGAACAGCGACAACCGATCATCGCGCTGGTCCGTACCATGTTCCTCGACTACTGGCATGATGACTTAGCGCATGCGGTTGTGGTCGTTGGGTCTGACGATGATGGTTTGTTGTTGAACGATCCGGCCTTCGACGTCGCTCCGCAGCGGGCATCGATTGATGGGTTTCTTGCTGCCTGGTGTGAGTTCGATTACTTGTGTGCAAGCATGATCAAGCGCTGAGTCGTGGATGCACTTTTGATTCAGAGCGGAGCAATGACTGATCACATCGTTCTCTTCAACGGCAAGCTCTGGACGCAGGACCCCCGCTTTCCTGACGCCACGGCTGTGGCGATACAGTCGGGGCGCATCCTGGCCGTGGGCAGCGACGCAGAGATCCTGGCGCTGGCTGGGCCACAGACGCAGGTGATCGACCTGGGCGGCCGCCGCGTGCTGCCAGGCCTGACCGACGCGCATTTCCACTTCCTGGGCTGGGCGTTGAGCCGGCGCGAGCTGCCGCTGGCCGGCCTGGGATCGCGCCAGGCCGTGCAGGAGGCGCTGCGCCAGCGCGCCGAACACACGCCGGCCGGTCAGTGGATCAAGGGCCAGGGCTGGAACGAGACCGACTGGCCGGAGCCGCGCCTGCTGACCCGCCATGACCTGGACGCCGTCGCCCCTGACCACCTGGTCGTCCTCTGGCGCAGCGACCTGCACCTGGCCACGGCCAACACGTTGGCGCTGCATCTGGCCGGTATCACGGCCGAGACCCCCGACCCGCCGGCCGGCGTCATCGACCGCGACGCGTTCGGCCAGCCTACCGGTGTGCTGCGCGACAAGGCCATGGACCTCGTTGACGCCATCATGCCCAGGCCAACCGAGGCCGAAATCGACGCGGCCATGCGCGACGCCATCGCCGAGGCCCACCGCCTGGGCTTGACCGGCGTGCATGACTTCCGCATCGGCGACAGCAGCGAAAGCCGCAACGCGTTCCAAACCTGGCAGCGGCTGCACGTGGCCGGGGATCTGCGCCTGCGGGTGTGGATGATGTTCGACGGCACGCTGCTGGACGAGGCCTTCGCCCTGGGGCTGCGCAGCGGCTTCGGCGACGACCGGCTGCGCTTCGGCGGGGCCAAGTATTTCGCCGACGGCTCGCTGGGCGCGCGCACGGCCTGGATGCTGGAGCCGTACAACGATGGCGGCAGCGGCCTGCCGGTCGTGCGCATGGCCGAGCTGGCCAGCGCCATCCAGCGCGGCGCAGCGGCCGGCTTGCCCGTGGGCATCCACGCCATCGGCGACCGCGCCATCCGTGAGCTGCTGGACGTCTTCAGCGAAGTCCTACCCCAATTGCCAATTGCCAATTATCAATTGACAATTGACAATTGGCCCCTCCCCCACCGCATCGAGCACGTCCAGCACTCCCACCCCGACGACCTGCGCCGGCTGGGCAGCCTGGGCCTGGTCGCCTCGGTGCAGCCCATCCACCTGGTGGACGACATGGCGCTGGTGGAGCGGGCCATCGGCCAGCGGGGCCGCTGGGCCTACGCCTTCCGCACCCTGCTGGACAACGGCGCGGTGCTGGCGCTGGGCTCCGACTGCCCGGTGGCCTCGCCCAACCCGTTCTGGGGCATCCATGCGGCCGTCACCCGCCAGCGCCGCGACGGCACGCCGGCCGGCGGCTGGTATCCAGAGGAGCGGCTGACGGTAGCAGAGGCCGTGGCGGGCTACACGCTGGGGCCGGCCCGCGCCAGCGGCCAACTCGACCGGCTGGGCAGCATCAGCCCCGGCAAGCTGGCTGATCTGGTGGCGTTGGACCGCGATATTTTCTCGATCCCATCGGCCGAGATCGATGAGATTCTTCCTGTACTGACGATTTTCGATGGATCGGTCGTGTACAGCAATGGAGCACTGCTATGAACACCCAAGACCTGCTGGCCCTGGCCGACGACCCCCGGTTCATCCCCCGCATCCAGGAATACTGTGACAGTTGGTGCGAGCGCTGCGCTTTCACCGCCCGCTGTCTGAGCTATGCCCGACAGCAGGCCATTGCGGAAAGCCGGGGAGGAGAGCCGCAGGACTTTGACGAGGCTTTCGATCTGGTCATTGATGTCTTGCAGCAGTCCCTGAACCTGCTGCGAGAGATGGCGGAGGAGGAAGGCATCGACCCAGACGCGATTGACGTCAACGCAGAGATGGCCGAGAAAGATCGCATACTGGACGAGGTCGAAAACCATCCTATGTCCCGGGCTACCATGACCTACGTGGGGCTGGCCAACGATTGGCTGGGCATGATCGCCGGCAACGCTGATGCGGCGGGCGGTGATTTCGACATTTTCGCCGGCCTGAGGACTGTCGCTCCCGACTGGGACGGACCAATCGAGGACCTGATAGAGGCCGTCGAAGTTGTCCAGCGGCTGAAACTGGTCGTCGTCGATAAGGTCCAGATGGCCCTGCTCGGCCGCCGGCAGGAAGTCTATTACGACATGTCAGCCGACGAGATGTCCACCAACGCCGACGGCGTCGCCAAGATGGGCCTCCTGGCTATCGACCGATCTATCGGCGCCTGGGCCACGCTCTTGCCTGTGTTTCCCGCGCGTCAGGCCGCTACGCTAGAGATCCTGACCCTGCTCAGCCGCCTGCGCGTCGAGCTGGAACAGGAGTTTCCCGAGGCATGGGCCTTCGTGCGGCCAGGCTTCGATGAGCAGTGAGCGCAGCTATTCACACAGCTTCTGAACCGACTTCGTGCGGTGCGACCTGACCTTTGGCGAACGTCTGGATGAGTTGACGTATCCTTAGGTGTGAGGCGATGTTTGCCTTTTTGACTGACGAACGATATACTCGAGACGTGTTGAACAGGTCTGAGCTCAGGGAGATACGTGATGACCGCCGTAACTATCGAGTTGCCTGCCCCTTTGTATCAGCAAGCCATGCAGCAAGCCGTGGCTACTCAGCGCCCCATCGAGCAGGTGGTGAGCGACTGGATCCAGCCGCCTGTGTCTGTTGTCCGAGATACCGAGGATGCGCTGGCCGGCTTGGACGAACTGTCCACCCATGAGTTGCTGGACATTGCTCGATCGCAGACACCGCGCCTCGAAGCTGATCGTCTACAGATGTTGTTGGAACTGCAGCAGCGGCGTGCATTGACACCCGTTGAACGCGCGGAAGCCAACCGGCTGGTAGAACGGGAGGATTTCCTGACGCTGCGTAAGGCCAAAGCGATCTATCTACTTAAGCAACGCAAAGCCCTGCCAAGGGAAATAGCAGCGCTCATCGTGTAAGCTAATGGCCTACATTGCTCCTGCTTTGCGTCAGGCTGTGGCCGAGCGTGCCGCCTATCTTTGTGAATACTGCCAAAGTCAGGAGCTGATAACGGGTGGGCCGTTTCATGTCGAGCATATTGTACCGATCACAGAGGGTGGAGCCACAACGTTGAATAACCTGGCTTATGCCTGTGCCCGCTGCAATTTATGCAAGGGACAACGGACTCGCCAGCGTGACCCAGCGAGTGGACGAATGACTCAACTGTTCAACCCGCGCACGCAGGCATGGTCACGCCATTTCCTGTGGAGTGCAGATGGCACTCGTGTTATCGGACGCACCCGAACAGGCCGCGCTACTGTTCTGCTACTGCAGATGAACCAACCGATGATCGTGCAGTCTCGCAGTATCTGGGTGCAGTGCGATCTTCATCCACCTGGTTAGAATCCGGCTCGAGAATCGACCGACATGGAACCAATCAACTTGCTTCATATCGCCGACATCCACATCGGCATGGAAAACTACGGCCGCACCGACCCGCAGACCGGGCTGAACCAGCGCGTGATGGACTTTCTGCGCCGGCTGAGCGACGCGGTGGACTACGCGCTGGACCACGAGATCGACGTGGTGATCTTCGCCGGCGACGCCTACAAGACGCGCGACCCCAACCCCACCTTCCAGCGGGAGTTCGCCCGGCGCATGAAGCGACTGGCCGACAACGGCATCCCGGTGGTGATGCTGGTGGGCAACCATGACCTGCCGGCCGTGTCCCAGCGCGCCACCAGCATCAGCATCTTCGAAACGTTGAAGGTGCCCAACACCACCGTTGGCGACAGAGAAGACCTGCATCAGATCACCTGCCGCCGCGGCCAGCCCTTGCAGGTGGCCACCGTGCCCTACCCGCTCAAGTCCGGCCTGCTGGCCGATGAGGAAAGCCGCGGCAAGTCCATCGCCGAAGTGGACGCGCTGATGCAGCAGGCGTTGGCCGAGAACATCCGCGGCCTGGCAGTCGATGCCCGGCAGCGGCCGGATATCCCGGCCGTGCTCACCGGCCACTTCAGCGTGCAGGAGGCCAGCCAGGGCAGCGAGCGCAACATCATGATCGGCCGCGACGTAGCCGTGGCGCGCAGCGTGCTGGCCGACCCGGCCTGGGACTACGTGGCGCTGGGTCACATCCACAAGCACCAGAGCCTGAACGGCGACGCCCACCCGCCGGTGATCTACAGCGGCAGTATCGAGCGCATCGACTTCGGCGAGGAGCGCGAGCCTAAGGGCTGGGTCGTGGCCGTCATCCAGCGCGGCCGGGCCGATTGGCAGTACATTGCCCACTACAAGCGGCCCGCGCGCCCCTTCGTCACCATCGCCGTGGACGTGCGCAAAGAGGAAGGCGATCCGACACCGGCCGTGCTGGCAGCCATCGCACAGCGTGACCTGACCGACGCCGTGGTGCGGGTGACGCTGCGCCTGCGGGCCGAACAGGAGACGCTGCTGCAAGAGCGGGAGGTGCTGCGCGCGCTGCACGCCGCGGCCTACTACGTGGCCGGCGTCAGCAGGGACGTGGAGCGGGCCGAGCGGCAGCGGCTGGGCGCGGTCTCGGTCGAGTCGCTGGCGCCGCTGGAACTGCTGACGCGCTACTTTGAGGTCAAGGGAGTAGCGCCTGAGCGGGCAGCGCGCCTGCTGGAGGCGGCGCAAGAGGTAATGGTTGAGCCGGAGTGATCTCTCAATATCTACTTGCCACGCAATTGTGATGGATGTATACTGATTCAGCGCTTGAGCCGATGTTGATTAGGAGGCCAGATGGAAGCGATCTTGTTGCAACCACAGTTGATGGAGCAGGTTGTGTTAGTTGCCTCACAAGAGGCGAAAAAGCCCGATGAACTGGTGGAGACCGCTGTGCGCGACTATCTGCGCGGGTTACAGCGCAAGAAGATTGAGGCCGAGGTCCGCGTCTATGAATCGATGTACGCCGAGCTTGTCAATACCCATCTGGGCCGCTACGTGGCCCTGCATCGCAGCAATCTGGTTGATTCTGATGAGGACTTTCAGACGCTCCACCAACGGGTTCGACAACGCTATGGCAATGAGGCGGTGTTGATTCGACGCGTTGAGGCATCGGTAAAATCAGAACTCGTGTTTCGCAGTAGGGAACTGATCGGTCATGAGTAGCCTTACTCTTCTCGCCGTCTTCGCTCACCCTGACGACGAAGCCTTCGGCACCGGCGGCACGCTGGCCAAATACGCAGCCGAAGGCGTCGACGTCTACCTGGTGACAGCCACGCGCGGCGAGGCGGGGCAGATCGCCCTGCCCGCGCTGGCCACGCCCGCCAGCCTGCCAGCCGTGCGCGAGCGCGAGCTGCGCTGCGCCTGCCAGACCTATGGCATCCATCCACCCATCTTCCTGGACTACGTCGACGGCCAACTGACCATCGTCAACCAGGGCCAGGCCGTGGGCAAGCTGGTGCAGATCATCCGCCAGCTCCGGCCGCAGGTACTGCTCACCTTCGGCCCCGACGGCATCTACGGCCATTACGACCATCTGGCCGTGCATCGCTGGGCGACCATTGCCTATGACCTGGCGGCCGACCCCGACTGCTTCCCCGACCGCGACGCCTGCCAGCCCCACCAGGTCAGCAAGCTTTACTACCGGGTCATGCCGCAGGAGATGCTGGATGGTTGGAACCCTGAAGGCCGGCCCGCGGCCGTGATGATGGATGGCGTGCCCTTTCCCTTCACCGGCTATCCGGCCGGCGAGATCAGCACCGTGATCGATGTGGCCGACTTTGTCGAGCTGAAACGGCAAGGCATCCTCTGCCACGCCACCCAGGTGGGCGACGCCAGCCGCTATGCCACCGCGCCGGACGAGGTGCTGGCTGACCGCTGGTTCCGCCAGGAGACCTTCCGTCTGGCCCGCTCCACAGTAGGTTGGCCGGCAGGCGTGGAGCCAGATCTCTTCGCCCGGCTGCGTTGAGCAGTCCCACAAAACCGCCAACAAAAACGGCGCCAGGTTGTTGCCAACCCGGCGCCGTTTTCACTTCTCCCAGACCTGTAGGTCCGGCTACCAGCCGGACATGCTGTCAATAGCTGGCTATGCCCACTGCGATCAGCGCGGCTGAGGCGCAGACCACGCACAGGCACAGCAGCAGTAAGACGCCCAGGATCCACCAGAAGGCGCGCGCGCCGCTGCTCTGCGCCGTTGCACTGCCGCCAAAGGGCGAGCACCCTCCGTTGGATGGCGGGGGAGGTGGCGGCGGCGGGGGCGGCGGCGGAGGAGGTGGCGGCGGAGGCGGAGGCGGAGGCGGAGGTGTCAGCGCATACTCGTAGGCAGCTTTGACATCACCGCGGCCTGTGCCCTGCGTGTTGGCATCCAGCCCCAGGTTGACAGCGGTGGCCATCAATCGCTCCTTGATCTGCGCCGGGGTGATGCCGGGCAGAGCCTCCAGAAGCTGCGCGGCCGCGCCGGCCGCGTGCGGCGTGGCCATGCTGGTGCCAGAGGCCGACGTGTAGCGGGCATCGACCACCGATCCCATGGACGTGCCCTGGGCGCGCGCGGCGATGATGTTGAAGCCTGGGAAGCACAGGTCGGGCTTGACGCGGCCATCGCTGGTCGGCCCGCGCGAGGAAAAGCTGGTGATCTGATCGTTGTCGTTGGTGGCGCCGATGGTGATCACCTGACGCGCGCAGCCTGGGGAGCCGACCGTGCGCGCGCCGGGGCCTGAGTTGCCCGCCGCGACGCAGACCACCACGCCCTGCCCGACCGCTGCATCGCACATGGTTGACAGCGCATCGCTGCCGTCGCACGGGCCATTGGAACCCAGCGACAGGTTGAGCACCTGCGCGCCCTGTTGCACGGCCCAGTCCACGCCGGCCATCACATCGCTGGTCATGCCGCTGCCGTTGTCGCGCAGCACCTTGGCCACCAGCAGCCTGGCCTGCGGCGCCAAGCCCATGTAGCGGCCGCCGGACGCTTCGCCGCTGCCGGCGATGATCCCGGCCACATGCGTGCCATGCCCGTTGCCGTCGATGCCGCCTGGCTTGCTGTTGGTGAAGTCCCTGGCCTCCAGAATGCGATCGCCGAAGTCAGGATGGGTAGGGTCGATGCCGGTGTCGATCACCGCGACCTTGATCCCTGTGCCGTCGAAGCCCAGATCCCAAAGATGCGGCGCGTGAACCTTGGGCGCCGACACATCCAGCAGCGCATACACTGGGGTGTCTTCCCAGATTCGCTCCACAAACGGCTGTTGTTCCAACTCTATCAGCGCCTGGGGCGAGCCGCTGACGGGTTGAGCCGGGATCAGGCTGAACTGGGGGCCCATGGCGACTGCGACATCAGCCGCCTTGGCCGTTTCGTTGAAGGCCTGCATCGTCTCGACGCTGGAATACTGGACGATGGCCTGAACTAGCTGATCTGGCCCACTGCTGGCCATGCGGCTTAAAAAGGTTTCGCTCATGTGTGCCTCCTGACAAGCTGATAGTACGGTTGGATATTACAACGACACAACGCAGTTGTTGCGGCTACAGGGCATATACTGGCCGATCCTCTTCTACCTGGCGAATCCACGGCACGTCCAACAGGCTCAGCCCGGCCGCGCCGCTGCAAGTGACCGCAAAGGTGGGCGTCAACGTCAGGCTGCGCCGGATGGTCACGCCGTGGGCTGCCAAAGTCTGCTGGCGGCTGATATCGGTCTGGTCGACGCGCAGCAACAGCGAAAACTGTGTATCGGGCCGGCTCTGCATGGCCTGTTGGAGTTGAGGGTCGATTCTGGTCGGAGTCATGGCTGCCTGGATGCAAGTCTACAAATCGACGGCGGGCGTTTGGGGTTGAACAAGAGCTATTGTAGCACGTATGGCGCTACACGACAACCATGAAACGCGCGGCCGGCGCGGCCGCATTTTCGGGCCGGCGACTCCAGCCGCCAGACGCCCGTGCAGGCGGAACCATTCTCCAAGAGGGGGCGTCTGAAAACCGGCCCGTCAATGTTCACGGGCTGGTTACTGCTCTGGCTGGGCTTAGAGAAACCGGGTTTTTGCTGCGGAAGCGGCTATCATAGCCCCGA
>CAZVGR010000167.1:0-8193 GCA_964626845.1 uncultured Anaerolinea sp.
GCAGATCAGGCGCAGGCCGATTTGCTGGCCCGGCTGGCCGAGGGCCGGCTGGGTTGGGCGGTGCAGCGTCTTGCTGGCGACGGCGCCTGGCAAGAGCGCGCCCAACGCATGGCGCAGGCGCGCGACTTGCCCCGCCAAAACCGTGTGCAGCGGCTGGCCTACGCCGAGGAACTCAGCCGCTCCCCGGCCGTCTTACAGTCCACCCTGGCCGCCTGGGTCAGTTGGTGGCGTGATGTCTTGCTGGTGCAGCAGGGATGCAGCGCCAGCGTGCGCAACGTCGACCTGGCCGCCGAGCTGGCGCACGAGGCAGCCAGCTACGACCCCGCCCACGTGCAGCGCTACCTGGTGCGGCTGCAAGCTGCCCCCACGCAGATCAACCAAAATGTCAACGCCCGGCTGTTGCTGGAAGCGTTGGTGTTGCACATGCCAGCGCCGCAAGCCGGCGCATCTCGCTAGTCTATCAGCGCCTGAAGCAGGAGGCCTTATGCCTGTTGTCGTTGGAGTGAGTTTTCGGCCTGTCACCAAGATCTATTACTTCGATCCAGGCGTCTTGCTGGATTTGATGGCTGATGAATATGTCGTTGTGGAGACTTCGCAGGGCCAGGAGGTGGGCCAGGTGACCTGGTCGCCGCGCGCAGTCGCCGAAAACATGCTGGCCGGCGACCTCAAGCCCGTGGTGCGCCGTGCCAATGCCACCGATCTGCTGGAGCGGGATCGGTTTCGACGCAAAGAAGCGGAAGTTCTGGCCCTATGCCGCGCCAAAGCGCTTGAACACCGGCTACCCATGGCGGTGGTGTCGGCTGAGTACAGCTATGACGGCAGCCGGCTGGTGGTGTCGTTCACTGCTGAGGGCCGCATCGATTTTCGCGATCTGGTGCGCGACCTGGCCAGGGCGCTGAACACACGCATCGAGATGAAGCAGATCGGCGTGCGTGACCAGGCCAAGGTGCTGGATGGTGTTGGCAAGTGCGGCCGTCAACTGTGCTGTTCCGCCTGGCTGCGCGAGTTTAACCCGGTGACCATCAAGATGGCCAAGCAGCAGAATCTGCCGCTCAATCCCCCGGAGATATCCGGCGTCTGTGGCCGTTTGCTCTGCTGCCTGGCCTATGAGGCCGATGTGTACGAGGAAGCGCGCAAGCAACTGCCTAAGGTGGGCGCAGCGGTCATGACCCCGGAGGGCGAAGGGCGTGTGCGGCGGGTGCAACCGCTGCGCGAGATGATCACTGTGCGCCTGGAGGATGGGGGCATCAAGGATTTTGCCATGGCCGAGCTAGGTGTCAAAGGATCTGCCGGCCCTGCCCGCGCGTGCAGCGGCTGTGCCATGCGCCGCCAGCCGGGGTCCTCTGTCCCAGGCGAGGAGCTGGATCCATTGGTCAGCGCCCAGGATGAGGAGTATTCTTCCGGCAGCGCCAGCACCAAGCCCCCGCGCTCCAAGCGGCATCGTGACAAGCCAGCTAACGGCTGAGCGATCGGGGCTGGTTGAGCAGTCACGACGAGAGCAACAAAAAAGGCGCCCGCTGGGGCGCCTCTTTTTGTGCGTTCAGAACGGCGAGTATCTGTGGTGGTTAACGCTTTTCGATGGAAATGCGCAAGGCCGTGCGCTCGTTGCCATCGATGGCCACTTCGGTAAAGGATGGCACACAGACAATATCGATGTTATCCAGTTGCAAATAGCCGTGGGCAATGGCAATGGCCTTGATCGCTTGATTGACAGCGCTGGCGCCGATGGCCTGCATTTCAGCGTGCCCTTTGTCGCGCACGATGCCGGCGATAGCGCCAGCTACGGCAGTAGATCGGGAATTCGCCGACACTTTGATCATGTCCATAGGTCGCTCATCTCCCGGAATAAATGGCAACAAAGTAGCGACGTGTGAGTTGTGAGTCAGCAACCCATGGTGGCTGTTGGTGGCTGCGGTGAGTGACATAGTGGTTTCGCTCCTGATTTAGGTTACTCTACTGAAATCAAAGACGCTTCACTTTCTACAAGGTTACGGCCTGAAATGAACAAATTTTCGTAGCTACTCAGCCACAGGTGCCGGGCACTTGCATTTACGCCTGCTAACGAAGTCTGTGGAGCCGATTTCAGCCGCCAATGAACTGCAAGTGCCCGGCACCTGAGTAGCTACTGCGGCAGGAAATAAAAGCGGCCTCTGATACCCCAGAGGCCGCTTTTGTGTTAAAAGACGGGCGGTCAGCGTTTAACCGACATCACGCGGCTGCGCTGATTATTTGGCATAATCTACCGAACGCGTCTCACGGATGACTGTGACCTTGATCTGGCCGGGGTACTCCAGGTTGTCTTCGACCTTCTTGGCGATGTCGCGCGACAGGGTGATGGCCGCCATGTCGTCGACTACGTTTGGCTTGACCACGATACGGATCTCGCGGCCGGCCTGAATGGCGTAGGACTGCTCGACGCCCTCGAAGGAGTTAGCCAGGTCTTCCAACGCTGTGACGCGGCGCAGATAGGTCTCCAGCGCCTCGCGGCGGGCGCCAGGCCGCGCGCCAGAGATGGCATCAGACGCTTCGACCAGGATCGCTTCCAGCGACTCCGGCTCGACCTCGTGGTGATGGGCCGCAATCATGTTGACGACTTTGGGCGGCACGCCGTAGCGACGGGCAATGTCTGCGCCAACCAGGGCGTGGGGGCCTTCCACCTCGTGGGTGACAGCCTTGCCCAGGTCGTGCAGCAAACCGCCCATCTTGGCCAGGCGCACGTCTGCGCCCAACTCGGCCGCCAGTACGCCGGCCAGGTGTGCGGTCTCCACTGCGTGGTAGAGCTGATTCTGGCCATAGCTGGTGCGGAAGCGCAGCCGGCCCAGCAACTTGATCACCTCGGGATGCAGCCCCTGCAGGCCGGTATCATAGGTTGCCTGCTCGCCGGCCTCCCAGATGACTTGTTCCACCTCTTCTTGCGCCTTCTGCACTTCTTTCTCGACGCGAGCGGGGTGGATGCGGCCATCGACTACCAGCTTGGAGATGGCCAGGCGGGCTACCTCGCGCCGCACCGGGTCGAAGCTGGAGATAATAACGGCCTCCGGTGTGTCGTCTACGATCAGGTCGACGCCCGTGGCCTGCTCGATAGAGCGAATGTTGCGTCCCTGGCGACCGATGATGCGTCCCTTCATCTCGTCGTTGGGCAGCGGCACCGAGGCGATAGTGGTCTCTGCGACCTGCTCCGAGGCTACCCGTTGGATAGCCATGGTGATGATCTTGCGAGCGCGCCGGTCGGCCTCAGATTGCGCCTCGGCCTCGACCTCGCGGATTACCCGCGCCATATCCTGGCGGGTTTCATCGCGCACCGAGTCCAGCAGCAGCAGTTTAGCCTCTTCAGCGCTGAGACCCGAGATGCGCTCCATCTCTTTCTGATGTTCAGCTTCTAACTTGTCCAGATCGGCGATTCGCCTGTCGAGATTTTTCTGCCGTTTCTGCAGGTTTTTATCCCGACTTTCCAGTTCTTCCAGTTTTCGGTCAAGGGTTTCCTGTCGTCGCTGCAGTCGCTCTTCCTGACGCCTGATGTCACGGCGTCGGGAATTGGTTTCCTGCTCCATCTCTTCGCGCAGGCGGACTTGCTCTTCCTTATACTGCAACTCTGCCTGGGTGCGCATCTGCTCGACGGTACGTTCAGCGTCACGAATGATCTCGTCGGCCCGGTTCTTTGCCGACTTGATGCGCTCAGCGTTGACGTAGCGATACAGGAAGTGGCCGATGACCGCACCAAGTGCCAGGCCCAAGATCAGGCCGGCGATAGTCACAATGACTGATGTTTGCATCGTTACTCCCTGGGGCGTCCTCCTGGCGGACACCCTGCTAACTTATTGGTTAATAGCTGGAACCAGGCCAGCCATTTTCCTCCGCCCCGTGTTCGGCGCCCAGATGCAGCTCACTCCAGATCCGGTCGACCACTGGCCACACCTCGCTGTGGGCAAAGCCGCGGCGCAGCAGGTAGCCGCCCAGTTTCTGGCGGAACGTGCGTTGATCCAGTGTTTCATAGCGCCGGGCCTGGGCCAAGCCGGCGCGGTAGGCGCTGTCTTCGCTGTCTACTTCATGCAGCGCCTGGTTGATGATGCTGTCGGCGATGCCTTTTTGGCGCAGCTCCTGGCGCAGAGCCAAGGGCGCACGCGGCCGGAACTGCTCGCGGTTGCTGACCCAGAACCGGGCAAACGCTTCGTCGTCCAGATAGCCCGCCGCTTGCAGGCGTTGGATCACGGCGTTTACCGTGGCGTCAGTCAGCGCTTGCCGCTCCAGATTGCGCCGCACCTCGCCTGTGCTGCGCGGCCGGCTGGCCAGAAAGCGCAACGCATGGTCGTAGGCCCGCTGCACCTCGTCCTGGCCCTGCAAGCTGGCGATCTCGTCCTCGCCAAGGCTCTGGCCAACACGTAGGGACGCTGCGATGACAGCGGGCAGGCCAAAAGCAAAGACGCCGTCGAGGTAGACGTTGACCCGTTCCCGATTGCGCTGTTGAAGACGCAGGGCCGTGATCGTTGCAGTCATTGCGATTGCCTGTCGTTCGATCGTCGTGCCAGCCGCAGAAAAGCAAAGCTGCGGCCACCGGGGCGACCACAGCTTGTTCCAGGATCAGCACAGCTAGGGGATAGGCCGGACAGGTTTCGGCGAGCAACGCGCAGGCTTGCTTTGCAACAGATACTGTGCGCGCACAACAACTACTTGTTTGAGAACCCTGTGAGGCACGGCTCTGTCAGCGACAGCCGAAAGCGTGCGTCGGGACGACGGACTCTGCTATCAGGTCGCGGACGGGGCTGATTGTTCTATAGCTTGCCACAAACGTCTGAGGCTGCACCGCTGACCGGCAGCGGCTGCGCCTCCGTTTGGTCGTTGGATCCGGGGCGGGCTGTGGCCCAGCGCTGTGCGGGGCAGGCACGTGCTCCACACAGCTTCTCGAAACAGATACCCTGAGCGCAATGACGATGAAATGCGGTCGGGGTCTTGTGTTGGCGTTCCTGGCATCAGCTCAGGACACACGGCGCGGAGTCAGCAGGCTGGCCGCTCCGCAGAGTTTGGAACATAGATTAAGACACCATTAGTGTACATCAGGACTGGATAAAAATCAAGTCGAATTTGCTGCGAAGTGCAAAAACCCGGCCCTGAAAACACCGGATCGGTGCAAGTGTGTGCGCGTGTTGCAATATGTGCAAAATATGCAGCGTGACGCATAAATTGTGCCTGAATATGATCTATATCATAGCGCGCTGGCCGGGAATGTGCTAAAATGAACATTAGTATGACCGATCTACTCACCACCAAAGAGCTTCAGGCGATTCTGCACGTCGATCGCACCACTATCTATCGGATGGCCGAGAGCGGCCGCTTGCCAGCCGTCAAGGTTGGCGGGCAATGGCGCTTCCCGCGCGAGCAAATCAACGGATGGCTGCACCAGCACTCGACTCCCCCAGCCGAGCCGCTGCCAGCGGCGCTGAGCGACGCCTCTGCAGCCGACATCTTTCCCCTGGCTTGTGTCCAGTTGATCCAGGACAGCTTCGCCGACGCGCTGGGCGTGATGATCCTGGCCACTGACCTGGCCGGCCAGCCGATCACCCAGCCCAGCAATCCCTGCGGCCTGTTTACTGCGGCCGAGAGCTCTCCTGTGGCCCGCCAGCGCTGCCTGGAGTTGTGGGCCCGGATTGCCAGTGAGCCTGCACTGACCCCGCGCTTCGTGGAGAGCCACCTGGGGCTGCTGTGCGCCCGCGGGCTGATCCGGACCGGCAGCGAGATCAAGGCCATGCTGGTGGTGGGCGGCATTGCGCCGCAGCAGTGGCCGCCCGACGCGCAGCAGATCGAGTGCATCGCCGCTGGTCTGGAACTGGCGCCCGACCTGCTGCGCCAGCACATCGACCAGGTGCATCGCCTGGACCCGGCCGAGCAGGCCCGCGTGCTGCCCTTTGTGCAGCGCATCGCCGATATTTTTGCCCATATTGCCCAGGAACGGCTGGAGTTCTCCAGCCGCTTGCAGCGCATCGCCGAGATCAGCCGGATCTGAAACGTGAAACGTGAGACATGATGTTCGATGATCTCAAGGGCGCCCCGCTCAACCCTTGCGGCTGATCCCCTGACACTTGACACCTGACACTTGATTCTTGACACCCCAAACGAGGTCAACCCCCATGAAACGCATTGTCATTCTGGGCGCCGGCACCGCCGGCACTATCGTCGCCAACAAGCTGGTCCAGGAACTGGACATGGACCAGTGGAAGATCACCGTGGTGGACCAGTCGGAGAACCACTACTACCAGCCGGGCTTCCTCTTCATTCCTTTTGGCATCTACGGCAAGGAGGATGTGGTGCGGGCGCGGCGGGACTATTTGCCGCGCGGCGTGGAGTTCATCCTCTCGGAGATCGAGGTGATCGAGCCGGATCAGAATCGGGTCAAGATCGCCAGGGACAGCCGCGTGCTGTCCTACGATTTCCTGGTCATCGCCACCGGCTCGCGCATTGTGCCGGACGAAACGCCGGGGCTGACCGAGGACGGCTGGCGGCGCAACATCTTCGACTTCTACAGCGTGGAGGGCGCGGCGGCGCTGGCTCGCCATCTGCGCCATTGGCAGGGCGGCCGGCTGGTGCTCAACGTGGCCGAGATGCCCATCAAGTGCCCGGTGGCGCCGCTGGAGTTCCTCTTCCTGGCCGACTGGTTCTTCCACGAGCACGGCATGCGCGACCGCGTCGAGCTGATCTATGCCACGCCGCTGCCAGGCGCGTTCACCAAGCCGCGCGCAGCCGGCCTGCTGGGCGATATCCTGGAGCAAAAGAACGTCAAGGTCATACCCGAGTTCCTGCTGATGGAGGTGGATCCCGGCGCCAACAAGATCATGGCCTACGACGAGACAGAGGTCGAGTATGACTTGCTGGTGACGGTGCCGATCAACATGGGCGACCCGGTGATTGCCCGCTCCGGCATGGGCGACGAGCTGAATTTCATCCCCACCGAGAAGCACACCCTCAAGGCCAGCAAATACGACAACGTCTTTGTGTTGGGCGATGCGACCAACCTGCCCAGCTCCAAGGCCGGCTCGGTGGCCCACTTCCAGGGCGACGTGTTCATCGAGAACTTCCTGCGCTACGTGGACGGCCTGCCGCTGCGCGAGACCTTCGACGGCCACGCCAACTGCTACATCGAGTCGGGCTTCGGCAAGGGCTTCCTGATCGACTTCAACTACGACGTGGAGCCGCTGCCCGGCAAGTTCCCGCTGCCCGGCATCGGGCCTTTCTCGCTCTTGCAGGAGTCGCGCATCAACCACTGGGGCAAGATGATGTTCCGCTGGATGTACTGGAACCTGCTGCTCAAGGGCAAACCGCTGCCGATTACCGCCGAGATGCAGATGGCGGGCAAGTGGATGTGAGCGGTGAACGGTGAACCGTGACCAGTAAACGGCATGCGGAAGCCGTTGATGAGAGACCAGAGGTTGAAAGATGGAAAACGATCAAGCGCAGGCTTTGCAGGAACTCAACCAGAAAATGGACACGATGGCGGCGCAGGTGCAGGCGCTGACCGACTACATCTACGAGCAGCGGCGGCGCCAGCAGGAGTGGGACGAGCTGAAGGCTGATCTGACCCCGGTGGCGCTGGACGCGTACCAGGTGGTGGTGGAGCAGCTCAACGAGGTCGAGCCCTACGTGCAGTTGGAGGACATGCTGCACCTGCTCAAGCGGCTGGCCCGCAACACGCGCAACATCGAAATGCTGCTGGACCAGGTCGAGAGCCTGTCCGATCTGGGGCGCGACGCCATGCCGATTCTCAACGACGCGGTGCTGATGTCGGTGCAGCAACTGGACGCCCTGGAGCGGCGCGGCTATTTCCGCCTGCTGAAGGAAGGCCAGTACGTGCTGGACAACATCGTCGACCACTTCGGCCCGGAGGACGTGCGCCAGTTGGGCGACAACGCGGTGACGATCCTGACCACCGTCAAGCAGATGACCCAGCCGGAGATCATGGGCATGATGCAGAACCTGGCCGGCGGGCTGCGCCTGGCCGAGGGCCAGCCGGAGCAGCTTGAAACCTCGCTTTGGAGCCTGCTCAAGCAGCTGCGCGACCCGCAAACCCGCCGCGGCCTGGCCATCACCCTGGGCATGCTGCGCGCCGTCGGCGCCGAAGGGCCGGCCGGCAACGGAATGACGAAGAATTGACGTAATGCGTAACACCCAAATTTTGCGCAAAAATCGAGGGAGACCAAAGCGTGG
>CAZVGR010000168.1:0-8153 GCA_964626845.1 uncultured Anaerolinea sp.
GGCGCGAATACGATTGCAGCAGGCGCTCAACCCGCGCCGTAGAGGGCTGCTCCTCGCCAGCGGGCAGGCGGTACAGGCCGTAGAAGGGGGTCTCCGCGCCGGCCGCGTTGAGGAACCACACCAACTGGTCCAGCGGATTCTGATAGGGCGCGGGGTTGAGCAGCAACGCCTCCGTGGGTTGAGTAGCCGCCGCTGCGGGCGGCGTATCGAAACCCGTCTGCGCTGTATCGAAACCCGCCTGCGCTGCGTCCAGCCACGCCAGCGCCGAAGCGTAGGCCGGCCGCCCAGGATAGCCGAACTGGCTCCCGCCCAGCCAGCCCAGCAGCAGCACGGAGGCCAGCGCCAGACCCAGGCCGGCAGTCGCTACCAGCCAGCGCCGCGGCCTGAGCAGCGCGGCCAGCGCCAGCAGCGCGCTGGCGCCTGCCAACAGCAGCCCCTGCGGCCAGCTGTGCAGCCAGGCCACGTCCAACCAGGCCGCCTGAGGCCGCAGCGTCCACAGCGGATAGCGCTGGCCCAATTGTTGAGTCTGCGGCAGCGAGTTCCAGAGCACGCCGGGCAACTGGATGGCGACGCCCAGGACGGCCAGCGCCAGCATGGCCCAGCGCGGCCAGCCGCGCGCTTGCCAGGCCCGCTCCACGGCTGGCGCGGTGAGCAGCATCAGCAGCGGCAGCACCGGCAGCACATAGCGCGGCCCCCACACCGGCCCGCCCCAGAACACCGGCCACAGCGCATACAGCACGACCGTGAAACCGGCGATGGCCAGCAGCCGCCAGCCCAGCGCGCCGTGGCTCTTAACAAAGGCCGGGAATGCCCAGAACAGCGCCAGCAGCGGCGGCGCAAACAGAAAGATACTGCGGTCTGCACTGACCAGGAAGCCGGCCAGCCCAGCCAGCAGCGAGCCGTCGAAGGTCTCCGAGTAGCCGAACTGGAGCGGATCGCCGAAGCGCTGCCAGTTGAAGGCCAGCAGCCCCGCGGCGACCAGGGCGATGGGCAGGCCGTACCACACCAGCCGGCGCAGCAGCACGGCCGGCCGGCGGTCCCACAGCAGCAAGGCAAAGGGCAGCGCCAGCACGATGGACGCCGGCCGGATGGCCACCGTGGCAGCCATGGCCACGCCGGCCAGCAAGGCCCGCTGCCCGGTGACTCCTGGCAGCAGCGCCCACACCAGAACCATCCAGCCCAGCGCCACCAGCGGCTCGCTGAACAGAGTTTTGGCGTAGACCCAGGCGTAGGTGGCCAGGCCGTAGAGCAAGCCGAGGGTGACGCTGGCCCGCTGCGAGTAGCCCAGGCGGGCCGCGGCCAGGATCAGGAAGAAGGCGGTCAGCGCGGTGGCCAGGCTGTTGAGCAGCATGGCGCTGCTGGCCAGGCCCGCGCCGGGGATCAGTCGCGCCAACGCGACCGCGCCGGCCACCAGCAGCGAGTGGCCGATGCCATACTTGGAGTACAGCTCGCCGTCCAGCCCCACCCGCGCCTGCTCGTCGTAGGGCGTGCCCCAAAAGAGCGTGCTCTCGTCGACGCGGCCGTGGTAGACCAGGTTGCGGCTGACGGCAAAGACAGCCTGCTCGTCGATGGAGCGGAACGCGCCGCTGGCCGTCAACCAGTAGATGGCAAAGAGCAGCAGCGCCGCGGCCGCGGCTTGCAGTTTCAGGGTGGAGGTTGGTTGAGTCATGGTCGTGACAGAGAGCAGAGCGCAGTGGGCGATGAAGAACTGAGCCCGACGCAATCCAGCGGATTGCGTTACAGGATTCGTAACGCAATCCGCTGGATTGCGTCGGGCTCAGCGGCCGCGATGGCAGAGAAGCGCCGGGCGACGCGCAGCCAGGCGTCCAGCAGCGCCGCCAGCAGGATCAGGTGCAGCGACGCCTGAAAAGCGTTGCTGTAGACCACAAACAGGGTGCCGGGAATTGGCTGCATGGCGCCGAAGACGAAAATGCCGTTGAGTATTGCCGCCGCCAAGGTGAAAACGGCCAGTCCTGCGGCCAGGTGGCCCCGGCGGGCGAACCACCAGGTGGACAGGATCAAGAACGGATAGCCCAGGAACAGATAGCGCTCGTGGGTGCCGGTCAGCAGCACGTTAAAGCCCAGTTGCGTCAGCCCCAACAGCAGGCTCAGCAGGGCAAGAAGGTAGGAGCGGTCGTCGTCAGCCAGCCGGGCCAACGCGCCGCGGCGCAGCACAGGTCGCAGGGCAGCCAGCGCGGTCACGAAGAGAAACACCAGCAGCAGTGCGTAGAGCACGATGCCCGTGTGGTAGGGCGTGATCTCCTGGCTCCACGCGCCCAGCCGCAGTGTGGCGAAGGGCTCCAGCGACGACGACCACATGTCACGCCCCAACAGCACCCAGACGTTGAAGCCATTGCCGGCGATCACCTCGCCGTGCGGACTGACGCGCCAGCCGTGCCAGAAGGTGGAACCAAAGGCTTCGGGCGGCAGCTCAAAACGGCTGTCCAGCAGCCGAAAGAGCACGGCTGACAGCAGCAGCGCGGCCAGCGCTGCTGCCAGGCCCCGCGCCCCCAGTTCTCGCCAAAACGTCCAGAGCACCAGCGCCAGCAGGAAAAGAAAGAAGGGCAGGGCGAAGGTGTTGAGCTGCTTGAGCAAGGCGAAGCCCACCAGGCTCAGGCTGGCCAGCAGCAGCCACAGCCCGGCCGGCCAGAGCCGCCGCTGCGCTGCGGCCTGCCAGGCCAGCCAGAGGGCGATGAAGGCCAGCAGGCCGCCGGCCAGCGACAGGCCGTCCAGTTGCCCCCACAGGATGCCGCCCACCACCATCCAGGGCAGGAGCATCAGCCCCAACGCCGCCAGCACGGGCCGCTGGAAGCGCAGCAAGCGCGCCAGCCAGGCCAGCAGCAGGAAGTCCAGCGCGGCGAAGATGGCCAGGTAGAAGCGCACCAGGGCGTCGGTGGTCTGCGCGTCCAGGGTGCGGCCAAGGACGTTTTCTCCCACCAGCCGCAGGCCCTGCACCACGCCGCCGCTGAGCCACAGCCCCACGGCGGGATAGCCCAACGGCGACTCCGGCCGGTAGGCGGCGCACTCCAGATAGGTGCGCGGGCCGAAGGCCTGCAGGCAGTCGGCCCAGCGGGCGTAGGCCATCAGATCGCCCTTGTGGTAGGTGTCGGGCAACAAAGCCACCAACACGAAGGGCAGCGCCACGCCGGCCAGCAGCAGGAGCGCTGCGCGCCGGGATGGACGGCGTGAGGTGGCTGGGGTCGAGGCAGTCGTCATAGCTAATACTTCCGCAGCAACACGTAGTCGCCGGCGTCGAGCACCACCTCGAATGCGCCGGCCAGATAAGGCCAGGTGGCCTGCGCCTCCGGCCCCAACAGCAGCGGGCCGGCGACGAGGTAGCGAATGCCGTACTGCTCGATAGTCTGCTGCAGCAGGGCCGGGTCGGTCAGCAGCGGGCCCTCCCACTCGATGAACGGACGCTGGGCAAAAAAGCCGGCATCCTTGCGCGCCAGCAGGATGGCGTCCGGCGGCGCTTCGGCCCGCGCGGCCTGCGCGGCCTCCACCAGCCCCACCTCGCCGGGATCGTACAGCGTGCCGCCCGGCGCCTGGATCGAGCGCCACGACTGGGCCGCGGACAGGCCCAGCAACAGCGCCAGCCCTCCGGCCAGCAGCAGCGCCGCCCAGCGGCGACCAGCCGGCCGGCCAGACCAGGCCGCGCTGATCCACGTAACGAGCTCGCCGGCCACGAAGATGCACAGCAGCGGTACGGTGAAGAAGACGTACTTGGGAAAGTGAAAGGCGTCGCCGCGCGCGGCCGCCTGCATCAGAATGCCCGTAAAGGCCAGCAGCGGCGGCAGCGCCAGGGCAGGCCGTCTGATAGCGCGACGATCCACCAGCGCGACCAGGAACAGCACCAACGCGGCCGCGACCAGCCACGGGCCAATTTCCTGGACGTACCACAGCGAGTACTCCCAGGCGGCGCTCAACGTGGCCGCCATGCCGCCTGGCCCGCTGGCCCGGCTGGCGATGTAGATGAAGGGCTGGCTGAAGGGCAGGTCGAAGATACGACAGAAGAGCCCGTAGGCGGGGACGAAGGCGGCCGTGCCAATGGCGACCGACGCCAGCGCGCGCCACGGCCTGGCCCGCCAGCCGAGGAGCAGCACGTAGACCGCTGTGCCCGCGAGGATGCTGATGGGCGCGCCGAGGTTGCTGAACCAGAAGATCAGAGTGATCAGCGCCAGCCCCCAGCTCAACCGGCCGCGCTCCTGGCTGCGCACGAAGGCCCAGGCGTACCAGACGGCCAGGCAGGCGGTCGGGGCCTGGTAGTCAATCAACAGGGCGGCGCGCACGGCAAAGCTGTTGAGCGCCAGCAACAGCAGCGCTACGGCAAATACCAGCCAGGCTCGGTCAGGAGCCCGGACCAAGCTGAGTGAGTGCCTGCCGTATAGCTCGCGACTGAGCAGCGCCATGCCAACGATCAACCCCGCCACCCACAGCAGGTTGAAGTAGCGCATCAGGTGGCTGGTGTCGGGGGTCAGCGGCAACAGGCGGTACAACAGCGCATGGCCGGCCAGATAGAGCTGCGGATGCGGGAAGTAGGTGTAGCGCCCCACCAGCCCCTCGCGCGCGGCGATGAAAAACTCCTTGGTGACGCCGGTCTCCGGTTTGATGCGGTAGAAGCTGTATGTCTGCCCGTCGCCCAGGGTGCGCTCGCCCAACGGCAACAGCCAGTCGTCCGGCGGCATTGGCTGGCCCAGGTAGAGCAGCGGCGTGCCCAGCGTGACCCAGTTGGCGATGGAGCTATACATGTCGACCTCGTCCATGCGCAGGGGGTTCTTCTCCACCTGGCGCACGGTGACGAAGGCCAAGACCAGCAGGGCCAGCGCCGTCAGCCCAACCGCCAGCGCTTTCTGCCAGCTGCGACTGGTGGGCGGCAAATCGTGCCTGCTCACGGCGTCACCTCCAGCTTGCCCAAATGCAGCCAACCGGCCGGCTCATCTCCCGGCTGGTGGACGGCGACCTGCAAGGTGTAGCGGCCCGGAACCAGATCGGGCGGCAGGGCCAGGCTGTGCTGGCCGCGCGCCAGCTCGCCGGCGCGCCACTGGCTGGACGGATGGCGCGGGCCGGCCAGCGGCGCGGTCAAGCCGGCCGCGGTCTGCCCGTCCTCAGCCAGCAGGCGCGCGGTCAGCGTCCAGTCTGCGCTGGGCTGCTGGGCGGCGCGCCAGATGAAAACCAGGTCCAGCACCTCCCCTGGGGCCACCGGCGTATCGGGCGCATGGTCGTAGCCTTGTTTGTAGCGCTGGAAGCCCTCCAGCGTCACCTCGCCAAAGGCATGGTTGGGCCGGAAGCGCAGCGGCGTCAAATCAACAGCGTCGGGCGCCGCAGCCTCGACCTGCACAGCGGCCAGTTCCAGGAAGTCGCCGCCGCCCATCGGCACGCGCTGGCCGGTCTGCGGGTCGTAGAGGCCGGCGATCAGACGGTACTCGCCGGGCGCGCTGCCTGCTGGCAGGGCAATGCCCACCCTGGTCTCGGCCTGCTGGCCCGTCTGCCAGGCGCTGGCCAGCGCGCCGCCGCTCAGCAGCGGCACGTCGCGCTGGGCGGCTACCCGGCCGTCGGCGTCCAGCAGCTGCAGGAAGAGGGTGTAGTTCGCGGCCGGCGGCGCAGTCGTCTGCCAGGCCAGCCGAAGGGCCAGTAGCTCGCCGGCCTGCACAGTCTGCGCCGAACGGGCCGCCTCGACGAGCTGAAGCTGGTCGCCGAAGTCGGCGCCGGGCTGCTCCAGGCTCCAGCCAGCCTCGCCGCCGGGCAGGATATATGTCACAGCCCGCACCGGCCCCAGCCAGGTGTCGCGGCCAGGGTAGGCGTGCTCTGCCAACCAGCTTTGCACGATGCCCTCGGGGTCGCTCTCCTCGCTGGCGCGGAACAGCACCAGCAAGCGCTGGTGCTGGCCGGCCATCTGCTCCAGCGCAGCCTGCGTGGCCTCGCGCCCTACAGCCGGCTGCGGCAGCTCGTAGATCGGCAGGTCGCCATCGTAGAAACGGGTCAGCGCCCCAGCCTGGCCCCGCCCCACCAGCAGCACGGCGTCGCCCGGCGCGCCCGTGGCGTTCAGATAGCGGGCGATGTCGCCGTAGGGGTTGTGGATGCGGTAAAAGCGGTAGGCGTCCTGCCCTTCGCGCAGCGGCACGTCAGCCTCCGGCAGCGCCTGCGCCAGCAAAGGCAGCTCGGCCGCGGCCAGACTCGCGCCTGGCGTCAGCAGGAACAGCGCCTCCTCGGCCTCCTGATAGACGCGGAAGCCTGGGTCGTCGTAGTCCAGCACGCGCGCGGCGGGCAGTTGGCTGGTGAGGAAAGTCCAGACGGCGGGGCACTCGTCCCACTCCGGCACCTGGCCCTGGCAGAGCACGATCACCTCCCCACCGGGGTTGAGGCTGGCATATTCCGTCAGAGTGCGCGCCGTCTCGCGCACGATGCGGGCCGGCGTGGGCCAGCCGTCGGGGGTGTCACGCAGGTCGATGAAGTGGTAGATCGACCCCACCAGCAGGATTTGCCAGGCGGCCAGCGCGGCCAGCGCGGCGCCGCCCAGCGCGGCCAGCCCGGTGCGCAGCCGGGGGCGGGGCGCCAGACGCCGGTACAGGTCCTGCGCCGCAGCCGCCAACAGCAAATAGGGCGCGGGATAGAGCACCACCAGATAATGAAGCTGCACCTCGGCGCTGAAAACCAGGAAGAAGAGCACGGGGAGGAGCAGCCAGAGCAGCAGTGCGCCGTTGATCCTGGCCTGGCGGGCGTCATAGCGGCGGCGCAGCAGGCCCGCGCCCACATAGACGGCCGCCAGCGCCACCAGCATTTCCTGCACGCGGTCCAGCCAGTAGCCGGGCAGGGGGAGCTCGGCCAGGAACTCGCGAAAGCGCGCCGGCCCGGCCAGGGCGTGGATGTTGCGGCCGCCGATGTTCAGCAGCGCCAGGTCGAAAACCTGTCCTTGCAAGCCCCGCTGGCCGCCCCCCTGCGTCAGGAAGCCGCGCACGTTGGTCCAGCCCTGCTGCGCGTCGGCGATGAAATAGGGCAGGTAGAGCAGCGCGCCCAGCGCCACACCCAGCGCCAGTGGCGGCCAGAGCCGCGCGAGACTGCCCCGCCGCTGCTCGATCACGTCCCATAGCAGCAGCGCGGCCAGCAGCGGCGCCAGGGCGATGGCCGCCAGGTGGATCTGGATCAGCGCGGCCAGCGTCACCAGCGCGGCGGTCAGCCCCCAGCGTTTGCCGTCGACGAACCAGGCCAGCACGAAGGCCATCAAGAGCACCACGCCCGGCGCCAGCAGGTCCTGGCCCAGCACGCCGCGCGCGTGCTGCACGGCCCAGGGGCTGATGGCAAAGAGCAGCGCGGCCAGCAGCCCCACGGCTGTGCTCCAGTAGCGCCGGCCCAGCCAGAACGTCCCCGCCACGGCCAGCAGGTTGAGTGCAACCACGAAGCCGGTCAAGACCAGGGGATCGCGGCTGAAGCGCAGCGGCAGGCTGATCAGGTAAACGGTCAGCGGCGGATTGCGGAAGCCGGTGGAGGAGACCATGCCTTGCAGCGGCAGCCGGCCCTGGTCGATCCACTGGGCGGCCAGGTTGCTGACCGCGGCCGCGTCGAAGGTGAAGGAGACCGCGCCCAATCGGTAAAAGCGCAAAGCGGCCGCCAGCGCCAGGATGGCAGCGAGCAGCAAGTAGGGAAGGAGGCGCAGAAGCGCCGGCCGCTGGGTCGTGTCAGACATTGCCCGATTCTAGGCGCAAGCACGGCTTTGCGCAAATACGCCGCCTCAGGCATAATCGGCCCCATGACGACCGAGGAGACTACCAGCAACGACGCCCTGGCGGCCGAGCGCTCAACCGCACGCAGCACGGGGCCGCTGTGGGGCGCAGTGACGGCGGCCGCGCTGGCGCTCTATCTGGCGCTAAGCCTCTACCAGCTTGACCTGCCGGGGCTGTCCTACGACGAGGCGCTGGACGCGGCGCCGGCCATGCAGACGGTGCTGGGCCGGCCGCTGGACATCGTGGGCACCTTTGCGCTGGCCGGCCGCGAGTGGCCGCTGATGGTCATGTCCTACGTGGGCCCGACGACCAGCTATCTGGCCATGCCCGGCTTCGCCCTGTTCGATGTCTCCGTGGCAACGTTGCGCGTCACGACGATCCTGGTGGGGCTGCTGACCCTGCTGCTGGCCTGGGGCTTCCTGCGCGACTTTTTGG
>CAZVGR010000169.1:0-8126 GCA_964626845.1 uncultured Anaerolinea sp.
TGATGATCATCCCCTTCGACCCCTGCGGTCCTTCCTTTCGGTGGTGGCGGCGTGTGGGTCGGCGCGACGGCGGGCCGCGGGGTCGTGCCGGGCTGTCGAAGGTCGTCGCCACGGGGGCTCGCCCGCATGGCGCGGCGGGAGCGCGGGTCGGTTTTCTGGGCGATTGCAAGGGGTTGGCCGATGCCGGCGGGCGGGGTCGCGGAAAATGGCGGGCGGGTGGGGAAATTCGGTTGATTATCGGCTTATATTCCTTTACCTGCCGCCGAACATCCACGGCTCGAAGGAAAATGGTCATGGCTTTTAGGCGAACGGCTTGCGGGAAACGTTCGAGGGGCAGGGCGAGGCGGTCCTGCGGCCGGCCCAGAGCGGCTCGATGGCGCGCGCACTTCGTCACGCTTCGGGTCTCCAGGGCCCACGCAGGTCAATGACGCTCCGCGCTGAAGGCCTCGGCCATCACATCGTCGAGTGCCTTGGCCGGCGCTGACGGGGAGGGAAGGCAAGCGAAAGCAAGGGGATGAAGCTCATCCCCTTGGACCCCTGCGGTCTTTTGTGGGCCGAGGCGGGACCGGCGGTGCCTGCCAGGGTCAGGGCCTTTGCCGCGGGCCGTTCCATTCCGGCAGCTGCTGATCCTGGTGCAGGCGGAGGCGCTGGTAGCGCATCGCCTCCAGGATGGCGTCGCTGGCCAGGGTGGGCGTCGTGTGCTCGGGGACGAAGCGACTGTCGTGCTGGAAGGCGAGGCCGGTACCGCTGGCGGAAGCGGCGTGCGAAGGGGCCTCGATGGGCAGGGTGGCGCGGGCTTCCTCTTCGAACCGCGTCATGCGCCGGGTGAACCGCCGGTCGCGATAGGCGATTGTCCACCAGTCGCCGATGCGGCTTTCGGCGCGCTGCAGCAGGTCGAGCGTCACGAGCCTGTCGCGCTTCTCGTTGTTGATCCGTCGCGTCGCCGGCATGAGGTTCCAGAGATCGTCGCAGGGCCAGGCGGCGAAGGGAAAGCAGTGGTCGATATCGACCTTGGCGAGGTCGGTGATCCGCTCGCCGCTCCAGACGCAATGGATCGGCTTCTTCTCGTCGAGCAGGTGGGCGATGATCCGGCGCACCTCGAGCGTGTCGCGCTGCGGGTCGATCCAGCGGAGCGCCGAGTTGATGGCCTGGAGCGGCACGTCGCGGTTCTGGCGCCTGGCATAGGTCTCGATCAGCTTGGTCCACTGGGCGAGCAGCATCGGCTCGATCCAAGCGGAGAGGCGGCGCAGGGCGATCCAGAGATGGAGCGGGACGCTGGTTCGGCCATAGGACCAGAGGAAGTCGCCGTCGATGGTAAGGGTGGCGCCCGGTGCAAGCCGCGGACGGCCGGCATAGCGCGTCGGGAAGATCGGGCTCTTGTCCGCGAAGGTGAGATAGTGGGCCGGCATGGTGGCGATGGTCGACGCCGCATCGCCGACGGCAGCGGCGATCGCATGGGCGCGTGGGGCGGCGAACACGGCACCCGGGCGAAGCTCGAAGGGCGAGGCGACGCCCATCGCCCAGAACGCATCCCTGACGAAGCCGAGCCCTGCCCTGCCGCGATGGCCTGGCGCCTGCGGAATGTCCTCCTCGACCAGCCGCTTGAACATCCGGAGCCAGTAGAGGGCGACGAGGCCGAGCGGCAGCTCGACGTGGTCGTCGGCGTAGCGGGCGAACGAGGCGGACTGGTCGGCGATGCGGGCGATGACGCGCAGCAGCGCCAGCTTGTAGGTGGCCGACTTGGCGTCCTGGAGGATGATGCCGCGCACCAGCGGCAGGGCACCGGTGGCATCGTCGGGGAGGTCGAGCACGATGCCGGTCCAGCTGATGTCGGCGCGGCCGGCGGCGTCGGCCGAGCGGGTAACCGCCCGGACGTTGAGCCCGTGCTCGAGGGCGAGACGCTCGACCTCGTCGCTGGTGACCACATGCATCGGCCGGTCGAACGGTAGCGGCCCGTGGCGCAGGCTCATGACCAGCCGGCCGCCGGGCTTGAGCAGGGTCACGAGCTTCCGGAACGCACGGCGCCGGTCGCCGGGGGCGACGTGCATCCAAACGGCGCTCAGCCAAATCAGATCGGCCAGCACGCCCCGCTTGAGGAGCTTCTCCAGGCCGGGCAGGCGATCGGCTTCCCAGGCGATGCCGGGCGACGGATGCAGCGCCTGGGCATGGCGCCGCAGCCGGTCGGCGGGCTCGACGGCGACGACGCTCCAGCCTTTGGCGGCGAACCACGCCGCATCGCGGCCACTACCGGCGCCGATGTCGAACACCAACCCCGGCTTCGCGGGCACGTGGGCCAGGACGGCCGCATGCGCCGCCTCGAACGTGACCTGCTCCCAGCCCGCGGCGAAGGCTTCGAAGCCATCGTCGTAGGGTTGGACGGTGTCGGCGGGCAAGTTGGGCGCTCCGTGGCTATCGTCGATGCCCTTCTATCGAACGATAAACGAGTGAGCGAGGACGAAGGCGACGTCTACCGGCATTTCAGGGACCAAGACAGTGGGCGTCGGGACTCAGACCGTCCGGCCATTAAGGAAGAGTTCTCGCTTGCATCCGACGGGGCGTGCACAAATGTCCCTCGGCGCCAGTTGGGGCGACAGGGGTTACTGGAGGCTGCTACGATACGATCTGCGGGATGGTGGGAGTCCAAGTGCGTTCCGGGTGCTTGAGGCTGGGCCTCGGCAGTCGAGGTCTAGGCGGCGATGGTTGAGGGGGGACACTGCCCTTGTGGCCGTCGCGGGAAATCTCGCTTGCAATCCGTGAGATGCTACTTCAGGTTAAACGCGTCTAAAGCGGGGTTCCTTAATGGATGTAGGAGTATACTCCTTTGCCGCGGCTATGCTGGCGTCGCAGATCGCTTCGGCGACATGCGTAGACCTGAACGTCGATGATATCGATCGCCTCGTAGAAATAGCCCACGTCACCCGTGACCGTGCTCGCGTCATTATTGAGAGACGGCCATGGCCAGCCGTTGAAGCGCTGATTTCTATCGATGGAATCGGCACTTCTCGACTTACAGATATATTGAACCAGAATCTCGCTTGTGTGGGTGTTCGGGCGCCGCCTGGCACCAGAGAGCGGTGGTCTGGGGTCGCGAAGATCATCGATGGTGACACGTTGGTCGTGGCCGACAGGCGTATTCGCCTTATTGGTATCGATGCGCCCGAACGAAAGCAGAAATGCGTCGCCGACGGAAGGGAGTGGCCCTGTGGTGCGGCCGCCGCAGCCGCCCTTGATGCCTTGATCGGAGGCGCAATGGTCGAATGTGAAATATACGGAACGGATCGGTACAGACGCGCTCTTGCAGTATGTTTCCATGAGGGCGCGGATATTAATGCAGAAATTGTCCGAAGAGGTTGGGCATTGGCTTGGTATCCGAGTGCAGGCGCCGTACCTGGTCCTTCCTATGCAGATCAGGAACTCACAGCAGAGAGAAACCGGTCTGGTATATGGCGGGGAACCTTTACAGTTCCGTCAGATTGGCGAATCAATTAGCGCCTGCAGCAAGGAATCGCTCGCGCTGGCACATCAGGTAGGATACGGCTTTTTGGAGATGACGCGGCATGACAAATAACAACATTCTAACAATAATTTACTTCCTGCTTGTGATAGTGTGCATCGCTATTAGTCTCATCTTATCATATTATGGCTATCTTACTAACTTTGGCAACCTTGCACTTCCGTTTACTATCGCGATAGGTTTAGGTCTATTTGGCGCCGATATTCTAATTAGGTCGCGCCGTGTGGCCGGTCGAAATTTAACCGCGCCGATGCTCTTGTTTGCTTTCTTTGCGATTTTTAGCGCAGTAAGCAATTTTAACTTTTTATATACAAATTTTATGAAAAGTGATGTAACAAATGCAGCAATTGCGTCCGCAACTTCTCAATTTCGACAAGATATTACGCAAACACGATCGCGACTTCAAGAACTAGATGTCGTCAATTTTGTGGCTTCGCAGCGCCTGGAGCTCGAACGGGAACTTTCGAGACTTCGAGACCAAATAAACGATCCTTTGCGGCCAGGTTGCGGTGAGCGCTGCGCGCTTCATCTTTCGAATATTGAGGGAATTCTCGGCAAACAGCTTACCGACACCGCCCGACCTGGTGTTGGCACTTCGCTACAGATTGTAAACGCCTGGTACGATCGTATTCGAAACAGCGCCATCCAAGATTTTTCACAGCAAGTATCTGCGAATCAGTTTCCACAAGTTGAACGACTTATTGATGATATAAATCAACTTTTGGCTGATTTTGATGGAACAACGACCGAGGCAAATTGGAGTGGCCATGGTCTTCAAATCCTCGAAACACTCTCGAGGTCATCTATCGATGTGGAGCGTCGAGCGAACGCATTCATGCCCGAGAGTAGGCAAGTTTCCCACCGATATATCGATGTGACACTCGGTAGACTGGGAGAGATCGTGTATAGCCTTGAGAATGCATTCGTTGTTCGCCCCAACATTGGGGCCACGATTGCCGCTAGCATTCTCGCAGTAGTCGTGGATGTTTTTCCCGTTTTGTTTGCGCTAGTCGCGTTCACACCCGACCCGTCTGGGAGGCCAGCCCATCAAGGGCCAACTCGCAAGCGAGGTGGGCGCGTCCTATAGAGCATCCTCAAAGGAAGGTTAATCTGAAGAGGAGGGGTGATGAGCAACGATTCGGGGGCGGACAATAAGGCTAGCGTCGATAGACAAATCGAGGCTCCGGAAGTTCGCGCGCGGCGACCAGTCGGGCCAGACGCAAAGCGACGAACTAGCGAGTTCCCGCCGGGACCCTTACCCGAACTCAGGCGGTCGCGCATCCTCGATGCCGACCTAACAAGCAGGGTAGGCAACTATATTTTTACCTTCGGCTTCCCTGGTTCGGGAAAGACGACATTTCATTCAACACTCATGCGCTATCTGATGGAGCGCGGACCATTCAGAACAGAGATCTCGGTTGATTCCGACAGTGGCATGACCGATTGGGACACGGTGCGATTGATAAATGATTGGAAAACGGCATGGCGCGAAGGGTTATTGGCGACCGCCAATCCTGTCGGCGAGGATCAGATAAGGGAACACAGCTTTAGTGTCGTTCCGTTAGAAGGTATTCGAACAACCCTGAATTTCAGTTTTCTCGAAGTCTCTGGCGAGATGCTTCAGACAGTAATGCCGAATGAGTTGGTTGACCCTGAGCTATCAAGGATTCTTCGTGCTTTTTTGGAGAACCCGAAGCTGCGATTAGTCCTTCTCTTGATGATTAATCCAGATGTGCCCCAGAATGACGAGCTTTTTGTGAATTTTCTGACGTTTATTGACAAAACCTTTGGTCCAGGCTTTAGGGACAGGGTGTCGTTAGGGATTATTGTTTCCAAGCCAGAACAGGCATTGAGAGAATTGAAACGCCTAAGGCAAGGCTATAAAATGGTTGATCGACTGGCAGGTGAGTATTGCGAAAGTTTTGTCGAAGAATTCGCTCCAACAACTTATCGCATCTGGGATGACTGGCCCAATCCAGATCGAACAATGATCACAAGTTTATATATCGGTGAGATGGAACAGCGTGGCTCGGAATGGCGACTAGTTAGCCCAAACTTTGAGTCAATTGAGAAGATTTTTGGCTGGGTATATTTCCAGTTCACGAGGGAAAAGCTAGGGCCAACGCGCTGGCAGCGGCTGATTACATGGCTCAGGTCGTGATGGAAAGGCAGCTGATTCTTGGGAGGGCTGTTTTTGGGACCATGCGTGGCCTTTTTGCAGAGGGTGAGGGTGAACTGGCGAGTATTTCGGCGAGCGCAGAAATCTTTGAACTGGGTCGCGTTCTGCGGGACGAGCTTTTGATTCCAGGGCATGATGAGCTGATCTATTTTCGACGCCCAATTGTTGATGACAACGGACGGATATATGATCTTTTAGGGCTATGCTGTGGAGCCTTCGACTTAAGTAATAGGCCGGGGTACTTGGGATATTGCTTTGGCGTTCAATATGGAACTATCGGCGCTTACAAACCGGCCTTTTTGAAGTTGCGAGATGGCTTTGAGGACGTAGCAAAGTTTTTCCTCCAATCAGGTCAGCGATTTCGGGATATGCACGGCAAGCGTTTTTTTTCTTCAGAAAATCGCGTACCCTCAGAAACCGTTCGATATACCTTGGCTGGTGATGGAGACTTGATAAGGCACTTCTGCTTCGATGAGAGTCTTTGCTTGCCGCCAGAGATCATTTTAGATACGCTCATTGAAGTTGCTGCTTATGAGGGAAAGGCGGCGCCAACTATTGCTGTATCAAATCGGAGAAGGCATAATTCTATATTGATTACTGGGGAACTTATTCAGGATTACAGAGAGAAGAACGCGGCGAGAGAGCGTGAAGAGGAGGCGCGAAGATCGGAGGCTGCTCGAGTAGGGATGGGCCAACCTAGCGCTGCTGAGGCAGGGAGGAGTCTGGACACTAGGTTATCTTCTGTTGAGAATAGATTGGAGAAGTTAGAAATTCGAATCGGCAAACTGGAAGTCGCGCAAGAGAGGGTTCGAACGAGATCACCTAGAGAGGAATTCTCAAGGGACGGATTTTCTGACGCGCACTCATATCGATATTGTAACTTTCAAAAAGAGAGTCGTCTTTCTAGGGTTTATTTGTGGATTCAGGAGAATGGAATTGATGTACTTAAATTGGTTCTCTTGTGGATTTTTATAGTACTTTTGTTGGTTGGGGTTAGCTTTTTAGTTTGGTATCTTGTCGGGGCGCTTTTTTTTGGAGAGAATTTAATCCAGTCCAATCATCCTTAATGCGATGCTGTGGTGGCAGTGAGCTTGGTTTGGGTATTTTTTTGGAGTGAGATAATCATTAGGACCGGCGGGATCGCCTTTGCGGTAGGTTTCGCCGGATCAAGCCGCTGCCGTCGATGGCCGGGCGAGCGCTGGTATGAGGCTGTGGAGATTCTGCAGGCTTCATGATTGGCCTTGCATCCGGCGCTGGCTGAGGCGTTGACGGTGAATTTGCGGACGTTCGGGTTGCGGGTGCGGCGGTATACCCAGTATCGCAACCCGCCGATCCTGCATCGCAAGGAGACGTTCCTGGCGGCCGATCATCCGCTCGGGGCCAAGTTCGCGCGGCTGACGCGGTTGGAGGAGGCGAAGGGGCTTTTTGCGGATACGAGCCGGATCGGGACGCGGGACGGGTGGGCGGCTGTCTTGGATGCCAAGGGGCTGACGTTGCGCGGGCATCGGTTGGTGCGCAGATAGGCTCCGGCGTACCCGCTGCTCCACCCCAACAACCGAGGGGGTGCGGGGGAAATCATTTCCCCCGCTCTTCTTCTCCGCCGCGCTGCGTGGGCGTGCCGGGGCGGAGGTCGTCGAGGATGGTGTAGGCGGCGGGGACGAGGAGGAGGACGAGGATGGTCGCGGTTGCGAGGCCGAAGGCGAGGGAGGTGACGAGGGGGACGAGGACCTGGGCCTGGACGCTGGTCTCGAAGAGGAGCGGGGTGAGGCCGGCGATGGTGGTGGCGGTGGTCAGGAGGATCGGGCGGAAGCGTTCGAGGCTGGCGGCGGCGGCGGCGGCGGCGGTGGATTCGCCCGCGGCGGTGCGCTCCTCGATGAAGGCGACGAGCAGGATGGCGTTGTTGACGACGATGCCGGCGAGCGAGACGAAGCCCACCATGCTCGGCATCGAGAGGTCGAGGCCCATGAGGCGGTGGCCCCAGAGGACCCCGGTGAGCGAGAGCGGGATGGCGGCCATGACGATCAGCGGCACGACCAGCGAGCGGAACTGGAAGGCGAGGACGACGAACATGGCGACGAGGCCGATGGCGAAGACGCGGCCGAGCGAGGTGCGGGTCTCGGCCTGGCTCTCGGCCTGCCCGGCGAAGGTGACCCGCAGGCCCGGATAGCGCGCTTCGAGGGCGGGGCGCACGGCGTGGTCGACGGCGGCCAGGATCTGGTTGGCGTTGGCGCGGCGGGTGTCGACGTCGGCCAGCACGGTGGTCGTGCGCCGGCCGTCGAGGCGCGGGATCACGGCCTGGCCGGTGGCCTCCTCGACCTCGACGACGGCGAAGAGCGGCAGCCGGCCGCCGTCCGGCGTCGTGAGCATGAAGCGGTCGAGCGTAACCGGCCGACCAATACCCGTGGTCAAGCGGCCTTGGCTGTTGCCGGCTGC
>CAZVGR010000170.1:0-7958 GCA_964626845.1 uncultured Anaerolinea sp.
CTATCTGAAGCAATCGAAGCCTTGGCCGTGGCAACCCTGGCCGATGGTCGGAGCCAACGCACAGCGGGCGACTATCGCCAGAAGCTGGGGGCGCTGCTGGCCTTCCTGGGAGATCGGGCGGTTGACCAGGTAACGGCCGATGATCTGCGGCGCTTCCTGGTGGACCTGCGCAGCCGCGAGACGCGCTACAGCCAGACCACGGCGCGGCCAGAGATCGCCGGCGGCCTCTCCCCGGCCAGCATCGCCGGCTATGTCCGGGCGGTCAAGCGGCTTTTTGCCTGGCTGGTCGAAGAAGAGGTTACTACGGCCAACCCAGCGCGGCGGATCAAGTCCCCTCGGATAGCACGCGGCGAGCCGAAAGCCTACCACGCCGACGACTTCCCCCGGCTGCTGGCAGCGACGGCAGGCGACAATCCAGCGGCTATCCGTGACCGGGCCGTGCTTCTCTTCCTGGCCGATACGGGCGCCCGCGTGGCCGGCCTGGTCGGGCTGCGCCTGGCTGACCTGGACCTGGCCGGCATGACGGCCAAAGTCACAGAGAAGGGCAGCAAGGCGCGGCGGGTCCCCTTCTCGGATCCCACGGCGGCGGCGCTGCGGGCCTGGCTGGCCGTCCGGCCTGCGGCAGACCATGACCGGCTATGGGCCTCCCTGGGGGCACGTGGGGCCGGCTGGTTGACTGAAGAAGGGGTAAGGCAGCTCCTACGCCGGCTGAAGAAGCGGGCCGGTATCGAGGGGCCTTGCAATCCGCACAGCTTCAGACATGGCTTTGCCCGTGAATACCTGCTACACGGCGGGGACCTGGCAACGCTGGCCGACTTGCTGGGGCACAGTGACGTTGCTGTGACCTGGCAGCACTACGCCATCTTCCGAACGGCTGAACTGGCAGCCAAACACGCCAAGCATAGCCCCGTGGCCATCATGGGGCGGGAAGGTAAGATACCATGACTGCAACTCTCTTAATCAGTAGGTTTGGGGTTCAAGTCCCCGGTGGGTCACTTATAGTATGGGCGTCGTCTGATGTTAGACGGCGCCCTTTGTTTTGTGGACTGGTTGAAAGGCGTCGATGGCCGTGATCTCGCTTTCTTATCTGATCGCGGTCATACCAGGCCCATGCCGTACTTCTATCGCGCTGGTCCTGCGTGAACCCGCGCCAGCATCTCTTCTACCGACCCGCGCAGGCCGAACAGCGGCTCCAGCCACCAGGTGACGCCCGCGTCCGCGAACTCGCGTACCAGCGCGCCGTCGGCCGGCGTGGTGCAGCCGTCCATGGTCACGTCGAAAGGCGCGGCGCTGGCGCGGTGTTGGTGAATGACGGCTAACTGCTCGGCCAGCCGCTCGGGCGTCTTGGTCTGCCCGCAGTGCTCGTCCGTGCCGGCTGCGGCCCAGCCGTCCCAGCGAGCGGCCCGGCGCAGCGCCGCCTGGCTGTCGCCGCCGATCCAGATGGGCGGTCGCGGCCGTTGCACGGGCCGGGGGGCCAGCGTGACGCCGTCCACCGTGTAGTGCGGGCCGCAATGGGTGATTGTCTCGCCGGCCAGCAGGCGGCTGACGATGCCCAGCCCTTCGTCCAACTGGGCGGCGCGGGTTGCGGCGTCGTCAGCCTCACCGAAGGCGGCAAACTCTTGCGGCACGCCGCCCAGGCCGGCGCAGAAGATTACCCGCCCCTGGCTGAGCAGGTCCAGCGTGGCCAGGGTATGGGCCAGCACCTGCGGCCGGCGGCGGGGCAGCGGCGTGACGAAGGTGGCCAGCTTGAGTCGTTCAGTAGCCTGGGCCACAGCCGCCAGAGTCACCCACGGATCACCAGAAGGCATGCCCCAGGTGAAGGCTAGGTGATCCCAGATGAACAGGCCATCCCAGCCAGCAGCCTCGGCAGCTTGGGCCAGGGAAACGACGTTGCGCGGATCGGCGTAGGCGCCGAAGGAGACGACTTCGATGGCGTAGTGCATAACGGCCTCCGAAAAATAGTCAGGTGGTGCCAGCGCCCCCACAGGTCACAGAACTTGAGGTCGATCATGCGCACCCCGCGCTCGGCGACGTAGGCCTGGGCCTGTTCGAAGGATTGGAACATCGTTGTTCTCCTGATTGTGTAGACTGTGGAGTCTAGAAGCGTTCAGCCTTGCTACGGAGTTGGCGCGCATAACCTAGCGAGTCGGTGATATCTGCGCGGTCTGCCCAAAGGCCCACCACATCAGACTGGGCCAGATCCATCGCTGTTAGATGTGCGTAGGCCGATGGCGCGGCCTCAGTGCGATAGCGCAGATAGCCAATGAAATCCAGGACCGCCGGCCATTGCTCTTGCTGCAAAGCACGCAGAGCGTTCAGAACCTGGCTCTCCTCTATCGCTGCTGTTGCGTTTGACATTGTTCACTCCGAATCCTACTTAACTCGCTCGGTGATTCGTTGTTAGCATGATACCGCAGCCAATGGGCTTTGGCAAGAGCGTAATCAAACTCCAATCGTGAACCAATCAAGCTAGCGGCGACGACTTGTGTTCTGTGAGTTGGCTCGTGATCTTGCCATCACGCGGTACAGGTGATATATGACCAGGCCAACGACATAGGCCAAAACGAAGCCAGTGATCAGTTGGGCCATGGTCTCGCCAGACGGTGGCGTACCAAGCAAGGAGCGAATACCCCAGAAAATTCCTGCAGCTAACAAAATGGCGCCCAACCACGTCACGGCTCCCTGCCAGGTCCACTGTCTCGCAAAGCCCTCTGGCAGCCCTGCTGATTTGATCCCCATGACCACGAGCGCCAGTCCCCACGCAACTGCTCCCAGCGCCAACGTCGGCGCAACCGGAAAACTCTGTTGACGCAACATAAACAGAGAGATCAGCGTAAGTGCTGCCAGTATCGCTAGCAGGATTACTCTGCGGTTCGACATAGTTTGCACCACCTTACCGGATTTAGATGGAGATGCGTTGGTCGCGCAACTGGTGATGGACATGAACGGGTTATGAATGCCCTAGAATCGGATGTGGAACATAGGGCTGTTCCAGGTAGGCGCGTTCCTCCGCGCTCAATTCGATCTCCAGCGCGGCCACGGCCTCTTCGAGCTGGTGCATCTTGCTGGCGCCGATGATGGGACTGGCGACGCCAGGCTGGGCCAGCAGCCAGGCCAGCGCGATCTGGGCCGGCTTGACCCCGCGCCGCTCAGCCAGCTCGACGACGCGATCCACCACGGCGAAGTCGGCCTCCTGGTAGTACATCTGCCGGGCGAAGTCGTCGGTCTTGGCGCGCGCGGTGGGATCGGCGGCGCCTCGGGCGCGGTTGCCGGCCAGAAAGCCGCGCGCCAGCGGGCTCCAGGGGATCAGCCCCACCCCCTGGGCCACGCACAGCGGGTTCATCTCCCGCTCCTCCTCGCGGTAGACCAGGTTGTAGTGGTTCTGCATGGAGACGAAGCGGGTCCAGCCGTGCTTCTCAGCGATGTGCTGGGCGGTGGCGAACTGCCAGGCATACATGCTGGAGGCGCCGATGTAGCGCGCCTTGCCGGCCTTGACCACGTCGTGCAGCGCCTCCATGGTCTCCTCGATGGGGGTGTTGCGGTCCCAGCGGTGGATCTGGTACAGGTCGACGTAGTCCATGCCCAGCCGGCGCAGCGAGCCATCGATGGAGGCCATGATGTGCTTGCGCGACAGGCCGCCGCGGTTGGGGGTGTCGCTCCACGCGAAGAAGACCTTGGTGGCGATCACCACGTCGTCGCGCTGGGCCATGTCGGCAATGGCGCGGCCCAGCACCTCTTCGCTGACGCCGCGCGAGTAGGCGTCAGCCGTGTCGAAAAAGTTGACGCCCAGCTCCAGCGCGCGGGCGATAAAGGGGCGGCTGGCCGCCTCGTCCAACACCCACTCGCGCCACTGGGGCGTGCCGTAGGTCATGCAGCCCAGGCAGATGCGGGATACTTTAAGGCCGGTGCGGCCGAGATTGGTGTAGTGCATGGGAATAGCTCCTGACTCGAACATAGTCGATCGGGCCGGTCTTTGCGCAGCACCCCGGGCGGGGCCGACCGAGCCCGCTATTTCCTTCCATGGTGGTGCGCTCAACGCATGAATGTCCGCTCAGATTGTGGCCGCAAGCGGTCTGCTCACGCCGTCGCCAGCTTCCAGGCGCGCTGCAGCGCGCTGGCTTGCGCCGTCAGCGCCTGAAACCGCTCGCGCAGCCTGTCGCGCGCCAGGTTCTTGACCTCTGCCCAGTAGGAATCATTTTGAGCCGGCCGCAGTTCCTGCTCGAAGCCGATCTTCAACATCCAGGTCCATGGCACACCGTACCGTCGCAGCCCTTTGACCGCGTTCTCGTCGAAGCTGGTGGGATAGGCCGCTTCGTCGAACAACTCCTGTTGCTGTCCCAAGGCGATCTCTACCAATGCGGCCTTGACCAAGAGCCGCCGGGCTTTGGCGCGCAGCGTGCTTTTCTGCATGGCGACGAACTCAGCGCTGCGTTCCTCGTAGGCCTTGCGCAGCGCTGTGACCTGATCCTGGAAAAGAGCGCCGGCTGCTTCAGGCGAACTGTGCGGCGCAGTGCAGGCCAACGCTCGTTTCAGGTCGCCCAGTGTGGCTACTGGCGCCGGCGCAGTCCCGGTCAGGTCATACCATTCCCGCACAGGCACCGCCTCGGCGTCAGTAAAGCGAGCGACGCACCCATCGGCTGCATCAGGCTCCGGCACGCTCTCCAGCAAGGCTTGAAAGAGCGGGTTGCCGTAGGAGAGGAATTGCAGCGTGTCGGGATGCGCATCGAACTGCTCGCGCGAGAAGGTCACGGCTGCACTTGTCCCGTCCAGCGAGAGCACCCATGCATCCGCCAGCTCAGGATGCGGCTGGAACAGGTGACGGGTGGCATCGGACTGGGTGAGTACGGCTTGCAGGTCGGCCAGGGTGACCGGCGAGCACAGCCGGCCGTCTGGCTGGCGCGCCTCCTGGTATTCGTCCAGCTTCAGCGCCTGCAGGCAAGCCTCATCGATCTGCGACCGCAAGCGCGCGATCTCCTGCTGGAACGCCGCCTCCTGCTGATCAGCCGGCAGCATGGCCAGCTTGCGGGTCACCTCGCCGACCTCGGCCAGGATCGGCTGTAAGTCGCCCACCACGTCCTCGAACCACTGAATGCGGTCTTCCAGCGCCTGGTAGATGCGATCCTCGATGGTGTCCCGGTAGAAGTAGTTGTAGATCCACACCCAGTCGAACTCCTGGCCAATGCGGTCGATACGGCCGATGCGCTGCTCGACGCGCATGGGGTTCCAGGGCATGTCGTAGTTGATCAGGATGCCGCAGCTTTGCAGGTTAAGACCCTCGCTGGCCGACTCGGTGCCCAACAGGATTTGGATCTCCCCGCTGCGGAAGCGGGTCTTGACCAGCTCTTTGCTGGCCGGCGCCCAGTCGATGCCGTTCCACACCTCGCCGCCTCGGCCCGAATAGCAGGCGACACGGCTCCCGTAGACTTCCTTCAAGTGGTCGCGCAGGTAGTCCATGGTGTCGGTGTACTGGGTGAAGAGGAGCACCGTCGATCGCTGGCGGAACAGGCGCTCCAGGGCGTCCTTCAGGTAAGACAGCTTGGAGTCGGCCAGGCTCAAGCCGCGCAATTCGCCGATGAAGTCGTTCAGGTAATCCAGCTCGGCCACGAAGGTTGCGCGCTGCGCCGGCGTCAGATACTCAAACGCGTCTTGCTCCAGCCCTTCCTCCCCGTCCTCATCTTCCACGTCGGCCAGGTCATCCAGGGTCAGGGCATCCTCCGGGTCGAGGCGGCCTTGCAGCCAGTCCCGGCGGCGCTCCAGGCTGCGGCGGGCGGCGAAGAAGCTGCTGGTCAGCCGGCGGCGATAGACGGTCATGATGAAGCCCAGCCCGCGGCGCTCCTGCTCGTACTTCTGGTAGAAGTGGGTGATGTACTCAGTGATGCGCTGGTAGAGGGCGGCCTCGTCGGGGCGGAAGTCGATGCGGCAGATATGCGGTTTACGGCGCGCTATCTTCTCCTTGAGGATGCCCTGCTGCTGGTAGCTGCGCAGCAGGGGGCGCGTGTTGCGGAAGACGTAGCGGCGCAGCGGCGTGTGACGGCGGGCCAGCTCGTAGACCTGTGGCCTGGCCTGGATCGGCAACGAGCGCAGCGTGCCGGCGCGCGCGCCTGGCTGGCTGGGCAACTGCTCTACTGCCGCCGCCAACGCCGGCCCCAGGGTGGCTTGCAGCGCCTGGCGGAAGTAGGGATCGAGCTGGCCCCCTGATCCCAGGCTGTCTTGCACCAGCCCGAAAGTGAAGTCCCAGTCCACCTCGTCGAAGGGCAGGCGCAGTTGGCTGAAGAAGCGCAGGAAGTTGGCCTCGTCCGCGCCCCACTGACCGCTCAGCCCCAGGGTCATCAGCAAGTCCCACACCTCCACTGGATGCACCTGCATGGGTGTGGCGGTCATGAGCAGCAAGGCCCGGTAGCGGGCGTGGTCGCGCAGCGTGTTGAGCAGGGTGAGCAGACGGTTGGGGCGGTACTGCGGCTGCAAGAAGTCGCGCCGCCGGGCATGGTGCGCCTCGTCCACCACCAGCAAGTCCCACGGCTCGGCCCCTTGCAGCTCAGCCACCCGCTCCCGCCGCCGCGCCAGGTGGCTGGAGGCCAGCAGGACGTCGTGGTCGTTCCAGGGGCTGGCAGACGGCGCGCCTAGCGCCTGGTTGCGCACGTCGAGCAGCAGGCCGCGGTCGTAGCGTGGGATCTCCAGGTTGAACTTCTCGTACAGCTCCTCCTGCCACTGCTTGAGCACGCTGGCCGGCGTTAGGATCAGACAACGGCGCACCCGGCCGGAGAGCAGCAACTGACGGATGAGGAGGCCGGCCTCGATGGTCTTGCCCAGCCCCACCTCGTCGCACAGCATCACCCGGTCGGGGAAGCGGCTGAGCACGCTGCGCGCGACCTGGAGCTGGTGTGGCCAGGGGCTGATGGGCGCAGTGGCTGCGCCCAGGTCGGTAGCGCCGGGCAGGTAAGGCGCATCGCGCAGGTACTGGAAGATGAGGCGCTCGGCGGGCGGGATGGCGATGGCGCGCGCCTGGCCGTCGGCGATTTGCGGCTTGGGCCGGCGCTCCAACGGGTCGAACTCCGGCGGCTGGGCCGGCGCGTAGCTGATCAAGCGCTGGCGCACGGCCTCGGGCAGATCGACAGCAACCCAGTGCGGGTCGTCGCCGCTCCACAGCAGGTCGAAAGAGCGGTAGATGTTGCGCAGCGCCTCCCGCTCGCGCTCGGTCTCCCACGACACCGAGACCTGGAACTCCTCGAAGTTGCCCATCCAGGCCTGCGCCGACTCGTTGACGCTGCCGGTGAAAGCCACCTGGTTGCCGTCGGCGTCGGTGAAGATGCCCTTCTTGACGTGGTAGTAGTCCCTTGCGGCCGGGCCGGGGATGGGGCGGCCGTAGACATCCAGCGGCAGCACCACCTTGATGTCGAGCCGATCGTTGGCCACCAGCCACGCCAGCGCCTCAACGCGCTGGCGCAGCAGGGCGTCGTGTAGCTCGTCCAGCGCCAACAGCATGGCCGGCTCCAGCGCTGCGCGTAGGTCGTAGCCCTGGGCGATGGCGTCCACGTCGTCCTGCGACAGCTCTGCGCCCACCAGCAGGCGCATGCGGCCGCCGTTGGCGATCAGCCGCGCCACGCCGGCCGCAGCCGCCGCCAGCGCCGACGAGCGGAAGTAGCCCGCGCTGCGGTCGTACTGCACGCTGGCTGCCAGCGCCGGCAGGTAGAAGCTGTGCAGCGGGTCGTCGGCCGGGCTGTAGTAGACGCGGAAGGGGATGTCGCGCAGGGTAGGTGTGCTAAACATGGTGGGTTGTATTTGTTGTGTGGGCAGGGCCCCACCTTGGAAAGGTGGGGCTTCGCCGGTCGGGCAAGCTCCACAGTTCAGTGTGGAGTGCCCGCATACCCACGAACGTGGCCGCGGCGTTGTGGGTCTGGCAGGGCCCCACCTTGAAAGGTGGGGCTTCGCCGGGCAAGCTCCACACTTCAGTGTGGAGT
>CAZVGR010000171.1:0-7955 GCA_964626845.1 uncultured Anaerolinea sp.
TGCTGACCCGCACGCCCGGCTGGAGTGGAAATTCGGTCTCACCCGCCACTTGTTCGAGCGAGGCTACACCCGCCAGCAGATCGTCGGTCTGTACCGTTTCATCGACTGGATGATGTTGTTGCCCGAAGAACTGGAGTTGGAGTACGACCGGCGAGTGGATGCCTATCAAGAGGAGCGCAAGATGGAGTACCTGAGTTCAATGGAACGCCGCGCCATGGAGCGCGGGCGGCAGGCGGGCCTGCTGGAAGGCATGCAACAAGGCATGCAACAGGGCATGCAACAGGGCGTGCAGCAAGGCGAGCTTTCCGGCCGGGCCGTCACAGTGCAGCGGCTGTTGACGCGGCGACTGGGCGCGTTGTCCAAAGAGGATAAGCAGCGCATCCGCTCGCTCTCCGTCGCTATGCTGGACCGGCTGGCCGATGACCTGCTGGACTTCACCGAACCGGCCGACTTGCAGCGCTGGTTCGCCCGTTATGTGATGCAGTAGCGGCAGCCGGCCGCGGCACACTCAACTGGCTGCCACCGTCAAACAGGCGGCTGGGACGGACGCTATCACGCGTTGGCACCAGTCGCTTGTTGCTGTCCGGCTGTTATCTCACGATAGTGGACCTGGTTTGCGCCGGTCGAGCCGTCCTGCACGCGCACCCGTGCATTTGCACCGCACGGGCAGGTGTCGCCACGCGCCGGCCGGCGGCATGATAGTAGCTGCGCCAAGTGTGATTGGCTGGCGGGGTGGCTTAGGGTACCGGCTGGCATGGCCGGCCACCCGGCCGCTGGCGCCCTGCTCCTGGCAGAAGGGGGTATAGTTCAGTACCCACTGGGGCCGCCACGACGCAGTCGAAGCGGAATCCATCAGGGTTGATCGCTGCACAGCGACTGATCAGACTGTTCCACATTGCACAAGGAAGGCAACGCCTTGACGAGGAACTTCACCACAGCCCGACTGCTGCTGTACACAACGAAAGCGGTTGTAGTCTTAGGCGGTCATCAGAGAAGCTGGTAGGCTGGCCAACGCCGCGTAAGTCCGCAATGACTTGGACAAACCCTCCCCGCCGCCGTATAATGGCCTCCAACCATGGCACCTCTCCTCGCAACCTTGCTTCAGGCGCTGCCAGACTGCGCCGCCAACGGTCCCCTGCCTGCCGTCGAGATCACCCAGGTGACGGCCGACTCGCGCCAGGTGTGGCCGGGCGCGCTGTTCGTGGCCGTGCAGGGCGGCGCAACCGACGGCCATCGCTTCATCGCGGACGCGGTCCGGCGCGGCGCGGCGGCCGTGGTGGGGATGGATGCGTTGACGGCGGAGACGACTGAAGTCGTCACTACGAGCGGCGTGCCCTACGTGCAGGTGGCCGACAGCCGGGCCGCGCTGGCTGTGCTGGCCGCGGCCTTCTACGGCTATCCCAGCCGCCAGATGCGCGTCGTCGGCGTCACCGGCACCGACGGCAAGACGACCACCAGCAACCTGATCTATCACCTGCTGGGCGCGGCTGGGCTGAAACCCGGCATGATTAGCACCGTGGGCGCGCGCATCGGCCGGGACGAGCTGGACACGGGGCTGCACGTCACCACGCCCGACGCGCCCGACGTGCAGCGCTACCTGGCGCAGATGCGCGCCGCCGGCTGCCAGGCGGCCGTGCTGGAGGCCACGTCCCACGGCCTGCACCAGGGCCGCGTGGCCGCGGTCGACTTCGACGTCGCGGTGATGACCAACGTCACCCACGAGCACCTGGACTACCACGGCACGTGGGAGGCCTATCTCCAGGCCAAGGCGCTGCTGTTTCGCGCGCTGGGCGAGTCGACGGCCAAGCAGGTTGCGGGATGGGGCGGGAGCGTCCGGCTGATAGCCGGGCCTACGGGACCCAAGGATGTGCAGCCCAAGGTGGCGGTGTTGAACGCGGACGACGCCTCGTATCCGCATCTTCGGGCCATTCCGACGGATTGGACCATTTGCTACGGGCTCGATGATGAGGCGGCGGACGTGCGGGCCACGGACATTGTCTACGAAGCGGCGCGCACGACTTTCACTGCCCACACGCCGGCCGGCCGGGCCGAGGTCGAGCTGCCGCTGCCGGGGCGCTTCAACGTCTACAACGCGCTGGCCGCGCTGGCCGCAGGGCTGGCGCTGGGCCTGCCGCTCCAGGGGCTGGCCGCGGCCATTGCCACCATGCCGGGCGTAGACGGCCGCATGGAGCGCATCGAGCGCGGCCAGGATTTCGTCGCCATCGTCGACTTCGCCCACACGCCCATCTCCTTGCAGCGCGCGCTGGAGGCGGTGCGCCCCATGACCCGCGGCCGGGTGATCGCCGTCTTCGGCAGCGCCGGCCTGCGCGACGTGCAGAAGCGCAGCCTGATGGCCGAAACATCGCTGCGCCTGGCCGACCTGACCATTCTGACCGCGGAAGATCCACGGACCGAATCGCTGGACCTGATCCTGGAGCAGATGGCCGAGGGCGCACGGCGGGCCGGCGGAGTCGAGGGCCGCGACTTCCTGCGCATCCCCGACCGCGCGGCCGCCATCGTCGCCGCGGTCGAGCTGGCCCGGCCGGGCGACGTGGTCATCGCCTGCGGCAAGGGCCACGAGCAGTCCATGTGCTTCGGCGCGGTCGAACACCCCTGGCGCGACCAGACGGTGCTGGCCTGGGCGCTGGAGCGGCGGCTGGGCCAAACCAGCGCTGCCCCGCCCTTCAGGCTTCCCACATCTGCGTCGGCAGTGCATGACCCACCATGACCTTGAGGACGCCTCGCCCGACTATAGCGGCCGATTCTGATTGCTACGAAATCTATCTTTGCGGTCTTTGCGCCTTTGCGTGAGCCAGATCGTGGCGCGGCTGCACCCGTCTTTGACAGCAACGCCGCTTGGCTCTAGAATCACCCCATGAACTCCGACTACCGAGACCGCATCAGCATCGCCGTGTGGGGCGTGGCCATCACCCTGGCAGTTAGTGCGCTGGTCAGCCTGCCAGGCCGCGGGGCCAGTCTGGCCCTGGGCGAGCGCACATTGACCCTGCCTATCGCTGCCGCCAGCCTGCTGCCGGTGCTGCTGGCCCTGCTGGCCGGCTCCGGCGCGCAGGCCGTGATCCAGGCTCATCCTCTCAGCCGCCAGGGTCGCCTGCGCCTGCCCGTCCGCTTCTGGGCCTTGCCGATTGCGGTGGCTTTGATCGCGGCCATTCTGCTGCCGCGTGCGCCGTCGGTGCTGTATTGGGCCGCGCTGCTCCTGGGAATGGCCGCCTTGCTGAGCGCCGTGCTGGTGGCTCTTTACTTTAGCCTGGACTCTCAGGCCGGCGGCTACCGCCGCGCGCGCGCTGTGCTGAACCTGGTCTGCTACGCTGTGGCGTTGGTGCTGTTCCTGGTCATCCCCAGCACGTGGCCGGCGGCTGGTCGGGCTGTGGTGCTGGGCAGCGTGGCCATGCTGCTGGCGCTGGAGTTGCTGCGCGGCACCCAGGCCCGCGCGCCTTTGGTCGCCCTCTACGCTTTCATCGTCGGCGCCGTGGTGGCGCAGGTGGCCTTTGCGCTGTTGCTGACCGCGCTCAGCCCGCTCAGCGCCAGCTTGCTGCTGCTGTTGTTGTTCTATCTGCTGGTCGGCCTGACCGCGCAGACGCTCCTCGACCGCATCACCCGCCGCGTGGCGCTGGAATTTATCGCCGTCGGCCTGGCCGGCCTGCTCATCATTCTCATCCTTTCGCCCTGATTAATTGTCAATTGTCACTGTCCAATGGTCACTTGCCAACGCAGCAAACAGGTGGGGCCATTGACAATTGACAATTGACAATTGACAATTGACCATTAACAATTGACCATTACCATGCCCTCCATCCACTACACCGTCTCCATGCCCCAGCCGCAGACCCACCTTTACCACGTCGAGGTGGCCGTCAGCGGCTTCGAGCAGGCTGTCTACGACTTCGTCATGCCCTCGTGGACGCCGGGATCGTATTTGATCCGCGAGTTCGCCCGCCACGTGCAGGAGTTCCAGGCCCTGGACGCAGCCAGCCAGCAGCCGCTGTCCTGGCACAAGCACGCCAAAAACACCTGGCGAGTTGCCGCACCGGCGGGCACGAGGGCCATTGTGCTGCGCTACAAGGTCTACGCCTACGAGCTCTCCGTGCGCACCAGCCACCTGGACACCAGCCACGGCTACTTCAACGGCGCCAACCTGTTCCTCTACCTGGACGGCCAGCGCGGGCATCCCGTGACCCTCACCGTGGCCGTGCCCTACGCCGACTGGAAAGTGGCGACCGGCCTACCGCGCCTGCCTGTCACCCTGGGCGGCGGCAACGGCGCCGGCAACGGCAGCCACGAGCCTGAACACGATGCGCTGCCGCGCCACCACTTCCGGGCCGACGACTACGACCACCTGATCGACTGCCCGGTGGAGTGCGGCAACCACCGCCTGCTCTCCTTCGAGGTGGACGGCATCAAGCACCAGATCGCGCTGTGGGGCCGCGGCAACGAGGACCCGGAACGGCTGCGGCAGGACACACAGGCCATTGTGCAGGCTGAACGCGACCTCTTCGGCGGACTGCCCTACGACTACTACCTCTTTATCCTGCACCTGACCGACAGCGGCAGCGGCGGGCTGGAGCACCGCAACTCCAGCAGCAACGCCGTGCCGCGCTGGAACTTCCGCAAACCAGCTGACTACGAAAAGGTAATCGGCCTGCTGGCCCACGAGTTCTTCCACGTCTGGAACGTCAAGCGCATCGTGCCGGCCAGCTTTCGCGACTTCGAGTACCGCTGGGAGACCTACACCCGCCTGCTGTGGGTGATGGAGGGCTTCACCACCTACTACACGCCGCTGTTGCTGCGCCGCGCAGGCTTGATCACACCGGAGCGCACGCTGGAAAGCTACGGCGAGCAGATGCTCAAGCTGGCGCAGACGCCGGGCCGCCACCTGCAAAGCGCCGAGGCCGCCAGCTTCGACGCCTGGATCAAGCTCTACCGCCCCGACGAGAACACGCCCAACACCTCGGTCTCCTACTACCTCAAGGGCAGCCTGATTGCGCTGCTGCTCGATCTTGAGATCCGCAGCCGCACCGAGAACCCTGGTTTCGGTACGTCCTTACTCAACCGGCGCTCCCTGGACGATGTGCTGGTCACGACCTACCGCGACTTCACGCTGCATGGGGAGGGCATTCCCGAGGACCAGTTCCAGGGGATCTGCGAGCAGGTGGCCGGCGGCAGCTTGCAGCAGTTCTTCGACGACTACGTGCGCGGCGTGGCCGAGCTGCCCTTCGAGGACTATCTGGCCCGGGCTGGGCTGAGCCTGAGCTACGGCTGGAAGGGAGAGGAGGGCGAGCGCCGGGCCGGGCTGGGCGTGCGGGTCAGGCAAAAGGAGGGCCGCGCGCTGGTCGAAGCGGTCTTCGCCGACGGCCCGGCCTACCACGCCGACCTGAGCGTGGGCGATGAGATCGTGGCCCTGGACGGCTACCGGGTCAACGAGGCTGCGCTGGACGAACGCCTGGCCGACCGCCAGCCGGGCGACCGCGTGACGCTGACCACCTTCCGCCGCGACGAGCTGCGCGAGGTGACGCTGGCGCTGGGCCAGCGGCCGTACAACCAAGTGGAGATCAAGCCCCGGCCGGACGCCACGGCGGAGCAGCGCGCGCTGTACGAGGCGTGGCTGGGCGCGGCGTGGCCGGAGGGAGTATCACACCAAATGGAGAACAACGAATAGGAGTGTGCGGTAATGACTAATCTCAGCCGCTACCAACCGGCCCCTGAAATACGCATCAAGCACCCTGAGTGGAGTAGGAACGCGGCCATCTACCAGATCAACACCCGCCAGTTCACGGCGGAGGGCACCTTTCGCGCGGCTGAGGCGCACCTGCCGCGGCTCAAAGCGCTGGGCGTGGACATCCTCTGGCTGATGCCGGTGCACCCCATCGGCCAGCAGAACCGCAAGGGCAGCCTGGGCAGCCCCTACGCGGTCAAGGATTACTACGGCGTCAACCCGGAGTTCGGCACACTGGACGACCTGAAGCATTTCGTGCAGGCCGCGCACAGCCAGGGGATGCACGTCATCCTGGACTGGGTGGCCAACCACACGGCCTGGGACAACGTCCTGGTCGAGCAGCACCCTGAGTGGTACGCGCGCGACTGGAAGGGGGACTTCCGGCCCACGCCCTGGTGGGACTGGCCCGACATCATCGATCTGGACTACGACCTGCCCGCGGTGCGCCGGTACATGACCGAGGCGCTGTGCTGGTGGGTGCGCGAGGTGGACGTGGACGGCTTCCGCTGTGACGTGGCCGGCTTCGTGCCCACCGACTTCTGGAACACGGCGCGCGCGGCGCTGGAGGCTATCAAGCCGGTCTTCATGCTGGCCGAGTGGGAAAGCCGCGACCTGCATGTGGCGGCCTTCGACATGACCTATGGCTGGAGCTGGAACGAGGCCATGCACCGCCTGGCCAACGGCCACGTCGACGTCTTCGCCCTGCACGTCTACTATTCCTGGAACGAGAAGGCCTATCCGCGCGACATCATGCGCATGCTGTTCGTCAGCAACCACGACCACAACGCCTGGGAGGGCACCGAGTTCGAGAAGTTCGGCGACGCGCTGGATGCGGCCATCGTGCTGTCGGTGGTGGGCGAGGGGATGCCGCTGATCTACAACGGCCAGGAGGCCGGCAACGACCGCCGGCTGGCCTTCTTCGAGAAAGACCCCATCGAGTGGCGCGAGCATCCGCAGGGCGAGCTGTACCGGCGGCTGCTGGCGCTGAAAAAGGCCAACACGGCGCTGTGGAACGCGGCCTGGGGCGCGCGCATGGTCCACGTGCCCAACAGCGCGCAGGGCCAGGTCTTCAGCTTCGTGCGCAGCAACCAGCGGGACAAAGTCGTCGCGGTCTTCAACTTCTCCGCCCAGCCTGTGACTGTCAGCTTGGAGGAAAGCCTGTACCACGGTAGCTACACGGACTATTTTAGCGAGGAGCAGATGCAATTGAACGCAGAGATGGTGTTGGAGATGGCCCCCTGGAGCTATCGGGTGTTTGTGCAATGACCCAGAGCCAGGGATTGGAAATCCCTGGCTGATAAGTACGAAGCGCCCTCAGGCGCTGGGAACCTTTCCCCAGCCGCTGCGGCGGCTTCGTGTTGTCAGCCGGTGAATTCCATTCACCGGCGTGAGATCAGCCGACAAACAAATCGGCCACCGGCATGGCAAAGCCCTCCAGCGCGCCCTCGCCGCGCAACGTGTCATCCTCGTCCAGCTCCGCCACCTGGGTAGTTGAGCTGTAGACCAGGACCTTGCGGCTCTGCGGCTCCACGACCCAGACCCGCTCCACCCCGATGGAGAAGTAGTCGGCCAGCTTCTCGCGCATAGCCTGCCAGCGATCGTCGGGGGACATGATTTCGACCACCAGCTCAGGAGCGACATCAAGGAAGCCTTTAGATAGCCCAGTGAGACGCCCGGCAGAAACGAATGCTACATCGGCTGCTCGGATACGGTCTGGCTTGCGCCGGATATAGATCCCGACTTCGCCACTGGACACACGGCCGCGTTTGTGCTGTCTTGCGAACGCGCGCAGGTCGTGAACAAGATTCGACTCAATCATGCCATGTTCTTCGCCGGTTGGCGTCATATGAATGATCCTTCCATCGATCAGCTCGCAAGGCCCAATGTCGCCCATCCTGAGCAGTTCGTCACCCGTGATCAACTTTTCCTTCGGTGGTGCGAATGCCACTGCCATTTCTCACCTCATAGCGGCCCAGACTTATCCGATCTCGTGTTGACTACAGCGCCATTCTACCATTTTTGGCGCGCGCACGCAACCCTTGGTTGATACAAGGGCGAATTTCACGTTGGGGGCAAACCCTTCGGGTCTCTCGATGCGTAACTGTCACGAGTCGTCAGCTCAAGACCCGAAGATACCGTCTTGCACTACATCCTGCGCATCCGTTGTAGCGCAAGATGCCACCTTGCGCTACATCCTGCCCAGCCGTCGGAATGCAAGATGCCA
>CAZVGR010000172.1:0-7893 GCA_964626845.1 uncultured Anaerolinea sp.
CACGGTTTTGGGGCACGCAAAAGCGCAAAGGCCGCAAAGGAAGGCAGATTCTCTTGGCGTGCTTGGCGTCTTTGCGTGAGGATCATGCGTTGATGTGGACGACCAGCAACATGCCACGTTGCACGGAGATCTCGGCCTGATGCTCGACCATGCGATTGCTGATGCTCAGCGACGGCCCCAGGGGCAGGTCGGCCTGGTGCAGCGGCCAGCGCACGCCGCTGACCGTGACGCCGTGGGCATCGCCGCCGAAAGGCACCAGCGACAGGGTATCTCCTGGCTGGCCGGGCACGATCAAGCGGTCGCGCGCCAGCCAGATGGTCTGGTCGCCGTCGACGATGCGGGCAGCGACGCTGGCCAGCGCGTGCAGCGCCAGCAGGGCCAGGTTGCCCAGGGTGTGGTCGATCCGTGCGCCCAACGCGCCGGCGATGACCAGTTCCGTGGCGCCCTTCGCCAGCGCAAATCGCAGCGCCAGCTCCAGGTCGGTCTCGTCCTTCTCCACCGGCGACACAATGAAGGGCACGCCCTGGGCTTCGAGCTGGCGGCGGACCGGCGGATCCACCGAGTCCATGTCGCCAACCACCGCATCCACCGGCCAGCCCCAGGCCAGGCACAGGTTGGCCCCGCCGTCGGCGGCCAGCACCAGATCGCCGGGTTCGGGGCGAAGCCCGGCCGGCGGCAGAGCGCTGGGACTGCTGGCAACGATGAATGCGCGCATTGGCTAACAAGGTGCCGGGCACTTGGATTTCCGCCTGCAGGTCGCAAGTGCCCGGCACCTGGCGAACACGAACCAAAAAGCCGCCTGCCCGGTAATGGCAGACGGCCTCGTGATTGCGCTGGAAGGCATCCCTACGCCGGCATTACCCAGGTCAGGTTCGTAGGGTCGGTGGCAGATCGGCCACCCTCTCAGCCAGGCGCTTCCCGGCTCCCCTTGCACTGATCTATTGTGAACCGTAGTTTATCCCGTAACGAGCAACGTGTCAAAAGTCAAGCCAGCAGTACAAGCCCAAGCGCTTGGCCATGCCGCACTGCTGGGGTATAATGTCGTGGTGATAGCATGACCGATTTGCGGGCCAGGCTGGCTCAGGAGCGCAACCATGACGGTGAGTATCTTCGACATCGAACAGGAATTGCTGCAGACGGTGCGCCAACTGCCGGCGCCGCGCGCGGCTGAGGTGCTGGACTTTGCCCAGTTCTTGGCGACCAAATACCCTGCGCCTGCCGGCAATGGCGATGAAACCAAGAGTGACTGGAACAAACAAGCGGAGCAGATCGAACGGGAGCAGCGCGTCTACGAGCGGCGTCACCGCGAGCTGCTGCCGCAGTATCGTGGGCGTTATATCGCCATGTTGAATGGGCAGGTGATAGACCACGATGCTGATCGGTTGGCGTTGCGTAGGAGAGTCCGTAAACAGCATGACCAAACACCGGTCTTCTTCACGCTGGTCGAGGACGATCCTGTTCAGACTATCTGGGCGCGCAGTCCTCAGATCGAGATCGATGTAGCATGATCCAGGCATACGATCCCAAGTACTTACCACCGATGCCGGTTGTCGAGATCTGGCTCTCCGTACCAGACAGCAATGACTGGCAGGGCCCTTTCTCCGCGATAGTAGACACGGGCGCCGACTTTACGATCGTTCCACAGTCTGTCCTGCACGAATTCAACGCCCCGTATCTGAAGCGGGCAATGCTAAAGACCCAGTGGTCGCAGCGGCAGCCAGTCGGCTTGTATGAGGTCGATCTGCGCATTGGAGAGCTTGTTTTTCCGGGGATCGATGTGGCCGGGGATCGCGCCAGCACACAGATACTCCTCGGCCGCAACGTGCTCAACCGCCTGGACCTGCGGCTGGAAGGCCCCAAGCTGCGCACCCACATTCTGGGGGAATGACCGGCTATGTCTGAAACCTACGTGGCCCTCGACCTGGAGACCACCGGGCTGGATCCGAAGACCGACGCCATCATCGAGATCGGCTGCGCCAGGCTGCGCGACGGCGAGATCATCGACCAGTGGTCGACGCTGGTCAACCCCGGCCGCAAGCTGGCTTTTGCCATCACCCAACTGACCGGCATCGCCGACCGCGACCTCATCGGCCAGCCGACCATTCGCGATGTGCTCGACCCGCTGCGGCGCTTCATCGGCAGCCATACCATCGTGGCCCACAACGCCAGCTTCGATCTGGGCTTCGTGCGCGCGGCCGGGCTGAATTTCAGCAACCCCGTCGTCGACACCTTCGAGATCGCCAGCATCGTGCTGCCGGGCCGGCCCAGCTACAGCCTGGGCGCGCTGGCGGCTGAGTTCGGCGCGGCCCAGCCCAACGCGCACCGCGCGCTGGACGACGCCCGAGCCACGGCGCTGCTGCTGGCCGCGCTGCACGAGCAGGCCGCGCGGCTGCCGCTGGCCACGCTGATCGAGATCAACCGCCTGGCCAGCCAGACCCAGTGGGGCCTGCGCCCCTTCTTTGCCGCCGCTGAGAAGGAGGCGACCCGCAGCGTCTTCCTCAAGGCCCGCGATCGCCAGGCGCTGGAGTCGGGCGGGCTGGAGCCGCTGCTGCATCCCGATTATCGCCGTCCACCCCGCTTCGCCGCCGCGTTGACGCCGGCCGAGCAGCCAGCGCCCATCGACGTGGACCTGCTGGCCGGCTTCCTGGAGCCGGATGGCCCGCTGGCCCAGGCGCTGCCCGGCTACGAGCACCGCGAGCCGCAGGTGGAGATGCTGCGCGCGGTGGGGGACGCCTTCAACGACGGCGACCACCTGCTGATCGAGGCTGGCACCGGCACCGGCAAGAGCCTGGCCTACCTGCTGCCGGCCATCGCCTGGTCGATCCAGAACCGCAGCCGGGTGGTGGTCAGCACCAACACCATCAACCTGCAAGACCAGCTCTTTACCAAGGACCTGCCCGACCTGCTGCACGTCTTCCAGGGGCTGCGCGACCGGTCAGACAGCGGCGACGGCCCGTTCCAGCAGTTCGCCCGCCAGGCCAGCGGGCTGCGCACGGCGCTGGTCAAGGGGCGCAGCAACTACCTCTGCCCGCGGCGGCTGGATGCCATGCGCAGCCGGGCCGACCTGAGCGACGACGAGCTGCGGGTGCTGGCCCGCGTGCTGGTCTGGCTGGCCCACACGACGACCGGCGATCGGGCCGAGATCTTCCTCTGGGGCGGCCGCGAGGAGGCCATCTGGGCGCGGCTGGCCACCGAGAGCGGCTCGTGCAGCACCGAGCGCTGCGAGACCAGCCAGGAGGGCCGCTGCTTCTTCTATCGCAACCGCCGCCAGGCCGACAGCGCCCACCTGTTGATCGCCAACCATGCGCTGCTGCTCTCCGATGTGGCCGCGGGCAATCGGGTGCTGCCCGAATACCGCCATCTCGTCATCGACGAGGCCCACCACCTGGAGGACGCCACCACCCAGCAGCTCAGCTTCAACGCATCGCAGCCTCTGCTGGAGCGCATGCTGGCCGATGTCTACCCCGAGGGCGGCGAGGGCCACAGCGGTCTGCTCTACGACGTGCGGCGCCGCGCCGAGAAGGCCGGGCTGCCGCCCACGCTCAAACAGACGCTGGACCGGCAGATCTTCCTGGCCCAGCGCGCCACCGAGCAGGTACGAGATCTGCTGCGCCAGTTCTTCAACGTGCTGGCCGAGTTTCTGGCCGCCGACCAGGCTGCGGTGGGCCCCTATGGCCTGCGGGTGCGGCTGGAGCGCAAGGTGCGCAGCCAGCCCGGCTATACCCAGGTGGAGATCGCCTGGGACACCGTGTCCGGCCCGCTGTACGAGCTGAGCCAGGCGTTGGAGACGTTGGGCCAGGGGCTGAACGAGCTGAATGAGAGCGGCACGCCGGGTCTGGACGACGTGACGGCCGACACAACCAGCCTGGCCGGCCAGTTTAGCCAGGCCTACGCCAAGCTGCACGCGGCCATCAGCCAGCCGGAGGAGAACGACATCTACTGGGCCGAGGTCAATGGCGCCGAGCGCACGCTGTCGCTGCACGCCGCGCCGCTGCACGTGGGGCCGCTGGTGGAGCAGCACCTGTTCATGGAGAAGGACACGGTGGTGCTGACCTCGGCCACGCTGCGCACGGCCGGCAGCTACAGCTACATCCAGGAGCGGCTGCACGCGCGCGAGGCTCGCACCGGCACGGTGGGCAGCCCCTTCGACTACCGCAGCTCGACTCTGGTCTTCGTGCCCACCGATATGCCGGAGCCCAACAGCCCGGCCTTTCAGCGCCAGGTGGAGCAGGCTATCGGCCTGCTGGCGCGCGCGCTGGATGGCCGCACGCTGGCGCTGTTCACGGCCTACCAGCAACTGCGCAACACGGCCGAGGCCATCGGGCCAGGGCTGGCCGCGGCCGGCATCACCGTGTTTCAGCAGGGCAGCGGCGGCAGCCGCCGGCAGTTGCTGGAGAATTTCCGCACCACGCCGCGCTCGCTGCTGCTGGGCACGCGCAGCTTCTGGGAGGGGGTGGACGTGGTGGGCGCGGCGCTGAGCGGGCTGGTGCTGGTGCGTCTGCCCTTTGCCGTGCCCAACGACCCGGTGGTGGCCGCGCGCGCCGAGACCTTCGACGACGCCTTCTACCAGTACTCGGTGCCCGATGCGATCCTGCGTTTCCGCCAGGGCTTTGGCCGGCTGATCCGCAGCCGCCAGGACCGCGGCGTCTGCGTGATCCTGGACAACCGGGTGATCACCAAGCGCTACGGCCAGCTCTTTTTAGAGTCGCTGCCCGACTGCACGATTGAGAAAGCGCCGCTGGCCACGCTGCCCGGCGCGGCCAAGGGATGGCTGGCAGCAGGGTGAGGGCAGGCCGATCGATCCAATGAAGCCGTTGCGTTGTAGCCGCTGCTCCCAACGGCCTCTTCATAGCCCACTGACCGCTGCTGGCGTTATGGCGCCGGCCCGGCGGCGCTTGGCCTGCCAGCAACGGACAAGTCCCACCAGCGGCCGGGCCGGCTCCCTGCTGGCGGTGGGAGATGCGGTGTTTCAGAAGAAGCACTGGTTGTTATATACTGTGGCGTGCGCACCTGGCGACGTGCGTGATACCATCGACGAGCCTATGGAGTAGTAATCATGCAGACCACTATCACTTCATCGATGTTCCAAAATGCCATCGAAGGGGTTGAGCGACTACCAACGTCCCGACACCACTTCGACGGTGCTCAGTGCAAGCCTGCGCGACGCGCTGACGGGTTTCATGCCGCGAATTTCGCGAACACTTGCGCCTGCGCGCAGTGCAGGTGTTAGGCGAATTCAGACAGAAAATTCGCTCAATTCGCCTAATTCGCGGCAAGCCTCTCAGGTGAATTCGCTAAATTCGTCTAATTCGTGGCAAGCCTCTCAGGTGAATTCGCTAAATTCGTCTAATTTCGTGGCAAGCCTCCGGTTCCCCCGACGACCTGTGGGCGCTCAAGGACGTCTCCTTTCGAGGCCTGCCCTGCCCCTCCGGGGTGCTACGCAAAGTACAATCGAAGGGTCAAGCGCGGCGAGGTGGTAAGAATCTATGCTTGCCAAACCTTCTCTTCAGGGTATAATCAAGCTTGATCGATTGCGTCATTGAGGAGACGAACACTATGGAGAGACTAGATCGCATTACCATCAATCCAGCCATCTGTCTAGGCCAACCCACCATTCGAAGCATGCGTATCACGGTGAGTGTGATCCTCAAGATGCTGGCGGGCGGAGCGTCTATGCAGGAAGTGCTTAACGCCTATCCTGAATTGGAGATCGAGGACGTGCAGCAAGCCATGCGCTACGCTGCGTGGGTGGTGGCTGACCAACATCAACTGGTTCCTGCTTGAGCGAGCAAAGATAGTGGGACTGAGATATCTTGCCGACATGAATCTCTCGCCGCTCACCGTCGCGGCGTTGCAGGCTGACGGGTATGACATCGTGCGCGTGTCCAGTGTGCTGCCGGCGACGACAGCCGACTCGGTTATCCTGGATCTGGCGCGCCAACGAGAACTGGTGATCATCACACAAGATCTCGACTTTTCAACATTGCTGGCCTTGGGTGGACATGCCCGACCGAGTCTCGTCACGCTGCGATTGAGCAACACCGATCCCCATGTTGTCACGCAGCGGTTGCGCCGGGTCTTGCCCCAACTCGAGCAGCATCTATCCGGGGGATGCGCCATTACTGTGGACGATAGCGCTGTCCGCATACGTAAGCTGCTAATCCGCTGAACACCCCATGACCGGCAGCGCCATCCGCGTCGCCAGCGCCGCCAGCTTTTTGGCGACTTCAGCCCTGCTGGACTGAACACCCATGACCGACATCGCCATCCGCGTCGACAACCTCAGCAAGCTCTACCCTGAGCCTGCGGCCAGGGCACGTCATCTCGGCGCCCTCCACCAACGCCCCGACACCACTTCGACGGTGCTCAGTGCAAGCCTGCGCGACGCGCTGACGGGTTTCATGCCGCGAATTTCGCGAACACTTGCGCCTGCGCGCAGTGCAGGTGTTAGGCGAATTCAGACAGAAAATTCGCTCAATTCGCCTAATTCGCGGCAAGCCTCCCAAGAAAATTCGCCAAATTCGCCTAATTCGCGGCAAGCCTCTCAAGAAAATTCGCCAAATTCGCCTAATTCGCGGCAAGCCTCCCAAGAAAATTCGCTCAATTCGCCTAATTCGCGGCAAGCCTCCGACGACCTGTGGGCCCTGCGCGACGTCTCCTTCGAGGCCCGCCCTGAGCCTGGTCGAAGGATCGAGCGCTTCCTGGACACCCCGGTCAAGGCGCCGCATAGCGTGCAGCGGCACGCCTGGCCTTCGCCGTCGCCGCCCACCCTTCGACAGGCTCAGGGCGGCGCCTGGAGCCGGAGATCCTGCTGGTGGACGAGAGCCTGTCCTCCCTAGACGCAGCCGTCTGCGCCGCAGGTGCGTGAGCAAGGCGAAGGATGCTGGCGGTGGGGGACGCGGCGTTTCAGAAGAAACGCTGGTTGTGATACAATGTGGATGTGCGCGTGTGGCAAGGCGTTGAATGGATGCGCCGCACCACTTGTGCAAGCAGTAGGAGATCAACAGCATGGAAAGACTTGAACACCGGTTGACTATGACAGCAACGACACCGTTTGACGCAGCCCTGGATGTGATTGACCGGTTACCTCCTGACGATCAAGAGGCTATCATCGAGATCGTACGCAAGAGAATTATCGATCGCCGGCGCCGCGAGATCGCTGACAATGCACAAGCAACGTTGCAAGCCTTCCGGGAAGGTCGCGCCAGCTATGGGACAGTAGACGATCTACGCCGAGAGCTGCAAGCATGAGGAAGTTGGTCTGGGACAGCAGTTTTCGTCGTGCCTTCAAAGGGCGCACTCGCAACGACCGAGATTCACAAGAACGGATACTTGACACCCTCGACGACCTGGTGGCCGACCCCTTTCAGCCAAAGCTCAAAACACACAAGCTCAAGGGGCGTCTTGATGGACTGTGGGCATGTTCGGTGGATTATGACTGCCGGATCATCTTCTTCTTTGCCTCGGATCCTCAAGAAGACGAAGACGCCATTGTGTTGGTTGACATTGGCTCCCACGATGAGGTCTACTGAGCACCTGGGCGCTATTTCATGACCGACATCGCCATCCGCGTCGACAACCTATCCAAGCTCTACCCTGAGCTTTCAGCCAGGGCACGTCACCTCGGCGCGCTGCACCAACGCCCCGACACTACTTCGCAGAGCCTCAGCACAAGCCTGCGCGACGCGCTGACGGGCTTTCTGCCGCGAATTTCGCGAACACTTGCGCCTGCGCGCAGTGCAGGTGTTAGGCGAAATCAGACAGAAAATTCGCTCAATTCGCCAAATTCGCGGCAAGCCTCCCAAGAAAACTCGCCAAATTCGCCTAATTCGCGGCAAGCCTCCCAAGAAAATTCGCCAAATTGCCTAATTCGCGGCAAGCCTCCCAAGAAAA
>CAZVGR010000173.1:0-7620 GCA_964626845.1 uncultured Anaerolinea sp.
CGGCCGTGGAAGATCAGCGCGGGCTGCTTGCCGTTCTGGGCGGTTACGCGGTTGACGGCGAACACATCCCGCACGTCACTCAACAACTCGAAACGGGCATTGGCAGCAGCGTCGTCGGGGGCAAGAATGAGCGCTTGATCCATGATATCCCCATGCTACTCGTCATTGGCGTCACATTCCGCAAGCCCTCGTACAGTTACCGTGTTGCTTGCAGAAGGCATGGGCTGGGAATCGGGCCTGTGTGGCCAGCAACCCTATCCAGCTACGGCGTGCTGACAACGTCCATATCCAGCGGGACGATCTGAATCCACACATTGCCCGGTTTCAGCGCCAGCGGCTGCATGGCTTCGTCGACAAACAGCAGCGGATCCTCACGCCCAGGCCGCAGCCACTGCCCGTCCTGCACCGTGCCATCGCGAAAAAGCTGCATGCGTCCCTGGCCCCACAGTTGAATCTGTACCGACCTGGAGCCGAGTAAATCCTCCACGATCAGCGTCGGCACATGGTTGACGTAGAGAACCACCACGTTATCAGCGGCCAGTTGTTGGCCGGTCAGATCGTCCACGTGCGGCTCGCCCAGCGTGCTGCGCAGATATGCGCCCAAGGCAGGATCGTACTGGTAGGCCACGTCAGAGTACTCTGAGCTGTAAGGAATCGCTATGTTGCGGGCCCGCTGAGCCAGGCGGGGCGGCCGCTCGCTCCACTGCCAACCGCGGTAGCGCGGCGGGGTCGTCCAGCCCCTGTCCGCAGCCACATCTTGCAGCAGCTCGCTGTCGGTGAACAGCGTGTGCTCGTAGGCGCGGCCCGCAATCTCCAGGCGATAGAAGCCGGGATCGTTGCGGTCGTCGGAGAGGGTGCGCTGGCCGAAGTCAGACGCCTCGATCTGGCGATTGACCTCGCCATGAGCGCCAGAGTAGACCAGGAAGGCGTCGAACAGCACCGGTATCTCCAAATCGATCAGCCGCGCGCTGCGCACCGAACCGATGCGCTCGGCGTCCTGGCTGTGAAAGATGGCGGTGAAGCGGGTGATGCCCCCTTCGGCCAGATGCTCCAGCACCACATCGGCTTTGCTCAGGCCGGACTGAGGGCGGGCAATGGGCGAGTTCGAGATCTTAACGGCGGCCGGCATCCGCTCCAGTAGCTCTGGATTATCCACCTGCAAGCCGGTGAACGGCGAAACGCCAGCCGGCAGGGTTACATCCTCTGTCAGCGCCGCCATATCCACGGTGGGCGTTGGCTGAGGGGCAAGCGTCGGGGGTATCGGCTGTGTGGCAGTTGGCTCTGCCGTGGCTTGCGGGTCAGGGAGAGTGGTCGCGGGCTCAGTTGCCTGGGCTGGCGCTGCCGTAGCCTGAGGCCGCTCAGAGCGACATGCGCCAACCAACAGGGCGGTCAGCAACAGCAGGGCCAGCAGCGCCGGCCAGCGAAAGGAACGCAGAGTAGGCATTGGGGAGGGATCCAGCCGTTGGCAGTCAAAGAAAAGAGGTTACTACTCAGGTGCCGGGCACTTGCACCCCGTGGACGGCTGAAATCAGCTCCACAGACTTCGTCAGCAGGCGCAAATGCAAGTGCCCGGCACCTGGGCCTGAGTAGTAACGAAAAGAGATGTCATTTCTCAGAGGAAATGACATCTCTGGCAAAGTTGCGTCGTCTCAGCTTGTGCGCTGGAAGATGACCTCGAACGAGTTGTGGAACAGCGTGTTGCCGCCGCCGCCGTCCGAGCAGTTTTCTTCGTCGACGAAGTTGGAGTGGATCGGCTGGGCAAAGTCAGTGCTGGCCGGGGAACCATCAGGATTGGCGATGAACACCATGTATTCCGCCAGCTTCCACATGATGAATTCGGCCTGGCCTGCCCCCTTGGTGCCGCTGGGCATACGATCCAGGATATCGCCAGGGTTGCCGTTGTTGGCCTGCACCACCATCACACCGTCGATCGGATTGCCGGCAGCGTCCAACACCTTGACGAAGATGTTGTGCTTGCCGCGGTTCTCACAGGCGCTGAGCCGGCGGGCTGAGACCAGCCGCCACTCGACCGACGGCGCAGGAGCGGCAGCCGCTCTGGCAGCCGGCTGCTCGGCCTGAGCAACCGCAGGCGCAGCGGCCCGCAGCACCACCGGCGCCGGGGTGCTAGTCGGCTCAGGCGTCCAGGTGGGGGTCGGCTCAGGCGTCGGCGTGTCGGTCGGCACAGGTGTGTCGGTCGGCGTCGGCGTCACCGTGGGCGTGTTGGTCGGGATCGGCGTGACGGTCGGCCAGGGCGTGTAGGTCGGCGTGGGCGCGAACTCAGAGTCAGCCATGGCCAGCGCGATGCCGCTGCTGGCGACCAGCGCCTCTGGCTCCACCACCTCAACGCCGCCGCGCGCTGGCATCGCCGCAGCCAGGGCCATCTGATTGGCCTCGGCCTCCGCAGCGGCTACCGGTTTGATCAACAGGTTGTACGGCACAACCACGCCGCACAGATAGATCAGCAGCGCAGCCACGATGATCACCAGCACCTTGGTTGCCGTGCCAGCGCTCTCAAACCACTGCACCGCGTTGCTGAGCGCGCCGCGCAGGCCGCCCCGCGCTGGCGCAGCCGCCACTGCCGAGGACGCTGACGCCATCGCTGGCTGCGGCGCTGCTGTTCGCGAGGCAGGTTTGGGCGCTGCAACAGCCGCCGCCACAGGCACGGCTGCTGGCGCCGCTGAGCGCTGAGCGGAAGGCGCCTGCTGGGCCTGGGCAGTGGTCGCCCGCAGCCGCCCTTCCAGCACCCGGCTCAGGTTGAGCGCCAGGACCGGATACTGCAACATCAGGTCCTCGAAGTCCTCGCGGCGCAGCATCCAGGCGTCCAGATCAGTCAGGGCGCGGGCGTTGGAGCTGCGCTGGCCCTCCAGCAACAGCGCGCCTTCGCCGAAGACATCGCCGTCGCTCATGGCAGCCACCGGCGCGAAGCCCCTGGCGCTGGCCTGCTCGATCTGCACCTGGCCGCGTTCGATCAGGTAAAGTCCATCGGGTTCGTCGCCCTGCTGGAAAACCAACTCGCCCGCGCGGAAGCGGGCCGCCACCAGGCGCTTGCGCACCGCCTCCAACTGCGGCCGGGAGAGACCGGACAGCAGGGAAACCTGGCGCAGATGCTTGTCGAAGAAGGTCTCGTCGGCCGATGCTAACTTCTGGGCCACTGTCTCGTTGACAGCAGCCTGCACGGCCGGATAGCGGGCCATCACCCGCTCGAAGTCGCTGCGGAACAGCACCCACAGGTTGGCGTCGCTGGTGGCCACGGCGTCCGATGAGCGGGGCCGGCCGGTGACCAGCGCCATCTCGCCAAAGTCGTTGCCAGCCGTCAGCCGGGCCAGCACCTCGTCGTCGCCGCGCAGCTCCACCTGGCCTTTTTCCAGCAGGAACATGCCTTCGCCGGGATCCCCCTTGCGGTAGACCCAGTCGCGCGCAGGCACGTGCTGCAAGAGCATAGCGGCAGCTACGTCGCTCAGGGCATCGTCGGGCCAGCGGCTAAAGGTGGGCAGTTGGCGCAGCCGTTGCGCAGCCAGTTTTTGATCGGCCAGGCTGAGCGGCGCGCGCACTTCACGGCTGAGCGCGCTGCTCAGCTCAGGATAGCGCCGGGTGACCTCGCCAAAGGCAACTGCGCTGAGCGCCCAGGCTGTGGTGTCGCTCACCACCTCGGCGCTGCGCGTGTACACCTTGCCTGTCAGCAGTTCCAGGTCGCCGAAGACCGCGCCAGCGCCCAGGGTAATGTCGCCCTCGGAGCCGGTGGGGTCGGCCAGGCGCACCTGGCCGCGCTCGACGATATACAGCGCAGCCGGCGAGTCGCCAGCGCTGTAGAAGCGCTGGCCGGCTGAAGCGTCGCTGACGGTAAGTTGCTCGGCCACGGCCAGCAAGGCAGAGCGGCTGGCGCGACGCCAGCCCGGCACTGCCTGCAGGCGGCTGAGCACGTAGTTGTTAAGGGCAGCGACCGGCGCAGATGTGGCCCGACTCAGCGCGATACCCAGGTTGGGATCACGCTGCACCAGCCGCTCCAGGTCGCTTGCGGCCAGGGCTTGCGCGCTGACCGGGCCAACGGCCTCGGCGCTGGTAGCGTGGGGACTGCCGGACAAAAGGTCCTGATCGCCCAGGGTGCTGCCGGGTCCGAGGGTGGCCAGCACCTGGCCGCGCTCGGTGACGAGGCGCACCCGGCCGCTTTCGATCAGGAACATGCGGGCCGCCGGCTGCCCTGCCTTGAACAGCGCCTCGTCCGGCGCGAACTGCACCGGCTGCAGGCGCTCTTCCAGCAGCGCTTGATGGGACGGCCCGAGCCCCTCGAAGAGCGGCGCTCGGTTGTTAGCTTGAGATGTCACAGGCATCTCCTTTGTGGTTTGTTTTGCATGGGTTTTTACCGACGCTGGAAGGTGACTTCGTAGACGTAGTGGCCGACGGCAAAGAAGTAGTTCTTGCTCTCCAGGTCTGCGCGGCAGCTTTCCTTGTCAGGGTGGGGCTTGCAGTTGCAGTAGCCAGCGTCGTACATCAAATCGATAGGCGGCCAGTCAGCGCTCATGCCGGGCGTCTGCGCACTGATGGGGTTGTTGTTTTCATCAACCACCTGAACCACCCCGCCGCCGCCGCGGTAGATATCCCACTCGGCTCGGCCAGGCCCCTTGCCTTGGGCGCCGGTGACCTTGATTTCACCGGTGAAGACCTCCTGCACGCGCACGCCGTCGATCGGCGCGCCGCCGGCATCAACTACCAAGACGAAGATGTTGTGGTCGCCTCCGTCGCAACGTTGGGCATCAGCGCCAATGGGACGCAGGCGGAAACCGACCAGCGCATAGCCGCCGCTGGGCTGCGGCGGCGCGGGCGGCTGGGTGGGTTGAACAGCCACCGGCGCGGCTGTGGGCTGCGGGGCAGGCGTAGGCGTGGCCGGAATGTTGGCCGCCAAGGCGACGCTCTCCACCGGCCCGGTCACGTCCACCACCGACGCGGCTACCCAGCCCTCGTTGCCGTTGCCCAGCAGCACCTGCCACCAGGAGCGGTCGGCGTTGCGGCCGAGGATGTCCACCGGCCGGCCCGGCTGCAACTGGCCCACCACGGCGAAGGCCGTGCCCGGGCCGCTGCGCACGTTGATGGCCGAGCTGGCCACGGCTTGCGGCTGGGCCAACGGCGTCTCGGTGGGCGTAGCCGTAGGCGCCGGGGTATCCGTCGGCGTAGCGGTTGGCTCGGCGGTGGGGGTGTCAGTGGGTGGAACAGGCGTGGCGGTGGGGGTTGGCAGCGGCGTTGCCGTCGGAGCCATAGCCACAGCCGCAGGCACGCCAGAGTTGGCCCCCTCGCGCGCCAAAAACTCCTCGGCCATGCGGCTGACGGGCCCCAACGCCTTGGCCAGGGCAACCAACTCGACGGCGGCGCGGGTATTCTGACCCTCAGCGATATGGGCTTCGGCCAGCGCTAAAACAGCTTGCCCCGGATCGGACAGGTCCAGCGGCGCCAGAGCGACTCGGGCAGCTTCCAGGTCTTCGGTTGCGCCGAACTGCTGCGCGATAGCCAGGATAGCGGCGTTGCGCTGTTCAACAGTCTGCGGTTGTATCGGGGGGTTTGACCTGGATCCGCAGCCACTCAGCAGAGCTGTAACTGCCAGGAGAACAAACACGGCAACGCCAGCGATCACCAATGATGCAGGTGCGTTGCGCTGCATAGGGGATTTTACCATAGAGTTTTGTTAGCCGTTCGGTCGTCAGACTTTCACGCCCACAGGGGGCAACGCCTTTGGCTCTAACATAGAGAAGGGAATCGGTCCGCAGGGCGGCCAATTCCCTTTTCGCGTCCTTCAAACTTAGCTAAATCCTTGACTGGGCGTATAATGCCAGCGTTTGTGGCTGGCAAGTCGTCCGATCGAGTGCCGAAGGTGGGAATCGAACCCACATGAGCGCTATGCTCAACGGTGTTTGAGACCGTCGCGTCTGCCTGTTCCGCCACTTCGGCAGTGACCAATGGCAGCAGTATAGCCGAACATCACCGTTTCGCCAAATTCGCGTTTTGCGCCCTTTTGTGGCTTATGGCGGTGCCGGGCACTAAAGCACAGACACCCTTTCTGCCCAAGGAAGCCCCAGTGCCCGGCGCCGATGATTCTTATGGATGAACAAGCTCTGATCGACGCCGCCTGCCAAGGCGATCTGGCGTCGTTCAACCGCCTGGTGCTGCAATACCAGGGCATGACCTATAACCTGGCCTACCGCATCCTGGGCAACGCCGAGGGCGCGGAGGATGCCGCGCAGGAAGCCTTCATCAAGGCTTACCGCAACCTCAGGCAATATCGGGGCGGGTCGTTCAAGGCCTGGCTGCTGCGCATCGTCACCAACGTTTGCTACGATCAACTGCGCCACGTGCAGCGCCGGCCGGCCAGCTCGCTGGAGGACCTGGCGGTGGACCCGGAGCACGCGGGCAAGCTGGTGGACCATGCCGAGCAGCCGGGGGACTACGCGCTGCGCCAGGAGCTGAGCTACGTCATTCAGCGCGGCATCGAGCAGTTGCCGGCCGAGCAGCGCATGGTGCTGACCCTGTCCGACGTGGAGGGCTTGAGCTACGAGGAGATTGCGGCGGTGATGGACACCTCGCTGGGCACGGTCAAGTCACGCCTGAGCCGGGCGCGGGCCAAACTACGCGATTTCCTGCTGGAGCAACAGGAACTTTTGCCCAAACGCTACCGTCTAGAGGCCGACGAATGACCTCGACGAGACCCTTAGGGTTTCTCGCCGCTTGAGACAAAGTTACGCCAGCGCACGTTAGTCGTTCAAGAGACGCGCTCCATAGCACATAGAAACCCTAAGGGTCTGGTTTTCACGTCCCATGATCATCCATCCACCCAACGACGCCATCGACGACGAACTGCTATCGGCCTACCTGGACGGCCAGGTGACGCCCCAGGACCAGCAGCGCATCGAGCTTGTCCTTGCCGGCGATGCCACGCTGACTAGCTCGCTGGCCGCGCTGCGCTACACCAAGGCGCTGCTGGCCGAAGCGCCGCGCGTGCCCGCCCCGCGGCCCTTCACCCTCAACGAGGCCATGCTGGGCCGGACGCGGCAGCGCCAGCGCGGCTGGCTGGGCTGGCTGCAGCCGGCCACTCTGCGCGGCGCAGCGATGATGGCAGCCGTGATGTTGCTGGTGCTGGTGGTGGGCGACGTGGGCGTGCGCACTGAGCTGATCCCTGGGCAGCAGACTGCACAGGTTCAGCCGGAGCTGGGCGGCCTGACGCCGGACCAGGGCGACCCGACGGCGATTATCGCCAAAGCGCCCACCGAGGCCACTGCGGCCGCTCCCGGCTTCCTGGGCCTGCCGCCGGCCGTGTTGCTGGCCTTGCAGATCGGCCTGGCCGTGCTGGTGGTGGTGTTGCTGGCCGGGGCCTGGCAACTCAGCCGGGCGCCGTAGGCGCAACACCAGCCCATTCGTGCTCGATCTATAGACTGAAACGCCGTTTCTCGAATGAGAAGCGGCGTTGTTTATCCGGGGCAGGAGACTGGAGGCGCAACATGGGCATCCACAATCAGTCCTGGGCAGCCCGCTGTCCAGTTGGCCGTCGAAGGCGCGAAGCCAAGCCGGTTGCCAAATAGGGCGAGAGGATGTACAATGGCAGCAGACCAGGAGGTAAAAAGCGCACGATGGCCGAGC
>CAZVGR010000174.1:0-7359 GCA_964626845.1 uncultured Anaerolinea sp.
CGCCTCCTTCGACTTCGCTCAGGACAGGGTTGACGATGCGCTGCAAGAAGGCCTGCATCAGCAACTGCGGGCCGGCCTCGCGATACTGGAAGCGTTCCAGCCAGCTTTCTGAGTGCTCGCGGAAGAACTGCTGGAAGGCCGCCAGCAGCTTCGGCATATCCAAGCTGCCATCGCGTCGGGTGTACCAGGCGGGCTCCTGGTTCAGGGTCAGTTGCGTCGTGAATGTCAACGCCCTGGGGATGACCTCCTGGTAGATGGGATTGGCGATGCACAGCTGGCCGTTCTTGGTCACCAGGCCCAGGTCGATCACATACTGGACATCGTTCTCAGGCAACAATCCGGGCTGGACCTGCCCTGCCAGCATCGGCTCGATGACGCTGCGCACGCGCGGCTCTTGCAGCTTGTCCACCAGTTGGTCCAGGTGCGTCTCGCGGCGCAGGATGATCTGTTCCTTGGCCTCCTGCACCATCTCGGCGGTGATCGGCGCGCTGCGATCTTTGGCGGCCGGCAGCTTGAAGCAGGCCTCCCATCCCAGCGCGTTGACCAGCCACGGTTGGCCGCGCGTCAGATCCCAAACCAGGGCCAGCGCGTCGTCATCGATGGGCTGGCCGGTTTCGTCGCTGTGCTGGCGCCAGAGCAGTTCCACCTCGGCCTGGTCGAAGTCGCTCATGCGCAGCGACTCGGCCTTGACGTTGAAGGCGCTGCCGCCGGTGATGATGGCCTGGTCGCGGCTGGAGTGGATGCGGTAATCGCGCACGTCGCGCACGCCGCAGAGGATGATGCTCTGCGGGAAGTGGGCCGGCCGCTTGGGGTAGCCGGCCCGCAACTGGCGCAGCACCGCGATCAGCGAATCGCCGATCAAGGCGTCGATCTCGTCGATCATCAGCACGATGGGTAAAAGGCTGTGCTCGGCCCAGCGCGTCAAGACCTCGGCCAGCGCCGCGTATTCGCCCTGTTCGGCCAGGATACCGCTCCAGATTTGTGCGGGGTACATATCGCCGAGATAATCCCGGGCCATAGAAGACAGGCCCGCCAGAATGGCCTGGATCGCACCGCGCACGTTTTCGCGGGCCGCCTGGGCCGGCTCGACGTTGACATAGAGCGCTTTGTAGCGGCCAGCCTGGTTGAGATAGTCCATCAACGCCAGCAGGTAGGTCGTCTTGCCCACCTGGCGCGGCGCGTGGAGCACAAAGTAGCGCTCGCGGTCGATCATCCCCAGGATGTCGTCCAGGTCGAAGCGCGTCAGCGGCGGCACGCAGTAGTGTTTCTGGCAGTTGGTCGGTCCGGCGGTGTTGAAGAAACGCATGGTGGGTCTGTCCTGTCGCCTAATCTTGGGCAAGATGTCAACCCAACCGGTCGAACACCATGCCCGGATCATCAGCCCAATAGTCCGCATAGCCTTGCCCGACCAGGCCCCTGTCCTCGGTGTACAGCGCCAGCGAGACCTGGACGCGCAGGCCGTCGTGCTCGAAGATCTTGCGCTGGCCTGACGACTCCTCGAACAGGCGCCGGTAGTCGTCCACCTTGCGCTGGTAGTCGCTGATCTTGGTCCCCTTGGGATCGACGAAGACCACGTGGTAGTCCCTCCCGCGCTGCAGCCAGAAGACGAAGTCGGGCTTGAACTGGCGCATGCGGTTGGCTTCGGGGTCGTAGTAGGGCAGATGTACGTCGTCCAGCGTCTCGTCCAGCTTGCTGAACAGCCACCAGTCGAAGCTGTCCAGCGCGTTGCCGGCGCTCTGGGCGTAGGCCTCCAACTGACGCACGAAGTCTACTTCGCTCTTGGTGCGGATGACGTGCTGGATGTAGTCGATCTTCTGGTCGTTGGCCAGGATCACCGGCACGTAGTAGTGGTTGGCCACGTAGCGCACTTCCAGAGCGTTGACGGCTGCGCTGGCCCGGATCTGGTTCAGCGCGGCGGTCTCGGCCATCAGGTCGTCGAAGCTGAGCTGCTGGGCCGCGAACTGCTCGCGCAGACGTTGCTCCCGCTGCTGGCGCTGGGGGAACAGCGAGACGTTGGCGATCTCGTGGCGCAGCGCCTCGGCCATGGGCTTGAGCAGCACGGTGATGTGCTGGAAGTGACGGATCTCGTCCGCCAGAGGCTTGAGGCCATCGACCTCGCGCGGGGTGATGTGGAAGTAGCGCAGCAGGCGGGGTAATAACACGTCCATGCTGCCGTAGCGGCGGGTGGTGTCCGTTCGGAAATAGCGCACTGGCTCGGCCAGGCAGCGCTGCAAGATCATGGTCTCGGCCGGCGTGGCCCGGTACCCAGTCACAAACAGGCGCGGGTCGGCCAGGTGCGCAGCGTAGCGCTGCAGGCGGTCGAGCTCCTCGGCGGTGATCTCGAACTTGCGCGGGCTGCGCTCCTCCACCAGCCGGTGGTCGGCGTAGCGGTAGGTGGGGATCAGCAGGGTGCGGCCCTGCGCGGCCGCGTTGACCGCCAGCGCCAGCGTCTCGGCGGCGTCCTTGCCCCCCTGCTGGTCCATCTGCTCCATGACGGTGTGCAGCGCCTGGCGGTTGGTGCCCAGGATGAAGACCGTCTCCAGCGGCAACGCCCGGTCGTGGACGGCCGCGTACTGCGCCTCGCCGACCTGGTTGGCGTTGTACAGGGCAAGCAGCCGGCGGCGCTGGCCGGGCAACGGCTCGACGCGCACGCCGCGGCCCACCGATTGCAGGATGAACTTGCGCGCGTCCACGCCCACGCCGATGTTGATAAAGGTCACCACGTTGGGCCGGTTGGAGTCCCAGCCCTCGTAGAAGCTGCGCGAGCCCAGCAGGATGTTGATGGACGAGTCGTCGGCGTTGAGGCGCTGGAAGAAGCTGTCGTCGCCGTAGCCCTCCACCACCGTGTAGCCGGACAATTCCTCCTTCAGCCAGCCGGAGATGTCGCCGATCTTGATCAGGGCGAAGGGCTGGCCAGCGGCTTTCAAACTGAGGGCGATCTCCTGCCGGTTGGAGGGCCGCACCAGCGCCTCGATCTCGCCGCCGCCGGCTGCGGCCGCGGTTGCGCCAGCATCGACGTTGAACACGCAGGCCAGCACGTCGCCGATCTGCAACGACTGGAACAGGTCCTCGTCCAGCAGGAAACGCTCACGCTCGAAGAGCAGCTCCGGCCGGCTGGCCAGCTCCAGGCGCAGCTCTTCCTTGACCTGCCACCACACGTCCGGGCCAATCTGCCCCTTGCCGATGCGCGCCAACTGGCGGAAGAACAGCTTGAGGTCGGAGTCCTTGACGTTGACCGAGTTGACCAGGGTCAGCAGCAAGGGCCGGTGATACCAGCCACCGGGGAGGCGCTGGTAGGAGCGCTGCGCGTAGGTCAGCAGCAGCAGCGCCTTGAGCACCACCTTCTGCTTCTCCTCGTCGGTGTAGTCCTCGTCGGGGCGGAAGGCGCGGTTCTCCTGGGTCAGGATGCTGATGTGCTTGCCGTAGCCGGCGTCGATGAAGCGCGCCAGGTTGAAGTCGTAGGCTGTGGTCGCCTGGTCGCGCTCGTCGGTGAAGGTGGCCGAGAAGTTGAACAGGAAGCCGTTGCGGGCCAGGATCGAGTAGATGTGCTGGCGCTTGGACTCCTCTTTGTCCCCCTTGTGCGCCTCGTCCAGCAGCACGAACCAGCGGCCGTCGTTGTCGTAGTTGCGGTAGTGGACGATCTTCTCCTTCTGCACGTCGCTCAGGTTGTCGGAGCGATAGGTGAAGACGGTCACTTCGCTGTGGCGGAAGAGGGAGCCGCCCGATCGCTTGACCTGCGGGTAGTTGCGCAGCTCCTCCAGGCGGATGTGCAGGCCGTGGCGCGCGGCGTTGAACTCCTCCACGTGGCTGCGCAGTTGGCCCAGCAGGTCGTCGCGGTGGGTCAGCACCAGGATGTCGTGGCCGGGGATCTCCTCCAGCCGCGCCAGCCGCCACAGCAGCTCGATCAGCTTGACGATGACCAGGGTCTTGCCGCTGCCGGTGGCCATCCAGAAGCCCAGGCGGTTGACGAAATACTCGAAGGGGATCTTGTCGCCCAGGGGGTGGTAGTGCTCCAGCAGCAGGGCGCGCACGGCGCGCTTGCGGCCCAGGGGGATGTCCAGGGCGGTGGGCAGGCCGTTGTGGCGGTACCACTGGAACATCTGCCCCTTGCGCGCTGCGTTGGCGTCGTCCCGCTCACCGGGGTGATAGTCGCCGAAGTCCTCGTAGTACTTCCACAGCGCCTTGAGCGCGTTGTGCAGCGCGTCCTGCTGATATTCCCACAGCCGCTTGTGCTTCGAGAAGCTGGCCAGGTCGAAGGTCGTCCAGGCCGGCGGCAGGGCGTCGTAGGGCAGTTGATTGAGGATCTCTTGGAGCGTACGCATGGTGTGATTCAGGCGCTGGACGCCCTGTCGAACACGGACAAATAACCCTGGATGGCGGTTGGTATGCGATTTGTGCGCCAACGACGGCCGCCGGGGGATCAATCCCACCGGCTAAACAACTGCGCCGGATCAATCCGGCTTGACGGCGCATCATCAAGCCCCGTTGACGGGGCGCTGCTTGGCAGCCGGGGGACTTCATCCCCCGGCGGGTTCACATGAGGAGCGCGCCGCGGGCTTGCCGGGATGATGCCTTCGGGATCGATGGCCCAGCACCTGATGGGGCGTTACCACCAGATCAGCGGCTTGACCGCCTCCCAGGGCGGGTCGGACAAACTCATGCGCTCGCCGTTCTCGAACTCGACCTCGCCGCCGGCCAGGCGGCGGATGCGCTGGCCGGTGACGCAGGAGAGCGTCTCGGCCACGTCCACGTCCGGGTAGAGCCGCTCCAGGTGGACGTGGACCGCGTCCTGCTCGAAGTCCAGGGCCATCACCGCCTCGCTCGTCGCGGCGTTGTCCAGCAGCTTGAGATCGCGCAGGAAGACGTACTGGCTGTACGGATCGGCCTGCACGAAGAGCGGCTCGGCGTCGGCGTAGACTGCGCGGCGCAGCACGTCCTCGTATTGCTCCAGGCTGAAATACTTGACGAAGTGGCTGATCCCCCGGCCGCCCGGCTGCGCCTGGCCGTCGCGCCATTGGTCGGAGAAGGCGATTTTTTTGATGCGGGGGAGGATGACGGTATCGAAGTAGCCAGCCATTTCCACGAGGATGTACCTGCGCTCCCCGTTATCAACTCGATTCAAGTTCACTACGGCGTGAGCCGTCGTGCCAGAACCCGCAAAAAAGTCGAGTATCAGAGCCTCTTGGTCATCAAATGTCGCAGCATCGATAATGTCCAAGACCGAATGGATGGATTTTGGATAGAGGAAGGTACCCATTTGGCCAAACAAGGATGTCAAGAGTGCGGTTCCATGTGTCCCAGCATTGTACTTGGAATCAAACCAATTGGTCGTGGGTTTCACTCGGTCAATGACTGCTTTTTCGTAGATGTTGAAACCATTGTTCCCGGCGCGACAGAATACATCTCCCTTTTCCACAGCACGAAGCGCAGAAAGATAGGTCTTTCGCCACACGCGCTCGTTCCCGCTCCCATCCAGGGGATAAACGCGAACAAAGCCTTTGTCTGTGGGCGAGGTTGGATACTGCTGCGATTTTGGAGATTCCTCAACCCCTTTGATAGTTGCGGTTGTTGGGTCAATGAGCAACGCATAGAAGCTGTTTGGACGCCCAAAACGGAAGTTGTTTTCCCCTGTTCCGGTTCTCATGAAGGGTCTCTCGTCTGGTCTTCCTTCAGGCCGCGGTACTTTCACAAAATCGCTTCCCACTATCGTGCCAAGCAACAAGTACTCATGGGTTCGAGACACATTTGCCTTGGGCGATCCTTGCGGATGGTGGTTCACTACAATCGTGTTGATGTCGTAGGGAAGTGTGCCTCGGAGCAACTCACGAAGCTTGGTCATCTCAAAATCATCGATCGCTATTGCAAGAGCCGGATCTTCCTCTACGAGAAATCCAGGCACCTTTGCCAACCGGTTTTCGATCATGGTCAGCCAAGTCGAACTCCGAAATTCGTTGACGTATAGGATTTCTGATCCCTCGGCATTGTACGGCGGATCAATGTAGATGCACTTCACTCTGCTGCGAAACTTTGGTTCCAGCGTGGTAAGCGCCTGATAATTGTCGCTCTTGACCAACCAACCATCCAATGCATCGTCCAGATGATCGAACAGCGCCGTCAACTCGCCCTCCAGGTCGGTGAAGTGGCGCGTGTCCAGCGGCAGGAACTGGGCGCGCTCGTCCAACGGCGCGAGACCCTGAGGGTTTTCCGAAACCCTCAGGGTCTGCTCGGCGTCGAGCATGCCCAGGTCGCGCCATTCCTGCACCTGGGCCGCCATGCCGGGATGGGCCAGAAACCGCTCCAGCAACGCCAGCCCGGCCTCGCCCTGGGCCGCCACCCGCTCCAGGGTGATGATGTAGTGGCTACCGCGCACGAACTTGGGCTTGTTCCAGATGCGCACCAGCTCGTCCTCGAACTGGGCGATGAAGTCGATGATCTTGTAGGCCGTGTCCTTCAGCACCTGCACCTGGCGGATGCGCCGCTCGCTCCACAGGGTCTGGCTGCGCTGCTCTGGCTCGAAGACGTACTGGTACAGCCACAGGTCGAACTGCTGGCGCAGGAAGGCGCGCGCGTCCTTGTTGATGAAGAAGTCCACCTCGCTCTGCCGCTCGAACAAACGAAAGGCCCGCTCCAGCGTCTCCTCGTCCACCCGCACCCCGGTGCGCTGCACGGCCCGCGCCATCTCGTCGGTCTTGGTCTTGCGGCCGCTCTCCGAGTAGCTGACCGCGATCGCCAGCACGTTGTCCGCGCGGCGCTCGCGAAACTCGAAAACCAACGCCCGCTTCTCGTTGGCCCGCTTGTGCTCCAGCCCCGCCACGTCGAAGTGGAAGGGCAGCCCATCCACCACCACGTCCATGCTGTGGAACAGCCGGTCGGTCTTGACGTAGTAGAGCATGTGGGTCTTGTAGAACAGCGCCACGTCCCTGTCGTCGCTGTAGACCTTCTCGTAGACCCGCTGGTGCAGGGGGGTGTAGCGGAAGTAGATCGACCCCGACTCGCTGAAGTAGCGGTGGAAGAAATCGTATAGCTTGTCGAACAGCTCCTCGCGGAAGCCGGGAAAGGGCGCCACAGCCGCGTCGATGTCGCGCAGCAACTGCGGAAAGACGCCGCGCTCGAAGTAGCGCGCCTTGATGCGCATCAGGTTGATGTAGCCCGATGCGCCCTCGATGGTCGCGCCCACGAACACGTCTTTTAGGGCTTGGAGGAACTTGCTTTCTTGCGTCATGGCCATCCTCGCTGGAGCACGCTGGAAACCTGTCGGTGCAAGTATACCCTATCTCGCTCGTTTCTCCAATGCGCTGGCCGAAGGGTAGTGTATGGATTTCGGTTGAAATTGCGAGCGAGGCGGAATCCGAGTAAGGT
>CAZVGR010000175.1:0-6712 GCA_964626845.1 uncultured Anaerolinea sp.
TACGCCATGCCTGCGCATGATCTGGGTCAGTTGCCGGGGGCCGATGCGCCCGTGCTCTTCCAGTGCCTCAGCAACGTCTCCCACCGCCGCCCAATGCCTCCGCAGCAGCGCCAGTGTCTTGGCTTCGATGCTGCGCCGCCGCGCGCCGGCTTCGATGCTGGCCAGCAATTCGGGGGTGTAGACCGGCTCTCGATCATCGTTCAGCCCTACGGCGCCGGCGTCTTCCAGGGCTTCCCGCAGACCCTCCAGGTCCGCGCCGGCGTCTTCGCTTGGCGGCTCGCTGGTGATGCTGACACCGCGCTGCGCTGCGAAGACGGCGGCTGCCAGCGGGCCGGCAATGTTCACGGCATACCGCTGCCACGGCGCCGCGCCGGCCAGGTCGTGGAAGGTGAAACCGCCGCTGGAGGCTTCGTCGCTGGTGAGCACCGCGCGAACGCTGCCAGGCCGCGCGTAGCACCATGCAAGCAGGCAATGGCCAGCTTCGTGATGGGCAATCGCTCGCCGATCTACGTTGCTGTTCATGCCGGCGTGCGCTCGCGATCGATCACGTAGCCGCGCGGCCGCACTGCAAGCTGTAGCGCGCCGGACTCGACCGCGTCCAGACTGAAGCTCAACAGGGTGGAGACCAGATCACTCTGGTAAACATCCAGCCGGCGCGCCAGGCTGTCAATCCGCTCGACAGTCGGTTTCGGTAGGTCGTATGTCCGTGTTTGTTTCATGTGTTTCGATCTCCAAACTCAAGGCGCCGCAGCCGCGCCCGAGGCAACCAGCGCAGCCAGTTCTGCGCGCGAGAGCTCGTTCACCGGCGTGCTGGCCAGCCGCTTCGACATTGCCCGCCGCATAGCCAGACCAGCGCGCCGAAGATCGTCAGGCAGCGTGTAGACCTCGCCGGCCGCCGCAGCTTCGAGGGCTTGGCGGCTCTCTGGCGTTTCCAGCCAGGCCCGCAAGGGCGCCGCCGCTTCGGCGCCGCTGGACGTTGCCAGCCGGCCCTCCAGCAGGGCCAGGCGTCTGGCGTTCCTGGCGTTCATCGCCCGTCACTCCCAATCCACCGCAACTCCTCGTCTGGGTCACGGTCATAGCTAATGGTCTCCTCACGTATGCCGATGGGGCCCGAAAGGCCAGCGCTTGCCCGCAGTTGCGCAGCCGCATATTCCAACGCCATGATGAAGGTTTCCAGCTCTGTGTCACCGCCGAAGACGATGGCAACTGAGTCCAACTCCTCAAATGCTGTCACCTCTCCAGCTTGCCGGACGTAGCACCTGATATCTGTTCCGCCCTCATCTGTAAGCTGGAAGACCGTTCTTCCGCCGTGACCTGTATCACCGCCCATCAGACCGGTAGTCCACACCGTTACCCGCAGGGTATTGGCGCTCGTGATCTGCAATGACTTGATGTCCATGTTTAACCTCGTTTCTTGCCACAGGGGGGGGAGGGGGGTAGTTACCCCTCAATCCACACTGCAACACTGCAACGGTCACCGTTGCACCTCGATAGCGTCGATTCTAGCCCTCAAAACAGCTTCTTGCTTGCTAAAACCCTCCCAAAGCAGGTCTGAGAAGGCGTCATAGTCCACCAAAACCCCGTCAATCGTCTCTGTAGGGGGGCCTTCGGGGGAGTGTTGCACTGTTGCAGTGTTGCACGGGGGGATATCACCCCCCTCCCCCTCCCCTTCGGGGGAGTGTTGCACTGTTGCAGTGTTGTTCGGGGGGATACTACCCCCCTCCCCCCCTGCCAGGCTTGCGGGGGAGGGTAACACCGGCTTTTCGTCTGGCAGCGCATCGCCCAACACCAGCCTCGAAGGCTTGCCCTTACGATCTTCCAGGTTGACCAGATAGCCCAGACCTTCAGCCACACGCGCCCGCCTGCTGGCCGCGCTCTTGTCCAGGTCCAGACGCTCAGCCAGTTGCACCAGGGAGACCGAGGCCGACTCCTTGTCCGTTGCTTCAGCCAACAGTGCCTTGACCGCCTCGATTGTCTGCCTCACTGTGTTGTTGACCGTCGCTTGGACTCCTTCGCTTACCGCATCGATCACCAGGTCATAGACCGCCGCATAGTCGGCCAGGGTTGCCACGATACGGCCGTAACCGTCGCGCTGGCGTTGCGCCTGGTGCAAGATGGCGTGAGAAGCAATCAGGCTCAGAACCTGCCCAAAGTCGCGCCGCAGTCGCACCGCCCGCGCATCTGCCCCCGTCGCCAGGGCGTGGGCAAAGGGGATTGTCACCGACCGGCCGCCGGCCAGTTGCAGCCACGTCTGCAGGGCGTGCCACGGGTCCAGGTTGACCGTTGCCGGCCCCCGTCCGTTGGCCCGATCTGCCAGGGAGTGAAGAACCCCGCGCGTCTGGTCCCGATCATCGCGAACCGTCACGCTCAGCAGCCGGGTTTCGTTCTCAGGGTGAAGACTGGCCCAAGTCGTGGTCACAATCAGCCCCGTTGGTCCCTCACGCTCAATCAGCTTGGGTTTCAGCCCGTCGGCCGTCTTCTCTACCGTCTCATAGCGGATACAGCCCTCAGAGAGCAGCGTTCGCACCAGGTAGGAACCGAAGTCCGAGGCCATGCCGGCCGCTTCGTACAGCACCAAACATCGATGCTGTAACGGCTCTTCACTGTAGGCCAGCGCCCGCTCCGACATGCTAGACAGTGCATAGACCGCCGCAGGGGGAAACGTCTTGACCACAGTTTCGACCGTGTAGGACTTGCCGCCGCTGCTGGGTCCCTTCACAGCCACGTTGACCGGCTTGTCCAGCAGCCGGCTTGTGATGGCCAGATAGAGCAGTTGTGCCGTCTTGTGCTCTCCGACCAGGCCCATTGCATCGCACAGTCGCGCCAGATCTCCGAGAATGTTCTCCGAGGCCAGCAGGCCGCCCGCCGCCTGGCGCGCGTTCGCTGCCTCTTCGCTCAACCGCTCAGCTCGAATCTGGCGATAGGGCAGCGCCGATCTGCGCAGGGCATCCATGACGGCCGGTACATCGTCGCCCAAAATGTGACACTCGGAGGCGTCTTTCCTGCCGGCCGGTGCAGTGATCACCAGGCAGTCAGACAGCGACTCGCCTACTCGCTCAGCGAAGCCGCCGCCGGCCGCGTCCGGCTCCTGCCAGACAAAGACCGTCAACCCCTCCACGTGTTCCGCCCACTCTGCGCGCCACGTGCCGGCGCCGGGGATGCCCAGCGCGGGGATGTCGTAATGCCACAGGGTCTGTGCATCGCTCTCCCCTTCGACCAGGACCACAAAGCCGCGATCTTGCCAGCCGGCCAGCAGCCACAGGCCGTAGGGCGCCAACTTAGACCCCTTGCGCCACTTGAAGCGGTTCTTACTGGTCATGCTGACCCGCATTCGCGCCCCGGTCTCTGTGCCGTCCGCGTCGTAGTAGGGGATGCGGATGCACGGCTGACCGCCCGTGTAGACCGTCTGCAGTCCGAGTGAGGCCAGGTAGTCAGCAGGGAGGCGCTTCGCGCTGGCGTAGGTGGGCAGGTCTGCTGTCATGGGCGTAACGGCCGTTTCCGCCTGGACGATGCCCAGCTTTTCGGCCAGCGCGCGCAGGCCGCCCGACTCGTCGCAGGCAAAGCACTTGTAGCCCTTCGCGCTCACTGAGAAGTTGCCGGTGTTCGTGTCATCGTGGAAGGGACACAGTGACCAGTATTCGCCCCTCCGGTCTGGCCACCGCTTGTCGGATGCGTCAGCCCGGTCCAGCTTCGAGAGGATCGCCTCTAGGAGTTCCGTAGTCATCGCGTCACCCCCTCCAGCGCCGCGGCGATCTGCCGATGCCGCGCTGCGATGGCGTCTTGAAACTCTGCCGCTTCGATGTGTCCCCGGAATTGCGCGGCCGCCCAGGGAGTGTCAGTCCATGCCAGGTAACGCGCGGCCCGTTCGCGATGCCAAGCGGCCGTCGCTTCGGCCTTTTCCGTCGCGGCCAGCGCCTGCGCGTTCAGAACGTCGCGGCCCGCTGACTTGACAGCCGCGGCCCGATGGGATAATATCGTGGTTACAACGTCGCCTTTCCCGACCGCCGATATTTGCGAACCGCCATGCACGCCAGCATGGCGGTTCGCCGTTTGTAGAGTGTTCATCCGTGATTCACCTCGCGCAGTAGAAGTTGCGCCGGCTGCGCGCCGGCCTTGATAGCAGCAGGTTGCTGCAAAAATCCCGCCGCGCTCAGGCCCTGGCGCAACAGAATCGCACCTTGGGCGCGCGGGTCTCTGAGTTCCGCCTGCGCCAGCGCGACCAGCGCCTGGCGCTCAGCCTCCGACAGAGTTAGCATAACGCGTGGCATGGTTCTGTCTCCTCGTTGGTCCGCAAATCAAAAAAGCCATGCCGTCATGGTAGCATGGCCTTGGTATCACCGAACAGACCCACAAAGGGGTCAGTTTGCCCGTTTGTGACCCCTCTTTTTCTGACCCCCTCCCGATCTTCTACAACTCTCTGGCCCTGCGCAGCCAGCGCTTAACCGTTGAAAGACTGACCGACATTCGTTCAGCGATTTGTGCCTGCGTCAATCCCCCATCAAATAGCCGGCGCGCCTCGGTGGCGTTTCGGTCCGTTTCGGCTGATGTGCCGCGCGCCCTGCGCCTCTGTTCTGGCGCCAGCGCAGGGCTTGGAGCTGCGCTGCTGTCCTCTGCCAACAGGGCCGCGATCACCTCCTCATCTGCCCGGAGATAAGCCTCGAAGGCCGGCCTCGCAATCCGATCTGCCTTTGCCGCCATCCGGCGTTGCGCAGCGATTAGAATCTCGTTCAGGCTGGGTTTTGTCTGTGCCATCGTCTCTACTCCAGCAGCACGCCCTCATTAGCCACCGCCGCCCGTTCCACGTAGCGCAGCGGCATCGCTGGACTTGCCCAGCCGCCCGCGTCTTGCAGCCGGTCAACCGGCGTCCCGTTGCGCGCCGCCGTGGTTGCCCAGAAATGGCGCAGGTCATGGGCGCTCAGACCATCGATGCCGGCCAGGCTGCCCAGATAGCGGACCCGCTCAGTAATCGACCGCTCTGACATTCCGGCGCCGGTCAATCGCTGCGCCCCGGTGGAGGCTCGCAGCAGCCGGCCCATCGCGGGCGCGTCGCCCGCTTCGATGTACGCGCGCAGCGCTGCCAATGCATCCACGCTCAGCTTGTGCCGCTGGGTCAGTCCCACCTTGGGCCGGAAGAAGACCAGTTCACCCGCAGCCAGGTCGACGGCCGTCACGTCCAGCAGCGCCAGCTCGCCAACCCGCAGGCCATGATCTGCCAGCAGGGTGACAATCACCCGATCCCGCCGCCCTTGGGGCGTGCTGGGTTGCCGCTTCAGCCGTTTCACCTGCGCCGGCGTCACAGGGACCGCCGAAGCCTTCTTGTCGCCGATCCTGGTCACGGCGCGCCGTTCATCCAGGCGCCGCCCCTCATGCTGGCTGAAACCATCCACCGCCCGAACCATTGCCAGGTCAGACGGCGCCAGCGCGCCCGCCTTGGCTGCCAGCTTGGCGTAGGTCTTGACCGTCGATAGCCGGACGTTGACCGAACCGACCGAATAGCCCTGCTGCAATGACCAATTGCGCCAGGCTTCGACCAGACCCCATGTCACGCCGCGCCAGGCGTCTGGCGTGCTGTACAGGTCATCGGCCGTGGGGGCCGCAGGGATCCCGGCCGCTGCCAGGAAGTCAGCAAATAGCGCCAGGTCAGCCCGTTGGCGCCGCAGCGTGTTGTCGGCTCTCCGGGTCTGGTAGTCGTTGAAGGCCGCCCGCGCCGCGTGCCCGTTGGCAGCCAGGCCCGCCGCGGCCAAGGGTGGGTAGGGCGACAGGGAGACCAATTCAGTGCTCATAGTAAGAACCTCCGATTTTGTTAAATAATCGGCTGCGTTATTGTAACGTAAATGGGCCATATCCCGCAAGCCATAGCTTGACCAGGACAAGCCCTCAACAGGAAAAACGCCCGCACCGCCTCAACCATCGTCGGTTTCACCGTCTGACTTCCACAGCCGGCCGCGCGGGGTATGGGGTTGGAAATGTGCCGTTGCCCGTTCGGGCGCTCCCGCCTGACCTGGTGCGATCACCAGCGCAGGCGCCAACGTCCGACCGATGCCGGGCTGCGCAGCCACGTAGACCGCGCAGCCCGGCGTGACCGCTTGCGTTTAGAGTTCCAAACCCAAGAACGCCAGTAGTCCTGGCCAACTCCAGTCGTCAGCAGGCTGGACAAAGCGCGCCAGGTTGCCAGCTTCGATGCCAGCCAGGGCGAAACCGTGCCCGGCGTGGTAGCGCTCACCTTCCACCAGGATGGCCCCGCCGTCGATGGCTTCCACCGTTGCCAGGCGGCGCAGGGCCGGCGTAGGGCCGGCGTCGATCAAAACCAGCACGTCGCCTGGCTGCGCATCGTCGAGGCGCTCAGGCAAGCCAGCAGGCCGCACCGTCGCCGGCGACATGCGATCCAGTAGCGCAACCAGGGGCGCGCAATCATTCCGCAGGATGGTGTCAGTGTTCATCGGGGGATACCTCCAAAAAGCAGGGCCAGCGCCAGGCCAGCCAGGGTGAGAACATTCGCCGTCCAGACGACGACGAAGGCGATTAGCAGACGACCAGGCCGAACAGCGCGGGGGTCGTCTGTGGGGGAAGGGAACGAGGCAGTCATCATGCAACATCCGGCTCGTCGCGTCGCAGCGCTTCATCCAGCGTCCAGGGCCAGCCAAAGCCGCATTCATAGCCCAGCGCCTCGAAGCGCCCGCCCGGCTGCAGATCCTGCTCTGTGACCTGGTGC
>CAZVGR010000176.1:0-6662 GCA_964626845.1 uncultured Anaerolinea sp.
GCACCGCGGTGACCCAGGGCGAGGTCTACACCACCGTCGAGTCGGTCAAGGCGGCCGAGGAGGTCTTCGCACCGGTCAGCGGCGAGATCGTCGCGGTCAACGAGGCGCTGGAGGACGCGCCGGAGCTGCTCAACAGCGAGCCCTACAGCGCGTGGATCGTCAAGATCAAGCCGGCTGACGCCGGCGAGCTGGACGCGCTGATGGACGCCGCGGCCTACGAGGAATTCGTCAAGGCCGAGGAGGCAGGAGGTCACTAATGCCCTTTATCGCCAACACTGACGCCGAGCGGGCCGAGATGCTGGCCGCGGTGGGCGTCGCGCGCGTCGAGGACCTGTTCCGCGACGTGCCCGAGGGCTACCGCTACCCCGAGCTGGATCTGCCCGAGGCGCTGAGTGAGCTGGACGTAGTGCGGGAGCTGGCCGGCCTGGCCAACGAGAACGAGAACCTGGACGAGCTGACCAGCTTCCTGGGCGCAGGCGCCTACCGCCACTTCATCCCCAGCGTGGTGGACTTCCTGGCCGGCCGCTCCGAGTTCTACACGGCCTACACCCCCTACCAGCCCGAGGTCAGCCAGGGCACGCTGCAGGCCATCTTCGAGTACCAGAGCATGATCGCCGCGCTGACCGGCATGGACGCGTCCAACGCCAGCCACTACGACGGCGCGACCGCCACGGCCGAGGCCGTGATCATGGCGCTGAACACCGTCAAGGGCAAGCGCAAGCGGGTCATCCTGTCGCCGACGCTGCACCCGCAGTACCGCGAGGTGGTGCGGACGTATACGCAGGGCATGGGGCTGGAGATCGTGGGCGACCAGGCCGGCGATCCAGACTTCCACGCGCTGCTGGACATGTGCGAGCAGAACACGGCCTGCGTGGTGGTGCAGAACCCCGACTTCCTGGGTAACGTGCACAGCCCGCAGGAGATGCAGGACCTGGCCGACGCGGTGCATGCCTGCGGCGCGCTGCTGGCGGTGGCCACCGACCCCATCAGCCTGGGGCTGTTCACCCCGCCCGGCCAGTACGGCGCGGACATCGTCATGGGCGAGGGGCAGAGCCTGGGCATCCCGCTCAGCTTCGGCGGGCCCTACCTGGGCTTCTTCACCATGCGCGAGAAGGACGTGCGCAAGTCGGCCGGCCGCATCGCCGGCGAGACGGTGGATCTGGACGGGGCGCGCGGCTACGTGCTGACCCTGAGCACCCGCGAGCAGCACATCAAGCGCGCCCGCGCCACCAGCAACATCTGCTCCAACCAGGCGCTGATGGCGCTGCGCGCGGCCATCTACATGGCGGTGATGGGCAAGCAGGGACTGCGCAGCGTGGCCGAGCAGTGCTACCACAAGGCGCAGTACGCGGCGACCAAGATCTCGATGATCCCCGGCTACGAGATCGTCAACCAGGGTCCCTTCTTCAAGGAGTTCGTGGTGCGCTGCCCGGTCCCGGTGGAGGACGTCAAGGCCCACCTGCTGCTGGAGTGGGGCATCATCCCCGGCTACGACCTGACGGCGGACTATCCGGAGCTGGGCGAATGCCTGCTGGTCTGCGTCACCGAGATGAACACGGCCGAGGAGATCGACGCCCTGGCCGAGGCGCTGGCCGAGGCGGCGGATCTGATCGCCGAAGCCGACGAGTTCGAGCTGGAGCTGGAGGTGGCCCGATGATCGAACCAACTGTCTACGATCTGTCATCGCCCGGCCGCCACGGCCCGCAGTTGCCCAGGCTGGACGTGCCGGCCGCGCCGCTGCCCGACGACGCGTATCTCAGGCCGGCCGCTGAGCTGCCCCTGCCCGAGCTGAGCGAGCTGGACGTGGTGCGCCACTTCGTGCGCCTGAGCCAGAAGAACATGGCCATCGACACCAACTTCTACCCGTTGGGGTCGTGCACCATGAAGTACAACCCCAAGGTCAACGAGAAGGCGGCGGCGCTGCCCGGCTTCACCAACCTGCACCCCTTGCAGGACGCAGAGATGACCCAGGGCGCGATGCAACTGCTGTTCGAGCTGCAGGTCTACCTGGCCGAGATCAGCGGCTTCGACGCCGTGACCTTGCAGCCTGCGGCCGGCGCGCACGGCGAGCTGACCGGCGTGCTGATCATGCGCAAGTACCACCTGGACCGTGGCGACGCCAAACGCGTCAAGATCCTGGTGCCCGACTCGGCGCACGGCACCAACCCGGCCACGACCACCATGGCCGGCCTGCAGGTGGTGGAGCTGCCCTCGGACCCCCGCGGCAACGTCGATCTGGACGCGCTCAAGGCCAACCTGGACGACACCGTGGCCGGCCTGATGCTGACCAACCCCAACACGCTGGGCCTGTTCGAGGAGCACGTGCTGGAGGTGACGCAGCTGGTCCACGAGGCCGGCGGGCTGGTCTACGGCGACGGCGCCAACCTGAACGCCATCGTCGGCGTGGCCAAGCCGGGCCAGCTGGGCATCGACGTGATGCACTTCAACCTGCACAAGACCTTCAGCACCCCGCACGGCGGCGGCGGCCCCGGCGCCGGCCCGGTGGCGGTGGTGGAGAAGCTGGCCCCCTTCCTGCCCGGCCCGCTGGTGGCCGTGGAGAAGGTGGAGGCTGACGGCCCCTACCTGGCTGGCCCGTTGGCTGACGAGGAGGAGCACGACCACGAGCACGATGGCTACCGCCTGATCTGGCACACCCCCTCCAAGTCCATTGGCCGGGTGCGCAGCTACTGGGGCAGCTTCGGCGTGCTGGTGCGGGCCTACACCTACATCCGCATGCACGGGCCGGAGGGGCTGCGCAGGATCGCCGAGAACGCGGTGCTCAACGCCAACTACCTCAAGGCGCGGCTGTTGGCGGAGGGCTCCTACCCGGTGGCCTACGGCGAGCGGACGTGCATGCACGAGTTCGTGGCCCAGGGCATCCTGGAGGGCGCGCCCGACGTCCACACCATGGACATCGCCAAGCGGCTGATGGACTACAACTTCCATCCGCCGACAGTCTACTTCCCGCTGATCGTCAAGGAAGCGTTGATGATCGAGCCGACCGAGACCGAGAGCAAGGCCACCCTGGACGCCTTCGCCGACGCGCTGATCCAGATCGCGCAGGAGGCGAGGGAGCAGCCGGAACTGCTCAAAGACGCCCCCCACACCGCGCCGATGCGGCGGCTGGATGAGGTGAGGGCGGCGCGGGAGTTGGTTTTGTGTAGGTGTTAGTGGTATTCGTACACCCCCGGCCTCATGAGGGGCCGGGGGTGTTTTTCTGGCTTCTGGTGGCTTATCATAGTGCTGGCTGACATTTGCTGAAAGGTTGTGGAGCGTTTTGATGGCTGACATAGTCTCAGCTTTGCGCGAATTGCACTTTGGCACAACGCACTATATCGAGAATAGAGCTTCGATAGCCGATCTGTTTAAGCCTGACAAACGATGTGGCATCTATGTTCTCCACTTTGTGACTGGTGAATATTATGTTGGCCAGGCTGTTGACGTGACGAGAAGATACGTCCAGCACTGCAAGAATCACTCCGACATTCGGCAGATTAGTTTCCAGCAGGTACGCCCTGACCTCCTCAATGAAGTAGAAAGGGCAGCAATAGCGACGCTTGAACGGCAGGGCTTTCCACTGCGCAATATTGCCTTGGCCAGTATTCCAAGGGGCGAGTCGGATTTTGACCTTGTTATGCCTGAAGAAGCACAAGCCGAATGGCTAGGCAACCCTCGCATGGTCGACATGGGCGGTGTTCGTCCAATTGATCCGGAATTGCGGAGAAAGTACGAGCAGCGGTATCAGCGATTGGCTGGGAAGCAACACTCGGAGGAGGCCATAGCCGTATTGCGGGAGTATGTCAGAAGCGGCATACCCAGAATCAAGACGGGTGAGATTTCATTTTGGAGTTGTAGTTGTTTACCTGGGAGTCATACCCAGTCCGTTATTGTCTATTCACGCATTAACGTGTTTTGGCAGGAGGTGTTCACGGTGTTTTCGACAGGTGGGAGATTGGGCTTTTCTTGGCATCTGGCGTTAAGTCCGCTTGAGGATACTTTCGGCAAGAACCTAAATGGCTTGAGACGGCGATATCGGGACATCATAATAGATGATCACCGATATGCTCCTGGTGGACAAGACCAGATCAACCTGGAGATCGATGGCTCCCACAATGCGCTGAAGATGATGCGGGATATAGATATCATGCGAGCAGTCAGGACCTTCAACCTGCGGCTGATGAAGAAGGGAGCATGTGTATATAACCGCTATCACTGCCTGTCCTTGGCCGATAAGCTTATTGACTAACAAGGCGCGATTCTGTCGCCGGATCGATTGATCGTCCAGCGGGTCGGAATGGGCACGCGCATCTGCACTTGCATCACGCGCCGGTGTCAATTGATCTGGCTGCGCCGTGGCGTCCCGTCGACGGGGCTGGGAGGTCGGTGTGTCTGTGCCGGCCCGGTTGACCGGGCGCTGTTGTGTAGCCGGATCGATTTATCGTCCGACGGGTTGGCGTGGGCACGCGCATCTGCACTGGCGTCAGGCGCCGGTGTCAATCGGCCTGGCTGCACCGTGGCGTCCCGTCGACGGGGCTACCATGCAACGGCAGCTTCCACATTGACTTCAACAGAATTCTGACTACAATTTAGTCTATGTCACGCACTGGCAGGTTTGATCTAGGGTATGCTCCCGAAGTGATGGGCCATCTTGCGGCTATTGAGCGCAAGTATCATCCGCTCATCCAGAAGACACTCATGGAGCAGCTGTCCCACACGCCTGGCCTGGAGACGCGCAACCGAAAACCTGTCGAAGAGCCTGCCCCATTTGCAGCCACCTGGGAGTTGCGTTTCGGGCCGGGTAATCGCTTCAGGGTCTTTTATGACATAGACACTCGCGAGGGTATCGTCTGGGTGTTGGCAGTTGGCGTCAAAGTGCGTGCGCGGTTGTATTTCGCCGGTGAGGAGTTCAAGTTATGAAGATTGCACCGTTGGCAGAGGTAAAGGCACAACTGAGCGCATACATCGAGGAGTGTGAGACCCAGGGTCCGGTAGTCATCACACGCAACGGCAAAGCGGTGGCGGTACTGGTGGCGCCGACCGATGACGATGACCTGGAGAGCCTGCTGTTGTCGCGGTCGCCGCGCTTCCAGAAACTGCTCGAACGCTCACGTGCGAGTATCAAGGAGGGGAAGGGGCTGTCGCACGACGATTTCTGGCGGGCGGTTGCCGAGCGCACTTCAGATGCGGTCGAAGCAGCCTAGCGCCACTTACGTCAGGCACTGGTGTCCATCGACCTGGCTGCACCGTGGCGTCCCGTCGACCAAGGCTGGGAGGTCGGTGGGCATGTATCAGCCCGGTTGACCGGGCGCTGTGTCGTAGCCGGATCGATTCGTCATCCCGCGGTTTGGCGTGAGCACGCGCATCTGCACTGGCGTCAGGCGCCGGTGTCAATCGACCTGGCTGCACCGCGGCGTCGTGTCGACGGGGCTGGGAGGTCGGTGCGCACGTGCCAGCCCGGTTGACCGGGCGTCGTTGTGTAGCCGGATCGATTTATCGTCCGGCGGGTTGGCATGGACACGCGCATCTGCACTTGCGTCAGGCACCGGTGTCAATCGACCTGGCTGCACCGTGGCGTCCTGTCGACGGGGCTGGGAGGTCGGTGCGCATGAGCCAGTCCGGTTGACCGGGCGCTGTTTTGTAGCCGGATCGATTGACCGTCCGGCGGGTTGGCATGGGCACGCGCATTTGTGCTTGCGTCAGGCACTGGTGTCCATCGACCTGGCTGCACCGTGGCGTCCCGTCGACGGCGCTGGGAGGTCGGTGGGCTGGTGGGCTGATTGACATCGCCAGCGGTTGGGTTATAATCGGGGCAGGCATCCAAGCAATCTCAGCGACAAGGCGCATGCCTGCATGTGCCAGCGAATGTGGGTGCCAAGTTAACGCAGAGGTGTACCCCATGCTACAGGTGGAACTGTCCAATCGACTGATCAGCGCGTTGAACCTGCTCGAGCCCAACATTGCGCCCAAACAGCAGGTGGCGCGTCTCGCCGAGCAGGAGCTGCGCCGTCGCCTGGCCCGCTATCAGTTGAGCGATCATCTGTTTCGAGAGAAATACGGCATGACCCTGGAGGAGTTCGAGGCGGCCGAGATCGTCAAGCAGCAGGGCTATTCCTTCGAGGTCGAGAGCGATCATCAGGACTGGGACCAGGCCGTCGACGGCATCCGCACCATCGAGCGTCAGTTGGCGGCCTTGCGAGGTGAGGCGTGAGTGCTGACCTCGTTGAGCGCGATGTTCGGCGCGCCGCAGCACAGTGGGCTTTCATCCAGCGGGTCGCCACGGTCGACAAGACCGACGTCACGATCAAGCTGCGGCTGTACGTTGACGTCGAGTGCTTCATTCAGGTATACGCCAACACGGCCAAGCAACTGTCCAGCTACACGCTGGTGTTGAATCGCTCTCGCATCTACGGACGCGACTGTGAAGGTGGGCTGTGGCATCGGCATCCGGCAGAAGCGCCGGAGGAACACGATTTCACGCCGGACGGACAGCGGGCCATAACGCTGGACGAGTTTCTGCGAGAGGCGCAGCAGGTATTGCAAGACAGGGGCCTGCTGTGAGGGTGGTCGCCAGGGAAACTGCAGATTGCTGGACCCGAAATTGCCAGACGGCACAGACACGGGCGTCAGGCGCCGGTGCCAATCGACGTGGCTGTACCGTGGCG
>CAZVGR010000177.1:0-6553 GCA_964626845.1 uncultured Anaerolinea sp.
ACCACCCGGGCCTTCTTCAAGGTATACCATATTTCCCAATGCCAGTCGCGCTGTTCCATACAGCGGATGTTGGGTTACAGTTGACGCTGTGACTGAGCGGGTTGGTTGCTGTGACATCTTGTACGAAGCTAAGCCATAATCACCGGCCGCAGGATGACGATAGCTAATCGTCCCTCTGCCCACAGATGCCCCACCACCATAAGTTCCGCCCCCAGTGCTACCACTCGATCCGCCAACTGTCTTCACCGGCGACCACTTGTACTCATCCTCACACGCTGCCCCGCACAGCTTCGTATGGCCGCTGGGATCGCTGAAGCGCAGCGGGTTTCCTCCGGCATAGGCGTACCGATTGAACGATTGGGAATCCAGCGGCGCGGGCACGATGCTATCCGCGCTGAGGAACGACCCCAACTTGGGATCGTACCAGCGGGCATTGTAGAAGGACAACCCCTCGCCGCCCGGCAGGCTGGCCTCGTGGTATTGGCCCGTAAAACGCTTAGCCGTGATGCTGTTGAACGGCACGCCGCGCCGCGCGCCATACGGATAGTAGAAGTACTTGACGTTGAGCACGCCGTTCCTGGCGACCAGCGCCGACGTGCTCTTGAGATGGTCACCCAGCATGTAGAACACGCCGTTGTTGGTCGAGTAGCCAGTCCTCCTCAACCCGCCACCCTCGTAATACTTAGTCGTCGCGCCTCCTTGGTATTCGTAGATGCCCGCGACATACACCGTCGTCACGCCGCTGACAGTTCCCCTAACCCGGTTGCCATCCGCGTCATACAAGAACGTCGCGAGAGTGGTCGTCCCCTGCTTCACCTCGGTCAGCCGGTTTTCGTAGTCGAACACCAGGGTGTACGTCGTCCCGGCGATGGTTCGGCTGGTCTGGTTGCCGTTGCCGTCGTAGGCGTAGCTGTTGCCGTAGGCGCTCGTCACGGCGTGCTTGTGGGCGCTGTCGCCGTAGGTGTACGAAGTGCTCGCGTAGCTGGTGATATTGCCGACAGCATCATAGACGTAGATGTGATTGTAGGGTCCCGTGCCGCCGGTGGCGTAGGCCGTGCAGCCGGCGTTGCCGGTGAAGGCATTGGTCAGCCGGTCCAGCGCGTCGTACTGGTAGCACTGGCGCTGGCTGCTGTTGACGCCATCTACGATGCTGGCGATGTTGCCTACGGCGTCGTAGGTGTAGCTCAGGTTCTGCAGGTTGGTATACGGGCTGGACACGCCGGCCCGCAGGGTCAGGAGACGCATGGTGTTTTGGTCGTAGACGTACTGGCGCGTCAATCCGTTGCTGCCGGTGTCCAGCCGCTGCTCAGTCACCTGGCCGCGCGCGTTGTAGGTGGCGCTGGACACGTATGACACGCCGCTGCCGCTCACCGAGTTCACCTGGCCGAGCGCGTTGTAGCCGGTTGTCACCAGCTCGCCCTGCTCGCCGGCCGTCCCGCCGGGGTAGCGCAGCGTGGCTGGCTGGTCGGCCGCGTTGTAGCTGTGGTCCAGCCGGAAGGTCCCGCCGCCGCTGCCCGGCACGATCCAGTTCTGTTGTGTAAGACGATTGCGGGCGTCGTAAGTGACGTTGTAGATCTCGACCACGCCCTCGGCGCTGTACGCCTTGCTGCGCGAGAGCAGGCCCTTCTGGCCCGCGGCGTCGAAGAGGTACTCGGCGATGACGGGGCCGGCGGCGCTGTCTTGCCGTTTCTTGACCAGGCGGTTGAGTGCGTCGTACTCGAAATAGAGCCACTGGTTGCGGCCATCGCGCTGCGCCGTCAGGTTGCCCACGGCGTCGTAGTTGTAGGCCCACGATCCCATACTCGGGTCCACCATCCCCGTCTTCCTGCCCAGAGGGTCGTAGGCCATGCTGGTAACGTTGTTGGCCGCGTCGGTCACCTGCGCCAACTGGCCCAACACATCGTAGCTGTAGCTGGTGGTGGCGTACAGAGTATATGGCCCCGTCCCGCTGTACTCCCGCACCTGCACCGTCCGGCCGAACGCGTCTGCGTCGTAAGCCCGGCGATGGCCGTTGGCGTCGGTGACGATCGTCGTCCAGCCGTCGTAGCTGGTGAGGGTCGTCCCCGCCGGCTGGATCACCTGCGTGGCCCTGCCCAGGCCGTCGTAGAGTGTCTCTGTCTTAGGCTGGTTCCAGTCGGGCGTGTAGTAGCTGCCCGGCGCGCCGGCCCGCCCAGGCTGCTGCTCACCGTGCGCGCGGTCACCTTGTAACGCATCCAGATGCCAAAGTCGGGAATCTGGCTGGGCACGTAGGCGTCGGTCTTGAAGCAGTCGTAGGGCGAGCGGATGCCGTTGCCGACACTTGCGCCTGCGCGCAGTGCAGGTGTGGCGGCCGGGCAATCACTGGCATAGGTGAAGCTGACCACGCCGCCCAGCTCATTGGTCACACTTGCCAGCCGGCTGAGGTACATAGGGTAGATCTGGCGATTGAAATCGAAGTTGCGCCGGTTCTGCAGGAAGGTGTAGCCAAAGCTCACCGGCGGCAGGCTCTGCGTCCCGTCCGGGCTGCGGCGGGTGATGCTCTGTAGCTCTAACTTGCGATAGCGGCCATTACTTTCGTAGAACCGTGGATCGTCGGAAGAGGAGAAGCCGGCAGTAGAGTCGGTGTAGGGCGGCGGCGCTGGAAAAGCGTAGGCCAGATCCCAGCGGTCCACCCCGCGCCACGCCGAAGTCGCCGTGTCCCAGACTGAGGTGGCCACTCGACTTAGCCGCTGGGTGATCCAGAAGGTCGGCTGCTGCGACCAGCACGGCCCGCTGCCGCTGCACGCCAGGTCGGCCGGCGTGTCGGGGTAGTCGGCCGGCCAGTCACACAGCCCGGCCGTGTTAGGGTCCAGGCAGCGCGGCGCCGTGCTGAACGTCACCCGGGCCGTGGGGGCTACGCTGCCATCCCCCGCCCGCCGCGTGTACTCGATGGCAACCGGATAGCCGCCGCGCACGTACTGCAACAGCTTGTAGGGATGCACCGACGTCGGCACCATGGTGCTGGAATACCAGTTGGTCTCTTGCGCGTAGGAGTAGGTGATGACGTTGCCGTTGCTGTCCTCCACCCGGTCCAGGTTCCAGCGCCACACCTGGTTGCAGATCCGGTACACCACCGCACTGCACAGGGCAAAGTCGTACACCGGCACATAGAAGGCCGAGTTAAGGTCAGCGCCCGTTTCGTCATCGAACTCGCCGCCGAAGCGATATTTACTCCCGTCGGGCGTGGTCACCAGCCAGTACTCGCGCTGCGTGTCGGGGTGGCTGGTGTTGGACGAAATCAGCCGCTCGATGCGCCAGCGGGGATCGTCTTGCAGCACGAACTGGTTGGGCTGGCCGCCCACGGGGATCAGGCGGCCGTCGACGCCGTTGAGCACCAGGAAGAGCTGCGAGTTGCCGCCGGTCAGGTCGCCCGACCCGGTCTGGTCCATGCGCTCCAGCACGTAGCCGATCTCCAGGCTCCAGCCAATGCCGGCCCAACCCGGCTGGTTGTTGCGCAGGTTGCTGACGCCATCAGGGCACTCAAGACGCCGGTCAAACCATGGCTGTCCGTCACCACCTGACTCACCCCCAACGTGGCCGCGGTCAGGGATGCCCTCGTGACCATCCGCACCGCGTCCGCGCCTGCGTCCTGCGTCAGCTCAGGTGAGGGAGCTGTTACCCCCCCCGATTTACATAAGCATTCGATGAAAACGCCGGCGGCGCCATCGTCACGACGACGGCCACAATCGCCAGAATGGAGAACAACTGCACCAGACTTGCCCGCTTCATGAGGATCCCTCGCCTTTCCGCTTGCGTTCGCCACCGCGACCGTGACGAGCCGTGTCTTGAGATTGCGCCCGGCCGGGCCAGACGCCCCATACGCCCCGTCCCAGGCGCACGCTGTGAAGCATATCACGATATGGGAGGGCTGTCAACTAGGAAATTGGTACTGTTTCGGGCGCTGCCCGACTCTTCGTCAGTATCAAACAGATGGCTCTCCCGCGGTTTGTTATCGAGGCCAGAATGCAGTACAATGCGCCGACTTTCCCCGCACAGGAGCGTTTCGTGTCCGCCGTTTTCAAGAAACTGAACCTCAAAGACCAACACGAGATCGTCATCCTCGACGCGCCGGCCAGCTTCGAGCCGGAGGTCGCCGCGCTGGAGGGCGTGGCCGTGCGCCGCAGCCTGGACGACATGGATCGCTTGCAGTTCTCGCTGGCCTTCGTCACCCGCCAGGAGCAGATCGACCAAATCACGGCGCAGATCGCGCAGAAGGTGGCCGGCGACGCGGTGGTTTGGTTCGCCTACCCAAAAGCCTCGTCCAAGCGCTACACCTGCGACTTCAACCGCGACAAGGGCTGGGACAGCCTGGGCGCGGCGGGCTTCGAGCCCGTGCGCCAGGTGGCCATCGACGAGGACTGGTCGGCGCTGCGCTTCCGCCGCGTCGAGTACATCAAGAAGCTGACCCGCAGCAGCCTGGGTGCGATCAGCGAGGCCGGCCAGCAGCGCCTGGCCGCACAGGCAAAGGAAACACCGTCATGACCACCATCGCCAGCCAGCACCTCACCGAGGCCCTGCTTTTCGTTCTGGACGAGACCTTCGACCACGTGCGCGGGGTCTATCTGGACCAGGGCACGTCGCTGTTCGAGACGTTGGCCGGCATCACGGCCGAGCAGGCGTCGATCCCGGTGGGCGGCCGATGCGCGACGCTGGCCGCGCAGGTCAGGCACGTGGCCTTCTACCTGGACGTGGTGGACAAGAGCGTGCGCGCGCCGAACTTCCCGGAGGTAGACTGGGGCGAGATTTGGCGCACGACGAGCAGCGTCACCCCCGACGAGTGGGCGGCGATCCTGGCTGAGCTGCGGGCCAGCTACGACCGCATCGTCGCTCTGGTGCATGACACGCCGGACTGGGACAACATGCGCACCATCGGCGGCGCAATTGGCATCGTTGCGCATACGGCGTATCATTTGGGCGAGATCCGGCAGGCGTTGTGTACAATCAAGTGAAGGTGGTTTCTCCAAGTTGCAGTTCGGGAACTACTGGGTTACAATTGCATCATGATCAAGAGCTTCATGCACAAGGGGTTGGAGCGGTTCTTTCTCACGGGCAGTAAAGCAGGCATCCAACCTCAGCACGCTGGGCGTATCCGCCTGATACTAGCCCAACTGAACCAAGCGCGAGACATCGATGATCTGCGAATACCTACTCTGCGTCTCCACGAACTGAAGGGCAACCGGCAGGGCACTTGGTCAATTACAGTCCAGGCCAACTGGCGTATTACGTTCACCATGTCATCTGGCGATGTTGAAGGTGTCAACTACGAGGATTATCATTGAGAGGCGATGACCATGAAGATGTACAACCCACCGCATCCAGGAGAGATCATCAAGGGATTGTGGCTTGAGCCGATGGACATCAGCATCACTGATGCGGCGCAGGCCATGGGCGTTAGCCGCAAGACCTTGTCCAAGATCGTCAACGGCCGCGGACGCGTGACGCCGGAGATCGCCATCCGCCTGTCCATCTCCCTGGGCAGTAGCCCTGAGAGCTGGCTGGGGCATCAGGCAGCCTACGACTTGTGGGAAGCAGAGCAGCACCGAGAAAACCTGCGGGCGTTCCCGTTGATCGCGCCGGCGTAGATGACAGCGCCTAACGACCTGCTCGAGCCCGGTGAATGGAATTCACCGTCTGACACCACGAAGCGGCCACAGCCGCTGGGAACACGCTCCGCCAGGCCCCGTGGGGCCTTCGCGCTGTCATCCCGGTGAATGGAATTCACTCCGCCAGGCCCTGAGGGGCCTTCGTACCGTCAGCCCGGTGAATGGAATTCACTCCGCCAGGCCCTGAGGGGCCTTCGTACTGTCAGCCAGGGATTTCCAATCCCTGGAAAGAGGCAGGCTGAGCAGCTACGTTCTCGATAAGAATGTGACCAACAGACAGTTGACCGATCTCTCTGTAAAATACGTTCAACAAATACGGGCTCGGTTGGCCCCGTTCGGGGTGCTTCGCAAAGACCGGCCCAAGCAGCCGTACCACGGTTTTCTGAATCGTGGGCGGCCATCGAGAATGCGATAGGCACGATTTTGGAAAATCGTGTTACGAGATAGTGCGAGAGCACAGTACTTTTTCCAGAGGCATGCATGGCAAGAAACATCACTGAACCCGCGTACACGCCTGATATCCAGGCTGTCGAGACCGAGGAGTGGCGCGAGTCGCTCAACTATGTGTTGCAGCAGGGCGGGCCGGAGCGGGTCATCGCCCTGTTCGAGGATCTGAAGAAGCACGCGGCCCGGCTGGGCGTCAAGGAGCCGTTCACGGCCAACACGCCCTACGTCAACACCATCCCCCCCTGGGACGAGCCGCGCTTCCCCGGCAACCGCGCGCTGGAGCGGCGCATCAAAAGCCTGATCCGCTGGAACGCGATGGCCATGGTGGTGCGGGCCAACAAGGAGTCGCCCGGCATCGGCGGCCACATCTCCACCTACGCCTCGGCCGCCACGCTGTACGAGGTGGGCTTCAACCACTTCTTCCGCGCCCACAGCGACGACTTCGAGGGCGACATGGTCTTCTTCCAGGGCCACAGCGCGCCGGG
>CAZVGR010000178.1:0-6418 GCA_964626845.1 uncultured Anaerolinea sp.
GCACCCCACCTTGGAAAGGTGGGGCTTGGCCGGCCAAGCTCGTCGCCGGGGCAAGGGCAAGCTCCACACTTCAGTGTGGAGTGCTTGCCCCATCACCTAATCGCCATGTACGACCAGATCCACACCTGGCCCAACCTGCTCCTGGCCTACCGCCGCGCCAGCAAGGGCAAGCGCGGCCAGCCCAACGTGGCGGCCTTCGAGCATCGCCTGGAGGACAACCTGCTGCTGTTGCAGGCCGAGCTGGACGGCCAGACCTACCGGCCCGGCCCCTACACCAGCTTTTTCATCCACGAGCCCAAGCGCCGCTTGATCTCGGCGGCGCCCTTCCGCGACCGGGTGGTGCATCACGCCCTGTGCAACGTCATCGAGCCCATCTTCGAGCGCAGCTTCGTGGCCGATTCCTACGCCAACCGGGTCGGCAAGGGCACCCACCGGGCGCTGCGGGCCGCGCAGCAGTTCGCGCAGAAACACCGCTATGTGCTACAATTGGACGTGGTGCAATTCTTCCCTTCCATCGACCACGCCATCCTGCGCAGCATCCTGGCAAAGAAACTGGACGACCCCGCGTGCTATGGCTGATCGACCAGATCCTGGCCAGCGGCGTGGGCGTGCTGAGCGAGTCCTACGACATGGTCTACTTCCCCGGCGACGACTTGTTCGCGGTGCAGCGGCCCAGGGGCCTGCCCATCGGCAACCTGACCAGCCAGTTCTGGGCCAACTGCTATCTCAACCCCTTCGACCACTTCGTCAAGCGCGAGCTGCGCTGCCCGGCCTACGCGCGCTACGTGGACGACTTGTTGCTCTTCGGCGACGACAAGCGGGAGATGCGGGGCTGGCATGAGGCTTGCGTGGATCGCTTGGCGCGCTATCGTCTGATCACCCACGCCGGCGCGCATGTACGGCCCGTGAGCGAGGGCTTCCCCTTCCTGGGCTTCACCGTCTACCCCGACCGCCGGCGGCTCAAACGGCGCAAGGGCGTCCACTTCCAGCGCCGGCTGCGCAGGATGCTGGCGGCCTACGCGGCCGGCGAGCTGAGCCTGGACCAGGTGCGGGCCAGCGTCAAGGGCTGGGTCAACCACGTCAAGCACGGCAACACCACCGGGCTGCGCAAGGCCGTGCTGCGCGGGCGCATCCCGAAACAGGCGCGGCCGCAGTCCACTGAGCCCACGGAGTAAGAACGATGAGCAAACGGCTTGTGATCGTGTTCGTTGTGCTGGGCCTGTTCCTGCTGGGCCTGACGGCAGCCCGTTGGGCGCCGGCGCTGTTGAGCTTCGCCAGCGACAACAGCGCGACCATCGAGGGCTTGACCGGGCTGGTGCAGTTGGCGCTGTGGGTTGGCGCGGCGGCGGTGGCTGCGTGGGGCTTTGTGCGCGGGCGGCGGCGCACTGAACCGGCAGCCGCTGCGCCCAGTTATCAGGCGAACAACCCTGGCAGCGGCTCCATCGGGCAGCATGGGGCTACTACTGCTGGGCAAGGCGGGTTTGCGGCCAGAGAGGTGACAGACAGCGCCGTCGCGGTCGGCCCGAACGCCCGCGCCGTCAATGCCGGCGTCTATGTCGAGAACCTGGAGAACCTGCCTGACCCCGAGGCTGCGCGACGGAAGGAGGCGCGCGAAAAGTATCTACGCCGCCTGCGCCAGCGCTGCAACGTGCTGCCCCTGGCGGCCATGGGCGGCGAGGAGGCAGGCGGCGATGAGGTGACCCTGGACCGGGTCTACGTAGAGCTTGACACCCGCACCCGCGTGCCGGTCGGGGAGAAGCAGGGCAGCCAGCGTGACATCGAACGACAATCGGCCGGCCGGCCGGAGCAGGAAGACCGGCCGCTGTCCGCGCTGGAGGCGACGATCCAAAACCAGCGCCTGGTTTTGTTGGGCGACCCTGGCGGCGGCAAGAGCACCTTCGTGCGCCAACTGGCTGCCTGGCTGGCCGCGGCCCAACTGGGCGAGGCGCTGCTGCCAGCGGGCTGGCCAGCCAACACGCTGCCGCTGCTGGTGGCTTTGCGCGAGCTGGCGCCGGTGCTGGCCGCGCTGGACCTGAGCGGCGCGTCCGAGCGCGAGATCAGCCATCGCATGGCCGGGGCGGTGCACAGTCACTGGCGCACCCAGTTGCAGGAGATGGGAGCAGAGGACTTTGCGCCCGAGCTGGAGCGCGCCCTGGACGCAGGCGACGTGCTGCTGATCTTCGACGGGCTGGACGAGGTGCCGGAGCGGCTGCGTCAGCGGGTGCGTCAGGCCATGCAGGGCGTGCGCAGCACCTATCCCAAGGCGCAGCGCATCGTCGTCACCTGCCGCATCCGCTCCTACGCCGGCAGCGCCGTCCTGCCCGGCTTTGCCCAGCATACCCTGGCGTTGTTCGACGAGGCCAAGATCCGCCGCTTCGTCGAGAGCTGGTACCGGGCGCAGGCAGGGTTGGGGCGCGTGACCGACCAGGCGGCAACCGCCAAGATCGCCGACTTGCAGCGCGCTGCGCTGTCGGCCGACCTGCGCGATCTGGCGTCCAATCCCATGCTGCTCACCACCATGGCCATCATCCACCAGAAGGAGGTGACGCTGCCGCCGGAGCGGGTGCGGCTGTACAAGCTGGCCGTGGAGAACTTGCTGCTGCGCTGGCAGCGCCAGAAGGGCATCCCGGTGTCGGATACCCTGGCAGCCGTGCTGCGCGACGATCTCAAGCTGCGGCGTATCGTCGAGGAGCTGGCCTACCTGGTGCACGAGCGCGAGGCCAGGGGACAGAAAGAAGGTGTCTTGAGCCGCGGCGAGCTGTTGGGCCTGCTGGAGAAGCCGCGCTATCTGGGTAGCGCCGGCTTGGCCAGCGAGTTCCTGGACTACGTCGACCAGCGCGCCGGCCTGCTGGTGGGCCACGGCGGCGTCGAGGATCAGGAGCAGCCGCAGATCTACAGCTTTCCGCACCGCACCTTTCGCGAGTACCTGGCCGGCTGCCACATGGTCGAAGGCCGCGGCGTGGCGAGGGAGTATTGGCGCCGCGCCGGCGAGGGGGACTTCTGGTATCTGGCTGCCCGCTACGGCGCCGAGGAGCTGAAGTACAACAGCCGCAGCGGCGAGAAAGAGCTGCTGGACCTGGCCTACGAGCTATGCCCTTCGGTGGCCCCTGCCAGCCAGGCGCAATGGCGCGCCGTGCTATGGTCGGGTCAGGTGGCCGCGCTGTTAGGGCCGGATGTGATTAAGGACGACACCGCCAAGCCTGAGGGCGGGCCGGTGTTTCTGGAACGCTTGAAGCCGCGCCTGCTGGCTGTCATGCGCCAGAGCCCCTTGCGGCCCATCGAGCGCGCCGAGGCCGGCAACGTTCTGGCCCGCCTGGGTGACTCGCGCGTCGAAGTGCTGGATCCGCTGCACATTGAGTTTATGGACGTGCCGGCCGGTTCGTTTCGCATGGGCGAAGGTAAGGAGCAATTTAGCTATACCATCCCTTACGCCTACAAAATCAGCCGCTATCCGATCACCAACGCCCAGTTCGACGCCTTCGTGCAGGCCGGCGGCTATGCGGCCGCGCAGGTCTGGCAGGAGGCCAAGATGCACGGTTATTATCGAGATGGCCAGGTCCGCCGGCGTTGGTACCAGGAGGGCAAATGGGTTGAGGAATGGGCCTCGGCGCCGGCCGATTACGGCGAGCCCTTCACCCTGGCCAACCACCCGGTGGTGGGCGTCAACTGGTGGGAGGCGTTGGCCTTCACCCGTTGGCTGAACGAGCAGTTGCGGGCCGCAAACAAGCTGCCGGCAGGCTGGCAGGTGCGCCTGCCCAGCGAGGCCGAGTGGGAGAAGGCCGCACGCAGCGACGACGGACGCGACTTCCCCTGGATTGGCAAGATCGATCCAAATCGGGTAAACTATGATGCCACTGGCATTGGCTCGACGAGCGCCGTCGGCTGTTTTCCCGGCGGCGCCAGCCCATATCGCGTCGAGGAGATGAGCGGCAACGTCTGGGAATGGACGCGTAGCCTGTATGACAAGTATCCTTACCCTGCCGGAGGCAAGGCGTTGCAGCAGCGCGAAGACCTGACGGCTGACGATTCGCATAGCCGTGTGTTGCGCGGCGGTTCGTTCGGCTACAACCTCGAGTCCAGCCTGCGCTGCGCCGCCCGCTACAGGAACAACCCGTACGACAGGGGCGGCGACCTCGGGTTTCGGGTGTGTGCGTCCCCATTACCTCTGGCCTCTGTTCCGCTCTGAACTCTGATGCTCTGACTCTCTGGACTCTGTAGCGAAGGCATCAGGCATGAGGTGCGGCAACATCGCAGCCGGCGCGACCCGCCTCCGAACCCGCCCCGGAGGGGCGGTCGCTACAAAATTCATCCACCACCCGATTCGCATAGTGTCATTCTGACGACTGGAGGTTTTTCCCATGGCATCCGAAGAGATGAAGATCTTTACCCGTACCTTCGACTTCCTGACCTGGCTGTTGCCGGTCACCAACAACTTCCCGCGCGCCCATCGCCACACCTTCACCGATCGGCTGCTGGGCGCCGCCTTCGACTTCCAAGAGCGCATCGAGGAGGCCAACGCGCGCAAGGGCCGGGCTCGGCTGGCGCAGTTGAATCTAGCCGACGAAGCGCTGCGCAAGGTACGCACCTACATGCGCCTGGCTGCACGCTGGAAGTGGCTGACCGACGGCCAATACGCCCACGGCGCCCGCATGCTGTTCGACATGGGCAATATGTTGGGCGGCTGGCTGAAGCAGACCAGGGAGGCGGTGTAGCGGCGCCAGGTACCAGGTGTCAGGTGTCAAGTGGTCCGCCGGCAATTGACTTGACACCTGACACGTGGCACTCGACACTGTCTGGTGTCCCGGGGGCCAGGCTCAAAGGCGCCGTGTGTTGCGCGGCGGTTCGTTCGGCAACAACAACGAGAACAACCTGCGCTGCGCCGCCCGCAACAGGAACAACCCGAACGACAGGAACGACAACCTCGGGTTTCGGGTGTGTGCGTCCACATTTTTCAACGGCATCCCTGCCGGAATTGCCGGGCGGTCCTGAGCGCAGCGATGGACTTCCCGGCCGAGGCGAAAAATGGCGGAGCCTGGTCCTGGCCGAGACCGCACTTCTTGCCTGAAGCGCGGCCGGGCGAATACCAACGGCCCTGCGCCCTGGGACTGTGGTCCCTGGCGCAGGGCCAACCTGTCAAGCCAGCGACCTCCCGCCCTCGCGCACCTCTAATCCGCGCATCCTGCCCATCCGCGGTTCTCATGCTCATCCGCCCCCTCACCACCCACGAAGAAATCCTCGCCGTCGAGCAGCTCCAGCGCGACGCCTGGGGCGTGCCGGACGTGGACATCGTCCCACTGCACATGCTGATCACCCCACCTCGGCATGGTGGGCTGCTGCTGGGCGCGTTCGACGGCGACCGGCTGGCCGGCTTCGTCTTCGGCTTCCTCGGCCTGACCGCCGACGGTCGCCTCAAGCACTGCTCGCACATGGCCGGCGTTCACCCGGACTACCGTGACCACGGCGTCGGCTATGCGCTGAAGCTGGCGCAACGCGAGCACGTCCTGGCCCAGGGCCTGGACCTCGTCACCTGGACCTTCGACCCGCTGGAGACGCGCAACGCGCATCTCAACTTCCACAAGCTGGGCGCGGTCTGCCACACTTACATCCGCAACCTCTACGGCCCCATGCGCGACGCCATCAACGCCGGCCCGCCCAGCGACCGCTTCGAGGTGGAGTGGTGGATCGGCAGCCAGCGGGTGGCGCAGCGTCTGCAAGCAAGCAGCACGCCATCCGCCGCACCCACCTCCGCGCCAACCTCGGCCTCCCCATTCGCTGTCCCCATTCGCTGTGGTATTCCGGGCCCGCCCAACGCCACCCAGATCCTCATCGAAGTCCCCACCAACTTCCAGGCCCTCAAACACAGCGACATGCCCCTGGCCATCCAGTGGCGCCTGCGCACCCGCCAACTCTTCGAGGATGCCTTCAGCCAGGGCTACACCGTCACCGACCTCCTGCGCCGCGACGACCGCTGCCACTACCTGCTGGAACGCCTCTGACCCATCTACCAATTTACCCATCTACCGATCACCATGAAAATCCACCACATCCACCTCCATCACATCTCCCTCCCCTACGTCCACCCCTTTGAGACCAGCTTCGGCCGCGAGCTGAGCCGCGAGGCGATTCTCGTGGCCGTGGAGAGCGACGGCCTTGCCGGCTGGGGCGAATGCGTGGCCGGCAGCGGGCCGTGGTACTCCTACGAGACCATCGGCACAGCCTGGCACGTGCTGGTGGATTTTCTGGCCCCGGCCCTGTTGGGCCAAGAAATCAGCCAGCCCGCTCATGTCGTCGCGCGTTTCAGCCGCGTGCGCGGTCACGCCATGGCCCGCGCCAGCCTGGAGAACGCGGTCTGGGACCTGCTGGGCCGGGCTGAGGGGCGCTCGCTGGCCGAGATGCTGGGCGGCGTGCGGCCGGCCGT
>CAZVGR010000179.1:0-6344 GCA_964626845.1 uncultured Anaerolinea sp.
CTGCCAGCGGCTTGGCCGCTGGCAGCGCCGCCAGACCATGGAGCATGACTATGACTTTGCCGCGACGAACCGAACGCTTTGGGATGGTCCTTTCAGAACAGGAGCGCGCTGGCTTGCGTTATCTGGCCCAAGTCGAGGGATTGGCCGAGGCTGATGTACTGCGCCGTTTGCTGCGCGTCGCCCTGAACGAGTTGCCGCTGGAGTGCAAACAAAGCATCGGCTGGTCGCCAGTCGGGCCATCCTCCCAAAATGGCTATGGACCTTCTTGATGGGCGATAGCATCACTGTGTTTCTGCAGAGCTTCCATCTGTCAAACTGACTTTGGTACCAATGTCCTATTGACTTGTGCGCGCTGTCCCTCTTATACTTATCCTGTCAAGGGGGGATCATCCATCACTCTGATACAAGAGCCCAGGACCCTGTCATCGTCGCTTACATTGTTCCCGGGGGCCTGGGCTTTTTGTATGTGCTGACGCCGCAGGCGGCATCGCTGCTTCCTTCCTCCCTCCTCCGTCTGCGGCGTCAGGTTTACTTGCTCACCAGCCCAGCGCACAGCCGTCGCGGCGCGGGTCACTGCCCGCCGTCAGCACGCCCGTGGCCGCATGGCGGCGAATTACCTGGCCGACCCCGAAGAGGGTTCGTTCCATGCCGGCCGTCACGGCGACATCGTGTCCCTTGCTTCGTAAGGCGGCGATTAGTGGATCGCCCGCGCTGGCCTCCACCGCCACGCGGCCGCCCGCCTCCCCTTCTTGCAGACAAAAGCGGGGCGCATCCAGCGCTTCTTGCGGCGACAGGCTCAGGTCCAGCAGGTTGACCAGCACCTGTAAATGTCCTTGCGGCTGCATGAAGCCTCCCATCACGCCGAAGCTGGCCCACAAGGCGTCGCCCTGCGTGGCCAGGGCCGGGATGATGGTGTGGTAAGGCCGCTTGCCCGGTTCCAGCCGGTTGGGATGCTCTGGATCAAGGCTGAACAGCGCGCCGCGGTTCTGTAAAGCTACGCCCGTGCCCGGCGCCACCAGCCCGCTGCCGAAGCCGTGGTACAGGCTGTTGATGAAGGAACAGGCGTTGCCGGCCCCATCAACCACGCTCAGGTAGACCGTGTCCGCGCGCGGGGCAGGCTGGAGCGGTCGAGACTCGGCCGCGGGCAGGCCGCTGCGCGGGGCCGGATTGGCGCGCTGCGGTTCAATCTGCGCCCGCCGGCCGGCCAGATAGCGGGAGGAGAGCAGCTCAGCCAGCGGCAGGTCGACGAAGGCCGGATCGGCCACCCAGCGCCGCGCGTCGGCGAAGGCCAGGCGCATGGCCTCGATCAGCAGGTGCCAGCGCTCGGCCAGCGGCAGTGCGGCCAGATCGTCTCCCGCCACCACGCCCAACGCCAGCAGCGCAGCCAGCCCCTGACCGTTGGGCGGGCATTCCCACACCCGCAGCCCGCGGTAGTCGATGGCGATCGGCTCGTCCCAGGTGGAGCGATGGCTGGCCAGGTCGGCCACGTCCAGCCGGCCGCCCTGGGCTTGCACGAAGGCTGCAATGCGCTGGCCGGTCTCGCCCAGGTAGAATGCCTCGGCGCCGCCGTCGGCGATGGCTTGCAGCGTGCGGGCCAGCTCGGTCAGGCGCACCACCTGGCCCATGCGCGGGGCGCGGCCGCCCGGCAGCAGTTCCAGCCCCGACGGCAGCCGGCCCAGCTTGGCCTCGCCGCGCTGCCAACTGACCGCGATCAGTTCGCTGACCGGGTAGCCGTCGCGGGCGTACTCGATGGCCGGCTGCAGGACGTGGCCCAACGGCATGGTCCCGTGGCGCGCCAGCAGATCGGCCCAGGCGGCCACGGTCCCCGGCACGGTGACGCTGTGCGGGCTGTCCAGGGCGATCTCGCTCAGCCCGTCGCGGCGCAGGTCGGCCAGGTGCAAGCCGGCTGGCGCGCGGCCGCTGCCGTTGAGCGCGGTGACACGCCGGTTGAGTAGGGACGTATCGAAACCGTCCGGGGCCGCGCTGGCGTCGTAAAACAGGGCAAACGCGTCGCCGCCAATGCCGGTGGACATGGGTTCCACCACAGCCAGGGCCGCGGCCGTGGCCACAGCCGCATCGGCCGCGTTGCCGCCGTCCAGCAGCATGCGCAGCCCGGCCATGGCTGCCAGCGGCTGGCTGGTGGCCACTATGCCGCGGCGGGCCAGCACGTTGGAGCGGCGGGATGTGGCGTCAAGGGTAAGGTGCTGCATAATCATCATACCTACGAGCGTTGCGGCGGTGTTGCGGGTTGGGTACCATCATAACCCGCGGACGCTGCGGCGGCGTTGGGAGCTGTTAATGATATCCCGCAGCCAGGCATACATCAACACCCCGCCGGCCACGGCCACGTTGAGCGACTCGGCGCGGCCAGGGATGGGCAGGCGCGCCCAGGCGTCGATGTGCGGGACGACGTCGGGCGAGAGGCCGCGCGCCTCGTTGCCCAGCGCCAGCGCCACGCCGCCCTGCCACAGCCCCTCGCCCCAGTCCACGCCGCGGTGGGCGTCAGCCGCGATGATGCGCAGGCCGCGGCCGCGCAACTGCGAGAACAGCCCCGCTGCGTCGTCACTATGCACGATGGGCACATGGAACAGCGAACCCATGCTGCCCCGCACCACCTTGGGGTCGAAGGGATCGACGCACGGCTCCAGCAGGACGACGCCGGCCGCGCCGGCCGCGTCGGCGGTGCGGATCAGTGTGCCCAGGTTGCCGGGGTCTTGCAGGCGGTCCAGAACCAGGACCAGGTCGTTGCCGTTCAGGCGCAGATCGTCCAGCGTGGCCTGGAACAGGTCGAAGGTGACTACCAGTCCCTCGGCTGCCTCGCGCTCGGCCAGCGCCTCCATGACGGACGGCGAAACGGGTATGAGTTCAGCCCCGGCAGCATGGAACTGTTCGAGCAACCCCGCGACATCCGGCGCCAGTTCTTGGTAGCAAACGAAAACGGTCTGTGGCCGTGCGCCGGCGCGCAGCGCCAGCTCCAACAGCTTCACTCCCTCGACAAGAAAGCGGCCCTGCTGTCGTCGATGCTTGCGTTCGGCCAGCCGCCGCGCCGCGACGATGCGCGGGTTCTGGCGGCTGGTGATAAGGATTGGTTCGGGCATGGCCGGCAGGAATGGCGTTGGCCGGTCCCCAGGCGAGACGCAATTGGCAGCGATCAGGGTTGATCCACGTCAGCGACGCCGAGGCTGGCCAGACGGGCGCGCAGGCGGGCCACCTCTGCCTCGGCTGCAGCGGCCCGCTGTGCTTCAGCTTCGGCGCGCTGTGCTTCAGCTTCGGCGCGCTGCGCTTCAGCTTCGGCGCGCTGCGCTTCAGCTTCGGCCGGAGTCGGAACCAGGTCGCCGTCAGGCGTCCACAGCCGCAGCCAGGTTGTGTTCAAACGCATGAACTCGCCTTGCCAGCGGCCGAGCCACAGGTCAAGCTGCTCGCTCCAGAGCGCACCCTCCTCGTCGGCTGCGATCGGGACATAGCTGTCTCCAGCCAGGCGCCAACCCCATAATTGCTGGCTGCCAGGGTCGTAGCAGAAGTATTCGGGTGTGCGGAAGGTCTTCTCGTAGAGGCGCTTCTTGTCCTTCAAGTCGACGTCGATGGTCGACGGAGAAGACAGCTCGACGATCACGTTGGGATAGCGGCCCTCCTCCTCCCACACTAGCCAGGCATCCCGGTCTTTTGTCCCATCTACATCCTTGACCACGAATACATCGGGCCCGCGATAGTCGCGATTGCGCGCCTGACTCGAGCTGAAGTAGATGAACATGTTGCCGCCCGCAAAGTAGTCCGGGCGGCCGTGCCAGTGGGAGTGGACCGAGTCGATCAGCAGGTTCATCTGCAAGCGGTGCCAGTTTGACTCCAAGGGTACACCATCCTCCGTGGGCAGATCGGTCGGCGGCATGGGGAAGTCCAGCGCCACCGGTTCCAGGACAGCTACAGTTGTTGTTAGCATCTCACGTCTCTCACTCTGTTCCAACTCGTCGGGATCACAGCGACACCGCTCGCAACCGCGGTGCATACGACGCAAATTATACGACCATCTGCGCCATTAGCCAAGTGCGCGGCTTGCGCCGGTTAATGGCGTTGCCGCGCACTGGATCACGCTCCACAGCCAGCAGAAATGCGCTTGACTTCAGCTCTGGCCGGTCTCCGACCGAACCGCGCTTCATGCTCTGGCCGGTCTCCGACCGAGCCGTTTCACGCTGTGGCCGGTCTCTGACCGAGCCACATGGCCGCGCGCACGGTCTCGAAATGGATGTCGACAATGTCCTCCACGTTCTGCGCGTAGCCGCCGGCCATGGCGACAGTCACGGGCACGCCGGCCGCAGCGCAAGCCTCGAAGACAGCCCGGTCGCGCTGCGCCAGACCATCCTTACTCAACGCCAGCCGGCCCAGCCGGTCGCCCACGAACGGATCCGCGCCCGCCAGATAGATGGCCAGATCGCTGCCGGCCCAGGGCAGTTGTCCCAGACCCCAGCGCAGCGCGTCCAGATAGGCCGCATCGCCGACGCCGTCCTCCAGCGCGATGTCCAGGTCGCTCTGCTCCTTGTGAAAAGGGAAGTTCTTGGCGCCGTGCATCGAAAAGCTGAAAATGCTAGGGTCGCCGTGGGTCATGGCAGCCGTGCCGTTGCCCTGGTGTACGTCCAGGTCGATCACCAGCACGCGGCCGGCCAGTCCTTCGGCCTGCATGGCGCGCGCCGCCACCACTGCGTCGTTGAAGACACAGAAGCCTTGGCCGTGGCCGGCGAAGGCGTGGTGGGTGCCGCCCGCCAGGTTGACCGCTACGCCGTCGCTCAGCGCTGCCCGGCAGGCGGCAATCGTGCCTCCCACCGTCTGTAACGAGCGCTGCACCAACTGCGGCGACCAGGGAAAGCCAATGCGGCGCAACTCCTTGTCGCTCAGCTCGCCCTGCACCACGCGGCACAGATAGTCGGCATCGTGGGCGCGCGTGATCTCCTCAGCGCTGGCCGCGGGCGGCATCTGAATCGTCCCACCCCGCGCCAACTCCGACTGCGCCACCCGCCGGTAGAGCAACTCGTACTTGCGCATGGGAAAGCGATGCCCGTCGGGCAACGGCAGGACGAAGATGTCGGAGTAGAAGAGTTGCATGTGGCATGTGGCAGGTTGCAGGTTGCGGATGACAAGGTGACTGGGTGACTGGGTGACAAGGTGACTGGGTGACGAAAACAGATGTACTGCACTGGCAATCTGGTCTGCCGATCTGCCACCTGCAACGTGCCACCTGCCACCTGCAACTTGCAACTCGTTACTCCACCCCCGCCAAATGCTCGACGCGGTTGTGGAAGTGCAGGCGCCAGGTCTCGCGGCGGGGGATTTCGACGTACTCGAAGTGGCTGACGCCGGTGTTGGTGTTCCAGACCTCGGTGCGTCGCCAGGGGCCGATGTTGAAGATGTGGTCGAAGGCTGCCTCCACCACGCCGCCGTGGCAGACGGCCACGATGGTCTTGCCGCGGCAGCACTCCACCAGGTCCTCGATGAACAGGCCGACGCGGGTGCGGAAGTGCATGAAAGTCTCGCCGCCGGGAACCAGCGGGGTGGTGGTGGCGAAGGGGCGCTCGCTGGCCCAGTAGTCCGAGTAGGCCGTGGGCAGCTCGTCGGGCGGCCAGGGGGTGTGGTCCGAGCGGTTGTTGCCGATCTCGCGCAGCCGGGCGTCCCAGCGCACCTCGGCGTTGTAGGCTTGGGCCAGCGGCGCGACGGTCTCCCGCGCCCGCTGCATGGTGCTGGCGTAGAGCGCGTCGAAGGATGGCAGATGGCCGGGCAGCCAAGCCGCCAACGCCGCCGCCTGGCGCTTGCCCAGGTCGGTCAGCCCGGCGTCCAGGTTGCCGCCCTCCCAGTCCTTCAGGTTGACGTAGCTCTGGCCGTGACGAATCAGATACAAGTGCATGACAGTGTGCTAACCTCTCAGTCCAAGACTTCGGAAGTCGCCGCCTCAGGGACAAACCTGCTCGCTACAGCGGCGACTTCCGAAGTCTGTGCGATAGAGCGCCTCACATACCCCAGACGGTGATGAGCGCGTTGCGATAGTGTTCCTGGCGCTGGAAGATTTTCTCCTCCCACGGCTTGCCCGGCGTACGGTCGAAGATCACCAGGTGGCCCTCCGGCGCGCCGGTGGCGTCCATATAGGCCCAGGTTTGCTCCAGCCCGTCGGCCATGGTCTGCTCCAGCGACTTGTACAGCACCTTGAGCTCGATCACGGCCCGCTGCACGCCGTCGGGGTAGGGCCAGATCACCAGCAAGTCGGTGCGGCGCCGACCCAGGCCGTACTCCCGTTCGACGCGGCCGCCGCCTCCTTCGACTTCGCTCAGGACAGGGTTGACGATGCGCTGCAAGAAGGCCTG
>CAZVGR010000180.1:0-6256 GCA_964626845.1 uncultured Anaerolinea sp.
TGCAGCAGCGCCGGGTTCACATGGCTATTGTGGTAGATGAATACGGCGGCACGGCTGGTGTTGTGACTATCGAAGACCTGCTGGAGGAAATCGTCGGCGACATCCAGGATGAGTACGACAGCGAGGCCCCGCTGGCTCAGCAGTTGAATGAGCAGGAATTTATCTTTGACGCACAGATTCGCCTTGACGACGCCAGTAAGATACTGGGTGTAGCGCTGCCTGCTGAGGAAAGCGACACACTGGGCGGTTTTATCTACAGCGAACTGGGCACCATGCCCGCGGTAGGCAGCCGCGTGCAATACGAAGCGCTCACCTTCGATGTGCAATCGGTGCAGGGCCGGCGCATCTTGCAGGTGCGCGTGGTCAAAAGTCGCGACAATGCGCCGTCCGCTGCTGTTGAAACGGCCGCCAAGTCCTCTTTGTCTGCCTCGACAGCTTCTTGAAAAACCCTGGCAGATTTCAGAGCTGGCGACCGGCGAATTGTGTCACTGCGCTTGTCGGTCAATTCCCCAGCCTTCCAGCCCCAAAGGAAGTATCCATGCTCAACGAAGAGATCGCCCAGAACCTGGTCAGCCAGGCCGTTGTTGTCCGCCGGCTGGCTTATGTGCCCTATTCCAAATTCCCCGTAGGCGCGGCTCTGCTCACTAAATCAGGTAAGATTTACACCGGCTGCAACGTCGAGAATGCATCCTATGGCCTGACCGTCTGCGCCGAGCGGGTCGCGATCTGGAAAGCGGTCTCCGAGGGCGAGACCGAGTTCGAGGCGCTGGCCGTAGCCACCAACATCGGCGGCAGCCCCTGCGGCGCTTGCCGGCAGGTGATGGCCGAATTCGCGCCCGAGATGCCGGTGCTGATCGCTGATTTGGCTGGCAAGATTACAACCATGAACGTGGCAGAGCTGCTGCCGCTGGCTTTTACGCCCCAGCACCTGCACGACGCAGCCAGCAGCGCGGCTGAACCGTCATGAGCGAACCGGCCGAGCGCCGTCAGCGCCTCTATCGTACCGAGGCCATTGTGCTGAAACGGCGCGACTATGGCGAGGCCGACCGGCTGCTGACTGTCTTCACCCCCAACCACGGTAAGATGGTGCTGCTGGGCAAAGGGGTGCGCAAGACACAGAGCCGCAAGGCCGGCCACGTGGAGCTGTTTACCCACGCGACGCTGCTGATCGCCAAGGGCCGCACCTGGGACCTGGTGACGCAGGCCGAGACCGTCGAGCCGTTCCTGCCGCTGCGCGAGAGCCTGCTGCGCACCAGCTATGGCTATTACGTGGCCGAGCTGCTGGACGGCTTCACCCAGGAGCACGATGCGCACCCGCCGATGTGGCGGTTGCTGCGCGAAACCCTGGAGCGGTTAGCAACATCCAAGGAGCAGACGCTGGCCCTGGCGGCCCGCTTCTACGAGCTGCACCTGCTGGCGCTGGCCGGGTACCAGCCGCAGTTGTTCACCTGTGTGGCCTGCCAGGCCGCGCTGGAGCCGGCGACCAACTACTTCAGCATCGTCGACGGCGGCGTGCTGTGCCCCAAGCACGGTGAAGGGCGCATCGGCGCCGAGCCGCTGCCGCTGCCGCTGTTCAAGGCGCTGCGCTTCATCCAGACGCGCGAGTGGGAGCAGGTGGCGCAGCTCAACCTGAGCGCCGGCTTGCACGCCGAGCTGGAACGGCTGCTGCACGGCTACATTGTCTATCAACTGGAGCGCAACGTGCGTTCGGCGGCGTTCTTGCGCACGATCCGGGAGCAGGTGCAGAGCGTAACACGTAATGCGTAACTCGTAACCCGGAAGACGCCTTTCCCTGCTGGGGCCGGTCTTTGCGAAGCACCCCGGACGTAGCCTGAAGGAGTGCAACGACTGGAGGGTGGGCCGACCGAGCCCGCATTGAATGCGTGCCGATGTTGTGTTGTGTGACGTGGTTGAGATGAAGACTGTTCGATTGGCAAGCGCAACGATTTTGGTGATTGCTCTGCTGGCAGCCTGCGCCAGCCCGGCCCAGCCGGGTGGGGACGCGGCCGTGTCTGGCGAGATGGCGGCTGCCAACAGCCTGCTGTTGGTGGAGGCGCGCGACGCCGAGCGGACGGTGCAGCCAGGCGCGGAAGAGGTGTTCGACTTCAAGGTGGTCAACGCCAGCGACCAGCCTATGCCGGTGGTGATTGCCCTGGAGCACGCCGATGGCCAGCGCTGGCGCACCTCGCTATGCGTGGAGAAGCAATGCCTGCTGGGAGACGGCAGCGAACCGTCGGTGACCGACCCGGTTATTCTGCCGCCCTACCTGGAGCAGGCGTTCGAGGCGCATTTGTTCGTCGACCCAGCCGCCCAGCCCGGCCAGCAGACGGCGCTGACCCTGCGCGTCGAGCCGCGAATGGGCGACGGCTTGTCCCGTAGTGTCATCCTGCGCGCTCGAGTGGTTGAGCCGTAAGGAAACTGGAACCTGGCACGATTTCGTTCTCATCGCACATCCGGCGGCTTCTGCATTGCCCGCCCGGTTTGACATTCCCCCCCCCCTGTGTGGTACAATCAAGCTGCTTGGAATAGCGGGCGTGGATGGAAGTTAGGACCAATTCCATGGCTACGCACTCGTCTTTCACGCCTTTATCAATGACTTGTCTCAGGAGGGTTCGACATGAAACGGGTCTGTATCGCAGTTTTCTTGGCGGCTCTGGCGCTCAGCGCGTGTGGGCCGGAGACGCAGCCAACTGACGGCGCCACAGCAGAGGAACCTGTCGCTGCATCGCAAATCCTTGCTACACCCCTGGTGGAGGGAGTCTCACCCGCGGCGTCGCAAGTCGTAACAGATACGGCGGCCGAATTGCTTGCGCCGCTACCGACACCGACCTTGCCTTTGACGGATGCAGTGCCGATGTGGGGGGCAGAGCCATATCGAGTGCCGGTGCCAGACTTCGACGTAGTTACCGTTCCGGAACTGGACAACATTCGATTTGTCGACCCCAGACTTCTGCCTTTTCTCCCGAACGAACACCAGTCAATTTCAACTTCTTCAGAAGCGTGGATGCTTGATGATGACACGGTGCTTTTGTCTATGCCTGGCGAGAAGCCATTGAGCGACGGTTCCTATACTCATGATCAATACCGTTGGAACCTGAAAACAAATCAGGTGGATTTGTGGCTCGAAAACGCGCAAAATTTGAGTTGGGGCGCTGATGGTGAAACCCTCTATTTCCTGTCAAAGCGGATTAGCGAAGACAACGTCTTGTTCGATCTTCTTCGCTATGACATCGGACGTGCGCAAAGCGAATTGATTCGAGCAGACATTGGTACACCCTTCATCAACCAATCACCAATGGCACAGCCAGGTCCCGATGGCACATTGGTGGTGGTGGAAAAAGAACAACCTGTAATGCTTCGGAAACAAGGTGACGCAATGGAGGCTAGGGCCTTGTTGGGGCTGCCGGAGGTTCAACCGGGCGCGTGGAGGCACTCAGAAGTCTCGACATCTCCCGATAGACAGACGGCGGCGGTGTTATTCTCCTCAAAAGATGTTCAAATGATCTACTTGGTAGAATTGAAGAACCTTGAGGTCATTGCTCAATTCGAGTCGGATGCCGCCTTTTGGACCAACATCGATTGGAGTGCTGATGGTAGAAGGCTTGCTGTTGCCGATAGTTCGGGGGTTTTCGTATACGATCTCGTGACCGGAGACACGCGTTATTTAGTGAGACGAGAGGACCTCGAATTTCCACCCGTGGTCGAATTTGGGGGTTTGCTTGGTAGTGGCGCAGATTTTGTTAACCCGAGATGGTCGCCTGATGGTGGCGTCTTGCTGTTTGTAGCGCGGTGCGGTCTCTGGGCGCCTGGGCCAACAGAACGACCTGGGTGGGAAGCTCTTGATGTTAGCAATGTTTCTCCCACCGAGATTACATTCGCTGTAACCTCCGATGGGTCATTCATCCGGCCATTGTCAAGAAAAGCCATCCCGTTCAATTTGTCCCGAGATCGATCCTCGTCGTGGATAAACTCATGGGATCAGGATATGCCTGTTAGTTACAAAGTGACCATAGAGTGGAAATAAGGAGGGCCAGGACATGAAGGCTTATACTGCAACTTGTACCAGACGAATATTGGTCGCTATGGTGATGGGCTTGTCGCTGGTTCTTACTGGTTCTGTCCGATCGACGGCGGAATCTGAGAATTTGGAAGTCAACCAAACCATCAATGATCGTTCGCCAACAGGCACTCTAATCGTCAAATCAGGTCGCTTCTGCCCATCGCCGGATAGCTTACTTCCTTACTATGGAGCGGTTGATGACGCCGTCAGAGACACTATCCCGAACGAGTGGGAGAATGGATACTCAAACCCATATGGACAATACATTACCACCAACTACCCTGCCCTGAAGTCTGCGGCAATTATCTTCCGTACAGCGATCAGGCATTTCGAGACCTATTCCGATCCCGATCCTGACTCAGGCTCCAACTATCGCACGTACAATGTGGACGTGCGAGCGGGTCAACCGGCGCCCCCCGGCTGTGTGGGACGAATGAACACCGTGTACAACTCATCGGGGAGATACGGAGGATCTCCGTCGTTCAATTCCAACCAAGCCACGACGGATACCGCCAATCGATACATCGTCTGCGCGGCTTCGAGCTTCGGTGATCGTTGCCTGGTTGAAACATCTCCGCCCATCGAAGCCAGCACGGTGTTCTGCAACGAACAAAGCAACGGATCGGACGTTGGGTTCTGCGCGCTCCAGGCGTTGTACTATGGCATCATCGATACATTACCGAACGGTGCCGGCAACAAACATGTTCGTCGTTTGAATGTTCAGAGCTCAACCTCGTTGACTTTCGAGGTTGAGTCCTTTGATCGCCGGTATGACAACGTTCCGGCTGGCAACCCCCACTTCTGGTTCTGCTACCGCAACACGCCTGCCAATTGGTCTGGTCAGTGCTATCTCCACGCAGTTCCTGACAACGGCCTTGTCACCAATCACACTAATACGCCCAAGATTCGCTACTACGTTCCGTTTCCAGTGGTTGACACTAACACTCCCTATGGCGTTTGGGTGCGCGGTTGCGGCGCGGTTGGGAATCCGCTCAATGCGGTTCAGATTGGGTTACGCAACCAGCCCTTGTTTACGGCCGGGGGATGGCGAAATTGTACGCAAGGGTGGGAGACCCGAAAGCTAGGTACGGTGACAGTCAGTTGGAACAGCAGTGACCCTGACGGCGCTTACCGTGAGTTCAACGTTTGGATGTATGACGACGGTGTGAAAATTGATCAGGTTCAGTTGATTAAGGAGTGAATGCAGCGTAAACGAAGTTGTTGCGCATCGGCGCCCGACACTTTGGCAAGGATTCGCCCATGATGACAGACTCGGCGCAAGTGCCTGGTGCCTCAACAACTTTGTTTACGACGTAGTGAAGCTACGTGTAGTTTGCAGTCGTCAGACTGAAGTCGTCGACGCATCGATAACTCGGATCGTTTCACGTCAGGGCGCGCCCACATTTTGGCCGTGCCCTGACGCTTTTTTTCGGCAGAAGCCCGTCATGCTGCCTGCTCAGTCTGCCAGCAAATCGCAGTCCGTCACGTGAGCGTCGATGTAGTCCTCACCCAGGGCCCGGGCCACGGAGATGCGGTGGTGACCGTCGCGCACGGCGTAGGCGTCGCCGATTTTGATCAGCTCCACGGCGGGCATGGCCTGGCCGTTCAGCCGGGCCGTGGCGATGTTCAGCCAGCGGCTCTTGGTATGGGTCTCCAGGGGGTTGAAGCTGCGGTCGAAGTCGCCGGAGCGGTCCTCGCTGGCCCGGATCTCGGCGATGCGCACCACCTTCGATCCTACTGACCGTTGGTTGTCGATCCGCTGCCCGCCGGTCAACTGGCTGATGTCGGCCAACTGGCTGGAGCGGCCGGTGAGCGCGGCCAGCAGGCTGTTCAGCTTGCCGCGCAGCACGCTTTTCTGATACAATGGGGTCACTGTGCGTAAGGTTGGGCGGGCGTCGGTGGCTTGAAGAATGCTGGCGCCGTACATGGTGTTGCTCCTGGTCGCTGGTCGTGTTTGATCTCTACCGTCGCCCTTAGTCTATCAAACCCGAGTCTTGCCGCCGTTGCCGGCCGCGTTTCCAAAAGCGTTTCCTGTGCAGACCCTTGCATTCCGACGGCTGCGTTAGGCTTTAGCGCAAGATGGCATCTTGCGCTACAACGGATGCGCAAGATGCCATCTTGCGCTACAACGGATGCGCAGGAGATGCCATCTTGCGCTACAACGGATGCGCAGGATGCCATCTTGCGCTACAACGG
>CAZVGR010000181.1:0-6195 GCA_964626845.1 uncultured Anaerolinea sp.
GTGCTTCAGTCAACACCGAAGCACGGTCTTTGATTTATGACCAACCCTCAATTAGTCATCAAACTATCATAGCAACACTGTTTGTTGTGATGACAAGCATCAGACAAGGAGTTATCAGCTTCCTCGCACCGCCTGCCCCGATGGGCCAGGCGGGAGGTGTGTCACATGGCTAACAAAAAGGTGACAATCAAAGGACTTGGGCCAGAGATGTTTGGCCGCGGTATCGACCTGCTATTTGGCGATACAGGCGATGCCCACCAGCAATCAGCAGAGGCCATCGTTCAACCTGGCGACCTGGGCCTGGACACCGAGTGGTTGACAGGCTTTGGTCCATCAGCCCCTGCTGCAAGGCCGGCGCGCGAGGAGGCCTACCTGGACGTGAGCGACTCTCCTCAGCCAGTCCCCACACCGACTAACACACCGATTGACGAGGAACTGCTGCTGGCAGCCGAAGCCTTCTTCTCCGGTCAAGCGACGCCTCACCTGAACGGCAGCGGCGCCGGCCATCCCGCCCTGATCACAGAGATGTCGACCCAAGAGGATGACAGTGTGGAGACCGCCGAGGACATTGTCGTCGTTGCGGAGACTGCGTCGCAGGAACTACCGCCAGAGCCAGAGGCCGCTCCTGCTGTGGCTGAGTTCTCAGATCCGCCAAGCGCGGCCTGCCTGCCTGCCGCTGATGCTCCGATAGCCGAACAGTCCCCCACTGAAGCAGAGCCTGCCAATCTGGCGCAGCAAGATCACGAGGGTAGCAACATGCCTACACCGATTCCCGACGAACCTATCGTTGCAACCGGCGCACAGCAGCCAGCGCAGACGAATGACGACTCGCATGTGCGCAAGGTGGGCGTGCCGTCCAGTAACGGAAAATCTGGCGCGGAGGAGTCGGCGCTCTCGGCTGAACTGGCCACAAAGGAAGCAACAGCGCTGACCCGGCAAGAGGCCAGGGAAATCATGAGCAAGCTGCGCCGCAGCGACCTCAACGCGCTGGACAAGGAAGTCGATGCGCTCTATGGCAAGGTCGCCACGCTGCTGAGCGCCAATCGCGAGGAGGCCACAGTGGCCTTTGATATCTTGCGACGTGTGCGGCTGATCCTGCTCAAAGACCCCGAGCAGTATGCCGACGCAGAGTATCTGGTCAATCAGGTGCGCGCCCGCATGAACCAGATCGAACAAAGCCTGGAGGGGGGCCGCCTCTACGCCCCTCGCATCTTCGCGTATCAGGCCACATGGATGGTGCTGCTGTCAGCGCTGGCCCTGGTCACAACGGTGGGCGGCGGCGCGGTGTCGGCATGGGTGGCCTATTTTCTGGGTGTCCCCTTGGACAGCCCCCAGTTGAGCTGGGCTGTGCTCTACCTGAGTACGCTGGCCTGGGGCGGCATCGGCGGCGTCACCAGCGCGCTGTGGTCACTCTATCATCACATCTCGGTCGATCGTGACTACAATCCAGTGGAAAATCTTTGGTACTACTCGCAGCCGGTGTTGGGCATGGTGTTGGGAGGGATTGTATTTCTGATCGTCGGCGCGGGCTTCCTGGTGGTGCAGGTTGATCTGAATACGCAGGATGCAGCGCTGGGCGCCAGGCTCTTGCCGGCGGCTATCGCAGCAGTGGCCGGCTTCCGCCAGAATATGGTGCTGGACTTGGTGGAGCGGATTGTTTCGCTGATTGTGCCCAGCCAGCCCAGCACCGATTCGACATTGAAGCCAGCCGCGCAGCAGCCGGTTCAACAACCCCCTGAAGAGTTGGTGATTTGACGGGAGACTGGCGACCAAGTATAATGTCGCTGGTTTAGCAACAAACACATCCCATTCGGGCCACGGTGGCAAAAACGCGGGTGAGGAGCAGGTCTAAGCCTCTCCCGTTTTTTTGCTGTTTACGACGCCCAGCAAAAATACAGACTCTCTGCCCTTGTGGTAGTGATAGAGTACGACTAAAGAAAGGAGTGCGGTCTTTCCTATGCCAAAAAGAACTTTTCAACCTAAAGTACGCAGGCGGCTTCGTGTTCACGGCTTCCGTGAGCGCATGAGCACCGGCGACGGGCGCAACGTCATCAAACGGCGGCGTCTGCGCGGCCGTCAGCGTTTGGCTCCCACGGTTTCCTATCGAAAGCGGACCTGGTAATCCTTGAAACGGGTTTATCGGCTGCGCGGGCGCAGTGAGTTCGACAGAGCCCGCCGCCAGGGAAAGTGCTGGACCCATCGTCTGGTTGTGTTGTGCATTGCGCCCAATGCGCTGGGGTTTAGTCGCTTTGGGTTCTCGGTCAGCAAGCGGATCGGCGGCGCCGTGGTTCGTAACCGTGTACGGCGCCGGCTGAAGGAGATTATGCGACTGAGACGCCATGCCATCGCCTCTGGGTGGGATGTGGTCCTGATCGCCAGACCGCCGATCGCTGAGGCAGAGTTCCGCCAGATCGAGGCAGCCGTCGAGCGACTTCTTCAGCAAGCGGGGCTTTACGCAATGACCACAGCTACCCCGCCACTTCCAGGAACGACTTTCGTCAAAACAGGCCCACAGGGACCCAGTGAGATCTCACCGTGAAACGAATGGTCATGGCTTTGATCCGAGGATATCAGCGTTTCATCTCTCCCCTGCTGGGCAGCAATTGCCGTTTCCATCCCACCTGTTCCCACTACACCCTGGAGGCGGTAGAGCGCTACGGCGTAGCCAAAGGGCTCTGGCTGGGCGCCAAACGCATCAGTCGCTGTCACCCGTTCAATCCGGGCGGCTACGATCCGGTGCCTTAACGATTCTGTTGGTTGGAGTGAAGTAAACACTATGTCGAAGAAACGGGCGCTAAGCCTGTTGGTCCTGCTGGCAGTTGTGGCGTTAACTGCGTCGGGATGTATGCCGGTCGCCGATGAGGCCGGCAATCTCACCGCGCCAGGGTGGATTGCCTGGCTGTCGACGCCGCTGGCTTTGCTGATCGAGTTGTTCTATACCAGGATACTGACCCCCCTGGGGCTGGCCTCTTACGGCCTGGCCATCATCTTGGTGACGGTTCTGATCCGCGTGCTGCTCTATCCGTTGACTAAGAAACAGATGGAGTCGATGAAGAAGATGCAGGCCGTCCAGCCCAAGATGAAGGAGTTGCAGGAAAAGTACGGCAAAGATCGCGAGAAGCTCAGCCAGAAGCAGATGGAGTTGTATCGCGAGGAAGGCGTCAATCCGGCTGGCGGCTGTTTGCCGCTGCTGATCCAGATGCCGATTCTGTTTGCATTTTACTACGCACTGCTAACCCTGGGACCAAAACTGGACGAACCGTTCCTGTGGATTCCAAGCCTGGCCTTTCCTACCTATTTTGGCGGGATGTCCTGGCTAACCCCCCTGTCAATCCAGCACCTGCTTTCGCCGGATGTGTGGCCCTACCTGATCCTGCCGGTGATCTACATCGTCTCCCAACTGATCATGCAGCGCATGAGCCAGGCAGCCAACCCCAGCAGCTTGCCAGGCTCCACAAATTCGATCATGCTGTTGATGCCGTTGATGTTTGGTTACATCACGCTGATCGTGCCGTCTGGCCTGACGCTGTACTGGGTGACTTCCAACATTCTGCAGATCATCCAACAAGGGTTTACCACAGGCTGGACCGGGCTGTGGCCGCTGCGAGTGGCCTCTCCAGCGCCTGCCAGCAGCGGCAAGACAGGCCAGGCCAGCCAGACCGCAGTGGTTGCCAACGACGCTGCGCTGAGCAGTTCCCCTGCGCCCAGCGATATGTCCGCAGGGCGGCGGCGGAAGATGCGTAAAAAGAAGAAATAGTCTATGACCTCACCAATAGGCGACGAATTTCGCGGCAAAACTGTCGAAGAAGCCACCGAGATTGGACTGGCTGCGCTAGGTCTGAAGCGCAGCCAGGTGGAGATCGAAATCATCAATCGCGGCAGCCGGGGCCTGCTGGGCTTTGGCGCGGAGGACGCGCGAGTGCGCATCACGCCGATTCCAACGGCGGAGCGCGAGGCGCCTGCTCCTAAGCCGGCCCCGTCACCTGCTGAGCCAGCGGCCAAGCCAGCCAAAGCCGCGCCTGCTAAGCCAGCGCCTGCCAAGCCGCCGACGCCCGTCAAACCGGTTCCCAGCAAGCCAACCTCCAGCAAAGCTGCCGCTGTTCAAACGGACAACGGCGCTGCGAAGAAGGCGATGAGCAGCGACGAAGCTTCGGCGCTGACCGACCAACAGGTGGGCGAAATCGCAGCCGAGCTGTTGCAAGGCATGCTCGACCGAATGGACGTGCGGACCAAGGTGCAGGTGGTGGAGTATCGCGGCGTGCTCGACGCCGGCCAGGATCCGCCACTGGTGCTGAACATCGAAGGGGAAGACCTGGGCATTCTGATCGGCCGGCGCGCTGAGACATTGGCGGCGCTGCAATACCTGCTCAGGCTGATGGTCAATCACCGTGTACACCGCTGGGTCAACCTGGTGGTAGACGTGGAAGGTTATAAGGCCCGCCGCGAAGAGCAGCTAGTGCGCCTGGCTGAACGGATGGCCGAGCGAGCTGCCAGTACAGGCCGCGCGGTCGCGCTGGAGGCCATGCCCCCGCGCGAGCGCCGCATCGTCCACATCACCCTGCGCAATCACCCCAGCGTCACCACACAAAGCGTGGGCGAAGGCGACCAGCGCAAAGTGACGATTGTCCCTCGTTAGTAGGCAAGTAGGCAAGTAGGCAAGTAGACAAGGTCCAGGAATATCACCTGTTTACTTGTTTACTTGTTTACTTGTTTACTTCTCTCCCCCCTCCGCTACAGATCCCGACCGAAGACCCGATGATTCTTATAGGGGACGCCTCCCAGGTTTTCCAGGTCACGGCGCATTTGCACGGCAGTCTCGGCCACTTGGGTCAGGTCGGCATGAACAAAGCCGGCCTGCTTAATGGTCTTTTTCATCTCTGAGTAGAGCAGAGCGTTGCCGCCGCGGCCTTGATGCTGCGGCAAAATGCCCGCGCCGTTGACGATCACCCAGTTTGTGCGCCGATACTCCAAAAGCAGATCAACCAGGCCGAAGGGGAGAAGCCGGCCTTTGGAGCGCTGGATGGCCGCTGACAAATCAGGAAAGGCAAAAAGGAAACCCACCACGTCATCGTCATGCATGATGACCTTGATCAACTTAGGATCGGCGATCGTGACCAGATCCTTGATGATCAGGGCCATCTCGGCGTCGCTCATGGGGATATACTCCCAATTGTCGATGAAGGCCTGGTTATAGGCGCGGCCAATCTTGGGGGCTATCGCCCGCAGTTCGGCCTTGTTGCGAAAGGTGACAACGCGCAGTTGGCCGCGCGCCTGCACCTTTTCAGCAATGCGATGGACGCGCTCTGGCAGAGTGAACTGCTCGGCAGTCACATAACAGGAGATGAAGTCCACCTCTTTGCTGAAGCCGGCGGCCTCGGCATGGGCCGGATAAGCGGGCGGGTTGTAGAGCATCATCGTCATGGCCGCTCGATGCTCAAAGCCCTCCACCAAAAACCCCATACCGTCCAGAGTGCCCATCCCCTTGGGACCGACAATCTTGGTCAGCCCTCGCTGGCGCGCCCAGGTAAAAGCGCGCTCAAACAATGCCGCGGCCACAGCCGGGTCTTCAACGCACTCGAAGTGATAGAAGAAAGCCGTGCGGCTGTCATGGTAGGCGTTGAAGGGGCGGTTGTGCAGGACCGAGATGCGGCCGACGTCCTCGCCTCCCTGCACAGCCAGGAAGAATTCTGCGTCGGAATGCTCATAGTAAGGGTGCCGTTGGCGGTTAAGCTGCAAGCGCACGTCGCTCTCGATGGGTGGCACCCATTGCTGCGTTCCCCGATAGAGGCGCAAAGGCAGTTGCACGAACCGTTTGATATGCTCTTTGCGGGTGGTATCGACTTGGAGCAGTTCCATAGAGCGCCTTTAAGCAATCCATGCGGCCGGCCTGGATCAACCAGACGTAGCGCGCAGTTGACGCAGATGCTCACGCGCTTCGTCGGCGAACTCGCCGCGCGGCGCCAGTTGCAGATAGGCCCGCCACTGCACCACAGCCTCCTGGTTGCGCCCCTGCCCTTCCAGCGCCAGCGCGAGGCCGCGGATAGCCTGCGCTCGCTGAGGGTTGAGCGCCAGCACGCGCTGGTAGGTGTCGATGGCGCCCTGCCAGCGCGCCTGCTGGCGCAGAACATCGGCCTGGAACTGCAAAGCCCCTTCGCCGGTCTGCCCAGCCGCCAGCGCCGCCTGCTCAGCCTGCTG
>CAZVGR010000182.1:0-6140 GCA_964626845.1 uncultured Anaerolinea sp.
CCGCGCAGCGCTACGTCGTCCGGCTGGTCCTCGTCGCTGGAGAGCCATTCGATCATCGGGTCATCGTCGATCGACAGCCACTGAAAGCGCCTGCGTCGCAGCAGGTCGATGCAGTAATGCGAAGCGATGGACAGGATCCAGTTGCTGAACTTCTTATCAGGTTGATAGGTACTGAGCCGCTTGTAAGCGCGCAAAAAAGTCTCCTGCGCCGCGTCCTCAGCCTCCTGGGCGTTGCCCAGCATGCGGTAGGTCAAATTGAAAACGGGGATCTGATAGACCTGCACCAGCTTGTTGAACGCGTTGCGATCACCGCGCCGGGCGGCTGCGATCCACTGAAGTTCCTGTTGTTCGGTAGTGCTCACTGAATGCTCCGACTGAAGAGACCACGCTGTGACGCCGCAAGGACGGCTGCGCCAGATTCGGCGCTACGCGGCGGCGTCGCCTGAGCGACTAATCACCTTGCATTCTACCATACGCTTTGTGTCAAGGGAAGGTTTCAGCCCGCTCCGCTGACTTTGACTCATCGGCGGCTACGGTGTATGCTTACCGCGGTCCGTCGGCGCAGACGGCGAACGGACGTTCAATCCATCACCCTTTTTTGCCACCCAACCATGCACAACCATCACTTCTACATAGCCGTCGAGGGTCCTATCGGCGTCGGCAAGACCACCCTGGCTCGTATTCTCCAGGAGCAGTTAGGCGGCCAGTTGCTGCTGGAAGTCTTCGAGGAAAACCCGTTTCTGTCTGATTTCTACCAGGATCGGTCCCGCTATGCTTTCCAGACCCAGATTTTTTTCCTGCTGAGCCGCTATCGCCAGCAGCACGCAGTGGTCAGCCAAATCCTGCAGAGCCATTCGCTGGTCTGCGACTATCTGTTCGCCAAGGACCGGCTTTTTGCGCGCCTTAACCTGAGCGGGGATGAACTGGCGGTCTACGAGCTGGTCCACGCTGCGTTGGCCGAAAAGATCGTTCAGCCGGCGCTGGTGGTGCATCTACGCGCCGCCACCGATGTGCTGATGAACCGCATCGCCGTGCGCGACCGCTCCTACGAACGCACCATGTCGCGCCTGTACATCGACGACTTGCGGCTGGCCTATGAGCGTTTTTTTGCCGACTACGACCAGGCCCCCTTGCTGACCGTCGATACCAGTGAGCTGGATTTTGTGTCGCGGGCCGAGGATCGCAGCTATATCGTCGGCCTGGTGCGTACAGCCTTGCAGCGCGGCTCCTATCAACAGGCCTTCCCCGATTTGGAGCCGGCGCTGGAGCAGAGCGGCGCGCCAGTCTTGCGAGGCACGCCATGATTAACAAACGCTTTATTGCCATTGCAGGCAACGTCGGGGTTGGCAAGTCGACGCTGACCGCGCTGCTGAGCCAGCGGCTGGGCTGGATGCCCTTCCCCGAGGCTGTGGACGACAACCCCTACCTGGCCGACTTCTATGCCGACATGCCGCGCTGGAGCTTTCATTCCCAGGTCTTCTTCCTCAGCCGCCGGCTGCGCCACCACCGGCAACTCCTGGACCATCCCACCTCCGTGGTGCAGGATCGCAGCGTCTACGAGGATGCCGAGATCTTCGCCCGCAACCTGTTCAACCAGGGCAACATGCAGCCGCGCGACTATCAGAGCTATCGCGAGCTGTACGAGGTATTGACGGGCTTTTTGCCCCCTCCAGACCTGGTAGTCTACCTGCGCGCGTCTGTGGATACCCTGCTGCTGCGCATTCAGCGCCGCGGCCGCGACTATGAGCAAGACATCTCCCCGGTCTATCTGGCGCAGTTGAACCAGCTTTATGAGGATTGGATTCAGCGCTTTGATCTGTGCCCTGTGTTGACCGTGCCGGCCGACAACCTGAACTTTGTCGACAACGGGCAGCACCTGGACCTGATCATCGACAAGGTTCAGGAGAAGCTGAGCGGTAAAGAAGAGGTGATCTTCGACTGATCTCAGGGGCAGAGGCGCTCTTCGTCGTTGGTCTCCTGGATGGGGGCGCGCTCCCAGACATGGTCCAGAGCGTCGTTGATAGCCGGCAGGTCGGGCAACTGAACCATGCCGCCCTGTGGGGTGATCCAGTCGTTGACCAACGGATAGCGGATCACCATGCCGTAAAGGTCTTTGGTGTCCAGGGTTGCCCCCAGCGCGGCCAGATCTGTGATATCGCCCGGTTTGAGGTTGGTATCCACAATGCCCTGCATGGCCCGCCACAGCGCGGGAATGCGCGGCAGCAGGTTGCCCTCCAGGATGCGGTTGCGTATGGCCAGCAGCACCCGCTGCTGGCGGCGGGCCCGGTCGAAGTCGCTGGTGGTCTTGCGCGAGCGGGCGTAGTACAGCGCCTGCTCACCGTTCATGCGATACTCGCCCGGTTCCAGCGTGTAAACCTCGAAGTAGCGATAGATCAGCTCGTCATACAGCGGGCAGTCCACCACGATATCCACCCCGCCAAGGGCGTCAACCACTCCCTCGAAGCCAGAGAAGTCAATGCGCACATAGCGCTCGATCGGGATGCCAAAGTTGCGCTCGATGGTGCTCATCAACAGAGGAATGCCGCCGCCCGGTTGGCGTTCCTCTCCGTAGGGGAAAGCGGTGTTGATGCGGCTATAGCCAACCCCAGGGATCGGCAGATACAGATCGCGCGGCAGGCTAATCAAAGCCGCGCGGTTGTTGGCCTGATCGATGGCCAGCACAATAATCGTGTCAGTGCGGCCGATGTTCTCGATGTCGCGTTGATCGGTGCCCAGCAACAGAATGTTGCGGGTATGCTGCAAGGGGCGCAGCGAGGCGTCTCCGGGCGCAGCGGCCGCCAGGTCAGGAGCATCGCCAGCGCCAGGGGAGATCTCCTCCCCGATGTCCAGTGCGTCTAACTCTGACAACGCTGGCGCCGTGACTGTGACGGGACGGCTGGCGCCGGTTGGCAGGACGGCACCAGCAGCCGGCTGGTCTGGATCGGCCGCCCGCGTGACCTCCAGCGGAACGCGCGTGACCATCACGCGCGGCGCGGCGCTCAAGGGAGCTGCGCAGCCGGCCAGCAACAGCATGGCCAGGCCGAGCAGCACAATCTGCTGCAGCCTACTGGGTCTGGTCATCCGATTTCCTCCCGCCTGCCAGCCATTGGCGGACGAAGTTCAGCGCGCCGTTGCCTACCCAGCGGCGCGCCAACTCGTCAACGCCGCCCACATCCAGCCGGGTGGAGACCACCTCGCCCTCTGCTGCCAGCGCCACGTAGGTCTGGCCGCGATAGGCGCCATAGAGGCCGGCCGCCGGGTCGGCCACGCCACACACAGCCAGGGCCAGGTTGACGCCCAAGCTCTCGCGGGCAGCCGCAAGCCGTGTCAGCGCAGCCCATTCAGCGCCGGCTGCGCTGACCTGCTCCTCCGGCGCGCCGGCGCCCATCTCGGACAAAGCGGTGATGACTGCGCTGGAGGGCACAACCTGCTCGCCGCCGGGCGCGCTGCGCAGGCGGGCTGCGATCTCGCCGCCCGTGTTGGTCTCGACCACAGCCAGGGAGCAGCCGGCCGCTTGCAGCGCCGCCGCTGCCACGGCTTCCAACGTGACGTTGCCCTCGCCGTAGACAAATTCGCCCAAGCGGGCGCGCACGTCGACAGCCACCTCGTCGAGCATCTGATCTGCCCGCTCAGCGCTGGCCGCCCGGGCGGTGATGCGCACATCCGTCTGCCCCAGATGCGCGGCCAGGCCCACGGTGGGATTGCTGCGCGCCATCAGGTCGGCGATGCGGCTATCGATCATGCTTTCGCCAATCCCCACCGTGCGCAGAGTGCGGCTGCGAATGTACACCCGGTCTGCGCCCAGCTGCTCTGCCAGAAACGGCTCGACCGACTCTTGCATCAGATGCATCATCTCGCGCGGCACGCCCGGCAGGCAGATCAACAGCGCCGGTGGGTGGCCTTTGCGCTCTGTCTCGACGATGAAGCCGGGCGCGGTGCCAACCGGATTGAGGATCGGCTTGGCGCCCACGGGCAGCAGCGCTTGCCGGCGGTTGTTATCATGGACTTTGCGCCCCCAGCGAGCAAAGATCGCCTCAATGGAAGCCAGGCATTCAGCGTCCAAGGCAAGATCACGCCCGGCAGCCAGCGCTGCTGCGTCCCGGGTTACGTCATCGACGGTAGGTCCCAGCCCGCCCGTGACCAGCACCAGATCGGAGCGTTCCAGCCCTTGGCGCAGCACAGCCGCAATGCGCTCCAGGTTGTCGCCCACCGTGGTCTTATAGAACAGGTTGATACCCAGGTCCCGCAGCCGGCGGGCGATCCAGGCCGCGTTGGTATCGACGATCTCGCCCAACAGAATCTCTGTGCCGGTGGTAACGATCTCTGCGTTCATGTGGACAGCTCAGGTAATCAACGCATCAGTTGAGCTTGGGAGCGAATTTGGCGCAGGCGGGCCGCCATATCAGGTGCGCCTTCGGCTTCCATCTGCTCGGCCAGCTCGCTCAGCGCCTCAATGAAGTCGGCCGTCACCAGGTCCCTGCTCTCAGCCAACAGCTTGCGCGTCTCGCCAGGATACTCGGCCATCAGCAGTTGGTTGACCAACTGCACCTCAGGCGGCGAGGCCTGGTTGATCAGGTTGACGGCTGCATTCCAAACCTCTTGCAGGCGCCGGATGGCCGCCGTGGCGTTGCGCTTTTCGGCCTCTTGCAGGTTGGCAGAGACCACCGACAGGAAATTCTGGTCGATGTAGGGCGCGTGTTCTGCCACGGCCTGTTCGATGTTGTCGGCCGACAGAATTTCACCCAACAAAGCGCTATACTGCTGCATCGCGGCCCGCTGAGCCTCATCCAACCGCTCGCTGAACTGCAAGATGTGCTGGCGCAGGGCTGTCAGGCGCGCAACCTCGACCGTGTCGCCACGCTGCTGGGCGGCTTCGACACGGTTGGTCAGGTCCTGGAAGAAGGTATAGTTGACCAGGGGGCGGCCGGCCAGCACCAAGGCATCCACCACCCGCTCCTCGTCGGCTGCCACAACCAGATCGACCAGATCGCTTTCCTTCATGTCAGCGCGCAGTTGGGCCACGGCGGCCCGCTGCTTCTGCACGCCCTGGCCCCAGGTGGTCAGCTCGATCAGGCGCTCACGCAGCTCGACCAACTGGCGCGCCCCGTCCATGTCGCCAGCGTTGGCGCTGGAGTCGGTCAACATGCTGAGCAACGAGAAGAACTCGTCGTCCATCTCGGCATCGCGCTCGCGCACCAACAGCTTGAGTCCCTCCAGGTCCTGCAAGGCCATCATGGTCTGCTCGATCAACTGGATCTGGCGGCGCTGTTTGTCCAACATCTCACGCGTCACGCCTTGATGTTCCAGCACCGCCTCCAGCAGGCTCTGAAAGCTGAGAAACTGGGTGGGGGTGAGCATATAGCCGCGCCGGGCCTCTTGCGGCAGTCCGTTCATCAGCCGCCGGCTCAGATCGCCGATAACCTTTTGTTGTTCGTTGACCGGAATCTGCTGCGGCACAAAGACACCCAGAAAGCTGTGCTCCGGATCGTGGTAGAGCATCGGCGCGGTCAAGGGGCCGCCTGCGCCGCAGCGCGGGCAGATGGCCACGTTGAGCTGGCCGGACAGGAGCAGCGACTTCAGCACGGGGTCCTGGCCCACGTCTACGATGCTGAACACCTGGGCTGGGTAGGGCGTGCCGCAGTTGGGGCAGGTGACGCCTATGGCTTGCGGCGGGAAAGCCAGCCTGACTTGCTGCTGGCCAGCTTGCGGCCGGGCCGGGCCGGGCTGCGGAGTCTCAGCGGCCGGCGGCGTTGGCTGAGCGGCCGGCGGCGTTGGTACAGCCGAGGGCGGCGGCTCCTGGCTGTGAGCTTTGCGAGAGGAAGAATATCCCTTGGGAGTAAGAATGGTCACTTTGTTTGCCTTTCATGTTGTACTGCACAGAAGTTCTCAATCCAAGCCGTGGTAGCTACTGATGTGCCGGGCACTTTATGGAAGAGTAGTTGCAAGCCGTGATTTTACCGCAGGTCGTGGCTGCTGTCGATTCCTGGAGCGCGGATTGTTGGATTATATGCCCGTTTTCATTGAAATGCACAAAATCTCATCTTGACATCAAAGGTCGAGTGAGGTAATATTACGTCTAGTCAATCACTCAGTACACCGTAAACAAATTAACTGCGTATCGGTGCCCGGCACTTTGGCGA
>CAZVGR010000183.1:0-6122 GCA_964626845.1 uncultured Anaerolinea sp.
ACACCTGTACCTCGACCTGCGACTTCTCCAGTTGGTCGATGGCGTCGTAGATGGCGCGCAGATCGCGGCTGTCCTCGGCCCGGAAGTAGCGGCCGCCGGTGATGTCGGCCACCTGGCGCAGGACCTGCTCGTCGATCTGGCTCTCCTGGTAGGCGATCTGCGTGCCGCCGAACATGCTCTGCACCGGTACCGGCACCTGGCCCGGCTTGGCCGCGCCGATGGTGTAGACCTTGACGCCCAGCGACTTGGCCGCCTCGGCCGCGGTCAGCGGATCGATCTCACCCGCGTTATGCACGCCGTCGGTGAGCAGGATCACGACCTTGCTCTTGGCGTCGCTGTTGACCAGCATGCTGGCCGCGTTGGCCAGGCCCAGGCCGATGGCTGTGCCGTCGTCCAGGTTCAGGTCCGGCGCCAACTCCACCTGCTCCAGCGAGCGGCTGAGCGTATTGCGGTCCAGGGTCAGCGGCGCCTGGCTGAAGGCCTCGGCGGCGAACACCACTAGCCCGATGCGGTCGTAGGGCCGCTCGGCGATGAAGTCGGCGATGACCTGCTTGGCGGCCTGCAGGCGGTTGGCCGGCTGGAAGTCCAGCGCAGCCATGCTGCCGGAGATGTCGAGCGCCAGGGCAATGTCCACGCCCTCGCCCTTGATCGTCTCCTGGCCCTGCACGATCTGCGGGCGGGCCAGCGCAACGACGATCATGGCGATGGCCAGCAGCCGCATAGCTGTCAACACGGGGCGGAAGGCCACGCGCCACGAGCGGGGCAGATCGCGCGCCAGGCTGGCGGCGGAATAGGTTAGCGTAGCCGGGCGGGCGGCCGTGCGCCGGCTGTTGCCGGAACGGGCCAACAGACTGCGTGCTGCCAGCAAAGCTACGACCGCCAGAAGGCCCAGCAGCAACGGGTTGGCAAATTGAAAGCTGGTCGAGGGTTCGGCCATGGGCGTCATGCTGACACCTCCAGTTGGGCTTGTCCAGTGGGCGCAGCGCGGCGCGGTTTACGGGGCGCAGGCGGCTGGCTGGCGCCATCGGGCGCCGGCGCGGCCGGCTCGGGCCTGGTGGCCTCGACGATCATACGGCCGCGGGCCAGCAGTTGGCAGGCGCTCTCCACGTCCGGCGTCCACTCAGAGAACTTGACCAGGTCGCTCTCCTGCAAGAAGGCGATGAACAGCGCAGTGACCTCAGATGGCATGGCGCTGCGGGCCAGGTCGGCGCGAATCTCGCCGGTGGTGCGCTCCAGGGCCGGCACACCGAAGCGCCGCTCCACGTAGACGCGCACCGTGTCGGAGACCAGGGTGTAGTGCTGCTTGAAGGCGCCCTTCTCCGGCAGGGCCAACCCTTCGATGGTCGCCAGACCATCCAGCGCGATCTCGTGCGCCAAGCGAGGATCAACGAAAGGCTTTGCGCGGCGGCGCAACTGCCAGACGGCAACGGCGATCACGGCAACGGCGGCCAAGCCTGCGACGATCCACGGCCACGCGGCCGGCAAGGGCAGCGCGGCCTGCGGCTTGATGTCGCGCAAGGTTGTGTCACCCTCTTGCAGCACCGAGGCGATGCTCACCGCAGCCGGCGCGGCCCACACTTTCTGCAGGCCGCCCTGGCCGTCGGTGACGGTCACTTCCAACGGCTGCGTGGTGAAGTCGCCGGGCTGGAAGAGGCGGGCGTCGATCTGCCACGTGGTCGTCTCGCTGCCGTCGCCGTTGACCACGGTCGTGGCTGGCGATTGGCTGGCCACCGTGAGGTCGCCCCAACTCTCCGGCAGCGTAGGCTGGATCACCAGGTACCCGGCCGGGTGCGTCACGGCCAGCGTGAGCTGGATCGGGTCGCCCACGGTGAACTGGCCGTCCGGCGCGCTCAGCGTCGCCGTCACCGGTCCGTTCTCCTGCGCCGAGGCCTGTCCCACGGCCAGCAGCAGTATAGCAACAAGGGCAAGGACTTGGAATGATCTTTGGAGCATGGTTCTGTTCCGATGAACCCAGGGATTGGAAATCCCTGGCTGAACATGACGAAGCGCCCTCAGGCGCTGGGAACCTTCCGCCAGCCGCTGAGGCGGCTTCTCAGGTTCAGACGGTGAATTCCATTCACTGGGTCAGGTCAGTCAGCAATCCAGGGATTGGAAATCCCTGGCTGAACATGACGAAGCGCCCTCAGGCGCTGGGAACCTTCCGCCAGCCGCTGAGGCGGCTTCTCAGGTTCAGACGGTGAATTCCATTCACTGGGCTGAACGCCTCAATTCAATGCCTGATCCGCCGGTAGCGCTCCTGGAAGAAGGCGGCCAGCGGGGCGACGTAGTCCTGGTTGGTGGCCACGTCGATGCGGTCGACGCCGGCGTGGCGCATAGCCCGCACGGCGGCCGCGCGCTGGCTGTCCACGCGCTGCTGAAAGGCGGCGCGCCAGGCTTTGTTGCCCGTATCCACCCAGACCACCTCGCCGCTCTCCGGGTCTTCCATGGCCAGCAGGCCGACGTTGCCCAACGTGCGCTCCAGCGGGTCGTGCAGGTCCACGGCGATCAGGTCGTGGCGCCGGTTGGTGACGGCCAGGGCGGTGCGGTAGCTGTCCGGGTTGGCCATAAAATCCGAGACCAGGAAGACGATGCCGCGGCGCTTCATGATGTGGTTGACCGTGTCCAGCGCCAGCTTGATGTCGGTGCCGCGGCCCTGCGGCTGGAAGGCCAGCAGCTCGCGCAGCAGGCGCAGCACGTGCTTGCGTCCCTTGCGCGGCGGGATGAACAGCTCCACCTGGTCGGTGAAGATCAGCAGGCCGACGCGGTCGTTGTTGGTGGTGGCCGCAAAGCTCAACACGGCCGTCAGCTCGGCCGCCAGCTCGCGCTTGAAGCGCTGCACCGAGCCGAAGTTCTCCGAGGCGCTGGCATCCACCACCAGCATCACCGTCAGCTCGCGCTCCTCGATGTAGCGCTTGACGTGGGGCTCGCCGGTGCGGGCGGTCACGTTCCAGTCGATGGTGCGGATCTCGTCGCCCGGCTGGTAGGGCCGCACCTCCTCGAACTCCATGCCGCGGCCCTTGAAGACCGAGTGATACTCGCCGGCAAAGCTATCGTTGACCAGCCGCTTGGTGCGGATCTCGATGTGGCGGATTTTGTGGATGAGGTCGTTGGTTAACATGGCAACTCCGGAAACGATGAATGATGAACGATGAATGATGAATCCGGACTCCGGAGTCCGGATTCATCATTCATCGTTCATCATTCATCATTTGGTTTACGGTACTGGCGTATAATCCAAGATCCGCCGCACGATATGGTCGCTGCTGATGTTCTCGGCTTCGGCCTCGTAGGTGGTGATGATGCGGTGGCGCAGGACGTCGGGGGCGATGGCCTTGATGTCCTCGGGCGTGACAAAGCCGCGGCCGTGCAGGAAGGCGTGGGCGCGGGCGGCCAGGATCAGGTTGATGCTGGCGCGCGGCGAGGCGCCGAACTGGATCAGGGTGTTGAGGTCGGCCAGGCCGTTGTTGCCCGGCTGGCGGGTGCGGATCACCAGATCGAGCACGTAGTCCTTGATTTTCTCGTCCACGTAGACCTGTTTGACGGCCGCGCGGGCGCGCAGGATGTCGGCCGGCGTGACCACGGGCGTCACCACGGGCAGGGCTGCCCCGGTCATGCGCTCCATGATGATGCGCTCCTCGGCCCGGCTGGGATAGTCCACCCGCGCCTTGAGCATGAAGCGGTCGACCTGGGCCTCTGGCAGCGGGTAGGTGCCCTCCTGCTCGATGGGGTTCATGGTGGCCATGACCAGGAACAGGTCGTCCATCTTGTAGGTCGTGTCGCCGATGGTCACCTGGCGCTCCTGCATGGCCTCCAGCAGCGCGCTCTGCACCTTGGCCGGCGCGCGGTTGACCTCGTCGGCCAGGATCAGGTGGGCGAAGACCGGGCCTTGATGGACGCTGAACTCGTGGGTGCGCGGGTTGTAGATCTGCGTGCCCACCAGGTCGGCCGGCAGCAGGTCGGGCGTGAACTGGATGCGGGAGAACTCAGCCTGGATAGCCTGGGCCACCGTCTTGATCAGCAGCGTCTTGGCCAGGCCGGGCACGCCCTCCAGCAGGATGTGGCCATCGGCCAGCAGGGCGATCAGCACCCGCTCGACCAGGGCCTCCTGGCCCACCATCACCTTGTTGACCTCGCCCAGCAGCGCGGGAATGAAGCCTGCCTCCTGCTGGATGTAGCTGTTGAGCTCACGCACATAGCTGCTGTTGTAGCCGTTGGCGCCGTTGTGGCCGTTGCCGTTGGTCGGGTAGGCCGTCGCCGCAGCCGGTCGGGTCATCGTCATATCCATCGTCATGCCTCCTAAAGGGCGGTTGATTGCAGGTACCGGGCACTGGAAGCGCCCAAACGGATTGCGCCGTTTGCCTGATAGTCTAGCAGGCGATGGCCGGTGTTGGCTTTAAGTTTGACTGCTGGTTGTCTTAAGGGAGTCTTAAGCGGGGGATTGGCAGCTATTCAAATCGCGATTATAATAATCGCGATTTGAATTCTGGTGGCATCGGCCACCACAGGAGAGTTGTCATGTTCATCGACCGCAAGGCAGAACTAGCCAACCTGGAAGCACGCTACCGCTCCGCCCGCGCCGAGCTGTTCGTGCTCTATGGACGGCGTCGGGTGGGCAAGACCGAGCTCCTGCGCCACTTCTGCGCTGACAAGCCACACGTCTTCTTCATTGCGACGTTGAGCTCCGATCTCGACCAGTTGGCGTCGTTCTCGCAGCAAATCTGGCGCTTCACCCATAACGAGGCGCCCGACGGCTTCACCTTTCCCTCGTGGGAGGCCGCATTCGCTGCTTTAGCAGATCTGCCGGGCCGCCCTATTGTCGTGCTGGACGAGTTCACCTACTTGATCAGCGGCAACGGGGCGATTCCGTCGCTGCTGCAGAAAGCCTGGGATGAACGCTTGCGCCACACCCAGGTCTTTCTGATCCTATGCGGCTCCTATATCGGCATGATGGAGAGGGAGGTGCTCGGCTACCAGGCGCCGCTTTACGGCCGGCGCACGGGCAGCTATCTCCTGCCTGCGTTGGAATTGCCCGCTGCAGCGGCCTTCTTCCCATCGTACAGCGCTGTCCAACAGATCGAAACCTGGGCGGTGTTGGGCGGCATGCCCTACTACCTGGGCATTTTCGCCGACGAGACCGACATCTTTAGCAACATCCGCACGCACATCCTGGACAGCCAGGGCATCCTGCGCCGCGAGCCGCAACTGCTGCTGATGGAGGAGCTGCGCGAGCCGCGCAACTACTTTTCGATCCTGCGGGCGATCGCCGAAGGCTCGACGCGCCTGAACGAAATCGCGCAGGCGGCCCGCGTTGGCGATTCTGGGACCACCGGCCGTTATCTGGACATCCTGCAGGGCCTGCGCGTGGTGGGCCGGCAGGTGCCTGCCACCGAGGACCGGCCCGAAAAGAGCAAGCGCGGAATCTACCAGATCAGCGATGCCTTTCTGCGCTTCTGGTTTCGCTACGTGCATCCCAACCAGGGGTCGCTGGACTTGGGCCTGGCCGACGCGGTGCTGGCGCAGCGCGTGCAGCCCACCTTCGATCAGTTCGTGAGCTATGCCTTCGAGGAGGCCGCACGGGCGCATGTCGCGCGCCTGGCGCGGGCCGGCAGCCTGCCTTTCCTGGCGGAGCGCATCGGCTCATGGTGGGACCGCAGCGGCGAGATCGACGTCGTGGCCGTCAGCAACGCCGACGGCGCGCTGTTGCTGGGCGAGTGCAAGTGGTCGGTTAACCCGGTGGGCGTCGACGTGTTGGATGACTTACAGCGCAAGGCGCGCCTGGTCGATCCAGAGGGACGCTGGCCAGCCGTCTCCTATGCGCTGTTCGCCAAAACCGGGTTCACGCCGGCGCTGATCGAGCGGGCTGCAGCTGAGAATGTACGCCTTGTGGGACCTGATGCGTTGGTCGCGGACGCAGATCTGGTGTAGAACGAGTTCCAGTTGGGACTACCGATTGCGTGGATCGGGCATCACAAGTGGCTTGGCGATAACCCTGGTTCCGGCTACAATGACTGCATAGTCGCCGAAGCTCGCGCAAGCCTGGTAACCTGCTTCAAAGGGCTACACCGAATTCAATACCTTCGCCAAATTAGGCTGATGTGAGCAACTGTGTAAGCTCTGGTTTG
>CAZVGR010000184.1:0-5925 GCA_964626845.1 uncultured Anaerolinea sp.
AGGTTCAGGGAGACTTTTGGTCTCCCCGGAATTTTGCGCAAAATTTGGGTGTTACGCCAGGCTCGCTCCACAGCCGCCAAATCCGTCTCGATGACCGGCTGCTCGTCCAGGCCGGCGATGACGATGCGGTGGTCGTGGCGCACGCGGCCGATGCGCGCCATGGGATGGCCGGCCAGCAGCGCCTCGAATCTGTCGGAGGCCGAGGGGCGCACCTCGACCAGCAGGCGGCCGAGCGATTCACAGAAGGCGATGGCCGCGTCGTCGTTGGCATCGGCGCTGCGGGGCACGGCGGCCAGGCGCAGCTCCAGCCCCAGCCCGCCGGCCAGCGCCATCTCGGCCGCGGCCACGGCCAGGCCGCCCTCGGAGCAGTCGTGGCAGGCTTGCACCAGCCCGCTGCTGATGGCTTGGTGCAGCGCGCGGTAGAGGTCGAGGGCGTTCTCGGACGGCTGCGGCGCAACCCTCACCCCCAACCCCTCTCCCAGAGGGAGAGGGGGGCCAGACTCCCCTCTCCCATGGGGAGAGGGGCCGGGAGCGAGAGCGTGCTCCCCTCTCCCTCTGAGGGAGAGGCGCTGGGGGTGAGGGTGAGACTCGCCCACTGCGAATCGCCGCTCCAACGCCGATCCGCCCAGCTCGCCGCGCGTCAGGCCGACGATGTACAGCCAATCGCCGCTGTGCTTCAAGTCCATAGTCACGGTGCGGGTCACATCGGGCACGATGGCCAGGGCCGAGACCACCAGCGTGCCGGGGATGGCGTGCTTCTGGCCGTCCGCGCCGGTGTACTCGTTGTTCAGGCTGTCCTTGCCGCTGATGAAGGGCGCGCCGAAGGCCACGGCCGCGTCGTGGCAGCCCTGCACGCAGCGCACCAGGCTGCCCAGCCGGTCGGGCAGGTTGGGGTTGCCCCAGGAGAAGTTGTCCAGCAGCGACACCTGGTCCGGGTCCGCGCCCACGGCCACCACGTTGCGCAGCGCCTCGTCCACCGCGGCCCAGGCCATGCAGTAGGGATCGAGGGCGGTGTAGAAGGGGTTGGCGCCGATGGCAAGGGCAAGGCCGCGGGTAGATTGGTACGCCGCAGCGGCGGGTAAATTGGTCAGTCGCAGCGCGTCGAGGGGGACCAGTACCGCAGCGTCGCTGGGGCCGGCGTTGGTTGCGCCGGTGAATGGCTTGACCAGGGTGCCGCCTTGCACCTCGTGGTCGTATTGGCGGACGATATGCTCTTTGCTGCGGGTTTCGGGCGCACCCAGCAGCGCCAGCAGTGCCTCCGTCAAATTGACCATTGACCATTGACTATTGACCATTGACAATTCGGGCGGCTTCCACTCCGCCTTCAGGTGCCGCCGCGGGATGCCGTCGTGCAGGAAGTGGACGTCGATGTCGCCGACCAGATCGTCGCCGTAGAAGATGCGCAGGCGGCCGTCGCCGCTGAACTCGCCCAGGGCCGTGGCCTCCACGTCCAGGCCGGCGCAGATGGCCTGGACGCGCGGCCAGTTGGCCGGCGGCACGGCCAGCACCATGCGCTCCTGGGCCTCGCTGAGCCAGATCTCCCAGGGGCGCAGGCCGGGGTATTTCAGCGGCGCGCGCTCCAGGTGGACCACCGCGCCTAACTTGTTACCCATCTCGCCGATGGCTGACGACAAGCCGCCCGCGCCGCAGTCGGTGATGGCCGTGTACAGCCCGGCGTCCCGCGCCAGCAACACCGCCTCCAGCACCTGCTTCTCGTGGATCGGATGGCCGATCTGCACCGCGCTGCCGGCGATAGCGCCCGTCTGGTGGTCCATCTCCATGGAGGAGAAAGTCGCGCCGCGCAGGCCGTCGCGGCCGGTGCGGCCGCCGATGACCACGGCCAGGTCGCCCGCCTGCGGATCGGTGCGGTGCGAGCCGTGGGGGAGGATGCCCAGGCAGCCGCAGAAGACCAGCGGGTTGGCGGTGTAGCCCTCGTCGGTGAAGAGCGCGCCGTTGACCGTGGGGATGCCCATCTTGTTGCCGTAGTCCTCGATGCCGGCCACGACGCCGTTGGCGATGCGCCGCGGATGCAGCACGCCGGCCGGCAGCCGCTCCCAGGGCAGGTCGCGCGGGCCGAAGAAGAGGATGTCGGTGTTGGCGATCGGCCGCGCACTGACGCCGATCACGTCGCGCACCACGCCGCCCACGCCGGTGTTGGCCCCGCCGAAGGGCTCCAGCGCCGAGGGATGGTTGTGAGTCTCGACCTTGAACGCCAGGTCGAACTGCTCATCGAAGGCCACGATGCCGGCGTTGTCGACAAAGGCCGAGCGCACCCACGGCTTCCCCGCCCGCTCCGTCGCCGCCCGGATGTAGGTCTTCAACAGCCCGTCGACGACGAGGGTACCGTCGTCGTCCGCCTCTGATGACCGGCTGCCACCCGAACCCGCCTCCCCTTCCGACATTCGCTGTTCTTCATTCGCTGTGGTATTCCGGGGCCCCACATACTCAATTACCGCCTTGAACGTCTTATGCACGCAATGCTCCGACCACGTCTGCGCCAGCATCTCCAGCTCCACGTCAGTCGGCTCACGTTCCTCAGCGCGGTAATAGCCCTGAATCGCCTGCATCTCCGCCAGATCCAGCGACAGCCGCCGCTCCCGGCTGATGGCCAGCAGCCCTGTATCGTCTGCCTCCCGCAGTGGGATGACCTCGACTGCATCAATGGTCACGCTCCACGTTTCGCGTTTTCTGTCCTCCACAAACGGCGGTGCAGCCGGCTCGTTGACGTGATATCTCTGAATGACTTCATTGGCCAGAAGCCCGCGGGCGATGCGGTGGGCATCTGTCTCGCTGAGCTCGCCCCGCAGTATGTAGCGGTGTCCGGTTGCCGCCTGCGCCAGGCCGCCGACGCCGATCATCTGCGCGCCGGCCAGCAGGCTTTCAGCCACACTGTCGGTCACGCCGGGCAACAGCGTCACCTCCACCGACCACTCGTCTGGCGGCCTGGCTGCCCGCTCCAGCGCCTCCAGCCGCTGCCACTGCGCCTCTTCGACCACAGAGTCGTGCAGCAGCGACTCCACGATGCGCTGCACGGCTGCCTCATCCAACTCACCGGTCAGAAAATAAAGATCGGTCACAGTCAGCGACTCCACGCCGCCGACGCCCAACGCCTCCACCTGCCCCAGCAGCCCCAGCCCGCGCGCATCCGGCAACCCCGGCTTGACCGACACTTGGACGCAGTAGATCATGCTTCACGACTCCAGGTAAGGCAGCGTGATGCGTAACGAGTAACACGTAACCCGGAATCTCGGACACGACTCTCTCCTTTCCGGGTTACGCATTACGCATTACGTGTTACAGATCACAGCCATCAATCAGCCAATCACCTCGTCACCGCGGCCCCGCCTGATAATTCGGCGCTTCCTTGGTGATGAAGATGCTGTGCGGGTGGCTCTCGAGCAGGCCGGCGTTGGTGATGCGGGCGAAGCGGGCCCGGCGGCGCAGGTCGTCCAGGCTGGCTGCGCCCACGTAGCCCATGCCGCTGCGCAGGCCGCCGGTGAGCTGGAACATGTAGTCGGCCAGCGATCCCTTGTAGGGCACCTGGCCCTCGATCCCTTCCGGCACCAGCTTGCCGAAGGTGCCCAGGTTAGCGCCGTTGTCGCCGCCCTGCGCGGTGGCGTAGCGGTCGCTGGCCCGACCTTTCATCGCGCCCATGGAGCCCATGCCGCGGTACTCCTTGAAGCGGCGGCCCTCGTAGATCACCAGGTCGCCCGGCGACTCCTCCAGGCCGGCCAGCAGCGAGCCCAGCATCACCGCGCTGGCGCCGGCCGCCAGCGCCTTGACGATGTCGCCCGAGTACTTGATGCCACCGTCGGCGATCACCGGCACGCCGTAGCGCCGCGCAGCCTGGGCGCAGGATGCGATGGCCGTCATCTGCGGCACGCCCGCGCCGGCCACGACGCGCGTCGTACAGATGGAACCGGCCCCGACGCCCACCTTGACCACGTCCGCGCCGGCCTCGACCAGCGCCTCGACGCCCTCGGCCGTGACCACGTTGCCGGCCAGCACCGGCAGGTCGGGCGCGATCATCTTGATGCGCTGGATGGCCTTGAGCACGCCGGCCGAGTGGCCGTGGGCCGTGTCCACTGCGGCCGCGTCGACGCCGGCGTCCAGCAGCAGCTCCAGCCGCTCGTCCAGCTCCGCGCCCACGCCCACGGCTGCGGCCACCAGCAGGCGGCCCCGCTCGTCGGTGGCGGCGTGGGGGAAGTCCAGCTTTTTGAGGATGTCCTTGTAGGTGATCAGCCCCTTGAGGTTGTCGTCGTCGTCCACCAGGGGCAGCTTTTCGATGCGGTGGCGGTGCAGGATGGCCTTGGCCTCCTCCAGCGAGGTGCCCACCGGCGCGGTGATCAGGTTCTGGCTGGTCATGTAGGCCGTGACGGGCGCGGCGCGGTCGGTGGCGAAGCGCACGTCGCGGTTGGTGAGAATCCCCACCAGCTTGCCGTCGCCGGTCACCACGGGCAGGCCGGAGATGTGGTAGCGGCCCATGATGGCCTCGGCGTCGGCCAGGGTGTTGTCAGGGCGCAGGGTGATGGGGTCGACGATCATGCCGGCCTCGGAGCGCTTGACCTTGTCCACCTCGTCGGCCTGGGCGACCGGGCTGAGGTTGCGGTGCAGAACGCCGATGCCGCCCTGGCGGGCCAGCGCGATGGCCAGCCGCGCCTCGGTGACCGTGTCCATGGCGGCCGAGAGCACCGGGATATTGAGTTGGAGCTTGTCGTGCAGTTGGGTGCGGATATCGACCTGCGCCGGCAGCAGCTCGGCAAAGCCGGGCACCAGCAGCACGTCGTCGAAGGTCAGGGCCTCAAGGCCCAGCAGATCGGCAAATTGCATCGCGACCTCCCGGTAGACTAAGGACTGACAGTGCTGGCAGCGGCATGGCTTGTCGAACGGCGTCAAGGCTGTCCGGCAGCCAATCAGCACTGTCAGTCCTGCGCAACAAAAAAACGAAAGCCCTGGCCAACAAAGGCTACCAGCCGTTGGTAGGGCATCTGTAAGGTTTTCTTCTCGGGCTGTCAGCATTGTACACCCAAGCGCAACCGGCGGCAAAACCGGAACCCGTCTTATCTACTTCCTCTGAGCTCCTCCTGTTCCCCTGAGTTCCCTTTCCTCACCCCACCGCCAAATCCTCCACCACCCGCGCCCGCTCCGCCTCGCCGTCGAACGACAGGTAGATGGTCTGCTGGCGGGTGGCGAGCTTGCTTTTGTCCTTGCCCCATTGCAGGCCCCAGGCGTCCATGACTGCATTCCTGTCCGGCAGCACCTGCTCCACCAGCAGGCGCAGGGCGGGCCGATGGGCGCGGCCGAAACGCAGCACGCCCGGCTGCACCTGGCGCAGCTCGTCGTGTTTGATGAAGATGTACCACATGCCGAGCTCGTCCTCCGGCCACGAAGCCAGCCTGGCCAGGCGGCGGGAGGGCGCAAGGACGGCCATGATGGCGTGCTCGCGCGTGCTGAAGCTGCGGTACCAGGCCGGCAACTCGGTGAAGCGCTGCGCCTTGCCCTCGACCTCGAACAGGCCCGTGGCGCGCACGATCAGCTTCTCAGATGAGTTGATGGGCGTGGCGGCGGGCAAGGATTGACCAGCAGGAGCGGGCTGGAAGTGGACGTACTGGCGGCTTTCGGCCAGGCGCTGGCTCAGCAGCAACGCTATCGCCAGCAGCAGGCCGATCAAGCCGCCGGCCGGGCCGCCTGGCAGCAGGCCGATGGCCATCAGCAGCGCAGCCAGCAGCAGCAGGATGACGATCCAGCGCTGCGCCGGCGCGCCCATGACTTGATAGCGGCGCACGATGTAAAGGGTTTGGAGGGCGTGGGCGATCATGGCTGAGACAAGGGGGGCCGTGCTCTGGCGGCGGGTGTAGAAACGCGCTGGCCCATCGGCCAGCGCGTTCAGGAAAGTCAGTCAGTAGAGCCGGGCGGAACGCCCTC
>CAZVGR010000185.1:0-5878 GCA_964626845.1 uncultured Anaerolinea sp.
ACTCCTCGAACTGCAGGTCGAGGATGTCCTTCCACGGCGAGTCGTAGTCCTGTTGGTCGGCCATCGTGCGCTTTTTACCTCCTGGTCTGCTGCCATTGTACACCTTCTCGCCCCATTTGGCAACCGGCTTGGCTTCGCGCCTTCGACGGCCAACTGGACAGCGGGCGAAGGTCGATGCATTATCGCTCACATGACTGCGACCAATTCACAACGACTGGGCGTGAACTCATTTCGGCACACCAAAAACAAAAAGCCCTGGCTTTTGCCAGGGCCTTTTGTTTGTCTGCGTCAAGACAACAACATCAATGGATGATATCCTCATCCAACAGCATCATCAACTGGTCCATGGTGAACATGGGGAAGAATTCCAGGATCTCCTCCAGCGGATACCCCTGCACCATCAGGGCCAGGATCAGGTCGCGGGGCAACTGGTTGTTCTTACTGCCGCTCTTCTTGACCTGCGGCGGAGTCTCAAGCTGATAGGATCGTGCCAGGCGCTTTTCCAAGGGTGCAACCTTCCGTTTCTAGATGGCGGCAGTATAGCATAGTCCTCCCATGCGGGCAAAATGCTCTCGCTGCCAAAACGCCCACTTGCCCACTTGCGCTACCTTGCGATTCGCATACAATCAAGCGGTCGCAGCCTGCCACACGATCCAACCGGAGGCATCCACCATGAAAGCACTTTTTGCAACCATCGCCCTGGCCTTGACGTTCGCCCTTTTACCTGTGGCCCATGCCGCCGCGCCCGCCCCTGGCGTCTTCGGGCCGCAGCTTCCTCCCGATCAACGCTTTTATGTCGATCTAACCATCCGCAGCGACGCCAAAGCCGAGACATTGGCGCGGCTGCTGCCCGCGTGGGACGAAGCGCTGGCCGCCGGCGCGACCCAGGTGATCCTCAGCCAGCCGGAGATCGACATGCTGCGCTCATTGGGCTATCCACTGGCTGTAGTGGGCCGCGCGCCGGACGCGCCCGACGCCTGGCCGGCCTGCTACAACCGGCTGGATGCGCTGTATAGCTGGCTGTACAGCTACGAGGCCGCCCACCCCAACTTCGTTCAGGTGATCGACTACGGCGACTCGTACTGCAAGCAGCAGGGCGGCTGCACCACCACGGGCGGGCAGTACATCCCCGGCTACGACCTGCTGGTGGCCAGGATCACCAACGAGCTGGCGGCTGGCCCCAAGACCGGCCGCTTCTTCACCGACGGCGGCCTGCACGCGCGCGAGATCCCCACGCCAGAGCTGGCCAAGGCCTTCATCGAAACCCTGGTCGGCGGCTACGGCGTCAACCCGGATATCACCTGGCTGCTGGACCAACGGGAGATCTACGTGGCGCTCACCAGCAACCCCGACGGCCGCGCGCTGGTGGAGCTGGGCGTTGGCACCGAGCCGCCCTACACCGGCAACCCGTGGTACTGGCGCAAGAACGGCAACAACAGCTATCCTGGCTCAGCGGCATGCGTCTGGCCGCCCACCAGCAGCAGCCACTACGGTGTCGACCTGAACCGCAACCACACCTTCAAATGGGACGCCTCCGGCGCCAGCACGCTGGTCTGCGCGCAGGACTATCGCGGTCCCTCGGCGGGCTCCGAGCCCGAAATCCAGGCCTACGCCAACTTCGTGCGCTCGATCATCCCCGACCAGCGGCCTTCTGGTGACAACGATCCAGCCCCGCCCGACACCACCGGCTTTCTGATCAACCTGCACAACTACGTCAGCGGCGGTACAATCCTGGTGCCGTGGGGCTGGACGTCGGCCCTGGCCCCGAACAACGCCCAGTTGGTGGCCATCGTCCAAAAGATGCGCACCTACACCACCTCGCCGGTCTACAACTGGCAGTATTCGCTCTATCCCGTCAGCGGCAACACCAGGGACTGGGCTTACGGCGAGCTGGGCATCCCGGCCTACGTCATCGAGCTGGACGGCAACGACTTCTTCACCACGTGCAGCCTGGTGCCCAACATCGTCAACAATATGCTGCCCCTGCTGCGCTACGCGGCGACCATCTCCGACCGGCCCTACATGCGGGTCTACGGGCCGGACGCGCGCACGGTAGCTGCCAGCCTGGCCAGCCTGCCGTCGGGCAACCCGCTCACCGTTACCGCGCAGATCAACGATACCCAGAACGGCAACCAGGCCATTGCCGCGGCCGAGCTGTACCTGGTGCGCCAGGGCGGGCCGACGCCGGGCGATCCGGGCACAGGCACGGCCATGGCCGCGGCCGATGGCAGCTTCAACTCAACCATCGAGAACGTCACGGCCACGGCCAGCACGGCCGGCCTGGGCCGCGGCCGCTACCTGGCGCTGGTGCGGGGCAAGGATGTGGGCAACAACTGGGGGCCCTTCTCGGCCGCGCCCTTCGAGGTCACCTGCTTCTTCGCCGACCTGGATTGCAGCGGAGAGGTGGATGTGCTGGACATCACGCTGGCGGCTGAGGGCCTGCTGGCCGCCTGGCAATACGGCGCTTACGATTATGTCTACGACGTAAACGAAGGTGGGACGGGCGATGGTGTAATCAACATCGCCGACGTGCAGATCATCGCGTCGTACTTCGGGCACAGCGCGCCCTAAGCTGCCCCGAAAAGAGTCGCACGCAAAGACGCCAAGATCGCAAAGGAGAGCTACCCTTCGCGCCTTTGCGTCTTTGCGTGAGCCAGAATCGAGCCGCTCTTGACTGAACCCCTGACCCAACGGCGGGTGTTGCGCCTCTGGCTGCCGCTGGCCGCCATGTGGCTGCTGATGTCGCTGGAGCAGCCGACGCTCAGCGCGGTGATTGCGCGCCTGCCGGAGCCCACACTCAACCTGGCGGCTTATGGCCTGACCTTCGCCTTCGCGCTGATCATCGAAAGCCCGGTGATCATGTTCCTCACCCTGGGCACAGCGCTGGCCCGCAGCCGCCAGGCCTATCGGGTGCTGATGCGCTTCACCCACCTGATGGCCTGGGGGCTGACCGGCCTGCACCTGCTGCTGGGGCTGAGCCCGCTTTATGCCTGGATCCTGGCCGAAGTCGTGGGCGCGCCGGCCGAGGTGATCGAGCCCAGCCGCATCGCCTTCCTGCTGATGACCCCCTGGACCGGCGCCATCGCCTACCGCCGCATGTGGCAGGGGGTGATGATCCGTTACGGCCGCACCCAGGCGCTGTTCGTCAGCACGGCCATCCGCTTGGTGACGACGGCAGGCGTCGCGCTGGCCGGGCTGAGCGTGGGCACGATTGCAGGCGCCAGCGTGGCGGGGCTGGCCATCAGCGCGGGCGTGCTGGCCGACGCGGCCGCGGCCGGCGTGCTGGTGCGCCCCGTGCTGCGCCAGCACCTGGCCGTCGACCGGCCGGGCGATTTCATCTTGCAGTGGCCCTACCTGCTGCGCTTCTACACCCCCCTGGCCATGACCTCGCTGATCAACCTGGCCGCGCAGCCCATCGTCAGCCTGGGGCTGAGCCGCGGGCCGATGCCGCTGGAGTCGCTGGCTGTCTGGCCGGTAGTCAGCGGGCTGACCTTCCTGCTGCGCAGCGGCGGGGTGGCCATGCAGGAAGTGGTGGTAGCGCTGCTGGCCGACCAGTCCACCTATCGGGCGCTGCGCCGCTTCTCGCACAGCCTGGCGCTGGCGCTAACCAGCATCGCCGCCCTGGTGACGCTCACCCCGCTGGCCAATCTGTGGTTCACCGGCGTAGCCGGCCTGCCTGACGACCTGGCCGCGCTGGCCCGCGTGCCGGCCGCGCTGCTGGTGCTGGTACCCGCGCTGACCGTGCTAACCTCCTGGCAGCGCGGCGTGCTGGTCTACTTCAGCCGCACCGGCGCGATCACAATTGCAACAACGATCAACATCGTCGTGTTGCTGCTGGTGGTGCTGGGCGGCGTGCGGCTGCTGCCCTGGCCAGGTGTCGTGACGGCCGCGCTGGCCCTGTCTGCCTCGCTGGTGGCCGAGGTGGCTTATCTGACCAGCCGGGCGCACGGCGCGCGGCGGGTGGAGGCGTGGGCGTGAACGATATGAAAGCATTTGACACCACCTCCGTCTGACAGTAAAATATCGCATACTATATGGTATAAGACATCACTTCTGTTGTTGGAGCACGTTCATGGCTCGCTATCCCCTTAGCCTTCCCAATCAACTCAAGCAGGACGCAGAGACGCTGGCGGCCAGCCAGGGCATCTCGCTCAACCAATTCGTCCTATGGGCGGTTGCGGAGAAAGTTGGCGACCTGCGCAGCCAAGTCTCCGACCCTGCGTTTCCGCGCATCAGCTACCGGCGCGGCGCCAGCGGCCAACTGAGGCCCGTGCTGCGTGGGTCTAACCTGCGCGTGCAGACGATTGTCATCGCGGCCACCCACTGGGGATTGTCACCTGCGCAAATTGCCGAGGAGTACGGCGTCAGCAAATCACAGGTGGAAGAAGCTCTGCGATTCTACCAGGCGCACCGGGCCGAAACAGACGCTGCCATCGCCGCCGAGGAGGCGTTGGAGCCGGCCGATGGCTAGGTTACGGCTGCACCTGGACGCCGATGCATCGAGCAAGCAGCTTCACAACGCCCTGGTTGCGCGCGGCCACGACGTGACGCGCACGCCGAACCCGTGGATGCCGCTCGATGCCGGCGATAAAGCGCAGTTGTTGGGCGCGACCGCGCAGGGCCGCTGCATCTTCACGTTCAACATCGGCGACTTCACGCGCCTCGCCGAGCGCCATCCCCGCCACGGCGGCATGATCCTGGCTGCGCAGAGCAAGTGGAGCTTGCCGCAGTTGATCGCGGCACTGGACCGAGTGTTGACAGAGACCGAAGCGGAGGATTGGGTTGGGCAGATACGCTGGCTAACTCAATGGCGCGGCTAGACGAACAACCCGTCCAACTGCTCCCGGCCATACCCCGCCCCCAATCCAACCATCAACAGCACGCGCGCCTTCTGGGGGTTGAGGTCGTGCGCGAAGATGGCGCCGGCGCGGCGCAGGGCCATACCGCCGCCGGCGTAGCTGTAGAGGGGCTGCGCGCCGCCGTAGGGCACCCGGCTGGAGATGACCACCGGCACGCCGGCCGCCAGCGCGTCGGTGATGCCCTGGAACAGCGCCTGGTTGACGTTGCCCGCGCCCACGCCGGCGATCACCAGCCCGGCCGCGCCCCGTTCCAGCGCCGCAGCCAACGCGAAATCGTCCACGCCAGAGTACATATAGATGATATCCACGCGCGGCAACTGCTCCGGCAGCGGCACGTGGACGCGCGGCGACCAGGCTGCGCTGAACTCCACCAGGCCGCTGCGCACCGTGCCCAGGTCGGGCGGCATGATCGACTCGAAGGCATCCACGGCCGAGGTGTCGATCTTGGTCACACGGCGCGCCGAGTGAATGTCGCCGTGCATGACGATCAGCACGCCGTGATCCCTCGCCTCGGGGCTGGCCGCCACGGCCGCCGCGTCCAGGATGTTGGCCGGGCCGTCGGCCTTGGGATCGCTGGCCGAACGCATGGCCCCGGTGAAGACGATGGGGACAGGGGTGGGCACGGTCACGTCCAGGAAGAAGGCAGTCTCCTCCATGATGTCGGTGCCGTGCAGCACGACGATGCCGTCCGCGCTGTCCTCGGCGACGATCTGTTGGATACGGCGCGCCAGACGCAGCCAGAACTCCGGCTGCATGTGCTCGCTGGGGATGTTGGCGAACTCCTCCACGTCGACCTGGCCGATGAGCTGCAGGCCAGGCACGGCTGCGGTCAGCTCGGCGCCGGTGATGGCCGGCACGGCGCCGCCGGTCTCCGGGTCGATGCGCATGGCGATGGTGCCGCCGGTGGCGACGAAGTGGATGCGGGGACGGGTTGGCATGGTGGGCCTCTTCGTTGAGACGGGTTAGTGATGCGTGATGCGTGATGCGTGATGCGTGATGCGTGATGCGTGATGCGTGAT
>CAZVGR010000186.1:0-5807 GCA_964626845.1 uncultured Anaerolinea sp.
CGCCACTGGTGTTCCTCCCGATATCTACGCATTCCACCACTACACCGGGAATTCCGCTCTCCTCTTCCAACCTCAAGCCGCGCAGTTTCGAACGACCTCTCCCAGTTGAGCCAGGAGCTTTCACGTCCGACTTACGCAGCCGCCTGCGTGCGCTTTACGCCCAGTAAATCCGGATAACGCTTGCCTCCTACGTTTTACCGCGGCTGCTGGCACGTAGTTAGCCGAGACTTATTCCTGGGATACCGTCCTTGTCTCTTCTCCCAGAAAAGAGGTTTACGACCCGAAGGCCTTCATCCCTCACGCGGCGTTGCTGGTTCAGGCTTTCGCCCATTGACCAATATTCCTCACTGCTGCCTCCCGTAGGAGTCTGGCCCGTGTGTCAGTGCCAGTGTGGCTGATCGTCCTCTCAGACCAGCTACCGATCATCGCCTTGGTAGGCCATTACCCCACCAACTAGCTAATCGGACGCAGGCCCCTCCCGAAGCGCCGGAGCTTTACTCAACCAACTGAATGGCTGAGCATATGCGGTATTAGCTTCTCTTTCGAGAAGTTATCCCCCACTTCGGGGCAGGTCACCTACGTGTTACTCACCCGTGCGCCACTAACCTTTTCCGAAGATTAGGTTCGTTCGACTTGCATGTGTTAGGCACGCCGCCAGCGTTCATCCTGAGCCAGGATCAAACTCTCCGCAAAATTACGGGAATTAACTTGACCTTATACAGGTCTGGGCCCAAGCAATTGCTGATTTCCTGTCACTTTTTAGTTGTTAATGTGCCGTCCGCACAAAAAGAGATACTATCACACTTTGCCGGACTTGTCAAGACCCAATTTTGACTTTTTTTGGGCCAATTTTTATCGAGCCGCTGCACCGCTCTTGATATCTACTTTTTAGCCACACCAAGCGCCATTTACTGTCTTACGGAACCTGGGGACAAGAGTAGATAATACCACATCCCAATGCTTTTGTCAAGCATCAATTTTCCGACAAAAAGACCGCTGATCTTTCGATCGCGGCCGACATCTAGCAACTGCATCGATCTGTCATTCGTTTGGCTAGCTGTCTTTTGTCATTTGGTGTTTATTAAGAGCGCAGTCGCCAGACTATCTGCAACTGTAAGGTGAATTCTACCACGACCTTGCTAAGCTGTCAAGTCCCAATTTTGACCAATTTTCGCGATCATGTCATCTCGCGCCGGCCAGCCAGTGATCTGCCCAGAGTCACCTCGTCAGCATACTCCAGGTCGCCGCCAACGGGCAAACCATGCGCCAGGCGCGTCACTCGAACACCTGTCGGCCCAAGTAGCCGGGCTAGATACATGGCAGTGGCCTCACCTTCCAGGTTAGGGTTGGTGGCCAGGAGAACTTCCTGCGGCGGCTCGACTTGGAGTCTGGCCAGCAGCTCAGCCACCTTGAGTTGCTCCGGTCCGACTCCGTCCACCGGTGAGATAGCGCCATGCAGGACGTGGTACAAACCGTTGTATTCTCGTGTGCGCTCAATAGCCAACACATCAGAGGGATCCTCGACCACGCAGAGAATAGTTCGGTTACGTTGGTCACTGCTACAGATTGCACAGGGGTCGCTTTCAGCAATGTTGAAACACCGTCCACAAAAAATGGTGCGCTCTTTCAACTCACGGATTGCATCAGCCAAGGCCAAGACTTCCTCTTCAGGGGCTCGAAGCAGATAAAATGCCAAGCGAGCGGCTGTCTTGGGGCCAATTCCTGGCAGCCTGGAGAAAGCTTCTATGACATTGGCGATAGGTGCAGCAACAGCTAACATGAGACACCTCGAACAAGGGCGGGCAAATCCGTTAGGATGTCGTGTGTGGACCGCTCGAAGCGGAAGGCGTTCAAAATTAGAACAGCCCAGGCACGTTCAGCCCACCCGTGAGAGCGCCCATACGGTCTGACGCCAACTTCTGGGAGCGTTCGATGGCCTCGTTGACCGCCGCCAGGATCAAGTCTTGCAGCATGTCTACGTCCTCTGGATTGAGGATGTCTGGCTCAATCTGCACCGATTGCAGGCGCTGATGCCCGGTCATGACCATCTGGACCACACCGCCGCCCACAGAAACCTGCACCACCTCGTCACCTAACGTCTCCTGTGTGCGCGCCATCTCTTCCTGCAATTGGCGAAGCTGTTGCATCATGTTGCCACCGCCGCCCATCGACGGTCCAGATGCGCCTTTAGGGGCAGTGTGCTTGATCTTTTTCTTAACCACGGTAAGTGCCTCCGGACAGATTAGTACGCCTCATGATTGGCCTGGTCAGCAGGCCAGCCTGAACAGATTGGTCGAACAGCTACTGCTTACAACTTACTGGGAACAGCGCCTAGCACCTGCTGCGCGTGCCGCACGACAGGGTCCATAGCCAAATCATCGCTTGCCGCAGGCGCTGGCTCGGCCATCGCACGGTCGGAACGTTCGACGCGGGCGGGAGCGGCAACACCGGTTACCTGCATACCCACCTGGCAGTGAACATGCATCGGACGTCCCACCAGCCGGGCGATCAGATCCTCTACCACTTTTTTGTCTTCTGGCCGCTCCACGCGCTGTTTGGCAAAGTCATGCTCAAAAGCGAAGTAGATATCATCGCCCACGGCAACTACGTTGCGCAATGTACGCAGCGCCGCGCGCAGCGCGGCGCCACGCGCCTCCTCGGCCGATTGCAACAAAGATGACCAGTTAGCGCGCAGCAGGTCAACCACTTGCTGATCATGCGCTGCCGCTGGCGCCGGGGCAGGCTGGACAGCGCCAGCGCTGGCCGGCTTCGGCGGGGGAGCTTTGGGCTGGACACCGCGCGGCGGCGAGGAAGCAGACGGCTGGCTCGCCCAGGTGGCTGGCTGACTGCTGGCCGGAGCGGGCTGAACCCCTGGGCTGATCCCAGAGCTTGTCGGCGCAGCGATCTGCGCCACCGCGCCCAGCCAGGCCAGTTCCAGCAACAACTGCGGATGGGCCGCATCGCGCATCTCCTGGCTGGCCTGGTTGAGCATACGCACAGCAGCCGTCAATGCAACTGCATCGATCTGACTGGCTTGGGCCTGTACGGCTGTCAACTGGGCCTCAGACAAATCGACCAGAATCGCCCGCGCCTGCTGGCCGCCTACACGGCTAACCAACACAGTGCGCAGATAAGCCACCAACTGCAAAGCAAGCTGGCGCAGATCGATCCCTTCCTCCGCCATCTGGTTGATCAGCCCCAACCCACTGGCCGCATCGCCAGCCGCCAGGAAATCGACCATCTGGCTGATAGCCTGGCCAGAAATGGTGCCGCGCACAGCCTGCACCTGTTGCTCAGTGATCACGTCGCTGCCATAAGAAAGCAACTGATCGGTCAGGCTGATGGCGTCGCGCATTCCCCCTTCGGCGCTGCGTGCGATCATCTCCAGCGCCGCCGGTTCAGCCGCGCGGCCTTCTTGCTCAAGAATATAGCTTAACCGCTCCACAATTTTGTAGGTCGGGATGCGGCGGAAATCAAAGCGCTGGCAGCGGGACAGCACCGTGTCGGGGATCTTGTGCGGCTCGGTGGTGGCCAGAACGAAGATGACGTGCGGCGGCGGCTCTTCCAGCGTCTTGAGCAGCGCGTTAAAGGCCTCCGGCGTCAGCATGTGGACTTCGTCGATGACGTAGACCTTGAAACGCGCCTGGCTGGGAGAAAAATGCACCTTGTCGCGCAGGTCACGGATCTCGTCGATGCCTCGATTCGAGGCCGCGTCGATCTCGATCAAGTCCAGCAGCGCGCCCCCGGTAATAGCCTGGCAGATGGCGCAGGTGTTACACGGCTGCTGGCTCAGATCAGAATTCTCGCAGTTGACAGCCTTAGCCAGCAAGCGGGCCGTGCTGGTCTTGCCTGTGCCCCTTGGTCCGGTGAAAAGATAGGCATGCGTCACGCGACCATCGCGCAGCGCGTTGCGCAGCGTCTGGGTGACGTGCTCTTGTCCCACCACCTCATCAAATGTCTGCGAACGCCACCGGCGATAGAGCGCCTGTGCGGCCATTGTCATCTCTCCAGACTGGACTTGGGGAAACCTGCGCCACAGCCGACCGTGCGGTCATCTTGGCTGCGCAGCCGATAGTGTAACATTTCTGAAGCGATTGCGCAAACTACCTGCCGGGCGCAGCCAGCCATCGCGCGACCCGCAGCAGTTTAACTGCCACGGCAGGTTGGGGTATAATCGCGCCATGAGCGACCAATCCCCCAAAATCATCACCACCTTCCAGAACCGGCTGGAGATGGACGCCGCAGTGCGCAGCTTAGGCGAGACGACCGGCGACTGGGAACTGCGCCAGCGAGCGCTGGAAATCGCCGAGCGCTATCGCGATAAAGTGCTACCTGCGCTGCTGGCTGCCCTGGACACCACCAATCCGCAACTACGCGGCGGCCTGGGCCACCTGGCCAAGCGGCTGGACAAGGATGCAGCCGTCACGGCCCTGCGAGCGGCCGCGCTCAACCGCAGCCTGCCCGACCAGGCGCGGCTGACCGCCATCACCATCCTGGAGCGCTTCCTGGAGGTGAAGCCCGACGACGCCATGTACGTTGGCATGGCTGCGCCAGAGCAACTGGCCCTGCGATCGCTGCAAGAGGCGCTGGCCGACGCGCAGTCCGACCCCATGGTGCTGGTCGAGTATTTCCGCCAGCTCGGCCAGGAGCCGCCCGAAGTGCAACTGACCATGGCCCGGGCTGCGCGGCTACTGGAGGGCGCCGACGGGGTGGAGTTGCTGAGCATGTTTGCCCAGGAGACGGCCCAGCCAGTGGCGGTGGAAGCGCTGCAAACTCTGGGCATGATCGCCGATCCGGCCGCGGCCGCCGCGCTGCAAGGGGTGATCCCCAGCCTGCCGCCAGAGCTGCGCCGGCAGGCCGAGCGCGCGCTGCAGAAGCTGCGCCTGCGCGGTGTGGCCGTGCCAGCCCAGCCCGCGCCGCCGGACGACGCGCGCTGCCTGGCCAGCGCAGTCAGCGGCGAGGGCCAGCAGATGCTCTGGTTCTTCTTGCCGGATGCCGGCGCAGCCAGCGGCGACGTGCTGGAACTGTTGATCGGTCAGCAGGGGTTGCTGGCGGCTGCTGGCCGGCGCGCCGTCGAGGCTGCGACCCTGCCGGAGCGCCAGACCCCGGGCACGCTTCTGCAGGGCAGCGCCGAGCAGCCGCTGCTGCTGGAGGCCGGCTTCGACTACGGCCGGCGCCGCCTGTTGGCCGCCTTGTCCCGCACCTGGGCCGCTGAACAGCCCACGCCCCTGATCTATCGCCTGCTCGGCCCGCAACTGTGGCGCTGGGCGCGGCCGGAGCCGGCCGCTGCGCTGCCCCACACGACAGCCGCAACTCGCGAAGACACGGTCAAGTTGATGCAGCACCCGGCCATGGGCTCCTGGTTCCTGCAATCGCGCGCCATCTATGCCCGCGCCGAGCGGGTGTTGACCGGCGCCGAAGCGCCCACCCACGAAGCCTTTGCCCAGATGATCGCCGAGACGCTGCAAGAGGCGCTGGACAACGGCGACCTGGCCCCGGCGGCGCTGCGGGCCAGCCTGGAGGCCATGGCCGAGTGGTTCAATTTGGCTGGCGATGCAGAACACGCCGGCCTGGCTCTGGCCGCCGCGCAGACGGTGGAAGAAGACCCGGCCAGCCATCCGCTGCTGCTCCTGATGAGCGAGCTGGGCCTGCGCCTGGCCATGATCAACCTGGCGCGGGGATTGATGCCTGAACTGGGCTGACCCTTTCCGTTCGGCGCCAAGCGCACGTAACGCAATCCGGCGGATTGCGCTACAAGCAACCACGTACCGCTCGGGCCGGTCTCCGACCGTGCCCGCTGCGCGTTG
>CAZVGR010000187.1:0-5769 GCA_964626845.1 uncultured Anaerolinea sp.
ACCAACCATGATGTCCGTGCTTCTTCTCAACGCAACCTACGAACCGCTGCATGTGGTGTCGCTGCGCCGCGCCGTGGCCCTGATGGTGCAGGAGAAGGCGCACCTGGTGGAGGCGTCGGAACGCATGCTGCGCTCGCCGTCGCTGGCCATGCCGGAGCCGGCTGTGATTCGCCTGCGCGGCCGGGTGGCCGTGGCCTGGCGCCGCTCGCTGCCGCTGACCCGCAGCGCGATCCTGATTCGCGACGGCTGCACCTGCCAGTACTGCGGCGCGATGCTGACGGCTGGCCGGCTGACCATCGACCACGTGCAGCCGCAATCGCGCGGCGGCGCCTGGAGTTGGACCAACCTGGTGGCGGCCTGCCCGGCCTGCAACGCAGCCAAGGCTAACCGCACGCCGGAGGAGGCCGGCATGGCGCTGCTGCGCCGGCCGGCCCGGCCGCTGGCAGCCCAGGCTGCGCTGCTGCACGACGCCCAGCGTCACCCAGCCTGGCAGCCCTATCTGTGGACGAATTGACGCTGTGGGTGACAGAATCGGCGCGCGGATGCCGTTTATTGGTATAGATAGCGTAACTACTCAGCCATAGGTGCCGGGCACTTGCCTTTGCGCCTCAAGCGACGTCTGTCGAGCCGATTTCAGCCGTCCACGGGGTGCAAGTGCCCGGCACCTGAGTAGTAACTAGATAGCGAGGTTGGCTGCGGCGTTGGGTGGGAAACGGGGATCGCCGCCCAACGAACAAGACCCTGGCGTAACACCAGGGTCTTGTGATTCCCGCAGCCAGCGCCTTTGCCGACTCGGCGCCGATGGAGTAGAATTAGAACATCAGTGCGGTCTTGCCATGTAGACCCTGCGGGTTTTCGGAAACCCGCAGGGTCTCGTACCCTGGAGGTCCCCATGTGTGGACGATTCACGATCTTTGCTGATCCCAGTCGGTTGGCCGAGCGCTTTCAGGCCAGCTTGCCAGCCGACGGCTTACAGCCGCGCTACAACGCCGCGCCCACTCAGCACTTGCCGGTGATCCTCAACGACGGGCCGCCGGCCATCCAGCTCTTGCAGTGGGGCTTGATTCCCTCTTGGGCCAAGGACCCGGCCATCGGCAGCCGCATGATCAACGCGCGCGCCGAGACGTTGGCTGAGAAGCCATCCTTTCGCGCGGCCTTCAGGAAACGGCGCTGCCTGGTGCTGGCCGACGGCTTCTATGAATGGTTGCGCAGCACCCCGGAGGCCACAGGCCGGAGTGGGCAAAAGACGCCGGCTGGCAAGCAGCCCATGCGCATCACCCTGGCTTCAGGCGAGCCTTTCGCCATGGCCGGCCTGTGGGAGAGCTGGAACGCGCCCGACGGCAGCCCGCTGCGCACCTTCACCATCATCACCGGCGAGCCTAACCAGTTGGTGGCCCCGATCCACAACCGCATGCCGGCCATCCTGCTGCCAGAGCACGAGGCCATCTGGCTGGACAACGCGGCCGAGCCGGCCATCTGGCAGGACATCCTTCGCCCCTACCCGGCCGAGCGCATGACCGTCTACCCGGTTTCCCGCCGCGTCAACTTCGTGGGCAACGACGACTCGTCACTCGTGACACCCGACTCCTGAAACCTGACACCCGCCCCCGACACCCGTCACGCTCCCACGATGCGCAGCGGAATGGGCGTGAAGACCAGCACGAAAATCGCCATCATGGCGATGGCCAGGAGGCGCTGGCGGGTGTTGAGCGGCGTGACGTCGTCCAACGGCGCCACGCGCATGCGGCCGAAGATGAAGATCAGGAACAGCCACAGGATCCAGCCCTGCCAGAAAAAGGCCAGCGCGGCCAGCACCACCAACACGCCCCATAACACCACACGCGCCCAGCGCTCCCCCAGCAGGGTGTAGACAATGTGGCCGCCGTCGAGCTGGCCGGCCGGGATCAGGTTCAGGCCGGTGACCAGGATGCCCGCCCAGCCGGCGAAGGCCACCGGGTGGATCATCACGTCCAGGCCATTGGCGGGCAGCAACTGGCCGAAGACCAGGAACTTGAGCGCAGCGTAGAGCAGCGAGTTGCCCTCCATCATAAACTCGCCTGCGGCTGGCAGCGGCTCCACCCGGCTCAGGCTCAGGCCAATCAGCAACACCGGGATGGCGATGGCCAGCCCGGCCAGCGGCCCAGCGGCGGCGATCAGCAGCAAATGGCGGCGGTTGCGCGGCGGCGCAGCCATGCTGATCACCGCGCCAAAAGTGCCGAAGCCCAGCGGCATGGGGATGAAATAGGGCAGGCTGGTGGCCGCGCCCAGCCGCCGCGCGGTCAGGTAGTGGCCCATCTCGTGGGCTGCCAGGATGCCCAGCAGCGCCGCGGCATAGGGCAGGCCGTCCAGCAGGTTCCAGTTGACCGCAGTCAGTCCTTCGACCATCTGCGCGCCAGCGAAGAGGCAGGAGAGCAGGGTCAGCGCAAAGAGCAAGCCAGCCCGACCTGCACGCTGTGTAGCCCGGCGGAGCTGGCCCGGCAGCGCCAGAATCATGTGGCTGGCCGGGCTTTCCTCATCCCGCCGCAACAGCGGCGTAAAACCCAACAGGGCGAAGCTCTGGGCCAGCCGGTCGTAGGCTTGTTCGGCCGGCAGCAACAGCCGGCCGCGCAGCCGCACGCCTTCTCCACGTTCGTCCGGCCGCGGCGGCGGGCTGCCCAGGAAGACGACGTAGGGCGAGGCCACGCCCTCGGTGACGTCGTCGATGGCCATGACCTCGGAAGCGGCTGCGCGCAGGGCGGTGGTGGTGGTGTCCATGAGTGGCAGGTGGCAGGTTGCAGGTGGCAGGTTGCAGGATTCTGCCATGAGTGCGATGAATTCGCCAATTCAGTGTGTGGATGAATTGCCGCTCGGCGATCAGGCCGGGAGCTTGACTTGTCCGAATGTCCCTGCTGCGTACAATGGTGTCATGCTCATCACCAGTTGTTTAACCTGAAAAATCGCTCGGGCCGGTCTCCGACCGAGCCCGCCCGTTTTCATTGACGGTTGTGCGCCCAGCACATGGATGGCTGTCTGGGAGCAATGAGTAGAGGCGAGCGACCTCGCTTGCCGCCACAGCACGATGTGAGGAGAAGTTTCGATGAAACCAATACCCTGGTTGAGTCATTGGTTTGGTGGGGGGCTGGTCTATGCCGTGCAGGCAAACGACGGTTACGGGCAACAGCATGATCTGCACGCGCTCTTGACCGCCAGCGGTTCCGGCGATGACCCCAACCGCACCGTGCGCGCCGGGCGCCGCCGGCCCAGCGGGCCATCCACCGAGCCGCGCGAGCGCGCTGAGGCGCCGAAGCGCGACCGTCCTCCAGAGCAGCCGAGACCGCCGGCGCCACCGCCCGGCGGCACGGGCAGCGGCTACCGTCCACCGGCGTCCCAGCCAAGCGGCGGCGGCGGGCGCATGTCGCCGCTGATGTTGATCGTGCTGGGTGGAGCCTTCCTCTGCCTGGTTGTGGCCATGATGATCTTCGGCGGCGGCGGAGACAGTGGCGACGGCGCCGACCCCAGCGCCTTCCAACAGCCGGCCCAACCAGCGCAGCCTGTCCAGCCGGCCCAGCCTGCTCAGCAGCCTACGGCGCGGCCTCCGCAGTCCTCGATCTTGCCCACGCCCCGCCCCAATGTGGCCAGCGGCTCGGTCACCACGCCGGGCCAGACCTGGACCATCATGCTCTACATGAACGCGGACGACAAAGTTCTGGAGCAGGACATCTTCGTCGACCTGAACGAGGCTGAACTGGTCGGCTCCAGCGATCGGGTCAACATCGTGGCGCAGTTGGATCGCTACCGCGGCGGCTTCCGCGGCGACGGCGACTGGACCGAGGCGCGGCGCTTCTACGTGACGCGCGACAACGACCTGGCGCGCATCGGCTCGCGCGTGGTGCAGAACGTGGGCGAGGTCAACAGCGCCAGCCCGGAGACGCTGATCGACTTCGCCACCTGGGCCATCGCCAACTACCCGGCCGACAAGTACGTGCTGATCATGTCGGACCACGGCATGGGCTGGCCAGGCGGCTGGAGCGATCCCGACCAGGGCGGCGCGCCGGCCAGCATCAGCCGCTCACCCCTGGGCAGCGCGCTGGGCAACCACATGTTCCTGGAGCAGATCGACTACGCCTTCGAGCAGATCCGTGCTCGTAGCGGCGTGGACAAGTTCGAGATCATCGGCATGGACGCCTGCCTGATGGGCCACATCGAGGTGATGAGCGCGCTGGCGCCCCACGCCCACTACACCATCTCGTCGCAGGAGACCGAGCCGGCCCTGGGCTGGGCTTACACGGCCTTCCTCGGCGAGCTGGCAGCCAATCCCGACATGAGCAGCGCCGACCTGGGCCGCATCGTCGTCGACACCTACATCCAGCAGGACCAGCGCATCCTGAACGACCAGGCCCGGGCCGAGTGGGTGGGACGCAGCCCGGTGACGGCCCGGCAGTTGACCGACCAGTTAGGGCGCAACATTACTTTGGCTGCGGTCAATCTCTCCGCCATATCAACGCTGAACGACCGTTTGAACGAGCTGGCCTTCCAACTGCAACAGGCCAACCAGCAGGATGTGGCCAAGGCGCGCAACTATGCCCAGTCCTTCACCAGCGTTTTTGGCAGCAATGTGCCCGCCTCCTACATCGACCTGGGCAACTTTGCCGGTCTGCTCAAGCAGGCCAGCCGCAACCCGCAGGTCAGCCAGGCAGTGGACGCCGTGCTGGCAGCCTTGAGCGACTCGGTGGTCAGCTCGCGCCGCGGCGGCAACAAGCCTGGCGCCACCGGGGTGTCGATCTACTTCCCTAACTCGAACCTGTTCAAGAACCCGGCCACCGGGCTTCAGTCCTACAACGTGGTGGCGGGCCGGTTTGTGCAAGATTCGCTTTGGGACGAGTTCCTGACCTTCCACTACACCGGCCGCGGCTTTGAGGCCATGCCGGGCCAGCCCGCTGCGCCTGATGTGGCTGCGGTGCGCGCGCCGGGGGCAGGCCTGATCACCCTCTCGCCCATCGAGACTTCCAGCAGCGTAGCCGCGCCCGGCCAGCCAGTGCTGCTGAGCAGCAAGGTCAGCGGCGACAACATCGGCTATATCACCTTCTTCACCGGCTTCTACGACCAGGAGGCCAACTCGATCTTCGTGGCCGACCAGGACTATCTGGATAGCTACGAGACGCGCGAGGTCGACGGCGTCTTCTACCCCGACTGGGGCGAGGGCGACTTCACCCTGGAGTTCGAATGGGAACCGTTGATGTTCGCCATCAGCGACGGCCAGAACGATGTCATCGCCGGGCTGATGCCGGAGACCTATGGCCGCTCGCCGGAGGAGGCCATCTACAGCGTCAACGGCATCTACACCTACCGCGACGGCGAGCAGCGTGCGGCGCGCATGACCTTCCAGAACGGTGTGATGATGCAGGTCTTCGGCTTCACCAACGAGAACGGCACCGGCTCGCCGCGCGAGATCTTGCCCCAGCCCGGCGATACCTTCACCATCCAGCAGCAGTGGCTGGACCTGAACGCACAAGGCCAAGTCACCGGCGCGGTCACGCAGTTGGGTGAGACGTTGGTCTTCGGCGACGAGCGTTTCATCTGGAAGGATCTGGACGCGGCCGTGGGCCAGTATATCCTGGGCTTCAGCGCAAAGGACCTGGACGGCAACACGGCCGCGACCGTGTTCACACAGGTGATGGTACAGTAGCAGCAACACGCTCAAGCATCGACAACCACAACGCCCGCTGCCATTTATGACACCGTAAACAAAGTAACTGCGTATCGGTGCCCGGCACTTTGGCGACGATTCGC
>CAZVGR010000188.1:0-5489 GCA_964626845.1 uncultured Anaerolinea sp.
CGAATGGAGAACAACGAATGGAGAACAACGAATGGAGAACAGCGAATGGAGAACAACGAATGGAGAACAGCGAATGGATTTCTCCGGCTCTGCATTCGCTGTCTCCTATTCGCTGTGATACCTCCGGCTGTCATCGGCTCTGCACTTCCAGCAGCGCCTTGCTGAACACGCCGTCGTCTCCGAAGATGGCCGGCGTGGCCGCGTCCCAGCCGCCGAAGTATTCGATGGTGAAGAGGTCCTCCACCGGCGGATACTTGTCCGCAGTGGCCTGGGCCACCGCCGGATCGACCGAGCGCAGGCCGTGCTGGGCGAAAATCTCCTGGGCTGGCCGGCTGAGCAGGAACTGCACGAAGGCCTCGGCCACCGCGCGGTTGCCGTGCTTGTCCACGTGGGCGTCGACGACGGCAATGGGGTTCTCGATCAGGATCGTCGAGCGGGGGATGACCAGGTCGTAATCCTCGCCCTGCATCTGCGCCACCAGCACCTCGTTCTCGTAGGTGATGGCCACATCGCCCACGCCCTTCTCGAAGTTGGTGATACTCTCCCTCGCCGCCTTGTCCATGACGGTGACGTTCTTGAGCACAGCCTTGAGGAACTCCAAGGCCGCGGCTTCGTCGTTGGCCGGCACGCCTTCCACATAGCCGCGCAGGGCCGCGCCGTACAGCGCCAGCACATTCCACATCGCGCCGCCGCTGGTCTTGGGGTTGGGCGTCAGAATCTGGATGCCCGGCCGGGCCAGGTCGGCCCAATCGTTGATCCCTTTGGGGTTGCCCTTGCGCACGGCGAAGGCGACGATGGAGTCGCTGACCATGCCATTGGTGGGGTTGTCCTGCCAGTCGTGGGTAATCAAGCCGGCCTGCTGGATGCGCGTGACGTCAGCCTCCAGCGACAGCGCGGTCACGTCGGCCTCGAAGCCCTCGATGATGGCGCGCGACTGGGCGCCCGAGCCCAGGTAGGACTCCTCGAAGATCACGTCCTGGCCGGTTTGTTCACGCCACTGCTGGCGGAAGATGGGGATCAGTTGGCCGTAAGCCTCGCGCGGCGTGGTGTAGGCGCCCAGGATGATCGTGGCTGGTTTTGACCCCGCCGCGCTGTCGCCGGTCGACTCCGCGTCAGAGCCAGCGCCGCCGCAGGCGGCGGTCACCATGCTCAAAATCAAGACCACTGACAGTAACACAACAGCTCGTCGGCTCATACTTGAACTCCTTGCTACACGCGCACGGTGTCGATGGCCACCGGCTCGCGGAACGAAGACACGGTCGAGCGCACCAGCAACGTAGCGCAGGGGATGGCCTCGCTCATCACCTGTTCGACGACGCCTCTGAGCGAGAGACGGCCCTCCCGGTCGGCCAGCGGTGTGCCGAGCACCAACAGGTCATAGCCGTTGTGCGCCAACTCGTGGGCAATGGTCTGACTGACCGGACCAGTGCGCACGGCTGTCTGCGCTGGGACGCCCAGGATCTCTAGCGAGCGGATGCCATCCTCCAGGAACCGCTCCGCCCGTTGGCGCGATGCGGGATCGTCGGCCTGTTCCACGACTGACAGCAGCGTGGCTTGTGCGCCGGCGTGACGCACCAGGCGGCCAGCGAACAAAATATCATCCTTGCCAGGCTCGCCGGTGGTCACGGCGATGAGGGCGCGCGTGGGCGCTTCCTGCGCCCGAGGCGCCAGCAGCAGGTTGTGCTCACCGCTCTGGAGCAAGCTTTCGGCCAGATCCAGGCTGCCAGCCGGTTCAAAACCCAGGATGATCAGGTCATACGGCTGGCGCTCAGCCTCACGCTGCACGGCGCGCGCCGGCGGATCGGTGGTCGCCCGCACGTCCAGCGCGGCCAGACCGCTGCCCAGCGTCTCCTTGGCCTGCTGCAAGTGGCGCTGCATGGCCTCGCCTTGCAGGCCGTAGCCCAAAACCACGGCGCGCGCATGGGCCAGGCGGGCGAGCTGGCCGCCCAGGGCCAGGGCAGCTTGCGCCTGGGGCGAGCCGTCGGTCAGCAGCAGGAAGTGCAGGCCGGGATGCTCCAGGGCGTGGAAGTGGCGAATGCCCACCCACACGCGCTCGCCCGGCTGCAACGGCAAGCGATCCACCTCAGCCTGCTCGCGCACGGCCTCGACGTAGATCGAATCGTCGCCGAAGGGCACAGGCGGCGCAATAGGGCGGACGCCAGCCAGCGGGGGGAGGCGTAAGCGCAGCCGCTGGTGGGCGCCGGAAAACACCACCTGTTCCACCTGGCCCTGGCCAAAGAGCGGCGCAACCAGCGCGGCCGGGTCGTTGGCAAGAACCACATCCTCTGGCCGGAAGAGCACCTGCACCCGTTGCGCAGCGCGCGAGTCGGCGTTGCTGCTGGCTTCAGGGCTCGGCCGGGCGTTGCCTGGCTGGTATGGGCTGTCCAACTGGCGGGTGATGGGGATGCGCACCGGCCCTAGCTGCACGGCGTCGCCCACGCTACGTCCCACCAGCAGATTAGCCGTGCCCAGGAAGGTGGCTACGAACTCGGTGCGCGGACGCTGGTAGAGCGCCTCTGGCCGGCCGACCTCCAACAGGCGTCCGAAGCTCATCACCCCCAGCCGGTCGGCCAGCTCGAAGGCCTCCTCCTGGTCGTGAGTGACGAGGATGGTGGTGACGCCTAAGGTGCGCTGGATGGCATGGAGGGAGCGGCGCAACTCGATGCGGATCTTGGCGTCCAGCGCGCCCAGCGGCTCGTCCAGCAGCAGCACGTCAGGCTTGATGGCCAGGGCGCGGGCCAAGGCGACGCGCTGCTGTTGCCCGCCGGAGAGCTGGCGCGGCATGCGCTTGCCCAGCCCCACCAGTCCCACCAGCTCCAGCAATTCGTCGCGCCAGCGGCGGCGCTCGGCCGCTGGCAGCTTGCGCAGCGTCATGCCGAACTCGACGTTGTCGGCCACCGACATGTGCTGGAACAGCGCGTAGTTCTGAAAGACCATGCCGACGCGGCGCTCCTGGGTGGGCAGGCCGGTCACGTCTCGTCCGTGCAGCAGGATGCGCCCTTGGTCGATGCCGGTCAGCCCAGCCACCATGTTGAGCACCGTGGTCTTGCCGCTGCCGCTGGAGCCCAGCAGCACGAAGAACTCGCCGTCGGCAATCTCCAGCGAGACGTCGTTGACCACAGGGTGGCCGCCGTAACGTTTGGTCAGGTGTTCGAGCACAATGGACATAGCAACTCCAATTCTGCCTGCATCGTAACAGGTGAGAATGACAAATGCCGTGACGCGAGTGTGACAAGGCTGTAACAAGGTGATTGGGTGACAGGGTGATTGGGTGACAAGGTGACAGGGTGAAGGGGTGACAGGGTGACAGGGTGACAGGGTGATTGGGTGATTGGATTGTCGCAAGCGTGGCTTGCTGTTCCGCTGATTTCGATGTACCATTTCTTGTCACCTTGTCACCTTGTCACCTTGTCACCTTGTCACCCTGTCATCTTGTCATCTTGTCATCTTGCCACCTTGTCACCTTGTCACCTTGTCACCCTGTCATCCTGTCACCCTGTCATCCTGTCATCCCAAGGAGTCCCCCATGAAACTGGACGTCGCCATCATGAGCAACACGCTGCGCGAGGCAGTCGATCTGGCCCAGGCGGCAGAGGCCATCGGCTTCGATACGCTGTGGACCAGCGAGACGCAGCACGATCCCTTCCTGCCGCTGGGCGTGGCTGCGCTGCACACGGAGCGCATCGGCCTGGGCACGGCCATTGCCGTAGCCTTTGCCCGCAACCCCACCTCGGTCGCGCACCTGGCCTGGGACCTGCGCGAGGCATCGCAGGGGCGTTTCATTCTTGGCCTGGGCACCCAGGTGCAGGCCCACATCGAGCGCCGTTTCGGCATGCCCTGGGGGCCGCCGGCGGCGCGGCTGCGCGAGTTCATCCTGGCCCTGCGCGCGGTCTGGGAGGCATGGCAGAGCGGTGGCCGGCTCAACTTCCGCGGCGAGCACTACAAGCTGACCCTGATGGCGCCTTTTTTCAGCCCCGGCCCCAGCCACTTTGCCGCCATCCCCGTCTACATCGCGGCGGTCAACGCGCAGATGTGCCAGCTGGCCGGCGAGCTGTGCCAGGGCTTGCACGTGCATCCCTTCCACACCACCCGCTACCTGCGCGAGCAGATCCTGCCCAACGTGCAGCAGGGGCTGGACGCGGCCGGCCGGCGGCGCGGCGATATCGCCCTCTCCAGCAGCGTCTTTGTCGTCACCGGCGAGACGGCCGAGGAGTTGGCGGCCGCGCGCGAGCAGGTGCGCAGCCAGGTCGCCTTCTACGCCTCGACGCCCAGCTACAGCAAGGTGATGGAGCTGCACGGCTGGGGCGAGGTGCGCGAGCGGCTGAGCAGCCTGGCCGTGCGCCAGCGCTGGGAGGAGATGCCCGCGCTGGTCAGCGACGATATGCTGGCCCAGTTTGCCGTGGAGGGCCGGCCCGAGGAGATCCCCTACCTGGTCAAGCTGCGCTACGTGGGGCTGTTGGAGCGGGTGACGTTTTATCTGCCCTTCGATCCGGGGCGGGAGAAGCTGTGGCGACTATGGGTGGAAGCGTTCAATTGACAAGACCAATAGCTGGACAACGCCAGGCATTGCGCATGGTATGGGCGCATAGATAGCTTGCCTGGATCACCGTGTTACCAACACAAACCCCACCGTCGTGAAATGCTTGTCGAACGCGAAGGCCTCGTCGATTTCTTCCGTTCGCATGTAAGCAAAGCTAACCGCATCGACCAGACTGAAATCCTGATCCGCATAGCTTTGCAGCAGTTCCTCGGCCGCGTTTTCCAGTCCAGCGTTGGAATAGACGCGCTCTAACCTCGGCGAGGCGCGCAAAGACCGCAAAAAGCGCAAGGAAGCCTGAAAGCTGATGCGGCGCCGGATAAGATTGTAGGTCTCGGCTACAACCAGGTTGGTGGTGAACAGCCGAACACCAGGCCGCAACACGCTTGGGTAGATTGCCCGTGCAGTGTCATGCAGGTCATCGCTGGCGTCAGCCAGCGCCAACCAAGCCCCAGTATCGACAAAGATTTTCCGGGTCACTGCTGCGCCTCAAGTTCTGCCAGATACCGATCATGCCCTGCAGCCAGGTCGCCAATGCCTGACTGGCCGAGGTTGACGACGTCCCAGAGGGGATCATCTTGCACGGGGATTTCCAGCAAGAGACGATCCACACCCTGTCTGACGAGTTCCGACAGCGACACTTCCTGGCGCTCCGCCAGTACACGCAGCGAGTCCATTTGATCCTGGCGCAGATAGACTTGCAAAGGTGATTTTGTCAGTGTATTGATCATAGCCACATCTCCTTTAGTGATGTGACACGATTATACATCACTCCACACAATGGAGGAAATACCGTTACTGCTCAGGCTGGGCTTAGAGAAACCGGGTTTTTGCTGCGGAAGCGGCTATCATAGCACCGAGCAATGCGTTTGCAAGCTCAGAAATCATTGCCCAACGAGACAATACCTTCGCCAATTACGGGCCTCGCGAACCCGGGATTGACGGATGAATA
>CAZVGR010000189.1:0-5319 GCA_964626845.1 uncultured Anaerolinea sp.
GGAAGCCGAGCGAGCCGGCGTCGGCGTCGTCGGGCGAAGGCGGGGGAACCGCGAAAATCGGCGTCACCAGGGTGATGTCGGGCAGGTGGGTGCCGCCGCGATAGGGGTCGTTGAGGATGGCCACGTCGCCAGGCGCGAAATCGAAGGCGGCAATGGCGGCCTGCACCGACAGCGGCATGGCGCCCAGGTGGACCGGGATGTGGGCGGCCTGGGCAATCATCTGGCCGGCCGCGTCGAACAGCGCGCAGGAGAAATCACGCCGTTCCTTGATGTTGGGCGAGTAGCTGGTGCGCCGCAGCACCACACCCATCTCCTCGGCCACGGAGGCGAAAAGATGCTTGAAGACTTCGAGGCGGATGGGGTTGGGAGTTGCAGGTGGCATGTTGCAGGTTACAGGTGGCAGAGAGTTAGAGTGCTATGGCAGGCCTGGGCATTCGATGGGTCGCTTGGCGTGACCTCCGATTTAGTCCATGGCCTCGCACAGGCGGGTTGAGTGTCGGTCCCACCCGCCACCCGGCCAGTGATTGGCTCCATGGCCTCACACACGCGGGTTGAGTAGCGGGTTAAGGGCGCATGACTCGCATGAGGGCGCACAACACCAGCGTATCGAAACCCTCCGGCGGTCTCGATACGGCGCAGACGCCTACTCGACCGGCGGAGGGTTTAGACACACAGCGACGATCAGGTTGAAAGTGTTATCTACAGCGGCGCGGTCGCCAGCATCCAGGAAAACCGTTGTGTCCTTGTAGACGACGATGGCGGGGCCGGCGATGGCGTGGCCGGGGCGCAGCGCAGCGCCGTCGTAGAGCAGGACGCTGGCAGGGCCGGTGGACAGGACGACGGTGCGCAGGCCCAGCAGCGCAGCCGAGGGATCGGGATCGCCCGGCTCGGCCGTGGGCAGGACGGGCCGCGCCACGCTGCCCACGGCGCGCAGGCGCAGGTTGACGATCTCCAGCGGCGCGGCTGGCTGGTTGTGGCTGTAAACCCGCAGGTGCTCGGCGTGGAAGGCGGCCGCAAAATCGGGCGTCAGCGGCACAGTCAGCTCATAGGCCTGGCCGCTGTAGCGCACGTCAAGCTGAGGCAACAGCGTTATGCGTTCAGCCGGCACACCCTCGGCAGCCACCTCCGCCAACCCGCGCTGCGCCAAAGCTCCTGCCAGTTCCTCCAGTTCCTCGTAAGCCACCATATCCGGCAGCATCACCGTCTGCACGTAGTCCTTGACCACATCGGCCACCAACATGCCGAAGGCCGACAGTGTGGACGCGCCCGGCGGGACGATGACGGTGCGCACACCCAGCGCCCGCGCCAGGTCACAGGCGTGCAGCCCGCCCGCGCCGCCGAAGCTCAGCAGCGCGAAGTCGGCCGGGTCGTGGCCGCGTTCCACGGAGATCACCCGCAGCGCCCGCTCCATGTGGGCGTTGGCGATCTGCACCACGCCTAGCGCAGCCGTCTGGGCCAGCGCCAGGCCGGGCAGGGGCATAAGCCCCGCTGCCTGGCCCAGACGGATCAGGGCAGCCTCGCTGGCGGCAGCCTGCAGCGGCATCTCGCCGCCCAGAAAGCGGTCGGCCGGCAGCCGGCCCAGCGCCAGGTTGGCGTCGGTAACGGTGGGTAGCTCGCCGCCGCGGCCATAGCAAGCCGGGCCGGGGTCGGCGCCCGCGCTCTGCGGGCCGACGCGCAGCGCACCGCCCAGGTCCACGGCTGCGATGGAGCCGCCGCCCGCGCCCACGGTGTGGATGTCGATGATGGGAATGCGCACCGGCAGGCCGCCAATCTCCCCCTCGCTGGTGACGCGGATGCCGCCGTCGCACAAGGCCACGTCGGTGGAGGTGCCGCCCATGTCGAAGGTCAGCACGCGGTTGAAGCCGGCGGCCTGGGCCAGGTGAAACGCGCCCACCGCTCCGCCGGCCGGCCCGGAAAGAATCGAACGCACAGCCTCGCTGCGGGCTTGCGCGGCGCTGATGCTGCCGCCGTTGGACTGCATGATGCGGAAATCCACCCCCTGGAGTTGGTCGGCCAGCCGTCCCAGGTAGCGGTCCAGCACCGGCGCAACGTAGGCGTTGATGGTCGTGGTGCTGGCCCGCTCGTATTCGCGGAACTCTGGCAGAATCTCGCTGGAGAGCGATGTGAGCAGGCCGGCCTGCCGCAGCGCTGCGCCGATCTGCTGTTCGTGGGCCGGGTTGGCAAAGGAGAAAAGCAGGCAGACGGCCACCGACTCGACGCCGGCCTGGCGCAGTCGATCGATCAGGGGGATCAGCTCGGCCGGGTCCAGCGGCGTCAACACGTTGCCGTGACGATCGACACGTTCGGCGACCTCCAGCCGCAGTTCCGCCGGCGTCAGCGGCTCCGGCCGATCAGCCATGAAGTCGTAGAGCTGGCTGCGGTTCTGCCGGCCGATGGCCAGCAGGTCGCGGAAACCGGCCGTGGCCACGAAAGCTGTCCGTGCCCCCTTGCGCTCCAGCAGCGCGTTGGTGGCGACGGTGGAGCCGTGGACGATCTCGGTGAGTGGTGAGCGGTAAACGGTAAACGGTAAACGGTTAACCGTAATCGGTGACTGATCGCCGTTTACCGTTAACCGTTCACCGATTCCGGTCAACACGGCCTCAGCCGGATCGTGCGGCGTGGACAGGCGCTTAAAGGTCTGCAAGCTGCCGCTGGCCGGGTCGAAGATGACGAAGTCGGTGAAGGTGCCGCCGATGTCGATGCCGATACGCATGGGGAATGACCGGGTGACAAAGTGATTGGGTGACAAAGTGGCCACCCTTGCTTGGGCCGGTCTCTGACCGAGCCCGCTTGGGATTGACGCGGTTAGCATTATCGGCTAGAATTCGCGCGCTGTCAAGCCATATCCCAGCCACGGAATTGCCGCATGCCTGCACCATCCCTCACCCTCTCCTTGCTGCCCGATACCTTCGCTGTTTGCCGGCTGGCGGCCAATGCGCCGCTGCCAGGCTGGGCTTTGGACGGGCCGTTCTATGCAGTCACCCGGACAGGCGAGGAGCTGTCGCTGGTCTGCCGGCAAGACCAGGTTCCGGCCGGCGTGATCTGCCAACCAGGCTGGCGCGCCTTGCAGGTGGCCGGGCCGCTGGACTTTGCCCTGACCGGCGTGCTGGCCAGTTTGGCGCAACCGCTGGCTGCAGCGGGTATCAGCATTTTCGCGCTTTCCACCTTTGACACTGACTACCTCTTGGTCCCTGAAGCAACCCTGGAGGCTGCCCAAACGGCGTTGTGCAACGCAGGTCATATGCTTGCCTGAATCCAACTTTGTGCTACAATCTACACAAACCACCAAAGAGGTAGACCACCGTGACAAGCACAAACACTGCCAAGGCAAAGCTGGGATTTCTGTCGGATATCGAGCTGTTTCAGGACCTGTCGCCCAAGGAGATCGAGGAACTGGAGCGGCTGATCACCATCAGCTCGGTCAAGCGCGGCAAGGTGTTCTACCGGCCAGAGGAGACGGGCGAGGTACTGTTTATCCTGAAGTCGGGGCGGGTCCAGCTTTATCGCATCTCGCCTGAGGGCAAAAAGCTGGTGATCGCCGCGTTGGGGCCGGGCACCCTGTTCGGCGAGATGCCCCTGCTGGGCCAGCAGTTGCACAACACCTTTGCCGAGGCGGCCGAGGACTGCGTGATCTTCGTCATGAGCCGCAAGGACCTGGAGCGCCTCTTCCTTAACAAGCCGCAGGTGGCGCTGCGCGTGCTGGACATCACCGGCCGGCGGCTGCGCGATGTGGAAGACCGTCTACAGACGATGGCCTTTAAGGGCATTCCTGCTCGCCTGGCCTCCCTGTTGTTACTGCTGGCCGAGGAGAACGACAGCCTGGAGGTGATAGGCATGACGCATCAGGACCTGGCGGAGACCGTCGGAACCTATCGCGAGACCGCCACTCAGGTGCTGAACGACCTCAAGGCGCAGGGGTTGATCGAGATCGGCCGCAAGCGCATTACCATCCTTGACCCGGAAGGTTTGCTGGCGGTGGCGGAAAGCTGATTCCACCTTCCAGGCTGCGAAAGCTGTTGCTTTGCCGGAGACTTTCACAGCCTGAGTCCTGTATCAGCATCACGTTTGTGCGCTCTTGCGCTAGTCGCGCTGTCTTGACATTTGCTGACATAGCGAGTACAATTTCCGCACGTACCGCTGGTTAAGCTGACTGGGTTCAGCCAGCGGCATCCCTTCACCAACACTTCCTACTGTTCCCAATCCGCTGTCTTGACGACACCACCTCATCCAGGAGGACATGGATAGATGACCCACATTATTACTGACCTATGCCTGCGCGATGGCGCATGCGTCGAAGTGTGCCCGGTCGAGTGTATCGTGCCCGGCCAGCCCGAAAGCGAGTGGCCCTGGTACTTCATCGATCCTGACACCTGCATTGACTGCGGCGCTTGCGTGCCAGAGTGCCCGTTTGAGGCCATCTTCCCCGAGGAAGACGTGCCCACCGACTACGAGATGAAGGCCGGCCAGCAGCGTATGCCGTTCGACACCAAGGTGCTGGTGACAGCCGCCGGCGGCGAGGTCGTCGACCTGACCCCGGGCATCCAGCCCAACTACGATTTCTTCAGCAGCGGCCCCGGCTACGACGCCCTGAACATGTAATTGGGCGGTCTCTCGTCCATCTGGAGAGCAAGGATCCATGACCCACGTCATCACCGACCTGTGCATACGCGATGGCGCCTGCGTCGAAGTGTGCCCCGTGGAGTGCATCGTCGCTGGCCAGCCGGAGGCAGAGTGGCCTTGGTACTATATTGACCCAGACACCTGCATCGACTGCGGCGCCTGCGTGCCGGAGTGTCCGGTCGAGGCCATCTTCCCCGAGGAAGACGTGCCAAAAGAGTACCAGCCTTCGGCTCAACTTAACGCCGACTTCTTCTCCAAAGGCCCCGGCTACGAAGCATTGAACATGTGAGCTGCTTAGTCGGACCGTCGCACACCTGGTCTGCGCACGGCTATCAATGAGCCGCGTGGCGATGCGGTGTTTGTTGCGGGACTGCTCAAACGAGAAGATCGAGAAAGCAAAGGGCCTCTGCTGGTTGGCAGGGGCCTTTTGCTACAACCGATGAAGATGCAGAAGATCAGCTTCTCTGAGGTAACTACTCAGCCATAGGTGCCGGGCACTTGCCTCTGCACCTCCAGCGATGTCTGCCGAGCCGATTTCAGTCGTCCACGGGCTGCAAGTGCCCGGCACCTGAGTAGTAACTCTTTGAGAAGTTGACCTTTTGGCTTGGACAGCTAAGATTTAACCCCGTTGATCATCTTGAGGAGTGGTTACTGCTCAGGCTGGGCTTAGAGAAACCGGGTTTTTGCTGCGGAAGCGGC
>CAZVGR010000190.1:0-5217 GCA_964626845.1 uncultured Anaerolinea sp.
CCTGTCACCCTGTCACCCTGTCACCCTGTCACCCTGTCACCCTGTCACCCTGTCATCAGGCACAAACATGGAACAACGCATCATCGACTTCATCGCCGGCCTGCGCACGGCCGGGGTGCGCGTCTCGATTGCCGAGAGCGCCGACGCCTTTCGCGCGGTCGAAGCGCTGGGCGCGCAGGATCGCGAGCGCTTCCGGGTGGCCCTGCGCGCCACGCTGGTCAAAGAGCCGCAGGACGTGCCCACCTTCGAGCAGTTGTTCCCCCTCTTCTTCGGCAGCGACGCGCCGCCGCCCATGGGCAGCGCGGCTGAGGAGTTGAGCGACGAGGACATGGACCGGCTGGCCGAGGCCATTCGCCAGTTTTCCGGCCGCCTGCGCGAGATGCTGCAGCGTCTGTTGAACGGCGAACCGCTGACCGGCGAGGAGCTGGACCGGCTGGGCGAGCTGATAGGGCTGCGCCACGCCAATCACCCGGCGCTGACGCCGTGGATGGCGCAGCGCATGGAGCGCGCGCTGGGCATGCCGCAGGTGCAGAATGCGCTGCACGAATTGTGGCAGATGCTGGATCAACTGGGCATGAACCGCCAGACGCTGCAGCAGCTTCAGCAGTTGGTGCAGGGCAACATGGATGCCATGGAGCAGCAAATCGAGCGCTTCGCTGGCTCCAGCATCGCCCGCAACATGGCCGAGGAGGGCCGCCCCGAGACTGGTCCTGATCTGATGAACCGCCCCTTCCGCTCACTGACCGACGCCGAGGCGGCTGAGCTGCGCAAGCAGGTGCGGCGCATGGCGGCCATGCTGCGCAGCCGGCTGGCCCTGCGCCAGCGCCGCGGCAAGACCGGCGTGCTGGACGCCAAGGCCACGGTGCGCGCCAACCAGCGCTACGGCGGCGTGCCGCTGGAGATCCGCTACCGCCGCCGCCGCCTCAAGCCCAAGCTGGCCCTGATCTGCGACGTGAGCACGTCGATGCGCCACTGCGCCGAGTTCATGCTGACGTTGATCTACGAGCTGCAAGACCAGGTGGGCCGCGCCCGCAGCTTCGCCTTCATCGGCGACATGGAGGAGGTCAGCCCGGCCTTCGACGAGCTGCCGGTACAGCAGGCGGTGGAGCGGGTGTTGACCGAGCTGCCCCCCGGCTACTACAACACCGACCTGGGCGCCAGCCTGGCCACCTTCGACAAGCGCTTCATGGACGCGATCGACCATCGCACCACAGTGATCTTCCTGGGCGATGGCCGCAACAACTACAACGACCCGCGGCTGGACCTGATGCAGCAGATCCAGCGGCGGGCCAAGCGGGTGATCTGGCTCAACCCCGAGCCGCCAACCATGTGGGGCAGCGGCGACAGCGACATGCCCAAGTACGTCCCGGTGGTGGACCGGGTCTTCGAGGTCGGCAACCTGGCGCAGTTGATCTACGCGGTGGAGCGGTTGCTGGCGTGAGCTAGTCCAGCCCTATCGAAAACATCGCCTCCAGATCATACTTGGAAAACACCTGAAAGGCCAGCAGCGTCTCGGTGTTGGCGATGTAGGGGATAGCCATGATGTCGCGGGTGACCAGGTCGGCGATGCGTTCGTTGTTGGGGGAGCGTAGCACGGCCACCAGGTCGTAGCGGCCGGCCACGGAGAAGACCTCGGTGACGCCGTCCAGCGCCACAAGCTGCTGGGCCACGTCGTTGACGCGGCCGCGGTCGACGGTGATGAGCACGATGGCATTGACCATGAGGGGAGGACTCCTTGTACAGGACTTCAAAGCGCGCAGGGCAGGAGAGCGCTGATTGGTGAGCACCATTCTAGCGCAAGCTGGCTGTGGCGTCAACGCCAGCCTTGCTTCTCTGGCAGGACAGGGTACAATGGCTTGTGAACCGGGGCGCAGTCCGGCTGGTAGCCGGACCTACGCGTTCGTTGATACCCATTTGTTGTACGAGTCTGACGTGATTTACGAGGTTGATCCATGACTGAGTTGAACTGCCGCTGGGGCAGCGAAGATTCCAAACGTTTCCACAAGCTATACCAGCGTGGACGGGCTTTCCTGCTTGCTGCGCTGCTGACGATTCTAGCCTTGACGACTGCGCTGCCGGCCAGCGACGCGGCAGCGCAGTCCAATCTCCCACCCTTGCCCGCGCCGCCAGCCGTGCAGCCGGGGGCATTTGCCCCTGGCCAGGTGCTGGTGGGCTGGAACGAAAGCGCAACGAAACGGATGCGATCGCAAGTGCTGGCCGCGCGCGGCTGGGAGACCCTGCGCAGTATCGAGGAATTGTCCGTGGACATCGTCCTGGTGCCCAAGGGCGAGGAATTGGCCGCGGCCGCCGCCTTGCAGGCTGACCCCGCCGTGGCCTACGCCGAGCCGGACTATCTGGCCTACGCGGCCGGGGCCTTCGCCGCTCCGCTGCGCCAGTCCAACCCGCCGCTCAGCGCGCAGGGCGTGCAGCCCAACGACACCTTCTGGAACGCCCAGTGGAACCTGCGCCGCGTGCAAGCGCCGCTGGCCTGGGAGCTGACAACCGGCGCCCCTGCGGTCGTCGTGGCGGTGATCGATTCGGGCATCGACCTGGCGCACCCGGAGTTCGCCGGCCGCTTGCAGCCCGGCTTCGACTATGTGGACTGGGACACCGTGCCGCAGGACCAGTTCGGCCACGGCACCCACGTGTCAGGCGTGGTCGCGGCCGCGGGCAACAACGGACTGGGCGTGGCCGGCAGCGCCTGGAACATCCAGCTTGTGCCGCTGCGCGCGCTGGACCGCACCGGGGTCGGCACGGCCAGCAACATTGCCCTGGCCATCCAGGCAGCCGCCAACCGCCGCGTCGACGTGATCAACTTGAGCCTGGCGTTGAGCGGGCCGTCGATCACTGTGCAGAACGCCATCATCGCCGCCAGCAACAACGGCGTTCTCCTGATCGCGGCAGCAGGCAACGATTCGCTGCCGGGCCAGTTGCCTGCGCCTGTCAGCTATCCAGCGGCCTATCCGGAAGTGGTTGCCGTGGCCGCGACCACGCGCTGGGATGAGCGGGCCGGCTACTCCAACGGCGGGACAGCGCTGGAACTGGCGGCGCCTGGCGGCGAAGCCAGCGATCCCATCTTCAGCGCCAGCCTGGGAGGCGGCTATGCCATGCTGCACGGCACGTCCATAGCTGCGGCCCACGTCTCAGGGGCAGCCGCGCTGCTGCGCGGCCAGGCGCCGCAGTGGGGCGCGGCTGCTGTGCGCGACGCCCTGCGCAACACAGCCGACAAGGTTGGCGCGACGCCTTACGTGGCGGGCCGCAACGATCGCTTGGGCCACGGCCGGGTCAACCTGGCCGCAGCGCTGCGCTGGTCGGTTGCGCCAGCCATCAGTTTCAGCCCGAACGATCCCTCGCTGCTGGCAGCGGCGGGCCAGCCTCTGCCCAGCGCCGTCATCAAGCTGTCCAACCAGAGCACGCAGCCTTTGAGCTGGCAAGTGACCAGCATCTCGCCGGCCTGGCTGCGGGTCAATCTGCCCCAGTCCGGCGTGTTGGCCTATCCGGCCACAGCCAGTTTGCAGATCGGCCTGACTGATCTGCCCCCTTTGGGGCTGAACGTTGCCGCCATCGGCCTGCGCACCACTGATCCCTTTGGCCTGCAGCGCAACTACGTTCTCACCGTGCGCGTCGAGGTGGCGCAGCAACTGAGCCAGACATTCCTGCCGCTGCTGGGCCAGAACATGCTGACGGCGCAATGGATCGATGTAGCCAACAGCGGGCTGGGGCTGATCCTGGGCGACGATGGCGCGCAGGTCTTGCCGCTGGCGTTCAACTTCCCGCTCTACGACCGCAGCTATAGCCAGGTCTATGTCCACGCCAACGGGTTCCTGAGCTTTGCCCAGTCCTATCCCGGCCCTGGCTACGCTGCCAACCACTGCCTGCCCAACATCACAGCGCCGCGCGGCGCGATCTTTGCGCTCTGGGATGACCTGCACCCTGGCCTGGGCGGCCGGGTAGCCTATCGCAGCACCGCCGATTACCTGGCCGTGGAATGGCGCGATGTGCCGCACAAAAGCGGCGGCGCCAGCACTTTCCAGATCATCTTGTTGCCAGGCGGACAGATACGCATCAACTATGGCGCGACGATCCAAACCGCCAGCGCCACCGTGGGCATCGAAAACTGGGATGCCAGCATCGCCTGGCCGGTCGCCTGCAACGGCGCCGGTTCTCCGCCCTTGTCCGGCCAGTCGCTGCGATGGAACACGACGCTGCCCTGAAAAATGGTTAATGGTGAATGGATAACGGTTAATGGCGGAGACGCGTGAGCGGTACGCCCGTTCGGGTGCGAGCCATTACCCATTACCCATTAACCATTAACCGTTCACCATTAACCATTCCCCCGATTCCTCATGCGCATCCTGATCACCGCCGATCTGCACTATCGCCCTTCCCAGCGGGAGGATTACCTGGCCTTTGCGCGTTGGGTGGAGGCGCAGCAGCCAGACTGCTTCATCATCGCCGGCGACGTGGGGCATCCACTGCGCCTCTTCAGCCGCGCGTTGCAGCTTTTTGCCGGGCTGACCTGTCCCAAGCTGGTGCTGGCCGGCAACCATGACCTGTATCACGGCGAGGTAGACAGCCGCACGCTGTGGGAGCAGGCCCTGCCCGAAGCCACGCGCGCCGAGGGCTTTGTCTGGCTGGAGGACGAGGTGGTGCTGCTGCCGGTGGCTGGTTCGAAGAACTCCGACTTCTGCGGAGAAGTCGGAGTTCTCGGACGTCACGTGGCCATCGTCGGCACGCTGGCCTGGTATGACTACTCGTCGCGCGCGCCGCACCTAAACCTCGACGACGCTGCGCTGCGGGCCATGAAGCAACTGGTCAACCACGACGCGGACTATATCGACTGGCCGTGGAGCGACGTGGCCATGGCCCGCTACCTGGCGCGCGGCTTTGCCGGCCGGCTGCGCCGCGCGGCTGATAACCCGGCCGTGGGCCAGGTGCTGGTTGTCACCCACATGCCCATCTTCGAGCAGGCGGTGCCGGACTACCCCGAAAGCGAGTTTTGGAGCTTAATGCGGGCTTACGCCGGCAACTTGACGCTGGGGGAGCTGGTGCGGCGCATGCCCAAGGTGACGCATGTGGTCAGCGGCCATCTGCACCGCGCCGGCTGCTGGACCGTGCCAGGCGACTACGGCCCCATCCACGTGCAGGTGGTGGGCAGTCAGAAGGCCGCGCCACAAGCGGTGGTGCTAGACTTATGAGCCGAGCAGGACGATTCTG
>CAZVGR010000191.1:0-5204 GCA_964626845.1 uncultured Anaerolinea sp.
GGTGTAAATCGATCCGGCTACGAACAGCGCCCGGTCAACCGGGCTGACAACCGTGATCGCCACGCGCCAGCCCGTTTCAACGGGCGCCGTTTGTTAGCCGGGGAACTTCATTCCCCGGCGTTCCCGCATGGGGCCGCGTGCCCATGCCAACCCGCCGGACGACACTTGCACCTGACGCAAGTGCAGGTGTAAATCGATCCGGCTACGAACAGCGCCCGGTCAACCGGGCTGACAACCGTGATCGCCACGCGCCAGCCCGTTTCAACGGGCGCCGTTTGTTAGCCGGGGAACTTCATTCCCCGGCGTTCCCGCATGTGCGCACCGACCTCCCAACCCCGTCGATGGAACGCCACGGTGCAGCCAGGTCGATGGACACCGGTGCCTGACGCAAGTGCAGATGCGCGTGCTCATGCCAACCCGCCGGACGACACTTGCACCTGGCCGCTGGCGATGTCACTCAGAATGTCACCCTGAGCGAAGTGGCAGGATTCCCACTCACACGTGCCGCTCGACGATCTCCTTGATGAAGGCGGGGATATCCTTCTGCAGCTCCTCGGTACGTCTCTTCAGCCGATCGTAAATGGCAACTTCCTCGCCTGTCCACAGAATATCGGCTCGCCGCGCCTGACGCATGGCTACGTGATCATAGGTTTCCGGGTAAGCCCAGTAACAGCGCACACAAATCTCAGGGTCTTTCAACTCTTGCCAGTTGACGCAGTGCTCGCACGACCACGACTTGGCGCGGTTGGCTGACCCGGACAGCAACATGTAGTTGCCAGGATCGTCCATGGCCGCAAGGCTGTCTCCGGCCACTTCGAAAGGCACGCGGTGGTCGATTTGCAGCTCGGCTGGGTCAAACTCCTCAAGATAGATGGCGCAGCGGCTGCCATGAAGCTCGATCAGTGCCGCCTTCAGCTTCTTGGCAAAGGCCGTTCTACCCGACAACCTCGAATAGCGCGCCTTAGCGGGATCGCCAAAGCGATAGGCGCCGATCTTGCGGCCGTCGCTGCCAGTCACTCGAAAGGTTTCGAGAGGTATGCCCTGTTCTCGAACGTCGCGGGCTGCTCTAGGAGGATGGTTGTAGCCGTACTGTTCCTTCAACTCCTCGGTAGTGATGTAGCCATGGGTCAAGATGTGGTCGATAACCGTACGAGGCCGTTTGGCCGTGATCGCCTGGCACCGGGCCAGGAATTCCGGAGGAAGTTCGTTCATGGCCATTGGGTGCGTCCTTCCATCAGGCAGAGTTGCTCGCCACGTGTGTAGCGATAGACGATGGGCACGTGGGCCAGTTCGTCGGCCAGGCTGGGAGAGAGATAGAGCGATTCGATGGTCACGTCGTTTCTGCCCAGAAGGGTGGCCTGGGTAGAACGTCCGGCATAGAGCTCGATCAGCGTGAGGTTCAGGTCATCAGGCAGCCGCTCACCGTGGACCTTGTCGCCCGTGCGGCCGTCATAGCTGACCAGATAGCGAATGCGGCGTCGATTGAGCTTATCCAACGCCTGGGCGAACTCATAGAACTGCACATTCTGCAGATAGCGCGAGTCGCGATTGCCGCACACGCCCTGGTAGGGTGGATCCATGTACACCAGATCGTCCGGCGTAGCCCGATCCAGCACATCCCGGTAATCCAGCGATGTGACCGTGGTCTTTCCCTTGAGATAGTAGGAGACACCCAGGATCTGCAGCCGCATGGTTTCGGGCCTCATCCCCTGGCGGCGGTTATCGGGGCTTTGGTTGAACTCTCCCTGTGAGTTGTAGCGCACCGAGCCTTTGACGCAGCGCGCCAGCAGATAGAGGAACAGATCAGGCCTCCCTGTCCGGTTGAAGTCATCGCGAACCACGTCGTAGTAGGCGCGGGGGTCACGAAGCTGCTCACGCCACAGGGCGGCGTACTGGGTCGCCATTTCCTCGGGAGTCTCGATGATCGCCCGCCACAGGTCCATCAAGGGCTTGTTGAGGTCGTTGATGTGGTAGCGCTCGCCCAACCCATTGACAGCCGCTGCGATCGTCATGGCGGCCGATCCCGCAAAAGGCTCGATCAACGTGGCAAACCTCGGGGGAAAATAGCGCAGTATGTCAGCCGCCAGGTTGCGCTTGCTACCTTGATAGGGGATGGGATGGGGTACGGTCTTGGTCTTCATAGCGCCTGCTGCTGGTGGATCGATCATGCTGCCGGCATTCTACCATTGCAGATGGGCGCTGTCAAAGCAAGTTGGCGAAACCGTTTCGGATTGGCTTCCAATACAGCTCCCGGTCAACCAGGCCGGCACGTGCGCACCGACCTCCCAGCCCCGTCGACGGGACGCCACGGCGCAGCCAGGTCGCTGGCTCAACCTGGCGTTGATTGCCCTGAGCTTGGGGACGCAACAAGCTTGACCCCTAGAACCTGCAGAAGCTTCAACACTGTGTCGTAACGCGGCTTGGCGCCCGGTGAAAGCGCTTTGTAGAGACTCTCACGCCCAAGGCCAGCGTCTTTGGCCAGTTGTGTCATCCCACGAGCACGCGCAACATCGCGCACGGCGGCCAGGAAAACGTCGGGGTTAGGATTCTCCAGTGCAGCTGTAAGGTACTCGGCGATGGTCTCCTCGTCGTCAAGATAATCGGCAGCGTCAAAGGGTGCAAAGGTGGTCATAGCTTACTCCTTATCCAAAGTCCGCGCCAGTTGAATGGCGCGCCTGATGTCTCGTTTCTGCGACGACTTGTCGCCGCCCAACAGAAGCAGATAGACCACTTCTCCGCGCCGCGTGAAGTAGACACGGTAGCCTGGTCCGAAGTGAATGCGCATCTCTGAGACGCCTTCGCCAACCGGCTCGCTGTCGCCAAAATTGCCGCGCTCGGCTGACCGAATGCGCTCAACAATCCGCGCTCGCCCTTTCCTATCTTTCAGGGCAGCAAGCCAGGCATCGAATTCCTCGGAGCGAAGGAACGTGTTCATCGATAGGCATTGTATCCGAATGGATACTTTCGTGCAACTTCGGACACCGGACGATCAATCGATCCGGCTACAAAACAGCGCCCGGTCAACCGGGCTGACAACCGTGCTCGCCACGCGCCAGCCCGTTTCAACGGGCGCCGTTATGTAGCCGGGGAACTTCATTCCCCGGCGCTTTCACATGTGCGCACCGACCTCCCAGCCCTGGTCGACGGGACGCCACGGTGCAGCCAGGTCGATCGACACCGGCGCCTGACGCAAATGCAGATGCGCGTGCCCATGCCAACCCGCCGGACGACACTTGCACCTGACGCAAGTGCAGGTGTCAATCGATCCGGCTACACAACAACGCCCGGTCAACCGGGCTGTTACATGCGCACCGACCTCCCAGCACACTCGATGGAGCGTAATTCGATCCCAAAAACTGACCGATCTGATCAAGTTGCCGGTTCAACCTGCTGTGCTTCCATTACCGCCCCACCGCCTGCGGCGTCAACAGACACATCGGTAAGGGACTATGCCCGGGGTTGAGCACCCGAGGTCGCCGAACGTTTGGACGAAGCAGGCACCATCTTTATCTCAAGACGACAACCTACCGCATCAGCATAGCGCTGCAAGGTGGCCAGCGAGGGTGAGTGCTTCTGGCGCCCGCCACCTGCCTCCAGACGAGCCACGACCGACGGCTTGGTAGCCATCCTTTCGGCCACCTCGGCCTGGGTTAGTCCGGCCTCTTTACGGGCGCGGAGCAACTCATCGAACAGGGCAAACTCTTGCTCCAGGTTGTCATACTCGCGAACAAACTCCGGGTCTTCCATCCACTTGCGAACCATTTCATCGTGCGTCTTCATTGGGATCACCTTTCATCCTGTCTCTTGACAATGGCCAACCGCTTCCGGGCAATCGCCAGTTCCTTAGCAGGCGTCTTCTGCGATTTCTTGACGAACGCGTGCAGGATGATGATCCTGCGCTCCACCACCGTGCAGAAGAACGCCCTGCCGATGCCTTCCTGGCCTCTTGCCCGTATCTCGAACAGCCCTTGACCCATGCTGCGCGTGAACGGCATGCCAAGGTTCGGGCCATAGTGACGCATCCGTTCAGTGAGCCTGACATAATAGGCTCGAATGCCTACCGGCCAGGCATCAATAGTCTCTTGGACTTCATCGGAGTAATAGTCGATTTCCCAGTCCATGGCCAAATGTTAGCATATTTGCGAAGATATGTCCAAACGGATACCCAGCCATGCACACCGCCCTCCCAGCCCCGTCGACGGGACGCCGCGGTGCAGCCAGATCGATTGACATCGGCGCATGACGCAAGTGCAGATGCGCGTGCCCATGCCAACCCGCCGATCGATCGATCCGGCCACACAACAACGCCCGGTCAACCGGGCTGGCATATGCGCACCGACCTCCCAGCCCCGTTGACGGCAGTCAAATTGACGTAACTGAGCTAGGCTGCTATGAGTTCTGGATGGGGTGCAACGTCCTTATGCGCCTCGGCATAGATGCGAAGCGCGGCGATCATGCGCCCTTCGCTTTCGCTGCCTTGCGCCCGAAACCAGGCGAGCAAATCCGGGTCAACAGGCACAGCAACGACTTCCTGTCCTTCGGGCATCCGCCAAACGGCTCTGGCGAAGAACGACTCGTCCAACGGCGGAACCTCTGACCGGTCGATCATCTCATCCGTCAACGAATCAACCAGCGCCCAATTGGTCTCTGAGGAGTTGTTCATAAGTGATCCGTTCATTGCTTGTTGCCTTCATCAACGAGATTATTCGTATGGTGTCACCATTGTGTTCGGTGTACACCACCACGACCACGCGGGTATTGAGCACACCGATACCAATCCATCGCTCTTCGCCATAGTCTTCCCGGTCATCCAGCGCCACAAGCATCGGCAGTTGAAATACCCTCCAGGCATCCCGGAAGTCAAGCCCATGCTTGCGAATGTTCGCACGTCGCTTCCGCTCATCCCACTCGAAGTGCATGGAAACTACCGCCTTCCTTCCGATTGTCTGCCAGGATGCTCTGGCAGTGATGACCGATCGCCTGGCTCAATCTGGCTCTATTCTACCACTCTCAACCGTTGCCGTCAAAGCGATGTGCCAGTGACAAACCGGAAACCGACCGTGTCGGCTGCGGGCCAGCCACAGCGCTATGACGCTTTCGGCCGCATTGACCACCAACCGTTGACAGCCAAACCCACCGACCTCCCAGCCCCGTCGATGCGACGCCACGGTGCAGCCAGGTCGATGGACACCGGCGCCTGACGC
>CAZVGR010000192.1:0-5199 GCA_964626845.1 uncultured Anaerolinea sp.
ACTTTTGGTCTCCCCGGAATTTTGCGCAAAATTTGGGTGATACGTAATGCGTAACCCGTAACCATCTTCCTCATGACAAGGCGGGTTGCGCATTACGTATCTTGGGTTCTCGGGAATTCTTTGTCCTTTTATAACTACTTTGGCATCGGTGCCGGGCACTTGAATTTGCGCCTACAACGAAGTCTGCCCAACCGATTTCAGCCGCCAAGGGGCGTCAAGTGCCCGGCACCTGAGCAGTTATCTCCTTTTATTTGACGCAGCAAGGGGCCGGTGGTACGATGCCATTGGTGACTTGGCACACGAAACAACCATAGCCAACGCGACCCTCAGCAGTTCTCATGAGTTCCTCCCAGCTCTCTTCCGCCCCCATCGGCCTGGTCGACAGCCTCCTGGCCGGCAATCGCCGCGCGCTGGCGCGAGCCATCACCTTGATCGAGAACGACGGGGATGAGGCGCACGAACTGCTGGCTGCGCTCTACCGCCGCACTGGCCAGGCGCACATCGTCGGCGTCACCGGCTCGCCCGGCACCGGCAAGTCGACCCTGGTCAACGCGCTGGCTAAGGCTTATCGCCAGCGCGGCTACACCGTGGGCATCATTGCCGTCGACCCCACCAGCCCCTTCACCGGCGGCGCGCTGTTGGGCGACCGGGTGCGGATGCGCGATCTGAGCGGCGATCCCGGCATCTTCATCCGCTCCATGGCCACGAGGGGCAGCCTGGGCGGGCTGGCCCAGGCCACGGCCGACGTGATCCTGGCCCTGGACGCGGCCGGCTTTCAGCGCGTTCTGGTGGAGACGGTGGGCGTCGGCCAGGCCGAGGTGGACATCGCCAGCACTGCCCACAGCACCATCGTGGTCGAGGCGCCGGGCATGGGCGACGAGGTGCAGGCTATCAAGGCCGGCGTGCTGGAGATCGCCGACATTCTGGCCGTCAACAAGGCGGATCGGGAGGGCGCTGACAAGACGGTGACAGCCCTGCACATGGTGTTGGGCAGCGGCGGCCCCTCCATGCGCCAGGTACACCATCACGGCCAGTTGCTGGATGCCGGCCTGCCGGCGCCGGACGCCGATGCAGGATGGACGCCGCCCATCATCAAGACCGTGGCCCTGCGCGACCAGGGCATCACCGATCTGCTGGAGGCCATCGAGCAGCACCGCGGCTACTTACAGACCAGCGGCGAGTTGCAGCGGCGGGAAGAGGATCGAGCCCGTACTGCGCTGGTGCACATCTTACAGGCGGCCGTGTTGCGCCGTTTGCAGGAAAACGTGCCAGCGCAACAGTTGCGGCAATTGGTGGTCGATGTGGCGGGCCGGGAGCTGGACCCGTACAGCGCGGCCGAGCGTCTGCTGCCGGCCGTCTTGTCAGCCAGTTGAATGGAGGTGCTATCATGGCGAAGAAACGAATATCGTCAGCGGCCTTGGCTCTTGCCAACGGCGAAGGCAACGTCCATCCACCGATCAGCAGTGCAGACAATGGCTCAGACGCGGCGCACGCGCTTGCAGCGATGAGGCAGCCGGACGACAGCTACAAGCTGTACGGCGATCTGGCCATTTTCAGCGGCACAGCCCATCGCGAGCTGGCCCAGAAGGTGGCCGATTACCTGCATGTGCCGTTGGGCGGGGCCGACGTCTTTCAGTTTGCCAACAGCAACACCTTCGTGCGCCTGCACGAAAGTGTGCGCGGCAAGGATGTCTTCCTGATCCAGCCCACATCGCCGCCCACCAACGACAACTTGATGGAACTGCTGATCTTCATCGACACCCTGCGCCGCGACTCCGCCGGGCGGATCACGGCGGTGGTGCCTTTCTACGGCTATGGCCGGACCGACAAGAAGGACCAGCCGAGGGTGCCGATCACGGCGCGGCTGGTGGCTGACTTGATCGCCACGGCCGGCGCGGATCGTTTTCTGACCATCGACCTGCACGCCGGCCAGATCCAGGGCTTTTTCAGCATCCCGACCGACGAGCTGCCGGCCCGCCATCTCTTCTTCGATTATTTCAGCCAGCAGTGTTGCCCGGAGGATACGGTGGTGGTCTCGCCCGACATCGGCGGCGTACGCCGTGCGCGCGACCTGGCCGAGCGGCTGGGCTTGCCGCTGGCTATCATCGAGAAACGGCGCTCCAAGGACGGCGATGAGACGACCATGTACAATGTCATCGGCAACGTGGCGGGCAAGAACGTGATCATCGCCGACGATGAGATCGACACAGCCGGCACGTTGACCGACGCGGCCCGGTTTCTGCGCAAGGCCGGCGCTCAACAGTTGATTGCCGCCGCCACCCATGCAGTCTTCTCAAAACCGGCTGCCAGACGGCTGGGCAAGAGCGAACTCAGCCAGGTGGTGGTTACCGACACGGTACCCATAGCGCCGAAGAAGCGCGAGCGCATCGGCGACCGACTCCATGTGATCAGCGTTGCGCCTTTGTTGGGCAACGTGATACGCCGCATCCACGAAGGAAGATCTGTAGGAGAGTTATTCGACGAATGAGCATCAAGAGAACAGAAGTGACACGTTGCAGGTTGCAGGTTGCAGGTTGCAGGGAATTGAGAATCTGGAGCATTATCGTGCTGGTGATGCTGGCGGCAGTGCTGCTGTTGGCGGCGTGCGGCGGCAGCCAGGCCGCCGAGCCAACAGCGGTAGTCCAGGTGGACACACCTACTCTGGCGCCGACGGCCACGCCCACTGCAACCGCAACGCCGGCCCCCACAAACACGCCCACACCCGAGCCAACCAGCACGCCGTCGCCAACGCCCACCGATATCCCGACGCCGACGCCGGAACCGGCCGCCGGGCGACCGCCAGCCAGTGCAGAGATCGTCTACGTCGGCCAGCGTTACGCTGCCGATGGCAGCCCTCAGGTCAACCTGAGCTTCGACGTCGAAGGCAAGCCGGAACTGCTGTATCAGATTCTGGACATCCTCGACGAGTACGGCGTGCGCACCACCTTCTTCATGCAGGGTGAGTGGGTGCAGCAGTATCCTGAGGCCACGCAGGAGATCGCGCGGCGCGGGCACGAGCTGGGCAACCATTCCTGGACGCACAAGGATTTCAAGCCGATGACGGCTGAAGAGGTGACCAAGGAGTTGGAGGACACCGAGGCGCTGGTCATGGAGTTGACTGGCCAGACCACCAAGCCTTACTTCCGCCCCCCCTTCGGCTCGCGCAGTGCAATCAGCGTGCCGACAGCCTATGACCTGGGCTGGACGACCATCATCTGGACTTACGGCTCTGAAGACTGGCGCGACGGCGCCACGGCCGATACCATTTTCGAGAATGTGTTCGGCAACGCAGCGCCCGGAGCGCTGTACTACATGCACACCAGCCGTGAGATCAACGTCACCTCGCTGGCGCCTTTGCTGAGAGCTTTCCAGGAAGCTGGCTATAAGCTGGTCACGGCAGGCGAGATTCTGACACCGCCAGCGGACTAAGTACCTGTCCACAAATAACATGGCGGTCTGGCTCGGTCAGGAGACCGGCCAGAGCACCAACTTATTTCTGGACGATTACTAAATACATCGTAAACAAAGTTGTTGAGGTGCCCGGCACTTGACACGAGCCTCTGATCATGTGCGAATCGTCGCCAAAGTGCCGGGCACCGATACGCAGTTAATTTGTTTACGGTGTACTAAATAACTCTCCACAATTGACCTCGCGCTCTGGCCGGTCTCCGACCGAGCCAGAGCATTGTTGTTCACGGCCAGTTAAGTTAGTAAGCGCGTTGGGTCGCAGGCAGAGACCATTGCTCATGGCAGCACAGACGATCCCAGCAACGGAGCCTGGCGAGCAGGCCGAACACCAACTGCCAGGCTTGCACGATGCGGCGCGGCTGTTGACCAACTTGCGCGCCAGCATGGCCCATCACGAGATCGTCGAGGGCAAACAACTCTCGCCGCTGATCGCCTATCTGAGCGCCTGGCAGTCGCTGCGCCTGTCCAGGACCCATGCCGATATGCTGCTGGATGGGCGCTTCAGCCAGGGCTGCCGCTTCTTTCTGGATGACATCTATGCGCCCAAGGATTTCAGCCAGCGCGACTACGACGGTCATCGCATCTACAACTTCATGAACCGCTTCCTGCCGGAGGCCACGCTGGCGCCGCTGGCCATGGCGCTGGAGGTCAACTCGCTGACCCAGCAGCTCGATCTGGCGCTGGCCGAAGCCATGCGCGATCAACTGGGCGTCATCGACCGTTTTGACCGGACGCAGTACGAAGAGGCTTACCGGTTGTGCAACAACTACGACACGCGGGTCAGACAGATTGAACTGATCGTAACAGTGGGTCACCAGCTCGAGCGGGTACGGCGTGTGCCATTCATTCAAACTACGTTGCGGCTGGCTCGCGGCCCTGCCCACCGGCTAGGATGGTACGAGATACAAGATTTTCTGGAGCGCGGCTACCTGGCATGGAAGTCGATACGCGAGCCTGCCGCCTTCCTCTCCAACATTCAACAGCGTGAGATGGCAGTCCTTGATCGCATCTATGGCGTCGCAGGAGGGGCGCCAGAGTCTAACCCCTTCTTGGTTAGCGATGGGGGCCAGCCTGAGATTGTTCTGATTTGACAAAGCCACAGGATGTGGGTATACTCGCAAAGTGCTGCAAGCTATCGGCTTGCAGCATTAGTTTGGCTGCGCGTCGGTTCTATGCTATAATGCCGATGCAGGCCGACGTAGCTCAATTCGGCAGAGCATCCGCCTTGTAAGCGGACGGTTGCCGGTTCAAGTCCGGCCGTCGGCTCTTCTGGCCAGGCTGGTCAGCAGGCCGGCTGACGGTCAGTATTAACAATCTTATATGGGCAGGTACCCAAGCGGCCAAAGGGGGCTGACTGTAAATCAGCTGGCAACGCCTTCGGTGGTTCGAATCCGCCCCTGCCCACCATAGGAAGTAAACAAGTAGACAAGGACTGAGTATACAAGTCCAGAAAGCTGATCCTTGTCTACCGCTACACTTGTCTACATGTCTACTTTCGCCCGCCCGCGTAGCTCAGTCGGTAGAGCACGTTCTTGGTAAGAACGGGGTCATCGGTTCAAGTCCGATCGTGGGCTCTCGAAATAGTCCAGTCAATCACGTATTGACACTGAATTGTAAGCGGCCGCCCCGGTGTGGGCGGCCCACTCGCGAGTAAATAGCACATAAAAGGAATTGTGTCGCATGGCTAAGCAAGTATTCCAGCGAACCAAGCCACACGTTAACGTTGGCACC
>CAZVGR010000193.1:0-4785 GCA_964626845.1 uncultured Anaerolinea sp.
CTCCATTCGTTGTTCTCCATTCGCTGTTCTCCATTCGTTGTTCTCCATTCGCTGTGGTATTCCCAAACCCCACCCCACCACACCGCCATGACCCACCTCCAAGCCCAACCAGCCGGCCAGCTGCTCCCCAAGGCCACACCCACCTCTCGCCGTCGCCCGTGGGGCCGCTGGAGCGTGCGCGCGGCTGCGCTGAGCTACCTGCTGTTGATGCTGATCATCCCGCTGCTGGTGATCTTCCAGGACGGGCTGAGCCAGGGGGTGACCGGGCTGTGGCAGGCGGTGAACCAGCCGGTGGCCAGGGCCGCGCTGCTGCTGACCCTGCGCACGTCGGCCATCATGGTGCTGATCAACACCGTCATGGGCGTCATGACCGCCTACGTGCTGGTGCGGTACGAGTTCCCCGGCAAGTCATTGCTCAACGCGCTGGTGGACCTGCCCCTGGCCATCCCCACCCTGGTGACCGGTGTCATGCTGGTGATCCTCTACGGCCCGCAGCAGCCCATCGGCGCCTGGCTGGAAAGCGCGCTGGGCTGGCGCATCATCTTTGCCCCGCCCGGCATCGTGCTGGCGCTGCTCTTTGTGACCTTCCCCTTCGTGGTGCGGGCCGTGCAGCCGGTGCTGCTGGGCTTGGACAAGACGGTGGAAGATGCGGCTGCCACGCTGGGCGCAGGGCCGTGGACCATCTTTCGCCGCGTGACCCTGCCGCCGCTGATCCTTCCCCTGACCACCGGCGCGCTGCTCAGCTTCGCCCGCGCCGTGGGCGAGTTTGGCTCGATCATCATCGTGGCCGGCAATATCCCGCTGCGCTCGCAGACGGCCGCGGTCTACGTCTGGGGCGAGGTGGAGTCGGCCAATCGCTTCGGCGCCAGCGCGGTCTCGGTGGCGCTGCTGGCCATTGCCTTCACCCTGATCCTGGTGGTCGATCTGCTCCAGTCCCGCCGGAGTGATGCGCAAAGCCGCCAGCAGAGGGAGGCGAAATGACTTCCCACCCCGCCCCCGCTGTGTCGATGCCGGTGAACTGGCGTCGCCGCTGGCTGCGCCGTGTGCTGGTCACCATCGTCCTGGCCTATGCCGGCTTCCTGATCATCGCGCCCATTGCTGCCCTGGTCGTGGGCGCCTTTGCCGATGGCCTGGGGCCGGTGCTGGCGACTTTTCAGAACCGGCAGGTGCAACGGGCCTTTGGCCTCACCGTGCAGATCAGCCTCCTGGTGGTAGCGGTTCAGGCGCTCTTCGGCACGGCCGTGGCCTGGATGCTGGTGCGGGACGACTTTCGCGGCAAGAAGTTCATCAACGGCCTGATCGACCTGCCCTTCGCCGTCTCGCCGGTGGTGGTGGGCTACATGCTGTTGTTGCTCTTCGGCCGGCAAGGCTTGTTTGCGCCCGTGCTGCAAGCGCTGGACATCCGCGTCGCCTTTGCCGTGCCGGGCATGGTGCTGGCCACCCTCTTCGTCACGCTGCCTTTCATGATCCGCGAGCTGGTTCCGATCCTGCAAGCCTTTGGCGTCCAGCAGGAGCAGGCGGCGGCCACGCTGGGGGCCAGCGGCTGGACCACCTTCCGGCGCATCACCCTGCCGGCGCTGCGCTGGGGCTTCATCTACGGCGTGACGCTGACCCTGGCTCGCGCGCTGGGCGAGTTCGGCGCGGTGCTGGTGATCGGCGGCGGCATCCAGGGCCGCACCGAAACGGCCACGCTCTACATCTACCGCGCGCTGGACGAGCGCCAATACGTCAGCGCCTACAGCGCCGCCCTGGCGCTGGGGCTGTTCTCCCTGCTGCTAGTCCTGGGAACGGAATTGTTGCGGCGGCGCGAGGAGAGCAGGCAGTAAACAAGTTGCAGGTTGCAAGTTGCAGGTGGCAAGTCACCCTGCAACCTGCAACCTGCAACCTGCAACCTGCAACTTGCCCCCCCTCATTCCCGCGTCAGCCCATACCCCACACCAGGGATCGTCTCGATGGCCGGCCCGCCAATGACTTGCTCGCCCGCGCTGTCGGACAAATCCTTCAGCTTGCCGCGCAGCCGGCGCACCAGTTGGCGCAGCATCTCCCTGTCGCCGCCGTCCAACCCCCAGACGTGATCGATGATAGCGTCGGCCATCAGCACGTGGCCGGCGTTGAGCATCAGATAGCCCAGCAGCCGGGCCTCCAGGGGAGTCAGGCTCACCGGATCGCCAGCGGTTGTCTCCTCGTCCTCGCCGTGCAGCAGCCTTATCTCGCGGCGGCTGGCATCGAGCGCCAGGCTGCCGGCGCGCTGCATGCCTGTGGTCGCCGTGGCGCGGTCAGCGCGGCTGCGGCGCAGCACGGCCTGGGCGCGGGCCACCAGTTGGCGCGGGCTGAAGGGCTTGGTCATGTAGTCGTCGGCGCCCAACTCCAGGCCGCGCACGATGTCATCCTCCTCGCCGCGCACGGTCAACAGGATGATTGGCGTATCGGCCATCTGCCGGATGCGCTGGCAGACGGCAAAGCCATCCAGCCGCGGCATGTTGACGTCCAAAACGACCAGATCCGGCGTCTCCTCGATAAAGCGCTGCAACGCCGTCTCGCCGTCGTGGGCCAGGACAATACCGTAACCCTCGCGGCGCAGGGTGAAGGCCAGCACGTCGGCCAGCACGCGGTCATCGTCTACGATCAGTGCTTTCATGCTTTCATCATAACTACTCAGCTATAGGTGCCGGGCACTTGAGTTTGCGGCTATAACGACGTCTGTCGAGCCGATTTCAGCCGTTCATGTGTTGTGCAAGTGCCCGGCACCTGAGCAGTTACCTTTCATCAATGTAAACCAAACCACCGCGCCGCCATCCGGCCCGTCGTCGATGCCCCACTGGCCGTGGTGGCTCTCGACGATGGCTTTGACCACCGACAGGCCAAGCCCGAAACCGGCCGGCGCGACGGAGCCGGCATCTGCCAACGGGGTGGCGAAGCGACGGCCCTTGAGCAGTTCTGCCCGCTGTTCCGGCGCGATACCTGGCCCCTGGTCGGCCACCCGCACCCGCACCATACGATCGTCATCCGCGACCTCGGCGCTGACAGTGATCTCGCTTTCGACCAGGCCGCGCTGGGCGTAGCTGGCGTTGGAGAGCAGGTTGACCAACACCTGCACCACGCGTCGTGGATCGGCCATGACTGGCGGGAGGTCGGCCGGCAGCTTCACGACCAGTCGCTGGCCGTGGCGCTCCAACAGCGGCTGCATGGTGGCCGCCGCCTCATCGATGCTGGCGCTCAGGTCGGCGGGACGAGGCCGCACGCGAAAGCGGCCGGCCTCGATGCTGGCGCTGTCCAGCAGGTTGTCCACCAGCTTGTGCAGGTTCAACACACCGAGACGCAGCGTGGCCAGTAGCTCGTGCAGCTCAGCCGGGCTCAGCTCGTCGGCCTGGTCCATCAGCAGCTCTACCGAGGCGGCCACAGCCGTCAGCGGGGTGCGAAACTCGTGGGAGACGCTGGCCAGGAAGTGCTCGGTCAACGCCTTTTCCTGGCGCAGCTCGGCCAGGGTGCGCTGCAGGTCGGCGCGCGCGGCCTCCAGCGCCTCACCTACCAACGCCACCTCGCGCACGTTCGTGTCGAAGGCGATGGGGCTGGATAGGTCGCCGCCGCGCATGGCCGTGGCCGCGCCGGTCAGGTCAGCCAGCGGACGGCTGATGCGCTGCGCCAGCAGCGAAGCCAGGGCCAGGCCCAGCAGCGTAGCCAGCGCCATGCTGGCCAGCAGCACACGCAGCAGCCGCTGTTGGGCGGCGACCATGTCGGCCACCGACAGGGCCGTCTCGACCTGCACGGGCGGCGCCGCGGCCTGCGCAGGCAGGGCAAATTGCGCCGCATAGAAAGGCTCGTCGCCCCAGGCGAAGGTGCCCTGGCCAGCCTGGTCCGTCACCCCGTTTTGGCGAATAGCCGCGGCATCGCCGCCCAGGCTGCTCACCACGGGCAGGCCGGCCACCAACAGCGTGTGATGAAGGCCGGTCTGTGCATGCATCCGCTGCGCGTGCGCTTCGTCCAGCCAGCGCGCCACCACGACCGCGCCTGGCGCGCCGTCGATAGCCAGGCGTTGGCTGGCTGCCAGCCAGACCTGCGGCAGAACGCCCGCCGGCTGGGTGGTCAACGCCTGGCCGCCCGCCGGCAGATCGCACAGAGGCGGCAGCAGGGCGGCGCTGGCGGAGGCAACCTGGGCCGTTGGCTGTCCGGCGGCGTCGCAGACCGCAATCAGATCCAGGTCTGCGCCCTGGCGCAGCGTGTCCAGGTAGGCCAGCAGGGCCTCGGCGTCCCCGGCGCGCAGCAAGGCGGCAAGCGTGGGCCGTTGGGCCGTCAGCGTGGCCAGGCCGGCCAGTTCGCTCTGCTGCGCCTCGTACAGCGCGCGGCTGGCCTGCTGGCCCTGCTGCACTTGCGCCCAGGCCTGGCTTTGCAGTTGGCCGCGCATCAGCCAGATGGCCGGCAGCCCCACCAGCAAGACGGACAGCAGCGCCAGTCCGGCCAGGCTGAGCATCAGTTGCGCAGCCAGGCTATGCCGCGGCCGTGTCGGGGTCACATCGTCTGCCATGGCCCTATTGTACCTTCCCCACGTCGTGTATGTAAATGGCTGGGGTGTGTTTGATTCTGGTAGACCGCCAGAAGATACCGTGTTGCACTACATCCTGCGCAGCCGTTGTAGCGCAAGATGCCATCTTGCGCTCCCGCCTCGCACAGCCGTCGGAATGCAAGATACCATCTTGCACTACATCCTGCGCAGCCGTTGTAGCGCAAGATGCCATCTTGCGCTCCCGCCTCGCACAGCCGTCGGAATGCAAGATACCATCTTGCACT
>CAZVGR010000194.1:0-4764 GCA_964626845.1 uncultured Anaerolinea sp.
CGCGTCAGCTTGGGGCCGATGGGGTCGCTGGAGGCTGCGCCCGTGGCATAGCTGCCGTGGAAGGCGAAGTAAGCCTGGTTCAACACCCGCAGCAGATAGCCGTTCTCGGCGAACGTCCTGCGCCGCGCCTCCATGAAGGCCTCGGCCTCGGCCACGTAGCCGCCGGCCAGCAGCTCATCCACCACCAGCCGCGTGGCCCGCATCTGTGGGCCGAACTCGAAGGCCGCTGGTTGGCCCGTCTGCTCCTCGATTTCCTCCAGCGACTGCACCGGGGGAGGGGGCGGCGGCAGCAGGTCGGGGTAGTAACGGGCCAGCAGGGCGCGGCCCAGCTCCTCGCCGGCGATGCTGGCCACCGTCTCGTTGATCACCACGCTCTCGCCGCCCTGCAAGAAGGACCAGCCCAGCGGCCGGAAGGCCAGGTAGTTGTGGATCCACTCGTGGGCCACGGTCTCGGCCGTCCAGGGCAGGCCGTAGCGGTCGATGACCATGGTGGGGTAGACGCCGTAGCCGCCGATGCCGGTAACGTAGGCCGACAGGTTCTCGTTCTCGGCGATAGCCTGCTCCACGGCGGCGCGGCCGGCGCTGTCCAGGTCAGGCAGCAGGTCCACCGAGCGCAGGCGTTCGATGCGGTCGCGCGGCGAGACCACCAGCAGATGCGGCGGCTCGCTGAAGCTCATGCGCACCGGCGGCCATACCAGGCCGGCGCTGGTCAGCCCCTCAGTCCGGACAATCTCGGTCAGTTGCTGCTCCAGGATCGCTTCCACGACGCTGGCTTCAGCGCTAAGCTGCTGGCGTATGGCTGCCAGCTCGGCCCGCTGGGCTGCGGTGGCTGCGGCCGGGTCAGCCGTGGCCGGGTCGGCGTAGGTGCGCTCGATCTGGCTGGCCAGTTGGCCGGCGCGCTGGGCCGTTTGCAGCCACTCGCGCACCATCTGCGCCGCCGCGGCCTCGGTCAGGCCGGCCGTGGGGTTGCTGGCTGCATCGCCCAGCTTGCCGGCGACGGCGTTCACCGTCCAGGCTGCCAGGTCAAAGCGCTGGCCGCGCGTGGCCGCGCTGACGGCCACATCCAGCGCATCGGCTGGCGGCCGCCAGGCGGCCTGCAGCAGCAGCGCCGCGGCCACCAGCGCCATCAACAAGCGCAGGATCGCACGGCGCGACAAGATGCGGCCGCGCGCCGCGTCTGTCGGGCCGGCCGCAGGCTGATTTTTGCGCCAGCGCAGCTTGTGGTTCCTGCTGCCTGTGGTTACAATGGAGGACATGACAATCGCTTCACACGTCGATGAAACAACCCTGCGCGTGCGTTATGCTGAAACTGACGCCATGGGTGTAGTGCATCACAGCCAGTATGTGATCTGGTTTGAGGTTGGCCGCAGCAGCTTTCTGCGCAATGCCAGTCTTCCTTACGCCGAGCTTGAGCGGGCCGGGCATCAGTTTCGCATCGCCGAGATCGGCGCCCGCTACCATACCCCAGCCTGCTATGATCAGGTTATCACTGTGCGTACCTGGCTCAGCGAGCTGCACAGCCGTGGGTTGACTTTCTCCTACGCCATTGTGCGACATGAACCCGCCGGCGGCGCAGAGCAGGTCTTGGTAACCGGATTCACGAAGGTGATCTGCACCGATCAGCATGGCCAGGTGCATCGCTTGCCCGACGAGCTGCGCCAGGCTTTGGCTGTGCTGTTGTTGCCAGCACAGTCCTGATGACATCTCCTATCAAACTGCATTTTCGTCTGTTGTGCAGTAAGCCCCTATACCGCCAAAAGAACTGCCTTGAGATGGCGACTGCTGACATCTGTCGTTAGCAGCCATCTCAAGGCAGCGAGAAGCGAATTCGGTTGTCGGTGGGGCGGGCTCGGTCAGGGGTCAGGCCGCGATGATCTGCCAGCGGTCGACCATATGGCGCTGCACCACGATCTCTTGGCCCTCATCCATCCGCAGCAGCGCCGCGCCCAGGTCTGACCATTGTACCTTGCCTGTCACGGTTTGGCCGCTGCGCAACACCAGTTCGATGGGCGCATCCTGCTCCACAGCTTCAACAAGCGCGGCGCTCAAGGCCTTGCGGCTCCATTCGACCCGGTTGGTCAGCTCTTCGACAGGCACCTCGAAGTAGGCTGCCAGGCTGGCCAGCTCCTCTTCGCTGCCTTGTGCGCGGTAACGCTGTTCGATCTGACGGTAGACGCCGGCCGGCACACCGGTGGCTGTCGCGATATCTTGTGGCGTCGGGCCGCCCTTGACAGCTCGCAGGTAGCGCAGATAGTCGTTGGCGCTCATGACTCGCCGCCCTGGTCTGCTGTCTCTTCTGGGCCAGGCTTGACCTGATAGAAGGCGATGGCCAGCTTTTGCACGGTGATCTCGTCGCCGTCGTTGGTAGCCAGCGTCAGCGCATACGGGCTAAAGCCGCGCAGGATACCTTGCATGGTCGTCCCGTTGAAGAGGGTCAGGTGCATCGGGCTTTCGTCCAACTGTACCTGGGTCAGGTAGACCAACTCGTGCTCGTCCACCGACTCGGGCAGATAGGGGCGTTGCCGCTTGCCCTTGGGGCGTTCTGGCTTGCGCTCAGCGATCATCTCCTGACAGGTGGTCAACAGGTGAGATGCCTCGCGGCGGTTGAGCATGCTCAGCGGCTTGCCGGCCAAGCGCAGCAGATCATCGCCCGACATGTCGAGCTGCTGGAGCAGGATTTTGAGGTGCTCGAGCTGGCTGGGCCGCGCGGGCGCAACCTGTGGACGCCGCTTCAGACCGCCCGGCTTGCGCGGTGGTCGTTCAGGCCGGCGATCCATTCGATCTGGTTGATCCGGGCGGTCAGAGCGATAGTCGGAGCGCGGCGGCCGGGACGGGCCACGATCGCTGTCATAGCGCGGCGCCGGACGATCGTTGTCATAGCGGGGCGCCGGACGGTCGCCATAGCCGCGACTGTAATTGGGGCTGCTGTAGCCGCCACGGCCGCCCTCGCCATAGCTGGAGCGGCCCTCATTGCCGTAGCTGGAACGGCCTTCGCTCCCATAGCCAGAGCGGCCTTCGCCGCCATAGCCTGAACGGCCCTCGCTGCTACCATAGCCGGGGCGGCCGGAGTCGCTGCGGCCATAGCTGGGCCGGCCAGAGTCATAGCGCGAGCCTGAGCCGGAGTCGTAGCGCGAACCGCTACCGCTATCATAGCGCGAACCGCTACCGCTGTCGTAGCGCGAGCTGGAGTCGTAACGCGAACCGCTGTCGTAGCGTGGGCGCGGCGTATCGCTCTCCAGCGACGGAGGCGCTGCTGGTCGGCTTGGCCCGCGCGGCGGCGGATCCGAAAGTTCCTTGATCTCCTCAACATCGACTTCTAAAGCAGTAGCCAGGCGCTCCAAGTCGCGCTCAGGGATCGCCCGCTCGCCGAGCTCATAGGCCTTGATCAAGGCCGGGTGGACGCCTGCCGTGCGGGCAAGCTCCTCAATTGTCATGCGTTTTTGGCGCCGTAGCTGCCAAAGATCTAGAGCCATTGTGTCTCCCTTCGAAAATGTGACGAGTGTGATGCAGAATGCATGGTGTTATGGGTCCGTAATTGTTACGATCGGCCTGGCAGCGCCAACATCCTCGTTATCAGGCGGCAGAGCTTCTGCTTCTGTCTGCTCGATCGGGGGGAGGTCGCTTAATGATTGCAGCCCGAAGTGCTGAAGGAAATCAAATGTAGTGCGGAGTTGAAACGGCCGGCCCGCCTGTTCAAGGCGCTCACCCTGTTCAACCAGGCCGCGGTGGATCAGTGTACGTAAGACTCCATCGCTTGCCACACCCCGCAGTTCGTCGATCTGTGCGCGCGTCACCGGTTGCTTGTAGGCAATGATTGCCAGCGTCTCCAGGGCGGCCGGAGAAAGCTTGGTGGTCAGGTCCAGGCCCAGGAAGCGCTCAATCGCTGCTGCAGCTTCAGGCGCTGTGACCATCTGGACGCGCTCGCCCTGGCGCTGGATGCGCACACCGCGCGCGGCCTGGCCTGCCATCAAGTCAGCCAGAGCTTCCTCGATGCGTTCCGGCGTTTCCTCCAGAGCATCTGCTAATGTTGATATCTTGACTGTTTCGGGTGCAACAAACAGCAGGCTTTCGACGAGGATAGCCAGCTCTGTCATCGGGCGCAGATAGGCGGCGCTTTCGGCGCTTGCCACATCAGACATAACGCAAGGTCTCATGTTTCTAGCAAGACATCACCCTCAGTCTTGCATCGAGTGTAGAGGCTTACAAGGAGGCGACTTCCTTGCTGCCTGGTTACACCACCCACATAAACTTCTCTACTACCATCCCCTGAATCCGATCAACGCCAGCCTCGGCAGAACAACCTTTGCACATACAGATCGGACATACAGAAACGTCGTAGAGGTTTCTCTATGTCTGATACGATCTGGCCGGCTCCTCGTTTTCAGTCTAGGGCTTGCCAATGATTATACTCATATTTTGTCCAAGATGCAAGTTAGTGATAACTACTCAGCCCTCGGCGCCGGGCACTTGAATTTGCGCCTACAACGAAGTCTGTGGAGCCGATTTCAGCCGCCCATGCGCTGCAAGTGCCCGGCGCCTGAGTAGCTACAGTCAGTGTTTGTTAAATGGTTAGGGTGCATTCAAAACTGGTTGAAGCCCCGTCATTGCGAGGCGTCTGCGCCGAAGCAATCTCGTCATGCCACGTGGGGATTGCTTCGTCGGCGGCCTCCTCGCAATGACTCGACCAACCCATTTTGAATGCACCCAAATGGTTACTGCTCAGGCTGGGCTTAGAGAAACCGGGTTTTTGCTGCGGAAGCGGCT
>CAZVGR010000195.1:0-4683 GCA_964626845.1 uncultured Anaerolinea sp.
GGAGGGGGCGCAAGATGCCATCTTGCGCTACAACGGATGCGTAGGGTGTAGTGCAAGATGGTATGTTGCGATGACTACTGCGCCCACGGCCAGCCCGCCACTGCCCAGTCGCCCTCCGGCCAGATGTCGACGACCTCGCGCCTCGGGCCGTTGCCGTCGTCGGCGAATTGCATCAGGTAAAGCTTGGCGTACAGACCGTCCTGCGCCAGCAGCTCGTCGTGCGTGCCGACCTCGACGATGCGGCCGCCGTCCATGACCACGACGCGATGCGCGGCCTGGATGGTGCTCAGGCGGTGGGCGATGATCAGCGTGGTGCGGTCGGCCATGAGACGTTCCAGCGCGGCCTGCACGAAGCGCTCCGACTCGTTGTCCAGCGAGCTGGTGGCCTCGTCCAGCAGCAGGATGGCCGGATCCTTGAGGATGGCGCGGGCGATGGCGACGCGCTGGCGCTGGCCGCCGCTCAGGTTGGTTCCCCGCTCGCCCACCAGCGTGTCGTAGTCCTGCGGCAGCGCCAGGATGAAATCGTGGGCGTAGGCAGCCTGGGCCGCAGCCACGATCTCCTCCTCCGTGGCGTCCAGCCGGCCGTAGCGGATGTTTTCCCGCACCGGGCCGCCGAAGAGCAGCGTCTCCTGCGGCACCAGGCCGATCTGGCTGCGCAGGCTGGCCTTGGTCACTGTGCGGATGTCGATGCCGTCGATGCGAATGCTGCCCTGGTCGGGGTCGTAGAAGCGGGGGATCAGGTTGCACAGCGTGGTCTTGCCCGCGCCGCTGGGGCCGACCAGCGCCACGATCTCACCCGGCGCGATCTCCAGCGAGATGTTGCTCAGCACCAACCCGTCGCCGTTGGCAGCGGCCCCCATCAGGTTGCTGGTGTAGCCGAAAGACACGTTCTCGAAGCTGATGCGGCCCTGGATCGGCGGCATGGGCTGGGCGTCGAGCGCCTCCACGACGGTCGGCTCGGTATCCAGGATCTCGAAGACGCGGGTGATCGCGCCGGTGGCCGCGCGCAGCTCGGCATACAGCCCGGCCAGACCGCCCATGCCCGATGCGATCAGGAAGCCGTAGATCAGGAAGCTGGTGATCATGCCCGCGCTCATGGTCCCGGCGATCACCTGGCCGCCGCCGAACCAGAGGATGGCGGTCAGCGAGCCGAAGCCCAGCAGCAGCATCAGGCTGCCAAAGCCGGCGCGCGCGGCGATCAGCCGCAGCGCGGTGTTCAGGGTCTGCGTCAGCGCGCCCTGGTAGCGCTGGCTCTCGAAGGGCTCGCGGCCGAAGCTCTTGACCGTGCGGATGCCGCTCAGCCCCTCCTCCGAGGTGACGGTGGCCGCAGCCAGTTGATCCTGCACCCGCTTGGCCAGCCGCTCCAGCGGCCGGCCAAACAGAAAGGCCACGGCGATCAGGGCCGGCAGCAGCAGCAGGATGAAGACGGTCAGCCCTGGGTTGAGGGTGAAGACGATCACCACCGAGCCGACCAGCGTAATGATCGAGCTGAGCAGGGTGGTGATGTTGGTGGTCAGCATGGCCCGCACCTGGGTCACGTCGTTGGACAGGCGCGAGAGCAGCTCGCCCACCCGGTGCTGGCCGTAATACGCCAGTGACAGCGTCAGCAGGCGCTGGTAGAGCCCCGTGCGCAGGTCGTAGACGACGCGCTCGCCGATGACCCCCATGAAGTAGCTCTGCACGAAGCCGGCCACGGCCATGACCGCAAACAGCCCCACCAGCAGCAGCGTGAAGCGGTTGAGCTGGGCCTGGTTGCCCTGCTCCAGCACGTCGCCGATGGTCTGGCCGATCAGCAGGGGAAAGGCCAGGCTGGCCGCGCTGCTGATAGCCAGCGCTGCCAGCGCGATGGCCAGCTTACTCCGATGGGGCCGCAGATAGCCCAGCAGGCGCCGCCAGGGCACCTGGCGGGTGGCGCGGGCCGGTGCAAGCAGGCTTTGCATCAGCGGCTCCAGCCCCACTGCTCGGCCACAGTGGTGATGTCGAGAGTGGTGATCGTGTTATCGCCGTCCACGTCCAGCCGCACGGGGCAGCCGGTCGCGCCAGGCGGCACGTTCCAGCAGCCGGCCACCCGCTGCACGTCGGCCAGGTCCACATCGTCGTCGCACAGGGCGGGATCGCTGTTGGCGGCGTTGGGGTGCAGGTCGGCAAAGAAGCAAGTGAGCTGGCTGGCGGCGGCCGCTTGCAGCGGGTTGGCTGCGTAGCTCTGGTAGAGCGCGCCGGCCGCCTGGCTCAGCGGCTCGGCGAAGTAGAGCTGTTGACGGATGGTCACCTGGCCGGCGAAGGGGGCAACGCGGACGCCGCTCTCGCCGTAGGCGCCGTCCGTGCCGTGACAGTCGGCGGCGCTGGCGCTGGCGTTGTCCAGGTAGTAGGTGAAGGCTGACGTGCCGGTCGTCTGCACGCTGTTGAGCTGCACCACGCTGCCGTGGCTGCCGTTGACCTGCGTCCAGCCGGCCAGGGTCGTGGGCACGCTGTCCGGGACGCCGTCGATGGGCACGCCGGCCGCGGCAATGGTGTTGGCGTGGAAGCGGGCCGGGCCAAAGCCGCTGACGGCCGGATTGAGCAGGTCCAGCGTGAAGCGGATCTCGTCCAGGGTCAGGCCGGGCACGCCGATACTGCCGGCGATGGCGCTCAGGTCGATGGGGCCGATCACCGTGTGCAGGCTGGCCGGGTAAACGGCCGAGCCGCTGCCGTCGGTCGGCCCGCTGACGTAGCGCACTGGCCGGTCGCCGGGCGGCAGGCCGCTAGGGAGCAGGCTGGGATCGTCGATCAGGGCGAGGATATCCTGTTCGCAGTACTGCACCGGTACGACGACGAATAAGCGGCCCTTGATGCTCAGATGGCTCTGGTCGACGATATCCTGGCCGCTGCCGTTCAGCGCCAGGCTGGTCAGCCCCAGCGTCTCGCTGAAGTTGACTGTGGCGGCGAAGAAGGGGGTGGTGACCGTTTCGGTGGTCACGGCGATGTGGGGCGGGCCGAAAGAGGGCGTCAGCGCAGGCGAGCGGTAGACGTACACCGTGGCCTGCTCGCCTGGGTGCAGCGGATCGCTGACCAGCAGCTCGTAGCGTGGATAGGCAGTGGAGGCAGGATCGTCGATCCACTGGCCTGCCGGGGCTTGCTGGCCGGCGTCCTGAGCCAGGAAGGCCAGCTCGTCGGCTGGGTCCAGGCTGCCGTCGCCGGTGATGACGTAGCTGCTGCTGACCGGGTCAACTTCATCGAACTGGAAGGGGATTTGCTGCCAGGCCGCGCCGTCGAAGCGATAGACAAATAGCTCGTCCAGCGGCGCGCCGGCAAGGGCTGGCAGGGCTGCGCCGTTGACCACCGCGGCGCGTTGGCGGGTAAGGGTGTTGGCCGGTGTGGCGTTGGACAGGCCGCCGGGCTGCGCTGTCGCCGTCGCGGCGCTGATAGCCAGCAAAAGCAGCAGCGGCGTCAGCAGGGCCAGGCTGAGTGTGAACGGTCGATGGAGCATGGGTACCTCTGCGGCGACAGGCGCCTGAAAAGATGTGCGCATTATACGTGACGACAATGAAGGTTGCCAACTTCTCCGAAAGTTGGCAACCTTGCGTCTTTGTGAAACCGCGCCCAAGTCCAACAATTGTACTTGACTTTTCCCCGACCGGGCGCTATAATGCGCGCTGCTTCACAACTGATTCGACGAGGGCTGGCGCCCTGGGGACGCCGCTCTGTTGCGCCTCTCTCGCAAGGATTGCGAGCTTCGTGATGTACTGAAAGGAGTCGTGTATGGCAAGCGCTGTAGCTTCCATCTGGCAAGGTATCACCTACCGCGGCAAGGATGGGCATTATGCCTGGCTGCTGCATCGGGCAGGTGGCCTTGGCATCGTCCTGTTCCTCTTCCTCCACATCCTGGATATCTTTCTGGTGGGGGTGGGCGAGGAAATCTTCGAGTTCTTCCTCTTCATTTACCACTCGGCCCCAGCCAAGGTTTTCGTGATGGCGCTGTTGTTCGGTGTGTTCTTCCACGCCTTCAACGGGGTGCGCATCATCCTGGTCGACTTCTGGCCGGACAAGTTCTCCAATCTGAAGATGCAACGTACCTTGTTCCGCCTGGTCATCGTGGTAACGTTGATTTTCTTTGTTCCGACGGCCATCATCACCGTGGCCCCCATCTTCGGCGTCGAGCTGGCGCTGAGCCAGTTCTTTGGAGGGTGAGCGCCATGTCAGCAATCTCACGACTTAAGTACGGCAGCTCCAATCGCTTCGAGGTGCTTTCCTGGTACTTCATGCGCGTCAGCGGCGCAGTGCTGCTGCTGGTGGCTGTGCTGCACCTGCTGATCATGCACGTCTGGTACGGCGTCGACGCCATCGACTACCGCTTTGTGGTCGGCCGCTGGGCCAGCCCCTGGATCCAGGTCTATGACCTGGCGCTGCTGCTCTTCGCCATCACCCACGGCGTCAACGGCACACGCTGGGTGATCGACGACTATGTCCACAGTCGCGGCTGGAACCTGACCCTCAAGTCGGCGCTCTACGTGCTGACGGTGATTTTCATCCTCATGGGCGCGACGGTGATCTTCACCTTCGACCCTGGCACCTCTGAGACGGCCCTGAACGCTGTTGCAGCGGCGTTGACCCGCTAGAAAGGCGCGCCCCACTATGAATTACCATAAGTTTGATGCAGTGATCATCGGCGCTGGCGGCGCCGGACTGATGGCTGCGCTCTATGCC
>CAZVGR010000196.1:0-4552 GCA_964626845.1 uncultured Anaerolinea sp.
CCACACTGGAAGTGTGGAGCTTGCCCGGCGAAGCCCCACCTTTTCAAGGTGGGGTGCTGGCCAGCCCACAACGCCGCCGCAGCGTTCGTGGGGTTGAGGCACTCCACACTGGAAGTGTGGAGCTTGCCCGGCGAAGCCCCACCTTTTCAAGGTGGGGTCCTGGCCAGCCCACAACGCCGCCGCAGCGTTATTCGTCAAGGTCCAGGTTCAAGGCTTCGCACAGCGCGGCCAGCAGCCGCCGCTCGTTGCTGCTCAGCGTGCCGCCGCCGATGCCCAGGTACTCGGCGTCGGCCGCGGCGTGGGCCACCTGGCCGCCGATACCGGCCGCGAAGCGCTTGTAGCCATCCGCTTCATCGTAGGGCGCCCTGGCATCCAGCAGCGCCGCCGCCTGCTGGCACAGGCGGTAGGTCTCCTGGTAGATGCGCTGTTCAGTGGAGCCCTTCTCGCGGCTGTGCTGCTCGACCAGCCCGGCCGCGGCGTTGGCGGTGACGTCCGGCAGCACGGCCTGTACCAGCGCGTTGGCAGGAAACCTGGCGGCGAGCGCCTGAGGGGCAGCGGCCAGCGCGGCCAGCTCCTGGCGCGTCGCCCGCCGGCCGCCCTGGTCCTCAGCCAGGATCACCGACAGGCCGATGGCCCACGGCAGCCCCGCCAGCAGCCGCCATTCGTCGGGTGTGTAATCGCTCTTGTTAGTCATGTCTCTCTGCATCCTTTCACGCCGCCGCAAACTGGGCCAGCTTGCCCTTGAACTGGCTCATGTACAGGTCGAAGTAGAAGCCGCGCTGCGCCAGCAGATCCTCGTGCGTGCCGCGCTCGACGATCTCGCCCTTGTTGATTACCAGGATCTGGTCCGAGTCCTGGATGGTGCTCAGGCGGTGAGCGACCACGAAGCTTGTCTTGCCCTCCATCAGCTTCTTCAGGCCCTCCTGGATCAGCTTCTCGGTGCGGGTGTCCACGTTGCTGGTAGCCTCGTCCAGCACTAGCATCTTGGGGTTGGCCACCATGGCGCGGGCGATGGTGATCATCTGCCGCTGGCCCTGGCTGAGGTTGGCCCCGCGCTCGGTCAGCACGGTGTCGTAGCCCTTGGGCAACTGCATGATGAAGTCGTGGGCGTTGGCCTGCCTGGCCGCGACAATGCACTCCTCGTCGGTGGCGCCCTCGCGCGCGTAGCGCAGGTTGGCCATCACCGTGTCGGAGAAGAGGAACGCCTCTTGCAGCACCTGGCCGATGCTGCGACGCAGGCTCTCCTGGGAGTAGTCGGCGATGTTGACGCCGTCGATCTCGATCGCGCCCGAGTCCAGGTCGTAGTAGCGGGTCAGGATGTTCATGATGGTGCTCTTGCCCGCGCCCGTGGGGCCCACCAGGCCGATCTTGGCGCCCGGCCGGGCCTCGAAGGTGTTGTGACGCAGCACCTTGCGCCCCGGCACATAGCTAAAGTCGACGTCCTTGAAGGCGACCGCGCCCTGCACGTCCTTCAACTCGCGCGCGGCCGGCTTATCCTGCACCGCCGGCCCTTCGTCCATGATGGCGAAGACCCGCTGCGCGCCGGCCGCGGCCTGCAGCACCGTGTTGTAGATCTGGCTGAGCTGCTGCACCGGCCCTTGCAGCATCTCCGAGTAGTTCAGGAAGCTGACCACGATGCCGATCTCTATCTGGCCCTGGATGGCCAGGATCGCGCCCACCAGGGCGATGAAGGCCAGTTGGGTGTTCTGGACGACGTTGACCAGCGGGCCGGTGGTCAAACCGGTCAGCGATGACTTGGCGCCCAGGTCGCGCGCCACAACGCTCAGGTCTTCCAGCGTGTCGCCGGCCCGGCCCTGCTGCCGGTAGGCGATGAGGGTCTTGGCGCCGGCCAGCGTCTCCTCCATGAAGCCGTTGGTCTGGCCGAGCTGCTCTTGCAGCTTGGCGAAGCCCGGCCCAGCCACCCGGCCCAGCAGAAAGGCCACGCCCAGCATGAAGGGCAGGAAGATCACCGTGGTGATGGTCAGCGGTATGCTGAGAAAGAGCATGAAACCGATCACCACCACCATGGTCGTGATGGCCGTGATGGCCTGGCCCAGCCCGCGCGAGAAGAAGTTGCCGATCACCTCCATGTCGTTGGTGACGCTGCTCATCAGCTCGCCGATGGGCTGGCGGTCGAAGAAGTTCAGCGACAGGCCCTGGATGTGGTCGAATAGCTCCTTGCGCAGCCGGTTGAGGCCCTCCTCAGCCAGGGCCGAGATGATGCGGTTGCGCAGCCAGCCGGTCAGCCACATCACCGCCGAGACGATCAGCATCCAGACCAGGATGCGCACCAAATCCTCGAACGAGCCTTGGCCGCCGATGACGTTGATGGCCAGGCCCATGAGATAGGGCAGGGTCGCAGTGAGGAACACGGAGACGAGCACCAGGACCATGGCCACGATGAAGCGGCCGCGGCTGGCCGTGATGTAGCCCAGCAAGCGGCGCAGCAGCTTGCCGGTCGGCAGCTTAGGACTGGGAGTCTCTTGGGCGGCCTGGCGCGGGTCCTTAGCTGCCTGCGCCTGCCTGGACTCGGAACGGGAAGCCATCATCGCTGCACCTCCTGGCCGTCCGCTGTCATGCTGAGGGCTGCCGAAGCATCTCGCAGCTCCGGCACCATGCCCAGCTGCGAGAGGCAGATATCACGATAGAGCGGGCTGGTTTGCACCAGGTCGTTGTGTTTGCCCACCCCCACCTGCCGGCCGCCCTCCAGCAGGACGATCTTGTCGGCGGTCAGCACGGTGCTGATGCGCTGGGCCACGTAGAGCTTGGTGGCCTGGGCCATCATGCCCTGCACCGCCTCCTGGACCCGCGCCTCGGTGGCCATGTCCAGCGCGCTGGTGCTGTCGTCCAGGATCAGGATCTTGGGCTCGGCCGCCACGGCGCGGGCGATGGAGAGGCGCTGGCGCTGGCCGCCGGAGAAGTTGGCCCCACGCCGGGCGACGGCGGCGTCGTAGCCTTCGGGGATAGCGCTGACGAAGCCGTCGGCGTCGGCCGCCTCCGAAGCCGCTTGCATCTCGTCGTCGTCGGCCTGGGCGTTGGCCATCAGGATGTTGCCGCGCACGGTGCCGGTGAAGAGCACCGATTCTTGCAGCGCCACGGCCACCAGCTTGTGCAGTTGTCTCTGGGGGATGTCGCGCACGTCGACGCCGTCGATGGTGACCCGCCCCTCGGTGACGTCGTAGAAGCGGGGGATCAGGTTGACCAGCGACGACTTGCCGGAGCCGGTGGCGCCCAGGAAGCCCACCGTCTCACCCGGCTCGATGGTGAGGTTGATGTTCTGCAAGGCATGGCCCATGGGCTGGCCGGCCTTGTCGCGGTAGCCGAAGGAGGCGTTCTCGAAGACGATGCGGCCCCGGATGGACGCCGGATCGACGCGCTTGACCTCCGGCTTGTCCTGGACCTCTGGCGTATCGGACAGCACCTCGATGATGCGTCCCAGCGAGGCCTCGCCCGCCTCCAGGTAGGGCAGGATGAAGGCCAGCATGGTGATAGGCACCAGCGCGGCGGCCAGTAGCTGGCTGAAGATCACCACCTCGCCCAGCGAGAGGGTCTGGCTGAGCATCACCTCCCGGCCCATGACGAAGTAGATCACCACCACGCTGGTGTAGATCAGCGCGGTGGCCGTGGGCAGGAAGACGGCGATGCGATAGGCCGGCGCCAGCGCGGCGTCTTTCTGCTTGTCGCTGGCCTCGGCAAAGCGCTGGCTCTCATAGCGCTCGCGCACGAAGGCTTTGACCACCCGCACGCCCGACAGGTTCTCCTGCAGGATGTTGTTGACCACGTCCAGCGCCTTCTGGCGGATGACGAAGAGCTTCTGAATGTTGCGCAGCAGGCTGAACAGCACCACCGACACCACCACCATGACCGCGATCATCAGCGGCAGCTGGCGCGGGGCCAGCAGCACGGTGATCAGCAGCACCATCAGGATGGTGAACGGCGCTTGCAGCAGGTTCATCACGCCGAACAACACGGCGCTCTTGACGTTGTTGACGTCGGCGGTCAGCCGCACCAACAGATCGCCCGTGCGAAAGCGGTCCAGGTTGCCGAAGGAGAAGGTCTGCACCTGGCGGAAGGTCTGGACGCGCAGGAAGTTGGCCGTGCCCTCGGAGAACATCACGGCGTAGATGGCGTTGCCGATGCTGAACACGGTCAGCACCAGGGTCAGGCCGATCATCCACATGGCCGTGCTGATCACCACGTCGATGCTGCCCGCCTCCACGCCGTCGTTGATCAGGCGCGCGTTGAGAGCCATGATCACCTGGTTGAGGGCCACGCTCAGGAAGAGCAGGATCTGTGAGATGAGCAAGGGCCGTTTCGATCCTTTGTACAGGACCAGCATCTTGCGAAAGTTCTTGTACATACGGTCTCCTTTACCTGCGTGAACCCACCCGGGCGGCGTGGGACGAAGCAGCGCGCCGCAACGCATGGGATCTTCGGCGGCGTTGAGAATTGAGAGCCGTTCAGGACCCCACCTTGGAAAGGTGGGGCTTCAGCGGCCGGACAAGCTCCACAGTTCAGTGTGGAGTGCCATCATGCCCACAAACGCTTTGGC
>CAZVGR010000197.1:0-4374 GCA_964626845.1 uncultured Anaerolinea sp.
TCATTCGCTGTGGTTGTGCCGCTTCTGCCATTCGCTGTACTTCATTCGCTGTGGTATTCCCGCCTCCTACACCACCTGCCCCCGCTTCACCACCGTCTCTACCAGGTTCGTGCCAAAGCGATAGCCCACGTGGCGGTAGTCGGGCACATCCAGCAGCAACACATCGGCCTGCTTGCCTACCTCCAGGCTGCCCAGGTAGGCGCCCAGGTTGAGCGCGTGGGCAGCGTTGATGGTGGCGGCGTTGATGGCCTCGGCTGGCGTCAGCTTGAGAGTGCGACAGGCCAGGGCAATGATAAACTGCATGGACTCGCACCAGCAGGTGCCAGGGTTGAGGTCGCTGGCCAGCGCCAGCGCGCCGCCCAGATCGAGGAAGCGGCGGGCGCGGGTGTAGTCGTGGTGGCCCAAGCCGAAGGGGGTGCCGGGCAGGCTGACGGCGATGGTGTCCGAGGCGGCCAGCGCGGCCAGTTGCTCGTCAGTGGTGCGCACCAGGTGATCGGCGCTGGCTGCGCCCAGCTCTACAGCCAGCGTTGCGCCGCCGATAGGCTCGAACTCGTCGGCGTGCAGCTTCAGCCCCAGGCCAAGCTCGCGCGCCGCTTCCAGGATGCGCCGGGTCTGGGCCAGGTCGAAGACGCCAGCCTCGCAGAACACGTCGCAGAAGTCGGCCGCGTGCACGTAGTACTCGCCATCGGGCGTCTCCACGGTGTAGCGCAAGTCGGCGATGGCCGGCAGCATCTCCTCCACCACCAGGTCTACATAGGCGTCGGCGCGGCCTGCGTACTCGGCCGGCACGGCGTGCGCGCCCATGAAGGTGGGGACCAGATCCATGGGGTGTTCCTCGTCCAGCAAACGGATGGCGTCGAGCATCTTGATCTCGGTGTCGAGATCGAGGCCGTAGCCGGTTTTGACCTCGGCTGTGGTGGTGCCGTGGGTGAGCATAGCGTCCAGCCGCGGCAGGGTCTGGGCGAGCAGATCGTCCAGCGAGGCGGCGCGGGTGGCGCGCACGGTGGCCATGATGCCGCCGCCGGCCTGCATGATCTGCATGTAGGTTGCGCCGGCGATGCGCTGCTCGAACTCGCCGGCCCGGTCGCCCGCCCAGAGCAGATGGGTGTGCGGATCGACGAAGCCGGGCAGCACCACCTTGCCGGCCGCGTCGATGACGTGGGCCGCGTCGGGGTCGTCGAGGCTGGCCAGCACGTCAGCGGTGCGGCCCACGGCCACAATCTGTCCCGCCAGGCAGGCCAGTGCGCCATCTTCGATCAAGCCGGGGTCGGCCAGCGCGGCGCCGCGCTTCGGCCCCTCCGGGCTGGCGCAGGTCAACAACTGGGCCGCATTGACAATCAACAGATCAGCATCCATGGGCGCTCCTTTCGGGTTACGGGGCACGGGTTACGGGTTACGGGTTACGGGTTACGGGTTACGGGTTACGGGTTACGGGTCATGGTACCACGGCGCGCAGGCAGCGTCAAGGATCGGCGGCGCTTGCTTGCACTGGGCATCAATGTTATACTGGCCTTGTCCACAACGGTCTTGAAACGACTCGGTTATTCATCCCAAAGTTGAGGAGACACCCATGAATCAGTCAGCCCGGCTCCACGTACTTGTCCTTGTTTTGACTGTCGTTGCCCTCGTGGCTGTCGCATGTGGCGGTTCTGGCAGTGGATCGGCCCCGGCCGCATCGTCCACTGGGGAAGCCCTGCCGCAGGCAGTGATTGAACAGGCGTTGGCCGCCTACAACGGCTCGATCGGCCAACTGCAATCACCAGGCGCCACGGTGACTGTTCCGATCAACGCCATCGGCACCACGCAGGCTTTTGCGCTCACCGGCGGCAATCCACCCTGCCCGGGTTGGGTGAACACCGTCCCCGATTTTGTTTTCCAGGTTGGCGCAGACCTGGACAGCCTGGTCGTTTCTTTCGACGGATCCACCAATGGCACGTTGATGGTGGTTGGCCCGCAAGGACGCAATATCTTCTGCACCGACGAGGGCTTCTCCGGTCTCAATCCCAGCCGAACGATCCCCCAACCGGAACAGGGCGGCTACGCTGTTTTTGTGGGTCGGGCCAACTTGTCGGGGTCCAACCAGGGCACGCTGACCATCACAGGTCAGTAGAGACTGAACCCGAATCAACGCGCACCATCAGGAAAGTCACATCATGAAAACCTACACCTTCCACGTATCGATCCCAGACCTGCCCGGCACCTGGCGGCGCGTCGAAGTTGCCGCCGAACAAAGCCTGGAGGACCTGCACACGGCGATTCAGGAGGCGCTGGATTGGGACCCGGACGACGACATGGCCTTCATCTTGGGCGATAACCCGCTGGAAAGCGGCGAAATCTACGACCTGAGCTTCGACGATGACTGGGACTTGGACGACGATGAAGAGGAGGGCGACGAAGAGGATGGCGACGAGGAAATCGAGTCCATGCTTGATGACCTGCCCCCGTTGGATCTGGGTGACACGCCCCGGCCTGAGACCATGGAGGATGCGCTGGCGTTGATCGAGACCAACCCAGAAGTGCGCGCCCAGGTGCGCCAGATGCTGGTGGACCAGATGGGCGTGCCCGGCTTCATGGCCGATATGATGCTGGGCAGCCTGCGTTCGCTGATAGAAATGCTGCCTGAAGGCGCGCTGACCGGGATGCTGGGTGATGGGCCGCAGCCCAAGAATGCCGCGCAGACTTCGTTGGCATCGCTGGGTCTGAAAGCAGACCAAGCGATGCTCTACGTGTATGGTGAGGACGACTGGCGTTTTGTGGTGCGCGTCGAGTCCATCAACGACAACGCCGAGGACGACGCCATGTATCCCCTGGTGCTGGACGGCGACGGCCCGGCCCCTGAGCAGTACTTCGAAGACGACGAAGACGAGCCGACGGCCTGGTTGTGGGACGACGACGACGAGGACGACGACTTCGAGGAGGACTGACGAGACCGGCGATGCATGGACAACGCCGCGGGCTGATCGCACTGCTGACGCTATGCCTGCTGCTGGCCAGTCCAGCCTCCGCCCAGGAGACTGAACAGCCAGCCAGCCACGTCTTTCTGCCGCTGATCAGCACAGGCATCGTCTCCCCTTGCCAGCCGCTGCCCGGAGCGGTCTACAGCGCTTTGGCTGTCTTGCCGCCGCCCACCGACCGGCCGGCCGAGCAGCACGCTGACCTCAACCTGGCGCTGCGCAGCTATACACCCACTGGCGGCTATCTGGGCCTGGTGGACTACGGCGGACCGACTGACCCCGGCGCGCCGCAGTTGCCAGGCCTTTTTGCTGACAACCGCACGGGGAGTTTTGTCCGGCTGGCCCGCGTCTACGACTGGAACTGGGGCTGCAACTGCCGCGGTGAACCGCTGGCCAGCCCGCCTGTCACCCTGGCTGAGCTGGCGACCACGCCCGGCGAACCGCTGCATGTGCCTGACTCGGGTTACGTGATCGGCAGCGGCTACGAAGTCTTGGTGCTGTATGCCGCTCCTGACCGCATCACCCTCAAGTACACCCGCACCGACAACGTGGTGCATGGCTACACACTGCACCTGGAGGGGCTGTGCGTCGACCCGGCCCTGCTCGACCTGTATCAAAGCTGGAACGCGGCCGGCCGCAGCCAGTTGCCCGCCCTGTTCGCAGGCCAGGCCTTCGGCCGCGCGGCCAGCGATGCCGTAGGCGTGGCCATCCGCGACAGCGGCGCGTTCATGGACCCCCGCTCGCGCAAGGATTGGTGGCGCGGGCGCTGATATAGAGAAGCTACGGCTCGTAGAAGATAAGGCGCGTGCTGCCGTATTGGCGCTCGTCGTAGCGGCGCAGGTTCAGCAGCGGCAGGTTGGGATCGTCTTCCTTGGGGAAGATCTGCACCACAGCCTGGCCGCGCTCGGTCAGCAGCTCCGGCCGGGCATCCACGGCCAGCAGCGCCTTTTGCCACAGGCTTTTGTACTGCGGCGGGGCAATGTAGATCAGGTCGAAGGGATCGATCTCCGGCCGGGCCAGGTAGGCGAAGGCGTCGCCGCGCACCACGTGGGAACGGCCGTCCTGGCCCACGCCGGTGCTGCGCAGGTTCTGGCCCAGCACCTGCACCGCGCGGCCGTCCTTCTCCACGAAGACCACGCTGGCCGCGCCGCGGCTCAGCGCCTCGATGCCCACGGCGCCGGTGCCGCCGAACAGGTCCAGCCAGCGCGCGCCACGGATGGCCTCCTGCGACTCGAGGATGCTGAACAGGGCGGACTTGACCCGGTCGGCGATGGGCCGGGTGGAGTCGCCGGGGACAGATTGTAGGGGACGGCCTTTAGCTGTGCCGGAGATGACGCGCATGGTTGGTAGATTGGTAGATTGGTGGATTGGTGGATTGGTGGATTGGTAAATTGGTAAATTGGTAGATTGGTGGATTGGT
>CAZVGR010000198.1:0-4331 GCA_964626845.1 uncultured Anaerolinea sp.
CGTCGCCAAAGTGCCGGGCACCGATACGCAGTTATTTTGTTTACGGTGTACTTAGTACATCGTAAACAAAGTTGTTGAGGTGCCCGGCACTTGACACGAGCCTCTGATTATGTGCGAATCGTCGCCAAAGTGCCGGGCACCGATACGCAGTTATTTTGTTTACGGTGTACTTAGCGCTCATGCACCCCCAGAATATCACTTTTGTGTTAGATCAACATTTGCGAAGCGTTAGCGTTTTGTTAGACTGTGCCGCGCAAAAACAAAACGCCGCAGGTATGATCTGCGGCGTCGGGGAGCTGGAAGCGCTGAGTTCAGTCAGCGGACGATTGTCAGGTGATCCTCTACCTTGACCACGCCCGGCGCCTGGCTGACTAGCTCCATCACAGCCGCGCGCTGCTGCGGGCTGTCCACTGCCCCGGCGAGATGGACCACGCCGAGAAAAACCTCAAATCGCACGTTGGCCGTGACGGTTCGCGAGTCAGATGCCAGCCGTGCAGCCAAAGCCAAGGCCAGATGGTCGTCGGCGATCAGGTTGTTGTGAAGCTGCCAGCCGTTCAACCCCATGCGCGCCAGCCGATCGGCCTGGCGGCGCAGGTTCTGGGTACGCACGCGACCGTTGAGCGCCACGGCGCCCGCCACGGCTTCGATTTCGATGTCGGCTGTAGTCGTGCGTAGGCCCTGTTCCGACCACAGCCGGTCGTAGACCTGCTGGGCTACGCTGCTGGCCTGTTCATCTTTGATAGAAACGGTGATCATGTTTCTGTCCTCCGGGATGGAGCCTACATGAGCGTAGATGTGAGGTGAGTCGATTGTGTCTATTATGGCACAAGATAGCCCAACAAGCAAGCGCGGCAGAAATGGACATCTGCCTGCTACCAGCGTACAATCGAGCTCACTTTGTACCACGCAGCCCAGGACGCCGAGCGCTGGAAGCCACACGTGCAGAGGCGCCTGTGAAGTCAGCTCAGGCTGCAGATCTGTCGCAAACGCCCGGCGCTCCGATGTACTTTATGCCCTCTGAAACACCCTCGCAACGATCCAGCAGCCTGGCGCGCGGCTACAGCCTGGTGCTTTTGGCCGCATCACTGTGGGCCACGCTGGGCATCATCTATCACTACCTGGCAGGGGTATATGGCCTGCCGCCGCTGGCCGTAGCCGGGCTGCGGGCCGGCCTGGGTGGATTGATCTTGCTGGCTGGCCTGCTGGCGCTGCGACCGACATGGCTGCGCCTCAGCCGCGGGGCGCTGCGGATCGTTCTGCTCTACGGCGTCTTTGGCATTGCGTTCTTCTACGCCGCCTACATCAACGCCATTCTGTCGGTGGGGGTGGCAGTTGCGGCCGTGTTGCTTTACACGGCTCCAGCCTGGGTGGCCGTGATCGCCTGGCGCTTTCTGGGCGAACGGCTGACGCGCACCCATCTGGCTGCGCTGCTGTTGACCCTGGTCGGCTCTGCGCTGGTCGCGCAGGTCTATCAGCCGGGACTGCTGCGCCTCAACGCCCTGGGCATTTTCTGGGGTCTGTTGTCAGGGTTGACCTATGGCCTGTGGAGCGTTTTCAACAAAGTAGGTATCCGCCACACCAATCCGTGGACTTTGCAATGCTACGGAATGTTGGTAGGCGCAGCCGTGCTGCTGGCGCTTCAACCGCTGGCGCCATTGGCAGACACGCTGCAAAGCCCGGCCGCGCTTTTCTGGCTGCTGTTGCTGGCGCTGGGGCCAACAGTAGGCGCGTCGGTGGCCTATGCAGCCGGTGTGCGCACCGTGCCGGTCAGCGTGGCCAGCCTGATCGCCACCCTGGAGCCTGTGCTGGCCGCACTGCTGGCCTATCTGGTGCTGGGCCAAACCCTGAGTGCAGGCCAGATTGCCGGCGGTGGACTGGTGCTGCTGGCCGTCTGGTTGCTGCGCCCGCGCGCTGGAAAAGCAGGTGGCTGAGCCTTCTGCAACAACCTTAAAAATACAGCAATTCGCAAGAAAAGGGATTGACTCGCTCGAAACAGGCATGGTATAATCAAAGTAGCTGAGAGAACTTTAACAACTCAACGCAAGTTGACGGACCAAACCTATAAATCTGACCAACCCTCGCTCTGACTTGTGCAAAGCAGGAGGTAAAAGATGGTTGCGGGAGGACCGCAGGGATGCGTTGAAAGTCAAAGCCCTCTCAGTAAGGAGCAGGGAGCCCGTAGAAATCGGACAGTGAAGTGCGCGGCAGCTTAGACGCACAGGTTAGTTGTACCACGTCAGATAGTACCGCTACGGGAATAAGGCAACAACCTGGAAATCAGGAAGAACAGAGCTTGCCGAAACCGTGAAGGCACGGTAACTCCCGTTCAACAGAGCTCGAAAGTTACTTGAGGCCCCTTCTCCGCCAACAGGCCCAAACGACATAGTTTGGGCCTGTTGTTGTTTTGCCCCAGAGCCATCCCGCCAAGTCATTGCCTGTTTTCAGCCGCCCTACAGCTTGTCAAAGCTCTGTTGCACCGGTACAATAGCTCTCACCATCACCCCCAGTCCGCGCAAGGAGTTGTGACTATGGCAGATTTACGGCCTGTCCAAGGGCTTTACTACGAAGATTACACCGTCGGCGATTCGATCACCAGTCAGGGGCGCACGGTGACCGAGAGCGACATCGTCAGCTTTGCCATGCTCAGCGGTGATTGGAATCCGCTGCACACCGACGCCGAAGCGGCCAAAGACACCCCCTACGGCGAGCGCATCGCCCATGGTCTGCTGGTACTCTCGATGGCCACAGGATTGGCTGAGCGTTTGGGCTTTATGCATCAGACCGTGCTCGGCTTCATGGGGCTGGAGTGGCAGTTCCGTGCTGCGGTCAAGATCGGCGATACCATTCGTGTTCAGGCGACGGTCAGCGAGCTTAAACCGATGGCGCGGCTGGGCGGCGGCTACGTCACGTTCAAAGTGCAAATCCTCAACCAGCAAGATAAGGTGACCCAACGGGGCACGTGGACGGTGTTGGTCAAAAGCCGGGAGGGGTAGTCCCCTGACTGCCCGCCTTGCGTTGAGCGCCGCCTGATGACATCCCGTGCCATCTGCCGCCCCTGGGCTTGAATACGATGCAAACCGTCCCTGTCGATCCGTTCGACGCTCCTCTGCTGCGCCGCATCCACCAGATCACACTGCCGACTCCCTTTCCCGTCGGGCCGGTTCACGCCTATCTGGTGCAAGGCGATCCCTTGACCCTGATCGACACTGGCCCGCAGACCCCGGCAGCGTTGGCTGCCTTGCAGTCTGGCCTGGCTGAGCAGGGCGTTCTTCTGAGCGACATCCAGCGGGTAATTATCACCCACTCCCACGCCGATCACTACGGATTGGTGGGGACGATCGTCGCCGCCAGCGGGGCGACAGTGTGGGCGCATCCGCTGGCCCAGCCTTTGATCGAGGGCTGGGCTTCATATTTGGCCCCGCGCGAGCAATTCTGGCTGGACCTGCTCCTGGCGGCCGGCGTGCCGGCTGCGCCAGCCGAAAAAACAGCCCACCTCTACCGCGGCATGCAACAGTTTATCACCCATGCCCCGGTGGCGCAGTTCGTGGAGGAAGGGGATACTGTCGAGCTGGCTGGCGTCGCCTGGCAAGCGCTGCATTGCCCAGGCCATGCCGACAACCTGATCTGCCTCTATCAGCCGGATGACCGGCTGCTGTTGGGCAACGACCATCTGCTGGCCCATATCAGCTCCAACGCTATTGTCGGCCCCCCGCCGCTCGGGGAGACCCAGCGCCGGCGCCCGTTGGTGGATTACTGGGCCTCGCTGTGTCGCATCTACGACTTGCCGATTGCACTGGTGCTGCCCGGTCACGGCGAAGCGGTAGCCGATGTGCGCGGCTTGATCAACAACCGCTTCCTGTTCTACGAGCAGCGGCTGGCGCGGCTGCAAAACGAGCTCCGCCACGGGCCGCAGACCACCTGGCAGCTTGCCGATACACTGTTTCGCAAGCTCGACGCCGTGGACACCTTCCTGGCCACTTCGGAGGTCTTGGGGCATCTGGATGTACTGGAGGAGAAAGGCAAAGTGACCTGCCAACAGGACGACCGGGGCGTATGGCATTATCAACTTCTGGAGTAGCTGCTCAGGCGCCGGGCGCTTGCAGTTCATTGGCGGCTGAAATCGGCTCCACAGACTTCGTTAGCAGGGTAACTGCAAGCGCCCGGCGCCTGGGCCTGAGTTGTAACCGTGGGAATACAAAAAGCGGGTGGCTGCCAACCACCCGCTTTTTAGTGCGGAACTAACAGCTATCGGCTAAGTTGTTGGATTTACTGGATACACAGGGTCTGGCCGGCCCGAATCATGTTGGGGTTGGCCAGGCCGTTGAGCTGCG
>CAZVGR010000199.1:0-4284 GCA_964626845.1 uncultured Anaerolinea sp.
GTGGGGGCGGCGGCGGTGGCGGCGGCGGCGGCGGGGGCGGCGGCGGCGGGGGCGGCGGTGGCGGTGGTGGCGGTGGCGGCGGCGGCGTTCCGATCACGTAGTTAAAGGTCGTGCTGCCGCCATCGGTCAGGCTGAAGGCATGGACCACCCCTTCTCCCTCCAGCGCCAGGGTATAGGGGCCGGCCGGCAGGGCGTTGAAGATGTATGATCCGCTGGCAGGCAGCACCAGCGCCCAGCTCCTCTGCCCTGGCTGGTTGATCTGCTCTGGGTCGCCCTGCCACAGCGTCAGCCCCAGGCCCGCGCCGTTGGTCACCACGCCGGTCAGACTGGCTGTGCCGGCCGCCGCGCCGCTGTCGCGGCGCTGGAAGTTGACCTCATAGCTGATGGGGTCGCCCTCGCGGCCGGGCACATTGACTGTGGGCAACGGGTCGGTTTCGTCGCTGGGCCAGTCTCCTTGCACAATGCGCAGCACGAAGGCGCCGGGGCTGTGCAGAAACTCAAAGTTGCCAGCGGGCTTGAACGCGTCGCGGGGGGTGGTCATGCGCGGGAACTGCGTGCCGGCGGCCGCCCCTGTCCAGGCCATCTCGACCTGGATGCCATTCAGCCCCTCGCCTGTTTCGTCGAGCACCCGACCAAAAAACTTGCGGTCGTTGCCCGTCTCCTGCGGCGAGAGCAGGCGCTGGCTGGTAACGACGTAGCGATAGCCGGCCGGCGCGGGCACGGTCAGGTTGGCTGTGCGGCTGTTCCACCCGTCCAGTTGGATGCCAGCGATGGCCGCGCTGCCGTCGCCGGTGATGACCCAATAGGAGCCGGGAGGCAGGTCAGTCACCTGGTAACGTCCTGCGCTGTTGGTTTGCACTGTGGCCGCTTGCTGTTCGCCCGCGCCCACGGTCACGGTTGCTCCCACCTGGGGCCGGCCGGCGGTGTCGCTGACCAGTCCCGCAATGCTGCTCTGCTGTCCTGCGTCCAAGGCCACCTCCACATCGACCACCGCATCGTCGTGCTCCAGCGTAATGCTGGTTCGCAACACCCGCTCTCCGCTGCGCAGCTCGTAGTCGCCAGCGCTGAGCCGTTCGAAGCTGAACGCGCCCGTCGCATCGCTGCTGGCGCTCAGCTCGCGGTTGAGTCCCGACAGTTTGAGGGTCAGCCCGGCGATGGGCTGGCCTTGCGCGTGACGAGCCACGCCTTGGATCACGCCGCGGCCCGGCTGCAGCTCTGGTCGCACCACCGAGGGCTCGTCCTTCAGCGTCTGCACGATGGGCAGTTCACCTTGCAGGCCAAACTGCAAGTCCCAGCTTGAGGTGTACCACGACATCTGCTCCCAAGTGGGGTTGTAGTCGCCTAGCGGCCGCGAGGCCAGCAGCCAGGTACACATGGCAAAGTACCAGGGCGGCGCCTCGCTCTGCAAGAAGCGCACGATCTCCAGTTGGTACTCCTTCTGTGTCGTCGGGTTCATCTTGGCGTAGCGGTTGTCGTCGCCCCAGCCCACCACTGGCCCACCCTCGGTGCTGATCACGGGCACGTAGTGACCCAGCGCGTCGTAGATCATCTGTCCCCACGCCAGATAGCCGTTGAAGCAGTTGGGGCTTTCCATGGCTGTCTGGCCGGGGTTCTTGTTGCTGGCCCGCACCTGGTTGACCATCTCCATGTTGCGGCCGTCCCAGGCCCAGCGGTTGAACTTGGCATAGTCCTCTGCGCTGACGGGGAGGCCGCGGGCCTGGATTTGGGCGTAGCTCAGGTGGCTGTACTGCCAGCGAGCATACTCGTCGAATTCTTCCTGGGTCAGCGGCCGGCCGGTCTGGTTGACATCGTCGTAGGGGTAATCCAGCGGGTGGTTGAGGGTATAGTTGTGGATGGCGACCCAGCAGCCGCGCTCGAACAGGTCGCGACGGCCCTTTTGCACCACCATCACGATCGGGTTGTCGGTGGAGCCTGGCCCCATGGCCGGCAAGGCCAGCAGCCCGCCCCGCCCCAGCACGCCGTCAGCGTCGCGGATGAAGTTGTCGACGACAATCTCCAGCCAGTTGGGCGGCTTGTGGTTGTTCTTCCACTCGGCCGGCAAGTCGGGTTCGTTGTTGCTCTCGAAGTAGCGCACGCCCTCGTTGACGTAGCGGCTGACTGTGTCCAGCTCGCGGCTGGTGAGGTAGTGGGGGTTAAGCTGGGGCATGTAAAGCCGCACCACGGGCATGATGTCGGCTGCCATCAGCTTGCGGCTGAATTCCAGGCCCGATCCGCCGCCGTCGTCCAGCAGCTTGACCCATTTGATCTTCATGGCGACCAGTTGATCGATCCAGTAGTCCAGGTTGGGTTGGATCACGTCGTGGTAGAGCCGGGCTGACCAGTGGATGCCGCGGCCATTGTCGTCTTTGGGGCGAGGGAAGTCTTCGATGCGCATGGGACGTGTCTCCAGAGTGGGGAAGGGGAACACCGCAGCCAAGGGTGAACTATCGGTGTTGAAATCCGGCCTTGGCTAGGAGTTTAACACAGGATGCAGGCTCGGTCAAACATGCCGGCTGAGTTACTACTCAGGTGCCGGGCACTTGCAGCTCACAGGCGGCTGAAATCGGCTCCACAGACTTGGTTGCAGGCGCAGATTCCAGTGCCCGGCACCTATGGCTGAGCAAAAAAAGCTCAATTTTATGATCTAGGCCATAGACGAAAGGGCGGTTTTGGTGCAAAATAGCAGTGTGTGATCGTTTCAGTCTTTCCCGTCAAGGAGCACCTATGGCATCACCCTTGCGCCACATTTTTATCGCCCTTTCCAAAAGCCCGCAAATGCAGGATCTGATCGTCGGCATGCCCATCAGCCGGCGCATGGCGCGGCGCTTTGTGGCTGGCGAGACGCTGCCCGACGCCATCGAGGCCATCCGCGCCAGCAACGCGGCCGGCCTGCTGGCCACGCTGGACTACCTGGGCGAACACGTGCATAACCAGGCCGAGGCCAGCGCTAACGCCGACGAGTACATCCGCGCCCTGCAGGCCATTCAGCAGGCGGGCGTCAACGCCAACATCTCCATCAAGCTGACGGCCATGGGCCTGGCCGTGGACGACGAGTTCTGCTACCGCAACGTGCGGCGCATTGTCGAGGCCGCGGCTCAACGCGGCAACTTCGTGCGCATCGACATGGAGGACTCGCCCGTCACCGACCGCACGCTGGCCATCTATCGCCGTCTGCGCGCGGACTTCGCCAACGTGGGTGTGGTGATCCAGGCCTATCTCTACCGCAGCGAGGAGGACGTGCGCAGCCTGATGGAGCAGGGCATGGCCCATCTGCGGCTGTGCAAGGGCGCCTATGACGAGCCGCCGGCCGTGGCCTTCCAGGACAGAACTGAGGTCGACCGCAGCATGACCCGGCTGATCGGGCTGATGCTCGAAGGCCAGGCTGAGTTTCCGGGCACATATCCGGCCGTCGCCAGCCATGACCACATGATCATCAACTGGACCAAGGCCTATGCGCATCAACGGGGCATCGCGCCGGATCGCTTCGAGTTCCAGATGTTGTACGGCATCCGCCGCGACTTGCAGCAGCAACTGGCCGACCAGGGCTACCGCATGCGGGTCTACATCCCCTACGGCACCCGCTGGTATCCCTACTACATGCGCCGTCTGGCCGAGCGGCCGGCCAACGTCTTCTTCTTCGCCCGCGCCCTGGTGGGCAACTGATTGTCGAGGAACCAACCATGACCGACCGCAAACAACGCATCCGCACCGAACTGGCCGAGTCGCGCGCCTACCTCTTCTCCGTCGCCCAGCAGATCGGCCCCGATCAGGCCGTCGCCTCCACCGAGAACCCGGCCTGGAACGTCCACGACCTGCTGGCCCACCTGGCCGGCGCGGAGCGCGGCCTTCAGGCCACAGTGCAGCGCTTCCTGGCCGCCCAGCCCCTGCCCGATGGCTTCTCGCTGGACACCTGGAACCAGCGCCAGGTGGAAAAGCAGCAGGAGCGCAGCGTGGCCGACCTGCTGGCCAGCCTGGCCGCCAGCCGCATCGACACTCTGGCCCTGCTGGACAGCCTGAGCGACGAGCAGTTGGCCGTGCGCGGCCTGCACCCGGCCGGCTTCGAGACCTCGGTGGGCGGCGTCTTCCGCGTCATGGCCATGCACGAGCTGGACCACGGCCAGGAGATCGCGCTGGCGCTGGGGCTGCCGGTGGAGCAGCGGGTGCAGTGGAGCCGATAGCCAGGGTCTGGTTGGGGATGTAACGAGCGCCTTTCACCCGTGAAACGTGAAACCCAAATTTTGCGCAAAATTCCGGGGAGACCAAAAGTCTCCCTGAACCTTAACA
>CAZVGR010000200.1:0-3961 GCA_964626845.1 uncultured Anaerolinea sp.
GTAGATTGGTGATTGGTAGATTGGTAGATTGGTGATTGGTAGATTGGTGATTGGTGATTGGTAGATTGGTAGATTGGTGATTGGTAGATTGGTGGATTGGTAGGACTGTGACCGTTTCACCGCTCACCGCTCACCGTTCACCGCTGAATTGTACCACAGAGTCGGACAAGCGGGCACTTTTGGCTGTCATGCTGGCGGCGCGTTACCTTTAGGGCGATTGCGCCATCAAACAGGCTGTTCGCTACGAACGCACGATCTTTCGCTCGCACGAGGTAATTCATGGCTTCCATTTTCGACCAGTTAGCCGCTTTGTTCAAGCCTGGGCCAGCGCTGCCCAGCATCACTGCCCCTGAGCTGCACCAGCAGTTGAAAGGCAAGGCCAAACCGTTGGTGCTGGACGTGCGCACGCCCGGCGAGACCGCCCACGGCTTCATCGCCGGCGCACGGCTGATCCCGCTGGATACGCTGACGCAGCGCGCGGGCGAGCTGCCCAAGAACCAGCCCATCGTCTGCGTCTGCCGCTCCGGCCGGCGCAGCGCCACGGCCTGCAAGCAGTTGGCCGCGCTGGGTTTTGACGACGTAACCAACCTCAGCGGCGGTATGCACGCCTGGCAGGCGGCCAGGCTGCCGGTCAAAGTCAAAGGCAGCCGCGGCTAAAGCATCCAAAGTGCTCAGGCCGGTCTCTGACCGTGCCGCCGTAACACTCACATTGCTCGGGCCGGTCTCCGACCGTGCCCGCTGTAACACTTCCATTGCTCGGGCCGGTCTCTGACCGTGCCCGCCGTGATAGACTAAGGTGGCTCGGTCAGGAGACCGGCCACAGCAGTTCTGGGCTATGGCTCGGTCAGGAGACCGGCCACAGCCAGATATGACTCGGAGACCGGCGAAAGATGTGCATGACATGACGACCACTGCGACACAGGCCACAAGAGGCGGCAGTCGCCTGCTACAGACACTCCGCCGTTACGTGCCGTCCCTGGTCTGGCTGCGGCGTTATCAGCGCGCCGACCTGCCGGGGGACGTGATGGCCGGGCTGATCGTCGCCATCATGCTGGTGCCGCAGGGCATGGCCTACGCCATCCTGGCCGGCCTGCCGCCGCAGGTGGGCCTCTACGCCAGCATCCTGCCGCTGATCGTCTATGGCCTGCTGGGCACCAGCCGCGCGCTGGCCGTGGGGCCGGTGGCCATCGTCTCGCTGTTGGTGGCCAGCGCGATCGGCCCGCTGGCCGGCGGCGATATGGCGCTCTACCTGCAACTGGCGCTAACGCTGGCCCTGCTGGCCGGCGTGATCCAGGCGCTGATGGGCCTGCTGCGGCTGGGCTTCCTGGTCAACTTCCTCAGCCATCCGGTGCTGTCCGGCTTCACCAGCGCGGCGGCCATCGTCATCGGCTTCAGCCAGGTCAAAACGCTGCTGGGCATTAAGCTGCCCAGCAGCAACGGCTTCTTCCCCTCGGTGGCCCTAACCCTGGAGCGGTTGGGGGAGACGCAGCCTGTCACCCTGGCCATCGGCCTGGGCAGCATCGCGCTGCTGTTCTACTTCCGCGGGGGCCTGGGCAAGCGCCTGCGCCGGCTGGGCCTGTCCAGCCAACTGGTCACCATCGTCACCAAGAGCGGGCCGCTGGTGGTGGCCGCATTGGGCACGCTGCTGGTGGCTGCGCTCGACCTGAATGAACGGGCCGGTGTGGGCATCGTAGGCGACGTGCCGGCCGGTCTGCCGCCGCTCAGCCTGCCCAGCTTCAGCCCTGAGGTGCTGGCAGCCCTGCTGCCGGCCGCGCTGACCATCAGCCTGGTGGGCTACATGGAGAGCATCTCGGTGGCCAAGGCGCTGGCCAGCAAGCGCCGCCAGAAGGTGGACGCCGACCAGGAGCTGGTGGCCCTGGGCGCGGCCAACCTGGCGGCGGCCTTCAGCAGCGGCTACCCGGTCACCGGCGGCTTCAGCCGCTCCAGCGTCAACTTCTCGGCCGGCGCCAACACGGGGCTGGCGTCGCTGATCACGGCGGGGCTGATTGCGCTGACGGTGCTCTTTCTGACCCCAACGTTTTACTACCTGCCCAACACGGTGCTGGCGGCCATCATCATCGTGGCCGTCATCGGTTTGATCGACCTGCACACGCTGCGCCACGTCTGGCGCTACAACAAGGCCGACGCGGCTTCACTGCTGGTCACCTTCACCGCGGTGCTGGTTCTGGGGGTGGACGCGGGCATTCTGGTGGGGGTGGCGGCCAGCATTGCGCTCTACCTGTGGCGCACGAGCCGGCCGCACATGGCCGTGGTGGGCCGCGTGGGCGACAGCGAGCACTTCCGCAACGTGCAGCGCCACGACGTGCAGACCTGTCCCCACGTGGTGGCGGTGCGGGTGGACGAGAGCCTCTACTTCGCCAACACGGCCTACCTGGAGGATCGCCTGCTGGGCATGGTGGCTGAGCGGCCGGAGGTGCGCCACCTGCTGCTGATCTGCAGCGCGGTCAACTTCATCGACGCCAGCGCGCTGGAGACGCTGGAATCGATGGTGCAGGAGCTGCGCGACGCCGGGGCCGACCTCTGGCTGGCCGAGGTCAAGGGGCCGGTGATGGACCGCCTGCTGGCCATCGGTTTTATCGACCATCTGGGCCACGACCACGTCTTCCTGAGCACCCATCAGGCCATGAACGCCTTGAGCTGCGCCTGATCCATCTGGCGACTGCTGCCGCCCAGATTTCGGTCATCCTGCGTTCGATGCTATAATCGCCCAGAATTTTGCGGCGCCGGGCATTGAGCAATGCCCGGCGCCTTATTGAGGATGGACTTTCATGCCTGAACACACGACGCAACTACCAACTGGTGGCCGCCGCAGCCTGTTGGCCCCATTGGCTCTGCTGCTGTTGACTTTGCTGACTCTCAGCGCGTGTGGCGCCGAAGCGCCGACGCCCAGCCCAACGCCTACCAAGACGCTGGTACCGACCTTCACGCCCACCAGCGCGGCTATCGCCATGGCCACCCAGACGGCCAACGCCGAGGCCACCGAGGCCGCCCGCGCCACGCCGACGCCGACGGTCACGCCGACGGCCACTGAAACGCCGCTACCCACTGACACGCCGACGCCGGAGCCCACCGACACCCCTGCGCCCACGGCTACGCCCGTCCCGCCCACGGCGACGCCGCGGCCGGCTGCGGTGGCCCCGCCCGCGCCTGCCCCCACCCAGCCGCCCCCGCCGCCGCCAGCCCAGGACGCCGCCGAGTGCGCCGCGTTGGGTGGCGACGGCTGCAAGTTCCGCATTCGCAACGGGCCGGCCTCGGCCAACAACGGCGGTGGCGAGCTCAAGTTGCAGTTGTTCTTCATCCACAGCGGCGTCGACGGCGGGCAGCCCCAGGGCGACTACCGCGTGTGGCTGGAAAAGGATGGGCAGAAACTGCCAGGCTTCGACGACGCGCGCAGCATTGCCCTGAGCAGCCAGCAGGGTCAACTGGGCAGGTATAACTACGAGTACAGCATTGGGTTTGATCGCCTCCCAGGCAGCACGGTGGCAGGCAACTACGTCATCTGGGTGCTGGACGGCAACCGGGAACGCGATAGCCTGAACTATACTTTCGCCCTCTCCGAGGGCAACGGGCTGGTGTGGATCGAGTTCGACCAGGGATAGCCCTTGAACTGGTGCGGACATCAAACGAGGCGGATGGCGTCTATAGACGCCATCCGCCTCGTGGCTTTTCGGCCTGTAACGCAAGTTGACAACTTGCGCCACGGGCTGCGACATCTAGCCTGTAACGCAAGTTGACAACTTGCGCCACGGGCTGCGACATCTAGCCTGTAACGCAAGTTGACAACTTGCGCCACGGGCTGCGACATCTAGCCTGTAACGCAAGTTGACAACTTGCGCCACGGGCTGCGACATCTAGCCTGTAACGCAAGTTGACAACTTGCGCCACGGGCTGCGACATCTAGCCTGTAACGCAAGTTGACAACTTGCGCCACGGGCTGCGA
>CAZVGR010000201.1:0-3942 GCA_964626845.1 uncultured Anaerolinea sp.
GCGCCAGTGTAGGCGTTCAGCTCCTGCGACTTGACCAGGATGTCGAAGACCGCAGCGATGCCCAGGGTCACCAGCGCAAAGGTGATGCCCTTGACGCGCGGCAATACCAGCGCAAAGAGCAGCGCCTGCGCCACGCCCACAACCACGACGCCTATAAGCACCTGCCACAGCGGCCAGCCGAAGCTCTTAAGCAGAATGCCAGTCGCATAGGCGCCGAAGGCGAAGAACATGCCGTGACCAAAAGAGAGCAGGCCGGTGATACCCAACACCAGGTCATAGCTGATAGCAAACACGGCCAGAATGAAGACCTCGATCAGCAGCCCCTGGATGAACTTGGACTCGCCAGCCTTGTTGGCCAGCAAATCGGCGATCGACTGGCCGTTGAGCAGCGCCAGCACAAAAGGCAGCGCCGCCAGCACGACAATAGTCAGCAGGAAAGCCAGGTTGCGTTTGAGAAAAGAACCTTTTGGGGCCATACAATTCCTCTGCGGGTGGTAGATTGGTAAACTGGTAAATTGGTAGATTGGTGGTTGGTCCGTCCACGCGCACTACTCTACCACTCTACCAACTTACCACTCTACCAATTTACCAGTCTACTCTTTCCGTCCAAACAACCCCTGCGGCAGCACCAGCAGGACGATGATCATCAGGATGATGGTCGAAGCCGGCACGATGGGCGGGGTGGGCTTCCAGGGCGCGTCCAGGAAGGGCAGGTTGATGCCGATCTGGCCGTAGCGGATGATGAACTGCTGTACCAGGCCGACGATGATCGCGCCGGCGGCCGCGCCAGGATAGCTGGTCAGGCCGCCGATGGCCAGCGCGATCAGCGAGCCTAGCAGCAGCGTCGCGCCCATGGCGTCGCTCAAGCCGCTGGCTGGCGCCGCAATCACGCCGCCCAGCGCGGCCAGCCCCACGCCCAGGCCAAAGACCAGGGTGAAGACGCGGCGCACGTTGATGCCCAGCGCCTCGACCATGGCGCTGTCCTGCACGCCGGCGCGGATGATCATGCCCAGCCGCGAGCGTTGCAGCAGCAGCCAGACGGCGATCAGCACTACCAGGCCAACGAAGATGACGAAGATCTCGTTGTAGGTGCGGATCAAGGCGCGCTGGCCGTCGATCTCCCAAACCAGCGTCGTGCAGTGGTATTGCAGCCACTCACCGATGCTGCTGGCCGGGCAGCCGTCGCCCGTGCTGGCAAACAGCGAGGGCTTGGGCATGGTGAAGCCGGTGCGCCCCCAGATCGACCGCACCAGCTCGGTGCCGATGAAGGCCAGGCCGAAGGTCAGCATGATCTGGTAGATGGCCCGGGCGTACAACGGCCGGATCAGCGTGGCTTCCATCAGGCTGCCCAGCCCCACGCCCACCAGCGTGGCCGCGAGGGCGGCGATGACAAACAAGATCATCGTGTCCAGGCCGAAGAGGAAGTTGGTCAGTGGGGTGTTGACGGTCCAGACCAACAGGGCCAGCGCAAGGAGCAGCACAAAACCGAGCAGCGGGCGGGCCGCGGCGGGCCGGGCCTGCGCCTCGGCGCCGCGCCGGCTCTGGATCAAGCCGACGATGGCCAGGCCGGTCAGCACGCTGCCCAGCAGGATCGCGCCCCAGATCAGCAGCGGCGACTGGCCCGGCTCGAAGGCAGCCGGCTGTACCTGCTGGGCCACGGTGCCGGCCTCGGCGAACTGGGTCCAGACGATGGGGCTGTCCTGGTAGTCGCTGGCGTGCCAGATGGACACTGGAACGCGGGTCAGCCCCAGGGCCAGGAGCGCCAGCCCCAGCAGCAACGCGGCCCAGGGCCAGATACGGCTCACCGTGCGGCCCAACGAGACGCGCGCCAGCAGCGGTCCCCACAGCGGCATCAACACGAAGCCAGCCAGCACCAGGCCGAAGGGCGTCACCAGATCGACGATGCTATCCGGCCGCACGTACATGCTCCAGCCAACGTAGGCGCCGATCATGAACAGGGTGCCGTGGGCCAGGTTCAGCACGTCCATCAGGCCCAGGATGATGCTCAAGCCGGCCGCCACCAGGAAGGTAATCGACCCCACCGCCAGCCCGCGCAGCACCGTCACGACCCAATCGCGCGTGCTCATGCCCTGGATGGCCAGCAGAAAGAGCAGCGCCAGGACGATCAAGGTCAGGAAGAGCGTGCGGTTCTTGCCGAAGGTTTGGAGGAAGTTGCTCATGGTAATTGTCAATGCTCAACGGTCAATGCCCAATTGTCAATGTCAAGCGGTCGGTCAAGGGCGGGCTGTTTCTGTCATTGACGATTGCCAATTGACAATTGACAATTGCCAATTGACAATTGAACATTGCTCAGGCCGCGCCCAAATACCTCTGTATCGTCGCCTTGTCCTGCACCAGGTCGGCCATGGCGCCGCTTTGCACCGAGCGGCCCTCTTCGATGATGACGTAGTGCTGGGCGAGCTGGCTGGCGACGAGGAAGTTCTGCTCCACCAGCACGATGGTGGTCGTGGCCGACAGCTTGCGAATGGCCTCCATCATGGCCTCGATGATCACCGGCGCCAGGCCCTCGCTGGGCTCGTCGATCAGCAGCAGCCGGTTGTCAGGCACCAGCGCGCGTGCCACGGCCAGCATCTGCTGCTGCCCGCCGGAGAGATGCGTGCCGGGCAGCTTGATCAGCCGTTGCAGGTCGGGGAACAGCTCGAAGATGAAGCCGGCCTTGCGTTCCAGGTCGCCCTTCTTGCGCTCGGCAATCTTGAGGTTCTCCTGCACGCTCAGGTCGCGGAAGATGGCGCGGTGCTCCGGCACGAAGCCAATGCCCAGCGAGGCGATCTCGAAGGGACGCCGGCCCTGAATCTCTGCGCCGTCGAAGATCACCTGGCCGGCGCGCGGCGGCGTCAGCCCCAGGATCGACTTGAGGGTGGTGGTCTTGCCGGCGCCGTTGCGCCCCAGCAGGGCCACAATCTCGCCAGCCGGCACCTGCACGCTGACGCCTTCAAGGATGTGGAACTGGCCGATGAAGGTGTGGATGTCGCGGACTTCGAGGAGGTTGCTCATAGTAATGGTCAATGGCCAGTGGTCAATTGCCAATTGTCAATGACGGCGGCGCGCCTTCGCGGTCCTATCATTGACAATTGAACATCGACAATTGAACGTTTACAATTCATACAGCCCGCCCAGATACGCGCTCTGCACCGTCTCGTTAGCCGCGATCTCGGCGGGCGTGCCTTCGGCCAGCACCTGGCCCTGGTGCATCACGGTGATGCGGTCGGAGACGCTCATCACCACGTTCATGTTGTGCTCGACCAGGATGACGGTCTTGCCGCCGCTGGTCTGGATCTGCTTGATCAGTGCCATCAGCTCCGGCACCTGCTCGGCGGCCATACCGGCCGTCGGCTCGTCCAGCAGCATCAGCTCCGGGTCGGCGGCCAGAATGATGCCCAGCTCCAGCTTGCGCTGGTCGCCGTGGGGCAGGGTGCGGGCCGGCATCAGGGCGCGCTCGGCCAACCCCACCTGCTGCAGGATGGCCCAGGCCTGCTGCTCGTACTGCTTGAAGTGGCCAGCCGGCCGCAGGAAGCTGAAGTTGTCCCTGCCCAGCGCCTGGCAGGCCAGCCGCACGTTTTCCAGCGCCGTCAGGTTGGGAAACAGGTTGGTGATCTGGAAGGAGCGGCCGATGCCGATGTGTGCGCTGCGGTGCAGGGGCAGATGCGTGATGTCCTTGCCCTTGTAGATCACCTTTCCGGCCGTCGGCTCGATGTTGCCACTGAGCAGGTTGAAGAAGGTAGTCTTGCCCGCGCCGTTGGGGCCGATGATCGAGTGAATCGTCCCGGCCTGCACCTGGATGCTCACGTCGTCGACCGCCACCAGCGCGCCAAAAGCCTTGCGCAGGTTGTGGGTTTCGAGGATGATGTCGGGCATAGGGATGACCTGGTGACAGGGTGACAGGGTGACAGGGTGACAGGGTGACAGGGTGACAGGGTGACA
>CAZVGR010000202.1:0-3940 GCA_964626845.1 uncultured Anaerolinea sp.
CAGTGTGGAGTGCCTCAACCCCACGAACGCTGCGGCGGCGTTGTGGGCTGGCCAGGACCCCACCTTGAAAAGGTGGGGCTTCGCCGGGCAAGCTCCACACTTCCAGTGTGGAGTGCCTCAACCCCACGAACGCTGCGGCGGCGTTGTGGGCTGGCCAGGACCCCACCTTGAAAAGGTGGGGCTTCGCCGGGCAAGCTCCACACTTCCAGTGTGGAGTGCCATAATCCACCATGACTGAGCATACCCAACCAGGGCAATCGACCAGCGACAGCGAACCCGAGGCGCCCGGCCGCGGCGAGATCAGCGTCACCTACCAGTTGTTCATCGTCCTGCTGACCATCAACGCCCTGGTGGTCATGGCGGCCTACTACGTGCTGCCGCTGCCGGTCGAGGTCAAGCAGGTGCTGTACATTCTGGACTCGCTCAACGCCTTCATCCTGCTGGGCGACTTCTTCTACCGGCTGTTCCGCGCGCCCAATCGCCTGCGCTACTTGATCTCCCTGGGCTGGCTCGACTTGATCGGCAGCCTGCCGGGACTGCCGATCCTGCGCCTGGCCCGCGTTCCGACCCTGATCGCGCTGGTCAAGCTGGTCAACCGCGAGACACCGGAGGAGGTCAGGCAGGACGCGCGGCGCAGCCTGGCCTCGAGCACGCTGCTGAGCACGATTCTCATCGTGCTGGTGGTGGTCACCATCGGCAGCATTCTGATCGTGCTGGTGGAAAGCAACGCGCCCGACGGCAACATCCTGACCGGCGACGACGCGGTCTGGTGGTCGGTGGTCACCATCGCCACGGTGGGCTACGGCGACCGCTTTCCTACCACGCCCCTCGGCCGGCTGATCGGCGTGGCGATGATCGTCATGGGCGTCAGCCTGTTTTCCGTGCTCACCAGCTTCATCGCCAGCGGCTTTGTCTCCCGGCGGCGCAGCGCCGAGCAGAAGAGCGAAGCCGATGCCTTGCGCGACGAGATCGTCCAGATCCTGGCGGAGCAACGACGCAGCGCAGAACAAGAAGCCGCGGCGCTGCGATATGAGATTGCGCAACTGAGGCAGTTGATTGAGACGAAACAGAAGGACCTCTCATGACCCGATTATCCAAGCTGTTAACCATGCTCCTGCGTTTCATCGCCGTGTGGGCAGTGGACGCCCTGTCGTTGCTGGCGACCGCGGCGCTGCTGCCGAGCATCAGCCTGGCGGCGCAGGAGGGCGCATCGGTCCTGGCCGTGGCCGCGGCTGCGGCGCTGGTGTTGGGCCTGGTCAACTTCATCATCCGGCCCATCGTCCTGCTGGTGGCGCAGCCCTTCGGCTTCATCGTCATGTTCGTGGTGGGCTTTTTCGTCAACGCATTGGCGCTGGTGATCACGTCCAATCTGCTGCCGGCCTTCGAGGTGCGCGGCCTCCTGGGCGCCGTAGTCGGCGGCGTGGTGCTGGCTGCTGTCAACACCCTCCTGAGCGGCCTGTTCACCATCGACGACTCAGGCTCTTTTTACGAGAAGCGCATCGCGCGCGCGGCCAGGAAGCATCCCTTCCGCGGCGCCACCGAGGGCCGCGGCCTGCTGATGCTGGAGATCGACGGCCTGAGCTACTGGCACGCGCAGAAAGCCATCGCCGCGGGCGCCATGCCCACGCTGCAAGCGATGATCGACAACGAGGGCTACGTCCTGTCGCGCGTGGACTGCGGGCTGCCCTCGCAGACCTCAGCCTGCCAGGCCGGCATCATGTTCGGCGACAACCACGACATCCCCTCCTTCCGCTGGTACGACAAGGACCAGCAGAAGCTCTACGTCTCGGGTCACGATGCTGCCGAGCTCAACGGCCGCTACTCAACAGGCGCGGGTCTGATGGCCGGCGGCTCCAGCATCAACAACATGATGACCGGCGACGCCGAGAAGTCGATGCTCACCATGGCCAATCTTCTGTCAGGCCGCCCCGAGGAGAAGAAGCGCCGGGCCGAGGACGTCTACCTGCTGATGCTGGACCCCTACTTCTTCATGCGCACCATCGCCCGCTTTCTGGGCGAGGCCGCGCTGGACGTGTGGCAGTACTTCAAGCAGAAGCGCGCCAACGTCCAGCCGCGGCTGAACCGCCTGCACGGCGGCTATCCCTTCATCCGCGCGGCCACCACCGTGCTGTTGCGCGATCTCGCCGCCTCGCTGGTCAAGCTGGACATCATGCGCGGCAGCCCGTCGATCTACACCACCTTCGTCGGCTACGACGAGGTCGCGCACCATTCGGGCCCGTGGACGGATGACGCCTTCCAGGTGCTCAAGAAGTACGACCGCGTCGTGGCCCAGATCCGCGACGTGGCGGCCCGCCAGGCGCCGCGGCCCTACGAGCTGATCATCCTCTCCGACCACGGCCAGTCCTTCGGCGCGACCTTCAAGCAGCGCTACGGCGTTGATCTGAAAAGCTTCATCCAGCAGCAACTGCCGCACGGCGCCACCGTGGTGCAAACCAGCGGCGGCGACGACGGCTCGCCGGGCATCGCTGCCATGAGCGCCGAGTTGAAGAACGCGCAGGAGCAGGGCGTGGGCGGCGTGGCCGGCCAGGCGGTGGTCACCCAGGTCGGCAAGCTGGCGCAGCGCGGGGCCAGGCAGGCGCAAGGAGCGGACGACGCCGCGCAAGCGGGCCAGGCCAACGTCACCGTGTGCGGCAGCGGCAACATCGCCCAGGTCTACTTCGATCTCTATCCGCGCAAGATCACCGTGGGCGAGCTCAACGCGGCCTATCCCGGCATGGTGGACGCGCTGGTGCAGCACGAGGGCGTCGGCTTCGTCGTGGGCTACGGCGACGACGGCGCGCCCCTGGTGCTGGGCAAGAACGGCCAGCGCAATCTGCATACCGGAGCCGTGACGGGCGAGGACCCGCTGGCGCCCTACGCCGCCGGCAGCACGCCGCCCGGCGGCGCCCGCGCGGCGGGCCTGGGCCCGGCCGGCAAGGGCAGCATCGAGGACCGCATCTGGCAGGTGCGGCGCATCGCCGACTTTCCCCACGCAGGCGACCTGATCGTCAACAGCACGGTCTATCCCGACGGCACCGTGGCGGCCATGGAGGAGCTGATCGGCAGCCACGGCGGCCTGGGCGGCGAGCAGACCGACGCCTTCATCTTCCACCCCGGCGACATGCCAACGCCGCACACCCGCAACTCGGCCGACGTGTTCGCCATCCTGGACGCCCGGCGCACGCTGCCGGAAGCTCCGCCTGCGCCAACCACTGCGCCGCCGGCCAGAGAGCTCGATTCCTGGTCGCCGGCCGTGTTGGGCAAGGGCCTGGCCGACGTGGGCACGTGGCTGGGCCGGGCTGTGCGCACGATCCTGCTGGATCGCAGCGCGCTGCGCGAGGTAGTGGAGGATCCCTTCAGCACCGGGCCGGCCCTGCTGATCGGCGTCCTGTCGCAACTGCTGGCATCCTATGTCCGCCAGGGCCAGGTCGACCTGCTTCACATGGCTGGGACGGCAGGGCTGTGGCTGGCAGTGGCGCTGGTGATCTGGCTGGCCGGCAAGGCGTTGGGCGGCCGGGGCAGCTTCACGGCCACCCTGCGCGGCTATGGCTTCGCCCACAGCGCCTACTTCCTGCTGCTGCTGGGCGTCATCCCCAGCCTGCGCCCGCTGGCCTCCTTCCTGGCCCTGGTGCTGTCCGTGGTTGGCATCTGGCTGGGCGCGGCCGAGGCGCAGCGCACGCGCGGCTGGCGCACGCTGGTGTACCCCGTCGTCGTCATCGTCGTTACGGTTCTGGGCCTGGCGCTGCTGCAACAACTGGCGGCCGGCGTGGCGCTGACGATTGAGACGCTGGGGCAGACGCTGGGTTTGGTGGCTGATTAGCCCGGTGAATGGAATTCACCGGCTGACAGTACGAAGCGGCCTCAGCCGCTGGGAAGGGTGTCCGTCAGGCCCTGAGGGGCCCGGTGAATGAAATTCACCGTCTGACAGCATGAAGCGGCC
>CAZVGR010000203.1:0-3884 GCA_964626845.1 uncultured Anaerolinea sp.
GCGTTGGGCGGTAGCGCAAGATGGCATCTTGCGCTACAACGGATGTGCAGTTGCGTTGGGCGGCAGCGCAAGATGGCATCTTGCGCTGTAGAACGACAACTATATTATGGAGACAAGCAAAGCGACCGGCTCCAATGCAATGAGAATGCATTCTAGCCGGTCATTTTGTCACCTTGTCACCCAATCACCCTGTCACCCTGTCACCCGGTCATTCCCTGAAATGTGCGCCCATACTCCTCTTGTTCTGCCACGCCGCTGACGCGGTCAGGATGGCCGTCCGCACGGCGTTGCGCAGGCCGATCAGGCCGTCGGTCAGGTGGCTGGTGCGGTAGAAGCTCTCGATCTCGGTCTCCAGGTGGTAGAGCTCGCTGATGGCCCGGTCCAGCCGGCGGGTGGTGCGGGCCAGCCCCACGTAGTTCCACATGATGTGTTTGATGGCGCTCATGTCCTGGCTGATCAGCGCCGGGTCGGGGTCGTCCAGGTCATCGCAGCGCCAGGGGGGGATGTCGGCCGGGTCGACAGTCAAAGCCGGCGGCAGGTTCTCCAGGATGTAGCGCGCGGCGCGGCTGCCCCACACCAGCCCCTCCAGCAATGACGTGCTGGCCAGCCGGTTGGCCCCATGCACGCCGGTACACGAGACCTCGCCGATGGCGTAGAGGTGGCGCAGCGTCGTCCGCCCCCACTCGTCCACCCACACGCCGCCGCAGGCGTAGTGCGCGGCCGGCACCACTGGCACCAAGTCCCTGGCGATGTCCACGCCGTAGGGCAATAGACTTTGGCGGATGGTGGGGAAATGGTGCAGGATCTCGTCCTGTGAGACGTAGGAGCGCAGGTCCAGGTAGACGTGGGTCAGGTCGTTGGCCAGCATCTCCTGGTGGATGCTGCGCGCCACGATATCGCGCGGGGCTAAGTCCTTCCACTCCGGCTGGTAGCGCTGCATGAAGGGCTCGCCGTCGGCGTTGACCAGCCGCGCGCCCGCGCCCCGCACCGCCTCGGAGATCAGCAGATTGGGCGCGTTGACGTGGTAGAAGGTGGTGGGGTGGAACTGCACGAACTCCAGGTTGATCACCCGCGCCTGGGCGCGCTGGGCCATGGCCACGCCATCGCCCCGTGCTCCGGCCGGGTTGGTGGTGCGCAGGAAGATCTGGCCAAGCCCGCCGGTGGCCAGGATCGTCTCGCGGGCCAGGCAGCGCCGCACCTGCCCGCTGGCCTGGTCGAAGAGATATGCGCCGACGCAGGAGCGATGCTGGTAGACGGCCAGCCGGTCCAGCGAATGGTGCGAGGGGGTGAGCAGGTCGACCGCCGTGTGGCCGGTGAGCAGCGTGATGTTGGGATGCGCCTGCAAGGCCTTGACCAGCGCCAGCTCGATGGCCTTGCCGGTGTAGTCGGCCACGTGCAGGATGCGTGGCATGGAGTGACCGCCCTCCAGCGCCAGCGACAGCTCGCCCTCTTTGCTGCGGTCGAAGTTCACCGGCGCCCGCTCCAACAGGATGCGTTTGAGCACGGGAGGCCCTTCCTCGGCCAAAATCTGCGCAGCCTGAGGGTAGCTGTGGCCGGCGCCGGCGCGCAGGATGTCCTGGGCCAGCGCGTCGGGCGAGTCGTGCTGGCCGCGGTAAATGATGCCGCCCTGCGCCCAAAGGGTGTTGCTGTCCTCTGGCTCGGTGGCGCGCGTGGCCACCACCACCTGCACGCCGCGGTCGGCCAGTTCCAGCGCGGCCGTCGCGCCGGCGATGCCGCTGCCCAGGATGAGTACGTCGGTTTCGAGATATTCGCTCATGGGTTGCCTGCTTTGTGTGCGGGGATTCTCTTGATGAACGGTCCTGTCATGTGTGAAACGTGAAACGCAAAACGTGAAGATCGCATCCGCTCACGCTTCACGCTTCACGTTTCACGAGTCAACGGCTTGATTATAGCACCCCTCAGCAGCAGCACGAAACCAGTGCATGGGTTGGACAAAGCCGCAGACTCATGCTACCATCCTGCTTGTGCAGCGGTTCACCGGATTTCGATGGGCCGTCCTTCTTTTGCCAGCGACAGCGCCGTCTGGCCAACCGGCCCGGCGCGAACGACAAGGATCTTTTCATGGCAGAGCATGTGATCGAAACAAAGGGCTTGACAGTCTACTACGGCCGCCAGCGCGGCATTGTGGACGTCGACCTGCGCGTCGAGCAGGGCGAGATCTTCGGCTTCCTCGGCCCCAACGGCGCGGGCAAGACCACGACCCAGCGCGTCCTGCTGGACATCATCCGCCCCACAGCCGGCGAGGCGCACATGTTCGGCCTGGACTGCCAGAAGCAGGGCGTGGAGGCCCGCCGCCGCGTTGGCTACCTGCCTGGCGAGCTGGCCCTGTATGACTCCATGCGCGCCAGCCAGTTCTTCGAGATGACCGCCTCACTGCAAGATAACGCCGCCCGCGGCTCCTGGAAGACACTGGCCGAGCGGCTGAACCTGGACGCCAGCCGCCGCATCCGCCAGCTCTCGCGCGGCAACCGGCAGAAGGTGGGCATCGTGGCCGCCTTCATGCACCAGCCCGACCTGCTGATTCTGGACGAGCCGACCAGCGGGCTGGACCCGCTGATGCAGCAGACGGTGATGGATCTGGTGCGCGAGGCCAGCGCGGCCGGCGCCACCGTCTTCTTCTCCTCGCACATCCTGCCCGAGGTACAGGCCGTCTGCGACCGGGTGGGCATCATCCGCGAGGGCGCGCTGGCGGCCACCGAGCGGGTCGAGACTCTCACCCGCCAACAGTTCAAGCGCATACGCCTGGCCTTTGCCGCCGAGCCGCCGGCCGGCGCGTTCGACCTGGAGGGCGTCGCCGTGACCAGCCAAAGCGAGCGAGAAGTGACCCTTGAGGTGCGGCAGAACCTGAGCGAGGTGCTGGCGCGAGCGGCCGGCCTGGGCGTCGCCGACATCGAAACCATCCCGGTGACGCTGGAAGAGATCTTCCTGACCTACTACAGCAAGGGCAACGGAGGCAACCATGCGTAGGCTGTTCCTGCAAGAACTGCGCTTTCGCCGTAACGGCATCATCGGCTGGGGCTTGGGCCTGTGCTTCTTCCCGATCGTCTACGTGGGCCTCTTCCCCTCCTTTGCCGACCAGTTGGCCAACTTTCAGGAGATGCTGGATCTGCCGCTCTACCAGGCGCTGGGCATTAGCATGGCCACATTCGAAGGCTACGCCGCATCCACAGTCACCAACCTGGTGCCCGTGATCCTCGCCATCTACGCGGTGAGCGTCGGCACGGGCACGTTAGCCGGTGAGGAGGACGACGGCCGGCTGGAGACCATCGTCGCCTTGCCGATCCTCCGCTGGCAGATCGTGGCGGTCAAGGCACTGGCTCTTGCGCTAAGTCTGGCGCTGATCCTGGCCATCACCTCGGCCGGCGCGGGTCTGACCCTGGCCGCCATTTCCAGCCAGGTCGACACCACTGTGACCCCCCTGGGCATATTTTGGAGCTTGATGGCTGCCTGGCCGCTGGTGCTGGCCTTCGCCATGATCAGCCTCTTGCTGGGCGCGTTCAGCCCCGGCCGGCGCATCGCTACGATCCTGGCCACGGTCATCATCGTCGCCAGCTTCCTGGGCAACAACCTGGCCGGCATGATCACCTCCCTGGAGCGCATCAAGGGCTTGTTCCTCTTCAACTACTTCGAGGCCTCGGCCGACGCGCTGATCAACGGCCAGCAGCCGGCCGACCTGCTGGCGCTGATCCTCGTAGCGCTGGCCGCCTTCGGCCTGGCTGTCTTCTTCTTCCAGCGCCGCGACATCACAGTGGGGGCGTGGCCGTGGCAGAGGGGCAGGATATCTGCATGAGGTAAATTGGTAGATTGGTAGATTCAGTAGTTCACGATTTAGGCAGTTGGGCAGGTAAGGGCAGCGCCATGAC
>CAZVGR010000204.1:0-3866 GCA_964626845.1 uncultured Anaerolinea sp.
GGCGACCTGGTCGGGCTGCGCTACGACAACTGGAAGTTCGTCTTCGCCGAGCAGCGCGTCCAGGGCACAATAATGATCTGGGCTGAGCCCTTCACCTTCCTGCGCGTCCCCAAGATCTTCAACCTGCGCACCGACCCCTTCGAGCGGGCGGACATCACCTCCAACACCTACTGGGACTGGATGATCGACCGCGTCTACCTGACCTACGCCGCGCAGTACGTCGTGCGCGAGTTCTTGTCGACGTTCAAGGAGTTCCCGCCGCGCATGAAGCCGGCCAGCTTCACCGTCGACGACGTGCTGAAGAAGATGGAACAGAGTTTCGACTACTAGCTTTCGAGGCGCTGAACACTTTCATGAACGTCAAAAAAGTGATCCGGCAATAGCCGCTTGCAGCAAGTCGTCCTTCATGCGCGCCCGCCCGGCGACACCTGCACTTGCAGCGCAGGTGCAAGTGTAAATCGACCGGGCTACATAGCGGCGCCCCGTCAACGGGGCTGAAAAACGTGTCTGGCACGCGCTAGCCCGTTTCAACGGGCGCTGTTATGTAGCCGGGTGATTGATCACCCGGCGGGCTGACATGAGGGCAGACGCCGCTCTATTGCCGGATTATTACCTCAGCTTCCATAAGTCGCACCTGCGAACCTTCGTGCGGGCAACCAAGATGGACCCAGTTGCAACTCAGCGCAGTGAGCATGACGGCGTTCAGGAGACCGTGCAGGCATTCTACGACGCGCATCCCTATCCGCCGCCGGTCGAAGACTTGGAGAGCTACCGCCGGCGCTGGCAGGACGCAGGCCGGCGCCGCGCCGACTTTCACCTGCACTGGCCGGAGCAGCCCTACCGCGCGAATCTGCGCGTGCTGGTGGCTGGCTGCGGCACGTCGCAGGCGGCCAAACACGCCCTGCGCCAGCCCGAGAGCCAGGTCGTCGGCATCGATCTGAGCGCCGCAAGCCTGCGCCACACCGAGGCGCTGCGCAGCCGCTACAACCTGACCAACCTGGAGGTCCGGCAACTGCCTGTCGAACGGGCCGGCGAGCTGGGCCGGCGCTTCGACACCATCGTCTGCACCGGCGTGCTGCACCACCTGCCGGACCCGGATGCCGGGTTGCGCGCCTTAGGCGAGGCGCTGGAGCCCGACGGCGCTCTGCACCTGATGGTCTACGCCCCCTACGGTCGGGCGGGCGTCTATCTGATCCAGGATTACTGCCGGCGGCTGGGCATCGGCCACAGCCAGCAGGAGATCCGCGACATGGCGGCCACGCTGACCGCCCTGCCGCGCGCCCATCCGCTGGCCCGCCTGCTGGCCGAGTCCCCCGACTTCCAAAGCCCGGACGGGCTGGCCGATGCGCTGCTCAACCCACAGGACCGGGCCTACAGTGTGCCGCAGCTCTTCGACTGGCTGGAGCGCTGTGGACTGCGCTTTGGCCGCTGGGTGCGGCAGGCGCCCTATTTGGCGCAGTGCGGCAGTCTGGCCCGCACGCCCCACGCCCCCCGGCTGGCCGCCTTGCCGCCGCTGGAGCAGTACGCTGCCGTCGAGCTGTGGCGCGGCGCCATGCTGCGCCATAGCCTGATCGCCTATCGCGCCGACCGGCCCGGCGACCGCCATCTGCCGCGCTTCGACGGCGACGACTGGCTGGGCTATGTGCCGCTGCGTCTGCCAGAGGCGATCACCGTGCAGCAGCGCTTGCCGGCCGGCGCAGCCGCAGCCTTGATTAACCAAAGCCACAGCGACCCCGACCTGGTGCTCTTCGTCGACGAGGCCGAGCTGCAGATGGTCGCAGCCATCGACGGCCGGCGCACCATCGCCGGCATCGTTCAAGGCCTGGCCGGGCCCGCTTTCGCGCGACGACCGCTGCGCGAACAGGCTCGCACCCTGTTCCAGCGCCTGTGGTGGTACGATCAGGTGGTGTTCGACATATCTTGCGAAGAGGAGACCTGATGCGATCTGGTATCGACAATACTGTCAAGGCGCTGCGCCCTGAGCGCTCCAAGTTCAAATCAGACCTGATCGCCGGCCTGACCTTTGCCATCGTCAACGTGCCCCAGGCTATGGGCCACGCGGTGCTGGCCACGGTCAACCCGGTGCTGGGCATCTACACGCTGATGATAGCCCTGCCGGTCGGCGCGCTGTTCACCGGCTCGGTGTTCATGAACGTGTCCAGCACCGGCGCGCTGTCGGTGGCGGCCGGCTCAGCCCTGGCGGGCGTCCCGGTCGACCAGCGGGCGCAGGCGCTGGTCATGCTGGTGCTGTTGGTCGGGGTGATCCAGCTGCTGGCCGGGCTGTTCAAGCTGGGCTTTGTGGTGCGCTTCGTCTCCAACTCGGTGATGACCGGCTTCCTCAACGGCGTGGCCGTGCTGATCATCCTGGGCCAGTTGGGCGACCTGACCGGCTACCAGAGCCCCTTCAACAACAGCGTGGCGCGCGCGCTGGATCTGTTGCTGCGTTTGCCCAGAATCGACGTGCCGACCACCATCATTGGCCTGGCCACGCTGGCGCTGATTGTGCTGCTGCTCAGGACGCGCCTGGCCCGCTTCGCCTTCATCATCGCCATTGGCGTCTCGACGCTGCTGTTGGCCCTGCTTTCGCTGCCGGTTTTTGGGGCCGAGCAGAGCTGGCAGGCGGTGCAGACTGTGGGCGACGTGGCCAGCATCCCACGCACTCTGCCTGAGTTGACCTTGCCTGAGCCCCGCTGGCTGCTGGGCATGCTGCTGCCTGCCTTCTCCGTGGCGATCATCGGCCTGATCCAGGGCGCGGGCGTCAGCCAGGCCTACCCCAACCCGGACGGCAAGTATCCCGACGTCTCGCGCGACTTCTTGGGCCAGGGCGCGGCCAACATTGCGGGCAGCCTGGTTAGCGGCATACCGGCCGGCGGGTCCATCTCCGGCACCGCCCTGATCATGAGCGCAGGCGCCCGCTCGCGCTGGACCAACATCTCGGCCGGGTTCTTCGTGGCGGTGATCGTGCTGGCGGCTGCGCCGCTGGCTGAGCTGGTGCCGATGCCTGCGCTGGCCGCGCTGTTGATCGTGGCCGGCTACCAGGGTCTGCGCCTGGAGGCGGCCCAGACCATCTGGCGCACCAGCAAGGTCTCGACCGTGGTGATGGCGCTGACCTTTCTGGCCACGCTGTTCATTCCCTTGCAGTATGCCGTCTTGGTTGGCGTGGCCTTGAGCATCGTGCTCTACGTGGCGCGCCAGTCCAACAAAGTGCTGGTGACGTGGATCGTGCCGGTGGCGGGCGGACTGCCCATCGAACGGCCTGCGCCGCGCGAGCTGCCCAGCCGCCAGTTTACCATGCTGCAGATCTACGGCAGCCTCTTCTTTGCCGCGGCCAAGAGCCTGGAGGAGATGCTGCCCGGCGTGGACAACACCACCCGCGCCGTCGTCGCCCTGGGGCTGCGCGGCCGGGCTGAGATCGGCAGCACCTTCATCACTGTCCTGCAGCGCTACGCCGAGGCACTCCAGGCCCGCGACAGCAAATTGATGCTGGTGGGCGTCGATCAGCGCGTGCTGGATCAGCTGGCCAGGACCGGGCTGTTGCAGCGCATCGGCGAGGAGAACGTCTTTCTGGCCACGCCGCAGGTGGGCGAGGCCATGAACCAGGCCGCAGCCGCGGCCTATGCCTGGCTGGGCCAGCCGCCGGCCAGCGCTGATCTGCCCGCGGTGCAGGCGCCCCAGGAGGCTTCATGAGATCTATGATGACCGGTAACTCTCAGGTGCCGGGCACTTGCAGCTCATGGGCGGCTGAAATCAAGCTCCACAGACTTCGTTGTAGACGCAAATCCAAGTGCCCGGCACCTAGAGATGAGTAATACCTGTCCATTCGCTTAAATAACACCGGCCTTTTCACAATTTGGTCAGGTTGGTGT
>CAZVGR010000205.1:0-3862 GCA_964626845.1 uncultured Anaerolinea sp.
AAGGTAGCGAAATTCCTTGTCGGGTAAGTTCCGACCCGCACGAATGGTGTAACGAGTGGGGCACTGTCTCAACGAGGGACCCGGCGAAATTGAAATAGTGGTGAAGATGCCATTTACCCGCAGCAGGACAAAAAGACCCCGTGGAGCTTTACTGTAGCTTGGCATTGAGTTAGGGCTTGGCTTGTGTAGGATAGCTGGGAGACTATGAAACTGGGGCGCCAGCCTCGGTGGAGTCGCCGTTGAAATACCAGCCTGGTTAAGTCTTGGCCCTAACCTGAGTCCGTAATCCGGCTTGGGAACAGTGCCAGGTGGGCAGTTTGACTGGGGCGGTCGCCTCCGAAAGTGTAACGGAGGCGCGCAAAGGTTCCCTCAGGCTGATTGGAAACCAGCCATAGAGTGCAAACGCATAAGGGAGCTTGACTGCAAGACCTACAAGTCGAGCAGAGACGAAAGTCGGCGTTAGTGATCCCACGGTTCAGAGTGGAATGGCCGTGGCTTAACGGATAAAAGCTACCCCGGGGATAACAGGCTAGTCACGCCCAAGAGTCCATATCGACGGCGTGGCTCGGCACCTCGATGTCGGCTCGTCGCATCCTGGGGCTGGAGTAGGTCCCAAGGGTCGGGCTGTTCGCCCGTTAAAGCGGTACGCGAGCTGGGTTCAGACCGTCGTGAGACAGGTCGGTCTCTATCCGCTGTGGGCGCAGGGGATTTGCGAGGAGCTGCTCCTAGTACGAGAGGACCGGAGTGGACAGACCTCTGGTGTGCCAGTTGTCGTGCCAACGGCATTGCTGGGTAGCTAAGTCTGGCAAAGATAACCGCTGAAAGCATCTAAGCGGGAAGCTTGCCTCAAGATTAGATCCCCCACCTCCTTGTGAGGGTAAGCGCGCAGGAAGACTACCTGCTTGATAGGCGAGGCGTGTACGCACAGCAATGTGTTTAGCGGACTCGTACTAATGCGCGAGGGCTTTTCACGTGAGATGGTAGCAGTCGAGAGACGCATTCTGTTCGGTTGTTAGGGTAGCAATCGCAATCTAACAAGTGAAAAACAAGCTTTGTTGGTGGCTCGAGCGGAGGAGGTACACCCAGTCCCATCCCGAACCTGGCAGTTAAGCCCTCCAGCGCCGATGGTAGTTGGGACGCAGGTCCCTGTGAGAGTAGGCCGCTGCCAACAGAGCTTGTTTTTTGTTGCCTAAGTTTCTTTGCACATGCCGGTCGGTTGTGTTAGAATCAGCCTCGACGCAGGATCAGACCCTATTTGCTTTGCCTTTTGGCCCAGGGTTCGAACTTTGTTGAGGCATCTAATCCCACCGCCTGGCACCTGGCCGCCAAACCAGACTGCCTGCCATGTGCATTTGTTATCGACGCCAGGGCGATCTAGCGCAGTGACGCTCAGTTCTCCCCTGGCGTTTTTGTGTTTCAGACTCAGCGACGCCATTAGATTGTTTTTTTGAGGTGCTTTGTGAGTGATCATTATCCCTTGGATTTGGAGTCCGCGCCTGACGTAGTGATCCTGGCCGCAGGTGATAGCACGCGTCTCCGCTCCAAGACCCCAAAGGTGCTTCATCAGCTAGCCGGCCGACCTTTGATCGAGTACAGCGTGCGTCTGGCTGAGGCGGTGTCCCCCAGGCAGCCGGTGATTGTTGTTGGGCGTAACGCTGATGCCCTCATGGCGCAGGTCGGCGACCGTGCCCGCTATGTGCATCAGGAGCAGCGTCTAGGCACGGGACATGCGGTCCTCCAGGCGCGCCCACTGCTTCAGGGTCATTCCTTCACTATATTAGTGTTTTATGGCGATATGCCATTGGTTACGCTGGAGTCGATGCGTCAGTTGCTGGCCATACATGAGCGCAACCGCGCACAGGACGGTGTTCTCTCCATGCTCACCTTCCAGAGCAACACGCCGCGCGGCTTTGGTCGCATTGTGCGCAGCGCTGCTGGGGATGTGCTGGCCATTGTCGAAGAGGCCGACTGCACGCCGCAACAACTGGAAATCACGGAGCTCAACCCCGGGTTGTACTGCTACGATGCTAACTGGCTGTGGCGCAGCCTGGACGAGATCGCAGTCAGCCCCAAAGGTGAGTATTATTTGACCGATTTGCTGGCGATCGCTGTGCGTCAGGGCCGGAAGGTTGTGGCCAGCCAGGTCAGCGATCCGGTTGAAATGCTCGGTATCAACACTCGTGTTCACCTGGCTGAAGCCGAGGCCGTGCTGCGCACACGCATCAACCGTCGCTGGTTGGAGGCGGGCGTGACGATGAGTGATCCAGCAGCAACTTATATTGACGACACAGTGGAAATCGGTCGCGACACGGTCTTGCTGCCAGGTGTGCATCTGCGCGGCCAGAGCCGCATCGGCGAAGACTGCCGCATCGGTCCTAATACAACCATCGTGGACACGGTGATTGGGGCTGGCTGTGTCGTCCAACATTCAGTGCTTGAAGGCGCAATCTTAGAGGAGCACGTCGATGTGGGACCCTTTGCCCACCTGCGCCAAGGCGCCCACCTGGCAACCGGCGTTCATATGGGTAACTTCGGCGAGGTGAAAAATGCCTATCTTGGCCCGGGCGTCAAGATGGGGCACTTCAGCTACATCGGCGACGCTACCATCGGACAGGAGGTCAACTTGGGCGCCGGTACCATCACCTGCAACTACGATGGCAGCCGTAAACACCATACCACCATCGGTGATCACGTCTTCATCGGCAGTGACACCATGTTGGTGGCCCCCCTGATCATCGGGACAGGCGCGCGCACCGGGGCTGGGTCTGTGGTGACGCACGATGTGGCGCCGGGCGAGTTGGTAGTCGGCGTGCCGGCCAAGGCTCGTCCCAGCAAGGATTAGTATAACATAGGCTGTGCGGGCTGTGCTTCTTGGCTTGGGCCAGGGAGCACGAACTACTGAGTCCAAATCTTATTGGAGAAAAAACGTGGACGACGGATGGATAGCGGCCTGGCTGTTGCTGGCGCTGGCATTCACACTGATCGCTCTGGCGGCTGCAGCAGAAGTGTCTTTGGGTGCAATCAGTCGCGCCAATGTGCGGCGGCTGTTGGATGAGGGCGTCTCGCGTGCTGAGGCGCTTCAGACCCTGTTGGATGATCCCCCCCGCTTTATCCTGGCTTTGATGGTCCTTGAGATTCTGGCCTTTGTGCTGGCGGTCAGCGCTGCTGGCTGGCTGGCCGCAACTGCTGGCTTGCAGTGGAACTTTGGCATTCCCTTGGTTGTGTTAGTCGTGGGGTTGACATCTCTGGCAGTCCAGGTTGTGGCCCGTGCCTTTGCCTCGCGGTCAACTGAACGCACTGCCCTCCGGCTCAGCGCTTTTGTGCGCAGTACAGCCCTCCTTTTAACCCCGGTGACAGCCCCGCTGCTGGCTTTGGCTGGAGCCATCCTCGGTCGCATCGAGCAGGATGCCAGCCCGGACAACGTGCTCTTGAGTGAAGAGGGACTGCGCTATCTGATCAACGCCGCCGAGGAGCCTGGGCTGATCGAGGAAGATGAGAAGAAGATGATCGCCAGCATCTTCGAGCTGGGCGAGATGGTAGCGCGCGAGGTGATGGTGCCGCGCATCGATGTGGTGGCTGTGGGTGATAGGACCACGCTGCGCCAGGCCTTGGATGTGATTATCCAGGCAGGCCACTCGCGCATCCCCGTCTATCGTGATAGCATTGACAACGTCCAGGGTGTGCTTTACGCCAAGGACTTGTTGCTGCCTTTCCGGGATAGCCACGGCGACACACCGATTACCGATCTGATGCGTCCGGCGTACTTCGTGCCTGAGTCCAAGCGTGTCGATGACCTGCTGCGTGAGTTGCAGCAGCGCCGGGTTCACATGGCTATTGTGGTAGATGAATACGGCGGCACGGC
>CAZVGR010000206.1:0-3771 GCA_964626845.1 uncultured Anaerolinea sp.
ATTCGAGCAGAAGGAGTAAATGATGAGTACGATTCCGACACTCCCTGGTATCACATCAGAGATGATCCAAACACCCCGCCTGGCCGTCCATACCCTCACCAGCGGGCCGGACGACGGCATCCCCGTGCTGTTCATCCACGGCAATGGCGCGTCGGCCACCTTCTGGGAGGAGACGATGCTGGCCCTCCCGGCCGGCTTGCGCGCGATCGCCCCGGACCTGCGCGGCTATGGCGACACCGAGCCGCTGCCGGTGGACGCCACCCTGGGCCTGGGCGACATGGTCGAGGACGTGCTGGCCATGATCGACGCGCTGAGCCTGGCTGCCTGTCACGTGGTCGGTCACAGCATGGGCGGCGGCGTGGCCATGAAGCTGGCTATGGCCCGGCCGGCCGCGGTGCTCTCGCTGACGCTGGTGGACACGGTCTCGCCCTACGGCTACAGCGGCAGCAAGGACGTGGACGGCACACCCTGCTACGACGACGGCGCGCCGGCCGGCGCGGGCAGCGTCAATCCAGAGTTCGTCCGGTTGATGGGCGAGAAGGACCGCGGGCTGGACAACCCCGTCTCGCCGCGCAACGTCCTGCGCCAGTTCTACGTCAAGCCGCCCTTCATCCCGGCGCGCGAGGAGGAGCTGGTCAGCAGTATGTTGTCGCTGCGGGTCGGCGAGGACTGGTATCCTGGCGACGCCGCACCCTCGCCCCACTGGCCGACCGTAGCGCCGGGCGTGAAGGGCATCGTCAACGCCTTCAGCCGCAAGTACTTCGACGCCAGCGGCATCGTCGATATCCGGCCCAAACCGCCGGTGCTCTGGATTCGCGGCGCCGACGATAACATCGTGGCCAACAACGCCTTCTGGGACATCGCCGCGCTGGGCGCGATGGGCTTCGTGCCCGGCTGGCCCGGCGCCGAGGAATGCCCGCCGCAGCCGATGATCGACCAGATCCGCGCCGTGCTGGAGCGCTACGCAGCCAACGGCGGCAGCTACCGCGAGGAAGTCATCGCCGACGCCGGCCACAGCCCGTTCCTGGAGAAGCCGGAGGAGTTCAACCGGCTGTTCCACGCGTTTATCGGTGGGTAATCGGTGATCGGAAGACCGATCACCGATCACCGATCACCGATCACTGACAACCATGCCAACCATCCAGGCCAACGGCACTCAACTCTACTACGAGCAGCACAGCTGGGACCAGCCGGGCGACGTGCTGGTGCTGTCCAACGGCATCCTGATGAGCACGGCGAGCTGGGCCTACCAGACGCCTGTGTTGAGCAGGCATTGCCGGCTGTTGCTCTATGACTGCCGGGGCATGTGGCAGTCCGAGCATCCGCCGGGGCCGTACAGCATGGCGCAGCACGCCGACGACCTGGCCGCGCTGCTGGATGCGCTGGGCGTCGAGCGGGCGCACATCGGCGGCATCTCCTACGGCGCGGAGATCAGCCTGGTCTTCGCCTTGCGTTATCCAGCGCGCGTGCGCAGCCTCATCGTGGCCTCGGCCGTCAGCCGGGTGGACCCGCTGCTACGGGCCATGATGGACGGCTGGATTGCGGCGGCGCAGGCAAAAGACCCGGAGTTGTTGTTTCGAGTTACGCTGCCGGTGAACTTCTCGGAGCGCTGGATTGCGGCCAACCCGGCCGCGCTGGAGGCCGCCCGGCAGCGCTATCGCCAACTGGATATGGCTGCCTTCCTGGAGCTACTGCTGAGCTTCTCGCAGCTGGACATCACCGCCGACCTGCACCGCATCAACGCGCCGGCGCTGGTGATGGTCGGCGAAGAGGACATCCTCAAGCCCAAGAGATACGCCGAGATCATCGCCCGTGAGCTGCCCAACAGCGAGCTCGCCATCATTCCCCACGCTGGCCACGCCGCGCTGTGGGAGCAAGCAGCGGTGTTCAACTCGCTGATTCTGGGCTTCCTGGCGAAGCAGAGTGGTGAACAGTGAGCAGTGAACAGCAAATAGTCAGCAGTAGCAATCACCGCATGCCCATCACCGGTCACCTACTATGGCGCACCAGCAGAACCAAATGTAAAGGAGGTGATTGTATTCAGACTGATGATGCCCATGTCGTGGGTCTTTGTTGGCGCAAATTGGTGATAAGGTATACAATGGCGTCTAGCCCATCTTTTGTGTTCACGACGGCAGCAATTTGCTGCACCTATTCTATTCTCACGGAGGAGAATCGACCATGAAACGTAGTACCCTGTTCCTGATGTTGGCGGTGCTAGTGATCGCCAGTATGGTGCTGGCGGCTTGCCCGTCGGCCGCTACGCCTGTTCCCACCGAGCCGCCCCCTGCGCCCGTGGAGCAGCCTACCACCCCACCTGAGCCTACAGCCGTGCCGGAGCCGGAGCCGACAGCGGCGCCCGCAGCCGAGCCAACCGAAGCGCCGGTGGAAGAACCAACGGCAGTTCCCACTGAGGAGCCGATGGAAGAGGTGATGGCTGGCGAGCCCATCGCCCTTACCTGCGACCAGCCGATCAAGATCGGTCTGATCAGCGACATGACCGGCGGGCTGGCGCTGTACGGCGTCATGACCAACCGCTCGTTCCAACTGGGCATGGAGTATGCCTCCGGCGCGCCCGGCACGGCGGTCGACGCCACTACCACGTCGTACAACTTCGGCGACTGCGAAGTGGTCGTGCTGCTGCGCGACGACAAGGGCAGCGCTGAGCTGACCGCTACCCTGGCCCGCGAGCTGATCGAGCGCGACCAGGTAGACCTGCTAGTAGGCACCGTGAGCTCTGGCAGCACGGCGACGCTGCAGGAGATCGCCAAAGAGAGCCAGGTGCCGCTGATCGTTGCGCCGGCTGCGGCGAACGACATCACCGGCGTGAACTTCAACGAGTATACCTTCCGGGTCAGCCGCACCAACTATCAGGACTTCATCAACCTGTGCGAGTATCTGACCACCCAGTACGACACCTTCATCCAGATCGCGCCCGACTATAGCTTTGGCTACGGCGGCGCAGCCTCAGCGCGCGATGCCTGCACCAAGTTCGGCGGCGAGTTCGTGGCCGACGACATCTTCGCCCCGCTGGACACGGCCGACTTCACCCCCTACATGGAGCAGATCGCCGAGAGCGGCGCCGAGGCATGGATTGTGACCTGGGCCGGCGGCGGCTTCATCCCCATGTTCCAGTCGGCCAAGGAGTTTGGCGTGCTGGACGACATGGGCATGGGCGCCTCGTTCTTTGACAACCGCACCATGGCCGCCATCTTTGGGCCGGTGGCCGACAAGATGCAGGGCCAGGCCAGCGGCATTCTCTATCATTACTCCGCACCCACTAACCCGATCAACGACTGGTTGGTAGCCCAGGTCAAGGAGCGCTACAACGAACCGCCGGACCTGTTCGACGCCGACGGCATGAACGCGGCCCTGCTGGCGGTGAAGGCGCTGGAGAAGACCGGCGGCGACACCAGCAGCGCCGCGCTGCTGGCAGCCATGGAGGGTATGGAGTTCGACGGCCCCAAGGGCACGATTTTCATCCGCCCCGAGGACCACATGGCGATCCAGGACATGTACATCCTGCGGCTGATGGACCTGGCCGCGCCTGAATTCGCCATGTTCGAGTACGTGACGACCACCCGCCCTGAGCCGCCCTGCCTGCTTCCTGAGGCGCTGCAAGACCGCTGCGGCGACCTGCCCATCGGCAGCCTGAGCGGACAGTAGCAGATGACAAGGTGACTTGGTGACAAGGTGACAAGGTGATCGGCTCGCGTTCACCCTGTCACCCTGTCACCCTGTCACCCTGTCACCCTGTCACCCTGTCACCCT
>CAZVGR010000207.1:0-3747 GCA_964626845.1 uncultured Anaerolinea sp.
GATCTGGTTTGGCCTCTGGCCGCAACCTGGCTATTATATGTCCATGCATTCCCGACATCTTGCGCGCTTCTTCGGCGTCTGTCTGGCGTTGGCCCTGGCCTATGCCGGCCAGTATCTGCTCAGCCAACCCGATTTCTCTGGCCCGCTGCTGGTTGCTTTGCCGGTGTCGCTTTGGGCACAACCCGCGCTGCCGATCGGCCTGCTTTTGGCCGGCGCGCTGTTGTTTGCAGTGGCAGCGCCCGCGCTGGCGGCGCATCCGGCCAGCCAGTCTGCGAATCAAGCGCGCTCCCGATTCGACGATCACCCCACGCGTCTGGCCCGGCCACTCTTTCTGCTGGCCCTGGTGAGCTACGCTGGCAGCGCGGGCCTGTACCTGCTCGACGGCGAGACGGCGCTGGTGCGCTGGCTGTGGCTGGCGGGCATCGTTCTGTTGGCGGCCTCGCAGACGCCGTGGAACCGCTGGCGCGCAGCCCCGGCGCGCTGGCGACAGGACTGGCGCAGCTACAGACTGCCCGCGCTGCTCTTGCTGCTGGCGGCTTTTCTGCGGCTCTATAGGCTGGCCGACCTGCCGCAGGATCTGCACGGCGACATGGCCTCCCACGGCTTGCAGGCGTTGGACCTGTTAGCCGGCCGTGTCGCCGGCATCGTGGCGCTGGGCTGGGCCGATATCCCCATGACCGGCTTCCTGCCTGCGGCCATCATGATGCGCCTGTCGGGCGATCAAGGCACATTCGGCCTGGCGCTGGCCTCGGCGCTAGGCGGCATACTCAGCGTCTGGGGGCTGTACATCTGGCTGAACGAGCTGCTGGGCCGCCGCGTGGCTTTGATCGGCGCGGCCTTGCTGGCCATCTCCTACAGCCACATTCACTTCAGCCGCATCGCCGAGTACATGGACTCCGTGCCCTTCGCCATCTGGGCCTTGGCTATGCTGACGATTGGGTTGCGCCGCCAGCAGAGCCTGCCCTTCGTGCTCAGCGGGCTGCTGTTGGCCGGAGCCAGCCTGATGTACTACTCCGGCCGGGTCGTGTTGGTGATCGTGGCCTTGTTTCTGCTCTACTTGCTGTTGGTCGATCGGCCGCTGCTGCGAGCCAACCGGCGTGGTCTGCTGTGGCTGGGCATGGGCGTAGTGGTGGGCATGGGGCCGATGCTGGTGCTGTTCCTGCTGGAGCCGGCCGGCTGGTTGCAACGCTCGCGCGAGGTGTGGGTCTTCAATCCGCCAGTGCTGGAGCACTCCCGCTATAAATACGGCGTCGAGACGGTCGGCCAGATCATGCTGGAGCAGGCCCGGCGCAGCCTGCTGATGTTCAACCAGTCCATCGACAGCAGCACGCAGTTTGGCTTTCCTCATCCGCTGGTCGATCCGTTCACTGGCCCGCTGGTGGTGCTGGGCGCTGCCTATGCGCTGGCCCATCTGCGGCAGTGGCGCAGCGGCCTGTTGGCCCTGGCGCTGCTCGTCATCGTCGTGCTGGGCAGCATCCTGACCGACAACCCGCCCTTCTGGCCGCGGCTGATCCTCGTCCTGGCGCCGGCTATGGGGCTGGCAGCGTTGGCGGTCGATCGAGCCTGGCAAGCGACGACCAACGCCTTTGGCGAGCCGGCAGGCCGTATCTTCAAGATTCTTGTGGTGGGCGGGCTGATTTACCTGGCCTTGCACAACTGGATGCTTTACTACCAGTTCGCCGTCAGCAACGGCCGGCCGCGCGCGCTGGTGGGCCGGCTGGTGGCCGAATTGCCCCCTGACGCGGCGGTCTGCATCGTGCCTGAGGACGACAGCGGTTGGATCCACGGCCCGGAGGAGCGCGAGATCGCGTTCTTCATGGCCGCGCGGCCTGGTTACGCGGTTGAACTGAACGGCGAAGGCCGCGTCGCGGAGTATCCCTCGCCCTGTCTGCAAGCCGGCGCGGTCTGGATTGTGCCGGCAACGCGCCAATCCGCGCTGCCACAGATCCAGCAGCGCCTGCCTGGCAGCGTCGTCACGGTGCATGGACGGCGCGCCGGCGATGCTACGTTCTTCGCCGTGCGCGTGCCTTCCCAGAAATGACATTTCTTCTGAAGAAATGTCATTTCTGGGATACTATCACTGACTCGCGGCCGCGATGATCGCCAGCAGGCCAACGAACGCCACGATCATGATGAGTATCGCCAGGATCAGCGCAGGCAGAAGCGCTGCCAGGATGGCCTTGCCCAGGTCCAGGCGCTGGCTGACCTGCACAGCTTTGACATAGACCGCCACGCCCCACACCCAGCCCACGAAGGCGATCAACGGACCGGCGCACGGGATAGGGCGAAAGATGCCCAGCAGGTTGGGAATGGCAAAGAGCGCTGTCAGCCCCAGAAAGCGATCAACGCCGCCGTTGCCGCCCAGCAATTTGGCGAAGAGCAGCACCCAAACGGCATAGGCCAGCCATGCGCCCATCTGCCCCAGCGCGCTGCTCAGCCAGCCGCCCAGCGCCTCAAACCCGCGCGCCAGGCCGCGCGGCAGGGGGGTGTGCAGGCTGTCGATGGCCACGCCGATGCGGAAGCCCGACTCGAAGTTGTCCAGAAACTGATCCATGAACATCTGCATGGCGGGGTCCTGCTGCGGCATAAACTGCTGCCACTGTTCCATGCTGCGTTGGAACTCGCTGCGGAACTGGTCGGCGTCTTCCAGGCTGACCGGCCGCAGGTTGCCGGCAAAGCCGATCAGCCCCGCAAGGCTGCCAGCGATCAGGAAGCAGACCAACAGGATCAGCACCCCGCGCTTCATGGCGTCGGGGCGGTCCCGGAATTGCTCATAGGCCGGTGTGCGCAACAGGACGATGTCGCGCAGGCTAAGCAACAGAGCGTTCATTGCAGACCTCCTGCGACCATGGCCGCCAAGAACGAGCTGAGCGCCGCTGAGACGACGACGCCGATCGCAATCGCCAGCAGGACCAGCACCACCGACGGTAGCAGCGCAGCCGCCACCGAGCGCCGCCAACTCAGCCCATGCACCGTGCGCAGCGCCATGTAGTTGCACAGCAGCGTCCAGGTGCCCAGGCTGAAGATGACCACGAAGGGCAACACCATCAGCAGGTTGAGCATCTGCGGGGCCGCGGCCAGGGCCGTCGCGCCCAGCGTCTGGTTGAGCGTGCCCAGGCCGCCCAGCAGCCGGGCGAACAGATGGGCCAGCAGGCCGTAGATCAGCCAGCCGACGATCAAGGCCAGCGGCGCGGTGACGATGCCGAGCAGCGCCCTGGCCGGGGACGGCGCCAAGGCAGTCGCAGCATCCCAGACTGCGTTCCAGATGCGGTACCAGGTGGCCTCAACCTGGGGGTCTTGTTCCACGAACTGCCACCAAGGCATCTGCTGCAGGTTGGGCAGGACGGCGTCGCGGATGTCGGCTACATTGGGGCTGCTGGCCCACTCCAGCGTTGTGCCGACGATGCCTGCCAGAGCAACGGCCACGCCCAACACCACCAGCACGAACAGACCTTCCACAAAGGGGTTGTCGTCGTCGCGCATGCGGGCGTAGGCGTCGCGCTGCAAGAACAAGGCGTCCCACAGCAGGCCGAACGGTTTTGTGATTGCTTGCATGGTTCCTCCTTGGGTAAGTAGTTGCGCATTGGCGCCCGGCACTTTGGCGACGATGCGCCCATGATGACAGACTCGGCGCAAGCGCCGGGCGCCTCAATAACTTTGTTAACAGACATCCATGCGCTGGGCGAACAACCATGGATGAAAACAGCGGGCTCGGTCGGCCCCGTCCGGGGTGCTGCGCAAAGACCG
>CAZVGR010000208.1:0-3713 GCA_964626845.1 uncultured Anaerolinea sp.
AGCGCGCGCCTGGCCTCCCCTTCGCACCACACCTGTATATCCGGCTGGCCACGCAGTGGTTCCAGCAGGGTCCTGGGTTGCGGCGCGCGGCGATGATCGACGATGGCCGGCCGGGCAGGCTGAACCACGATCGGCGCATCAAGGATCGGGCGCGCGTCCACCCACTCGATCTGCACACTACGTTGACCGCGCCAGGTGCTCGCGCGGGCCGTGTAGGCCAGGTCGAAGCGCCCCTCTGGTAATGGCCAGCCCACACCCTGCCACCACAGCAGCTCCGCCCTGGCGCCGAACTGATCTTCAACGGTCAAACGCCTGTGCTCACGGGTTCGGCCAATGGTTGCATCGCCGACCAGGGTATGGTGAGGGCTGACCAGCACCAGACGCGGGTTGCCCGCCCCAAACGGCGCCAACCGCTCCAGGTCAGCCACCAGGTCCAGGGAGAGATCGGCCAGGGGCAGATGGCCGTCGATGGTCAGCACTGGCTCAGCCGCGCTGGCGCCCAGTTGCTCGGCCACGCTAATCGACAGCTTGCGGCGCAGCGTGGGGATGCGCTCCGGGTCAATCGACAGCCCGGCCGCCATGGGATGGCCGCCAAAGCCAGCTAACAGATCGCGCTGGGCTGCAAGGGCGGCGCTGATGTTGCAGCCATCCACTGAGCGGGCTGAGCCGCGGGCCAGTTCACCAGGAGGCGCAGCCAGCAGCACAACCGGACGGTTGAAGCGCTCGGCCAGCCGGCTGGCCACGATACCAATCACGCCGGCCGGCCAACGAGGATGGGCCAGCACCAGGGCAGCATACTCCAACAGCGTCGGATCACGCTCAATTTGAGCCAGCGCGCCCTGGAAAATCTGGGCGGTAAGCCGCTTGCGCTCGGCGTTGAGCCCCTCCAGCATGGTCGCCAGCACTTGCGACCGTTGCGGATCGCCGGTGGTGAGGAACTCCACGGCCAGGTTGGCATCGCTCAGCCGGCCCAGGGCATTGAGCCGCGGCCCCAGCTCGAAGCCGATGTGCTCCTCATTCAGCCAGGCAGGGTTGACCTGGGCCAGTTGCAGCATAGCCTGCAAGCCCATGCGCTGGGTGTTGCGCAAGCCAGAGAGGCCGCGCTGCAAAAGGTAGCGCGCGTCGCCGGTCTGCACCGCCACATCAGCCACAATGCCCAGCGCGACCAAGTCCAAGTGCTGGCTGGCGTCAGGCAGAAGCGCCTCGGCCAGCTTATAGGCCACGCCGACGCCGGGCAATGTGCTGAGAGGATGGCCGGCTGGCAGCAGCTTGGGGTTGACAACGGCGCTGGCCGCGGGCAGGACAGCCGGCAGATCGTGGTGATCGGTAATGACCAGATCGACGCCGCGCTGCCGCGCGTAGTCCACCGCCTCGTGCGCGTCGATGCCGGTGTCACAGGTGACGACCAACTGCGCGCCTTGGTCGATGAGACGCTGCAGCCAGGGCAGGTTGACGCCATGCCCCTCCTCGGCGCGCACCGGGATGTGAAAGACGACATCTGCGTGCAGACTGCGCAACGTCTGCACCAGCAGGGTGGTGGCGGTCTGCCCATCCACATCGAAATCGCCCCAGACGGCGATGCGCTGGCCGGCCTTGCTTGCCCGCTGAATGCGCTCGACAGCCTGCGCCATACCGGGCAACTCCAAGGGGGACGCGGGGCTATAGCGCGCCGGATCGAGGAAGGCGCGCGCGCGGTCGGGGTCGACCATGCCGCGTTGGGCCAAGACCTGGGCGACCAAGGGATGGCCGCCGGCAGCCTGGCTGAAAGCCGGGGATATGGAGATTGGGTCGGGTTCGAGCCAGGTTAGCATCAGAATAGCGGGGCGCCCATTGCTGATTCGCGCAGGCGACGGCAGCGTCAAACGATCGCTGGCCGGGGGAGCGTGCGGCGTGACCTCGCCGCCAGGGCATCATCAACAGCGCTGTCACGTGAGTATATCATGGCCCACCCAACGACCGCAAGCGCCGCATCGCCTGGCGCACAAAAAGCTCGCCCCATCGAATCGATGGGGCGAGCTGGGCTGTCTGCTCAACAGTCTCAATCAGAGCTGGCCGATGGGCTGGACTTGCGGCTGTCGGTCACATACCAGCCAGAGCCTTTGAAGACGATGCTTGGGGCGCTGAAGATCCGATGGACGCCGTTGTGACCGTTGGGGCAGGCCGGCGTGCTGGCGTCGCCAAAGGCTTGTCGCCGCTCGAAGTGTGCGCCGCAGGTGTCGCATTGAAATTCGTAGATCGGCATACCTCTCTCCTGTGTTTTTGGTTTGGCCGTCAGTATACTCCTGCGCTCGCCTGACGCCAAACTTACAGCCCATCGTGAACACAACGAGAGCAGCACAGCCCCGCCGCTGCACTGCTCCCGTTGATTGCTGCCCGGTCAAAAGAGAGAAGAAGCAGAGCTTGTTTGCAAAAAGCTCCACTTCGTTACTACTCAGGCCCAGGTGCCGGGCACTTGCAGTTGCGCCTGCTAACCAAGTCCGTGGAGCCGATTTTAGCCGCCAATGAACTGCAAGTGCCCGGCACCTGAGTAGCTACTCCACTTCTTTCATGGATGCGCTTAGCGAGCTGTCACCTTGATCGTCTTGGGCTTGACGGTCTCGGCCTTGGGAGCCACGATGGTCAGCACACCGTGCTCGAACGTAGCTTCGATGGCTTCGGCGTTGACCGGCACGTTGAAGGTCAGGCTGCGGCTGAAGCGGCCGTGGCGGCGCTCGCGCATGATGTACTCTACGTTCTCCAGGGCGCCGGGGAACTCGCCGCGGATCGTCAGCACATCGCCCTCAAAGGTGATCTCGACGTTCTCTGGGTTGACGCCCGGCACAGCGGCCATGATCACGATCTCTTCCGGTGTGCTATAGGCGTCCAGGGGCAGGCGCCACTCTTCCTGATGGGCGCGCGGCCGGCGGGCCAGAGCAGTCCAACTGGGCTGGACGAAGCTATCCTCGAACAAACGATCCATCGCATCACGCAGGGTCACGAACTCACGAGCAGGCTCAAAACGGGTTACTACACGGGTCATGGTTTTCTCTCCTATACTGCTTGTAGCTTGGTGAGGTTCAGATAGTTGGGAAGCCGGGCTTTTTCAAAAATCCCGGCTTCTTCGGGTTGTTGTTTACTTGACGTTGATCTTGATGCTCTTGGGCTTGACTTGTTCCGCCTTGGGCAAGTTCAGCGTGAGCATCCCGTTCTCGAACACGGCCTCGGCCTTGTCAGACTGCACTTCCGCCGGCAGCTCCACGCTGCGCTGGAAACTGCCATAGCGCACTTCCTGGCGCAAATAGTTGCCCTTCTCCTCGCGCTGTTCGACCTTGGTCTCGCCCTTGATCGTCAGCATATTGCCGGTGATGGTGATCTCAACCTCTTCGGGCTTGATGCCGGGCACCGGAGCGGTGACTTTCAGGGCATCTTCTGTCTCGTAGACATCCAGGGCCAACGTGGCGCTGCCGCCATCGGCCTGCCACAGCGACCGCCATTGCGGTCCGACGAAACTGTCTTCAAACAGCTTGTCCATCGCCTCGCGCAGCGAAAGCATCTCGCGCATCGGCTCCCATCGAACAATGTTGCCAGCCATTTTGACATACCTCCTGTCAGACGAATTGTCAGACTGTATTACAACACGGCGCAAATGTTTTGATTTTTGAGCGTCAACAACCAATTGCTTAGTACATCGTAAACAAAGTTGTTGAGGTGCCCGGCACTTGACACGAGCCTCT
>CAZVGR010000209.1:0-3683 GCA_964626845.1 uncultured Anaerolinea sp.
ACGCGAACCAGGGCGGCTTGCAGCCAACCCTGTAGCTGCCGCGCGACGGGCCGCGCCGGACGGCCCAGCCTGCGACCCTGCGGCCTGGCGCTGCGGCGGCCGCTTGCCGGCCGGCGACTGGGTCCGCGGCTGGCCCGAACCTGAGCGGCCAGCCGGCCTGTCGCCGTCGGTGCGCCGCCGCGGGACGGCAGCTGGCGCCTGGTTATGCACTTCGGCCAGCAACTGCTCGATCTCACGCCGGGTCAGCGGCCGGCTCTCACCTGGCTTCAATTTGCGGTCCAGGCGCAGCGAACCAACGGCCACGCGCACCAGCCGCCGCACCTGCATGTTCTCGGCCGCGGCCATGCGCCGGATCTGTCGCTTGCGCCCCTCCTGCATCGTCACGTGCAGCCAGACGCCCTCGGCCGCGGCCGGGTCAGCCGGCGGCGGCACCACAGCCGGATGCTCCAGCACCCGCCACTGCGAAGGCGCAGTCACGCCGTCGTCCAACTGGATGCCGCGGCGGTAGCGGGCCAGGCTGTCGCTGCCGGGCGGGCGATCCACCAGCACCAGGTAGGTCTTGTCGTGCTCGAAACGCGGGTGGCTCAGCTTCAGGGTCAGGTCGCCGTCGTCCGTCAGCAGCAGCAGCCCTTCGCTGTCCATGTCCAGCCGGCCCACGGGATAGAGGCGCAGCGGCCCCTTGAGCAGCGACTCCAACCCCGGCCGGCCGCGCGGGTCGTCAAAGACCGAGAGCACGCCGGCCGGCTTGTAAAGCATCAGGTAGTTGCGCTGCTGAGATGCGGGCCTGGGCTTGAGCGTCTCGCCGTCGACCCGAATCTGGTCGCGCGCGGGATCAACCTTGCTGCCCAGCTCCGTGACCACACGGCCGTTGACCGTCACCCGGCCGGCCTGGATCATCTCGTCGCAGGTCCGCCGCGAGGCAATGCCCGCGTTGGCCATTATTTTGTTCAGTCGTTCTTGCGCCATGGTTGCGCTCCTAATAAGCCAGCAGAATTGCCGGCGCTTCGGCCAGCAAGCGATTGCCCAAGTACCAGCGAATCACGCCAGCCGGCTGGGCGCCGCCGCTGGCCGGATCGGGGACGAACTGTGTCCGCACCAGCGGCCATTGCCACAGCGGCAAGAACAGATCAGGCGTCGAGCGGGCAACCACGCGCACCGGGCGGCCGTCGGCCAGCCGCAGCCAACTGACCGGACCGGCCGGCTGCGGCGCCGGCGCCCAGCGCCAGTGGGCGTCGTAATGTCCGAACAGCGCGCGCGCGTCGCTGTAACGATCCTGGCTGTTGAGGATCACGGCAATGGCCCGATGGCCGTCCTGGCTGACCGAGGCCACCAGGTTCTGGCCGGCGGCCGGGGTGGTGCCGGTCTTGACGCCATCTGCGCCGGGATAAATGCCCAGCAGCTCGTTTTGGTTGAAAAGCTGGCGGCCGGCGGCCACTTGGAAGCGTGTAGCCACCATCTCGCGGAACACTGGATATTTGAGCGCCTCCTGCGTCACCAGCCACAGGTCATAAGCGCTGCTGTAGTGTTCAGGCGCATCCAGGCCGTGGGGATTGGCGAAGCGGGTGCTGGCCATGCCCAGCTCGGCCGCGCGCTGGTTCATCAACTGTACGAAGGCCGCCTCGCTGCCGGCCACGTGCTGGGCCAGGGCCGTGGCCGCGTCGTTGCCGGAGTTGAGCAGCAGCCCCCACAGCAGGTCCTCCACCGTCAGCGCCTCGCCGGCGGTCAGGCCCATGGTGGAGCCGCCCACCAGCGCCGTGGGCGAGATCACCACGCGGTCGGCCAGGTTGGCCCGCTCCAGCGCCAGCAGCGCGGTCATGATCTTGGTGGTGCTGGCCATGGGCCGCGCTTGGTTGGCGTCGCGCTGGGCCAACACCTGGCCCGTGTCGCTGTCGCCCAGCAGCGCGGCCGGCGCCGACGTCGGCGGCAATTGGCGCGCGGCCTGATAGGCGGCGATCTGCTCCGGGTACATGGGCAGGTCGCCCGGCTGGCTGCCCTGCAGCACCGGTCCGCCCGCGCCCATGGTCAAGAGGGCCAGCAGGCCAGAGAGGCAAAGGATCACGAGGCGGGTGGCAGGTGGCGGGTTACAAGTGGCAGGTGGCAGGTTGCAGGTAGCACGTGGCAGGTAAAACTTGAAACTTGAAACTTGAAACTTGAAACTTGAAACTTTTCGGTGGGCGTGGCCGCGTGGGCTGTGGTGGGTGGCGGTGTGGGACATGGTGATGAACGGCGCGACGCCCGGCAGGAGATGCGCCCATCTTACCTGAGCGCGTGGCTTCTGTCAAACGCCCATCGTGGCTGAAGCGATCCCCCTGGCGTGTGGCCTGCTATGGCTGCATCAGCACCTTCAATGCGCCGGGACGCGCTGCGTGCTCCATGGCCGCCAGCCCGTCGGCCAGCGGATAGACCGCGTCGATCAAGGGCAGCGGATCGACGCGGCCGCTGGCCAGGGCAGCCAACGCCGGCTTGAACGGCCCGCAGCGCGAGCCAATGACGCGTATCTCGTCTACCACCACCCGGCTCAGGTTGATCGCGCCCGGGTCGGCGTAGGTGCTCTTCAACACCAGCGTGCCCTCCGGGCGCAGCAGATCCAGCGCCTGGTCGAAGCCGGCTGGGCTGCCGGTACACTCGACCACCACGTCGGCCCAACCGGGCGGAATCTCGCCGCTCGCGGCCGTGGCGATGCCGGCCTGCCGCAGCAGGGCCATGCCGCGGCGGTCGTGGCTGCGGCCCTGCACCGCCAGCTCACAGCCCAAGCCGGCCAGCGAGCGGGCGATCAACTGGCCCAGCTTGCCGTCGCCCAGCACCACGACGCGATCCGTGGGGCGTAGCTCGATCTGCTCGTGGATGCGCAGGGCGGCGGCCAGCGGCTCAGCAAACACGGCCGCTTCGTTGGACACGTTGGCCGGCACGACGTGCAGGTTCTCCACCGGCACGGCCACATAGTCGGCAAAGACGCCGTCGCGGCTGCGAATGCCCAGCACGCGGCGCTGCTCACAATGCTCACGCCGGCCGGCCTGGCATGGCTGGCACTGGCCGCAGCCGATATTGATCTCGGCCACCACCCGCTGCCCAATCAGCTCCGGCCGGGCTGCGCAGGCGACGACGCGCCCCACGAATTCGTGCCCCAAAACACCGCTGAAACCGGCATAGCCGCGCACAATCTCCAGGTCAGTGGCGCAGATGCCGGCCAGCAACACCTGCACCAGGGCTTCACCAGGGCCGGGAACGGGCTCGGGATAGTGCTGATCCAGCCGTAGCTGGCGGCTGCCGAAGAAGAGTGCGTGCATGGGGGCCTACCAATGAAAAAAAAGCGGGGTGAGCTCATCAGCCCACCCCGCCACTACTTCAGCACTGAGGCGCCAGGCCGTGTTTGCGGCTTGCTGCGCGCCAGAATCTTCGGGTTTCCGTCGCAGACCACGAATCGATGCAAACACAGCCGAGTGGTCAATCACGAGTCGCCGTTAACGCACGGAAACCCGAAGATATCATCTTGCACTACATCCTGCCCATCCGTCGTAGCGCAAGATGGCATCTTGCGCTCCCGCCTAGCCCAGCCGTCGGAATGCAAGATACCATCTTGCACTACTTCCTGCCCATCCGTTGTAGCGCAAGATGGCATCTTGCGCCACCGCCTAGCCCAGCCGTCGGAATGCAAGATACCATCTTGCACTACATCCTGCACA
>CAZVGR010000210.1:0-3648 GCA_964626845.1 uncultured Anaerolinea sp.
GTTCAATCATCCACAAACGATGAACTGAATTTCAACCGAAAGTCATACACTACCGTGGTCGGCGTCGTGCCGGTGCTGAAGCGCGTCTCGCCCCAGGGACGATACAGCACGCGGCCCAGTTCGCCGCCGCTGCTGTTAGCGGTGACGTGGCGCCCGCGGGCATGACATCGGTCTCAACCAGATGATGCACCTGCAGGCATTGCCGATCACTGGTCAAGCTTGCACCAGGAGCATAGCTAGACCATGGGCATGTTCACGGCCCGCCTGGCCGCATCCGGCTCGCCTGATACATCTTGGCATCGACCCGTTCGACCAGACGCCGGAATTGCTCCATGGTGAGCCATCGATCCTCGAACACATTGGCCGTCAAATCCATCACCATATCTTTGTACCGGGCGACAACGTTGCACCCTTGGAATGGCATTCCATTGATCGAACCTGGCAAGCAGGCGATCTTCAGTTGATCTGCACGTCCTGTGAATTCCAGTTCAGTAGGAGTCAGCCAGCGATCCGCGGATTTGGCAGGAAATGCTTGCGCCACGATCTCCTCATAAGCTATTTGCGCTGTATTCTCATCCGGGTAGATCCTCATCTGCTGGCCCACATTGACGTACGACCGGCCCGGACCCTCAGCGTAGTAGGTGACATTACGTCCGATGGCACCAGGGACTTCGGCGACAGTCATGCGGCGGTCTCCCCATCCAAAGGGTAGGTCTGTCGCATCTACCATCCCAGTGCCGAACCTGCGCAAGACGAGATTCGAGTCCTCGGAAAGCCACGGGGCATCGCATGCCAGCAGGGTCAAGGTGCAGACGGCCATGCAGAGCACCATTGACGCCCGGGTAGATCTGGTGCGGACTGGAAGTTTCATGGCTGCTCCTCATACGGAATGCTGTAGTAGTACATATAGAGCCTCAAATATTCGATCCCACTCAATCTTCCCCTGCGTTGCTGATAGTCTTGGCGCAGCAACCGTGCATCTTGTCCCGCAAACCGGGTCCCAAATCGTGAAACGCCACCGACATCTTCGAGATACTGCCGTGTCGTAATGAACGTCTTCGTCGACTCGACACGCCATTCGGCCCCAGCGCGCACACCACCCGGTCCCATTGGGTTGACTATCCCTGCCATCAATTGGCCGGGCTGTAATTGCACGCCGGTACCTGCGATCTTCATACCAAGGGAGGGTTGAACTTGGCCCTTCGAACTACTCCACTCGCTACCAAATGGTCCTAATGCTCCGTTTAGTGCGGTCTCTTCAAAGCTTGCACTTGGGGTCCAGACCCGTCGCACTTCAGCGCCCCCGCTGACCAAAGGAGTATCTATGGCAGCCGAAACAATCACGATCTCTGTACGGAGATGAGCGTACCCAGGAATCTGGTACATCAGCAAAACACCATCGTCAGGAGACGTACGATGCGCACGCATTACAGCCTGTTGCGTATCTTGCGGTCCGGTGCTCGCACTGACGGTCAACGGCTGCGTCGCCGGATCGATGATCAACGGCACCGTGAGGCCGCCTGTCACTCCGGTGCAACCGATGCTGCCATTTGCGGAGGGCGTGCTGCAATGCCCAGACGGATCGATCAGAATGGTAGGTCGATTCCCAACATAGCTGTACCTGTTCAGCGCCTGGGGATTGCCCGGCTCCGGTACGATGGTGTCGGGCTGGACGAAGCGGCCTATGTGCGGATCGAGGTACCGCGCATTGAAGTAATACAGCCCGATTGTAGCATCTTCCCGCTGTCCTGTAAAGCGCCACGTGGTCGGTGTCGTGCCGGTGGTGACGCGCGTCTCGCCCCAGGGTCGACACACAGATCAAGACCCAGCGCCGCTGGCACCAGCGGCGCGCTGGCGCGTGGTTCAATCTATCAGTGCTGAGCATGCCACAGTGGATGATCAGTACGTTCCACATTACACGATGGTGACAACGCCTTGGCGAGCAACTTCACCATAGCCCGATTGTTGCTGTACACGGCGAAAACCGAGACATCCGGAGTACCATCTTCATTGATGGGGTTGAGCCATTCCAGCCACGACCCGTCGGCATAGCGCACCAGATGATGGCTGTAAGTTCCTTCCCGCGGATTGAGATGTTCAAGACGCTCCCCTGACGATAATCTCATGGGATCTTCCATGTCCTCAATCGCTTCTTCGAGTGTCGTACGGATGTCAGTCACCCGCTCGGTTGGTCTCCCCCCTCGAGGCCAACCGTTATAGGCGGTATAGAGTCCGATCAAAAAGTAGCCCAGCACAAACACTTTCACCCCCATTACCAATCCACGATCACCTCTTATCTCGCTGAACAGGATCCATGCCATTAGCCCAGTGAACAATCCCATGAAAAGAAGTGCTACCGCCTGCTTTGCTCTCACGGGCCAATCGAAATTAGCGGAGATAAGGATCACCCACCAAGGGCCAGGTATGGCAACAACGAAAAGCAATGTGATCAAGAATCGTTCCATGTGGTCACTCCGCAAGATGCATTTGCCAGGCGGTCGATGTTGTTGTGCCTATCAGTGCAGCGAACGGTGTTTGGCGCTGGTAGAGATTGATGCCATTCCTGGAGCCTCGTCCCACGACTGCCTGAACAATAGTGTCAGGATTGCGACCAGTCATGAAATGCCTTGCCTGGGGCAGAGTGCGCATGGCGAGTTTAGCAGAACGCTGCACGGTCGTCAATAGTACTTTGGCACTATCTCCAGAAACTGCAACACCACCCGATTGAACGCCTCCGGCTGGTCCACCGGCGTGGCGTGGCCGGAGCCGGCGATGATCTCCAGCCGGCTGCCGGGGATGCGCTCGGCCAGCAGCCGCTTGGACGCCAGGGGCACGGTGCTGTCGGCGTCGCCGGCCACGAGGAGGGTAGGACAGGCGATCTCCCCCAGCCGCGCCCGCACGTCGAAGCGGGCGATGGCCCACAGCGTCGCCCGATAGGCGGCCGGGTCGTTGCGGCTGATGCGCTCGGTCGCCTCCCGCCGCAACTGGGCTTGCTCTGGCCTGGGGAAAAGGCGCCCGGCCACTGTCTCGGCCACCCGGTCCATGCCCCCCAGATAGACGCCGGCCAGACGCCGCACGCCCAGCATGCGCTGCTGCCAGCTTGCGGAGATCAAGCGCGCGGCCGTGTTGACCAGCACCAGGCTGCGCACCAGCTCCGGATAATCCAGCGCAACCTGCTGGGCCACCGCGCCGCCCAGCGAGATGCCCAGCACGTGGGCCGGGTGGGCGTCGATGCGGCGCAGCAGCCGGGCCACGTCGGCCGCCAGTAGCTCCATGTGATACGGGCCGGCCGGCTTGGGGGAGCCGCCGTGCCCGCGCAGGTCCAGGGCGATGACGCGAAAGCGCGGGATGAACACTGGCAGTTGCATGAGCCAGTCGTTGCGGCTGCTGCCCAGCCCGTGCAGCAAGACCAGCGGCGGGCCGTGGCCGGCCTCGCCGTAGGCCAAGTCGATAGCGTCCACTGGTTGCTTGTTCGTTGTGCGCATAAGAAGTACTCCGGGATGGTCAGGGCGCGGCAGTGCGTTGGTCTTATATTACCGCCGCTGGCAGTGCAGGTCAAACCGGTTGCCCGGAGGGGCGATTTGCCAAATCGCCCCACAGTGGGGAGGGCGACGGCGGGGGTGTAGGGCGATTTGGCAAATCGCCCCA
>CAZVGR010000211.1:0-3635 GCA_964626845.1 uncultured Anaerolinea sp.
CAGAAATCATTGCCCAACGAGAAAAACCCGGTTTCTGACCGGCCGGCTGAGCAGTAACGCCCTGTCTTGACCTTTTCTTGATGCGGGTTCGTGCTGTTTTGTCCCCAACTTGATGCAACATGCGCTAGACTCAAGATGTTAGCAATGGACACAAGGAGTTGTGAACGATGAACGATATCTTGATGGTCGCTTTGGTTGTGATCTTTTTTGCCATCAACGTGGGTTTTGTGGCGCTGTGCGAGCGCCTGATGGAGTCCGTGGCGTCATGACCATCTATCTCATCGCCGGCTTGATTGCCCTGGCGCTGCTGATCTATCTCGCATTTGCCCTGCTCAAGCCGGAGTGGTTCGGCTAGACCGGCGAGGAGGGTTTATGACCACCAGCGGCCTGCTTCTCATCGCCTTCTATCTGCTCATCATCGTCCTGCTTGCCAAGCCGTTGGGCGGCTACATGGCGCGTGTCTATCAGGGCGAGCGCACGCTGCTCAGCCCGATCCTGGGTCCTGTGGAGCGGTTGGCATTCCGACTGCTGGGCGTCGATCCGGAGCAGGAGATGGACTGGAAGCATTACGTCCTGACGCTTCTGCTGTTCAGCGTACTGGGCATCGCGTTCTTGTATGCCTTGCAGCGGCTACAGGGCTTGCTGCCGCTCAACCCGCAGGGACTGGGCGCAGTTTCGCCTGACTCGGCGCTTAACAGCGCAGTCAGCTTCGTCAGCAACACCAACTGGCAGGGTTACAGCGGCGAGACCACCATGAGCTACCTGACCCAGATGCTGGGCATGACGGTGCAAAACTTCGCCTCGGCCGCGGTCGGCATGGCCGTGCTCGTGGCCTTCATCCGCGGGCTGGCCCGCCCCTCGGCCGACACGGTCGGCAACTTCTGGGTCGATATGACGCGTGGCGTGCTGTACATTCTGCTGCCGCTGGCGTTGCTGCTGGCTCTGGCGCTGGTCTCGCAAGGCGTCGTCCAGTCCCTTGGACCTTCCGTCTCTGCCGCGCTGGTTCAGCCCGCCGTGGACGCGCAGGGTAATGCAGTCACGCAGCAGACGCTGGCGCTAGGACCGGCCGCATCGCAGATCGCCATTAAGCAACTGGGCACCAACGGCGGCGGCTACTTCGGCGTCAACTCGGCGCACCCGTTCGAGAACCCCACGCCCATCTCCAACTTGCTGGAGATGCTGGCTATCCTGCTCCTTCCGGCCGCGCTGTGCTATACCTTCGGCCAGATGGTGGGCGAGACGCGCCAGGGCTGGGCGCTGCTGGCCGCGATGCTGGCGATCTTCGTCGTGCTGGTAGTCGCGGCCTATGCAGCCGAGGCGGCCGGCAACCTGCGGCTCACGGCCCTGGGCGTCGACCAGGCCGCGTCGGCGCTAGCTCCGGGCGGCAACATGGAGGGCAAAGAGCTGCGCTTCGGCGTCGCCAACTCGGCGCTGTGGGCCACGGCCACCACAGCCGCGTCCAACGGCTCGGTCAACGCCATGCACGCCTCGTTCACGCCGCTGGGCGGGCTGGTCCCGCTGTTGATGATACTCCTCGGCGAAGTGATCTTCGGCGGCGTTGGGTCGGGGCTGTACGGCATGCTGGCCTTCGTGCTGGTGGCGGTCTTCGTGGCCGGGCTGATGGTGGGCCGCACGCCAGAGTACCTGGGCAAGAAGGTCGAGGCCTTCGAGATCAAGATGGCGGCCCTGCTGATTCTCATCATGCCGCTCACGGTATTGGGGCTGACCGCGCTGGCCGTCCTGACTGACGCCGGGCGGTCGTCGATCCTCAACCCCGGCCCGCACGGCTTCAGCGAGGTGCTCTACGCCTTCGCGTCCACCGGCAACAACAACGGCAGCGCGTTCGCCGGGCTGGCGGCCAACACGCCCTTCTACAACGTGTTCGGCGCGCTGGCCATGCTGATCGCGCGCTTCTGGCTGATCACGGCCACGCTGGCCCTGGCCGGCTCGCTGGCGCGCAAGAAGCGCGTCCCGGCCACGGCCGGCACCCTGCCCACCCACACACCGCTCTTCGTTGGCTGGCTGGTGGTGATCGTGCTGGTGGTCGGCGCGCTGAACTTCCTGCCCGCCCTGGCGCTCGGCCCCATCGTCGAGCACCTGATGCTGGCGATGTGATTCTTCCTTCGGTTGCCTGCAATGACGAGTTCCTCCCATCCCAAAAAAACCACCGCCAGCCGCGGGCCGATGATGCGCCGCGCGGCTGTGGACGCCGTGCGTAAGCTCGACCCGCGCTGGATGGCGCGCAACCCGGTCATGTTCGTGGTCGAGGTGGGCAGCGCGCTGACCACGGCGCTGTGGATCCAGGCCCTGCTGGGCCGCGGCGAGGCGCCGGCCGGCTTCATCGGCGCGGTGACGCTGTGGCTGTGGGTCACCGTGCTCTTCGCCAACTTCTCCGAAGCGCTGGCCGAGGGTCGCGGCAAGGCCCAGGCCGACGCACTGCGCCGCGCCCGCCACGAGACGCAGGCCAAAAAGCTGCGCCAGCCGCAACACGGCGCGGGCTTCGACCTGGTCTCGTCGACCGCGCTGCGCCAGGGCGACGCTTTCCTCGTCGAGGCCGGCGACATCATTGCGGCCGACGGCGAGGTGATCGACGGTATCGCCTCGGTGGATGAAAGCGCGGTGACCGGCGAGAGCGCGCCGGTGATCCGCGAGTCGGGCGGCGATCGCAGCGCCGTCACCGGCGGCACGCGGCTGCTCTCCGACTGGCTGGTGATCCGCGTCATGGCCAACCCCGGCGAGGGCTTTCTCGACCGCATGATCGGCCTGATCGAGGGCGCCAAGCGGCAGAAGACGCCCAACGAGATCGCGCTTAACATCCTGCTGGCCGCCTTCACCATCATCTTCCTGGTGGTGTGCGTGACGCTGCTGCCCTTTTCGCTTTACAGCGTTGAGGCGGCCGGGCAGGGTGCGCCGGTGACGATCACCGTGCTGGTCGCGTTGCTGGTCTGCCTGATCCCCACCACCATCGGCGGGCTGCTGTCGGCCATCGGCATCGCCGGCATGGACCGCATGATCCAGCGCAACGTCATCGCCATGTCGGGCCGGGCGGTCGAGGCGGCCGGCGACGTGGACGTGCTGCTGCTGGACAAGACCGGCACCATCACGCTGGGCAACCGGCAGGCTGTGGCTTTCACCCCAGTGGATGGCGTTGACGCGCGCGATCTGGCCGACGCGGCCCAGCTTGCCTCGCTGGCCGACGAGACGCCCGAGGGCCGCAGCATCGTCGTGCTAGCCAAGGAGCAGTTCGGACTGCGCGGCCGGCCGGTGGGCGCAGGCGCGGACCACCACGACGGGCTGCATTTCGTGCCCTTCAGCGCGCAGACCCGCATCAGCGGCGTGGACCTGGACGGCGTCAGCATCCGCAAGGGCGCGCCCGACACCATGCTGGCGCTGATCCAGAACGCAGGCCAGCCTGTGCCGCCCGGGCTGCGGCCGGCCGTGGACGACATCGCGCGCAGCGGCGGCACACCGTTGGTGGTGACCCGCAACGGCTCGGCCCTGGGCGTGATCCACCTCAAGGACATCGTCAAGGGCGGCATCCACGAGCGCTTCGCCCACCTGCGCAAGATGGGCATCAAGACGGTGATGATCACCGGCGACAACCCGTTGACGGCGGCGGCCATCGCGGCCGAGGC
>CAZVGR010000212.1:0-3417 GCA_964626845.1 uncultured Anaerolinea sp.
AGCGAATTCTCCGGAACAATTCGCTAAATTCGCGAAATTCGCGGCCAAGCATGATCCCATGATCACCACCGAACAACTGCAACGCCGCATCAAGGCCGCCGAAGATTTGCAGTCCATCGTGCGCACCATGAAAGCGCTGGCTGCGGCCAACATCACCCAGTACGAGCGGGCCGTGCAGGCGCTGGCCGGCTATGGCCGCACCCTGGAGCTGGCCTTCCAGGTGGTGATCCAGCATCGCCCGGAGGAGGTGCAGCTCCAGCGGCCGCGGCCGGGGGGCCGGCTGGGCGCGCTGGTCTTCGGCTCTGACCAGGGGCTGGTGGGCCAGTTCAACGAGCGGGTGGCCAGCTACGCGCTGGAGACCATGCAACAGCTCCAACCGCGGGCGGAGCTGCGCTCGGTGCTGGCCGTAGGGCTGCGCGCGGCCAGCAGCCTGGAGCTGGCCAAACAGCCGGTGGACGACGTGCTGCCGGTGCCGGGCAGCGCCAGCGCCATCACCCCCACCGTGCAGCGGCTGCTGCTGCACATCGAGCGCTGGCGGGCCGAGCTGGCCGTGCAGCAGGTGGTGATCTTCGCCAACCATCCCATCTCCAACGTGGCCTATGCGCCACACTTCGTGACCCTGCTGCCCATCGACCTGGAGCTGCTGGAGGCGTTGAGCGACCGGCCCTGGCCCACGCGCGTCCTGCCCACCTTCAGCATGGACTGGGACGCGCTTTTCTCCGGGCTGACCTACCAGCAGCTTTTCGTGGGGCTGTACAAGGCGCTGGCCGAGAGCATGGCCAGCGAGAACGCCAGCCGGCTGGCCTCCATGCAGGCCGCCGAGCGCAACATCGGCGAGCGGCTGGAGGACCTCAACACCGAGTACCACCAACTGCGCCAGACCGGCATCACGGCCGAGTTGCTGGACATTGTGTCGGGGTTTGAGGCGCTGGCGGGGTCGCGGTGAGGCTCGCGCAAAGACAGTCTCCCAAATTCAGTACTTCATGCTTGTTGTCTCACTTAACGACGCAAGGACCGCAAGTGGCGGAGATTCTTGGCGGCTTTGCGTGAGAATCGTGAGCTACTGAGTTTGTCTGCGTTCCAGAGGGGTCAGTGCAGCCGGCCTGAGCCACTATTCGCGTGCAGTGCTGAGCGCGCCAGGGGAGGTCACAGAAACCCAGCTCATGACCCTCTCACAGACTCTTGACTACGGGTGTATAATGGATGTAGAAAGGCTTCTTACTGCGGCGGCGTGAAGTCGGAGTTCGAGACTTCGGCCATGAACGCCGTTGGATAATCATGGAGGTGCAAAAGGCCAAGAGTGTGATTGACCGGCAAGACAACCAGGCAACTGGCCCTGTTCTCGATTGCCAAATACATCCTGAATCCGCTCGACAGGACGGCATGATCAAGGCTATCCAGGAGCGGGATACCCTGGGGTAGCCTGGAATGCAGAGGATAGCACATGGACAAGCACGATCGAACCCGAAGAGTCCTCTGGACTTGGTTGCTTGTATCGATGCTACTAGCTGGACTCTTATCAGGCTGTGCGCAGCCGACGCCGGACGCGGCTCAGGTGGCGCAAGAGTTAGCTGCGATCTACGCCACGCAGACGGCCCAGGCGCAAGCAGCAGCCACGTTCACCCCCACGACCCTGCCCGAGGACGCCGTCGTCATCCCCGATACCACTCAGGTGCTGGCTGACACAGAGCTTGCCAACCTGACCTCGATCTCCGATGACCTGGCCGTCTTCACCTTCGCCGAAAGCAGCGAGCAGCTCGCCTCGCTTAAACAGAACGACGTGATCGTGGGGGACGTTTCGGACCAGGCGCCCGACGGCTTTCTGCGCCGGGTGGAGTCGATCACCACCGACGGCGGGCAGGTGATTGTACTCACCGCGCCGGCCCGGCTGGAGGATGCGATCGACACCGGCGCCCTGGCGATCACGGAGGACCTCAAGCCAACCGACGTCCGCGCCGGCTGGAAGCGGCCGGGCGTGGAGCTGTCCTCGCTTGCGCCTCCCGCCCTCCCTACCAACTGGCACGTGGCCCTGGTCGACGTGGTGCTGCTCGACCTGGACGGCGATCACAGCACCACCAGTGACCAGATCCGGGCCGACGGCGCGCTGGACTTCACCACGCGCCTGGACTTCGACCTGAAGATCGCCTGGTTCCAAATCGAGAGACTGTCTGTCGTGGCCAGCGCCAATGAAACGGTGAACCTGAGGATCAGCGGCGACGTACCGTTGCTCAACGTGCGTGAGGAAGTGCAGGTCGCCTACTTTCCGCTGAACCCTATCACGTTCATGATCGGGCCGGTGCCGGTCGTCCTCACTCCTATCCTGACGGTCAACGTGGGCCTGGATGGCACGGCGCACGTTGGCTTTGTGGCCGGAGTGACGCAGACCTTCAGCGCGTCGGCTGGCGTGCGTTACGAGAACAAGCGGTGGCAGCCGATTGCCCAGTTCAAGAACGACTTCAAGTATCTGCCGCCCCAGGTTACCGGCAACCTGCAGGTAGGCGCCTACGGCTCGGTCCAGCTTGCCGTGCTGATCTACGGCGTCGGCGGCCCGTGGGCCAGCCTGGACGGCAACTTCGGGCTCGACGTGAACATCCAGCGCAGCCCGCCGTGGAGGCTGTACGGCGGCCTGCGCTGCCGGGCCGGGGTGCGCGCCGAGATCCTGGGCTACAAGCTAGCTGGGCAACTTCGCGCAGACGGTCATTGATACCAAGATACCCATCGCAGAGGGCAGTCTGTCCATCGCCACCCCTCCCACGGCGACGTGGACGCCTTCGCCGACGCCGTCAGCCACGTGGACGCCCTCGCCCACGCCGTCAGCCACCTGGACGCCCTCGCCAACAGCTTCTCCCACCCGTGCCTGCGCCCTTGCGACAGACCCGGCGCTGGCGCCTGCCTGGGAACTGGGAAGCCTTGGCTGCCCAACGGCTGCCTCTGCGGTGGTCTGGGCGGCCTGGCAGCCCTTCGAGCGCGGCTCGATGTTCTGGCGCAACGATCTGGACTGGACTTACGTGCTGAACTGGCAGAACGGGACCAATGCTGCGCAGGGCAACTGGACAACCGGCGGGGATGCATGGAGGTGGAACGGCAGCTTCCCCGACGGCCGCGGGCTGACGCCGCCTGCAGGCCGCGTCGAGCCGGTGCGCGGGTTTGGCTTTGTCTGGTTCGACAAGCTGGGCGGACCGGCCAGCGCCGTTGGCTGGGCGACAGCGCCCGAGAAGGGCTTCTGCGCGACGATCCAGCCCTTCGCCCGAGGTGTGATCTTCCGCAGCAACCCGACGCCCTCGTGCCATGATCAGCTCTTCAACTGGGCCACTGATCCCTCCTTCTCGCCGCTCTTCGTGACGCTCTTGTCGGACGGAACCTGGCAGCGGCGCTGACCCCCTGATGGCGGCCCGGGCTGGAAACCGGGCCGCCTCG
>CAZVGR010000213.1:0-3218 GCA_964626845.1 uncultured Anaerolinea sp.
GAGCTACGTGTCGGCCATGAGCCAGCAGCGCCACGAGTTCAGCCTGCTGGATGTTGACCTGTTCACCGGCCGCACGCACCAGATTCGCGTGCATATGGCCTTCATCAAGCATCCCGTGGTGGGGGATCGCATCTACGGCCGCCGCAAGCAGCGCATTCCCTGCCCGCGCCAGTTCCTGCACGCCCACCGGCTGGCCTTCATCCATCCCATCTCCGGACAACGCATCGAAGTAGAGTCGCTGTTGCCGGCCGATTTACAGACGGTGCTCGATCAACTCACCCCATTAACCTGAGAGTCGCTCGGGCCGGTCTCCTGACCGAGCCCGTTCAGTGTTCTTTGCGCGTTACTACTCAGGTGCCGGGCACTTGCAGCCCCTGCACAGCGTGAATAAGCTCGGCAGACACCCTTGCAGGCGCAGATTTCAAGTGCCCGGCACCTATGGCTGAGTAGTAACCTTTACGCTAAAACGTGAAGCGTGAGCACACCCGCAAGGGCATGCTCACGCTTCATGTTTTGCGGCGGCTACGGGCTTGCGGGTCGAAGAGCGTTCAGCGGGGCACCTGGTGGCAGTCGCGGCAGCGGGCCTCGTACTTTTCAGCCGCGCCGATGACGATCACCGGTTCGCTGAAGCGGGCCGGCTGGCCGTCGATCAGGCGCTGCGTGCGGCTGGCCGGCGCGCCGCAGACCACGCAGATGGCGTGCAGCTTGTCCAGCAGCTCGGCCTGGGCCATCAGCCGCGGCATGGGGCCGAAGGGCTCGCCGCGGAAGTCCAGATCCAGCCCGGCGCAGATCACCCGCAGGCCGCGCTGGGCCAGTTGGTTGCACACGTCGGCCACGCCCTCGTCGAAGAACTGCACCTCGTCGATGGCCACGATGGTGGTGTCAGGCTTGAGGCGCTCGAGAATCTGCGCCGAGCTCTCGACCGCTTCACTGTCCCAGGCCAGGCCATTGTGGGAGGCGACGCGGCTGATGCCGTAGCGGTGGTCGATGGCTGGCTTGAAGACCTGGATGCGTTGGCGGGCAATGACGGCGCGACGCACGCGGCGCAGCAGTTCCTCCGTCTTGCCGCAGAACATGCTGCCGCAGATCACCTCGATCCAGCCGCCGCGGGGTTGAAAGTGGGGCATACGGACGACCTCCTCCTGCTGGGCAAGCAAAAGGGGCAGAACTTGTCTGCCCCTTGTTGTCTTGGCGTCAATGCTGCCTTATTCTACAGCCGGTTCAGCAACGGCTGCTGCCGTTTCTACTGCGGCGCTGCCCTGGCCGAGCGCAGCGATCACATCCTCAGCGGCGCGCTCGCCGATCTGCTTAGCCTTCTTAGCGCTTTCGCCGCGGGCGCGTGCCTGGGCCGCAGCCTTGCGGGCGGCCTCTTCAGCCTTCTGCTGCACCTGCACCTGAGCGGCGCGCTCCTCGGCCTGCTGCAAGCGGCGCATGAAGCGGTCGACCTGGCCGGCCGTGTCCACGATGCGCTGTTCACCGGTGAAGAAGGGATGGCAGGCCGAGCAGACGTCGGTGCGGATCATCTTCTTGGTTGAGCCGGTGGTCCAGGTGTTGCCGCAGGCGCAGATCACCTGGGCATCAGGGTAATACGTTGGGTGAATACCTTGCTTCATTAGTTCTGCCTCGATCCCAGCTAACCGACGCGTTCGGGATACACGCTGATTTGTTTCTTGTCCTTGCGCACGAACTCGAACTTCACAAAACCGTCTGCCGTGGCAAAGACGGTGTGATCGCGGCCGAGCCCGGCGTTCTCGCCAGCGAGGAACTGGGTGCCGCGTTGGCGCACCAGGATCGATCCTGCTGTTACGTACTGGCCGTCGTAGCGCTTGACGCCCAAGCGCTGCGCCTGGCTATCGCGACCGTTTTTGCTGCTGCCGCCGCCTTTTTTGTGAGCCATCTTATCTCTCCTCGTTCCTACATCTCAATGGCGTCGATGTGCAACCGGGTCAGGTTCTGGCGATGCCCGGTCTTGACGCGATAGCGCTGCTTCGGTCTGTACTTGAAGACGATGATCTTCTTGCCGCGGTGCTGCGCTTTGACGGTCGCAGTCACTTTGGCGCCCTTGACTACCGGTTGGCCGATAACAACCTGCGTGCCATCGTGAACCAACAGGACATCGTCCAGAGTCAACTGCTCGCCGACCTCGCCGGCCAGCGTCTCTACGTCCAGCCAGTCGCCGGGAGCGACCCGATATTGCTTACCACCAGTTCGAACCACTGCGTACATATTCTCTCCTTCCGGGCATCGCGTTCGACCATATCGACGCTTAGGGAGCGATGCCGGCCAGGGTATTGGACCATGCGTTTGCACAGTCTGGTATGAAATCCGGCCTGCGCCAGGCACATAAAGACCAGGCCGCTTTTGCCGGCCTGGCAACTAACCAACAGATTATATTCATTCTGCGCTTGCTGTCAAAACGAGCGGCGTCAGCTTTCAACTGTCACCCCTAACTGCTCAGCCGGCTGGATATTGTTCAATGGGGGGATTGCCGCAGAAGCACCCACGACCTCCGGTGTGAAGACCAGTTGCACGCGTTCGATGCGCGCTACGGCTTCGCCCAGTCCCAGCGCAGCCAGCACGGCGTCGGCGCGGCCGGTGGCGCTGGGCTCGCTGCGCAGGGTCATGGCCAGGCGATGCCAGCCCGGCTCCGGCTGGCCGGCATAGATCACGTCCAGGATCAGCGGCCGCAGATCATACTCGGCCAGCCGGCCTTTGCGGCGCTTGCGGGCGGCGATGGTCTCTTGCGCCAGCAGCGCTGCGCTGCGATCGGCCAGCGCGGCCGGCGGCTCGTCGCTCTGCACGTCTACCTGCCAGACGCTGGCCTGCAGCAGGCCCTGCAAGGCTGGCGTCTTGAGCGGCGCTTCCTCGGCCTGGCTCAGGGCCAGCCCGGCCGGCAGATGCGACCCGACCGCAGCCAGAAACGCCTCCGGCGCCATCGCTTCGGTCAGCAGCACGTCGACGATCTCAGCGCGGCCGGTGGCGCCCAGCGGCAGGCCGGAGGCGAAGTAGAGCCGCGGCCCGGGATGAAAGCCGCCCGAGTAGGCCAGCGGCACGCGGGCGCGGCGCAGCCCGCGCTCCCAGGTCCGCACCACGTCCAGGTGGCCCACATAGCGCAGCGCGCCGCCCTGGCTGAATGTGACCCGCAGCCGCTGCACTGCCTCCGCATTCGCTGTTATCATTCGCTGTGGTATCTCCATTCACTCCGACCATTCGCTGTT
>CAZVGR010000214.1:0-3011 GCA_964626845.1 uncultured Anaerolinea sp.
AGCGCAAGATGGCATCTTGCGTTACAACGGCTGCGCAGGATGTAGTGCAAGATGGTATCTTCGGGTTTCAAAAACCCGAAAGGTCTGGAAGTCACCCGCTTCCTAAAAGGAGCACAACATGTCCTCACACCAATCCTTCGATTACATCGTCATCGGCAGCGGCGCTTCGGGCGCGGTCGTTGCCAACCGCCTGAGCGCCGATCCAGCCTGCCGCGTGCTGGTGCTGGAGGCCGGCCCAGCCGCTGTCAACCCGGCCATCGCCGATCCCGGCGGCTTCGTGTCGCTGTGGGGCTCGGAGATCGACTGGAACCTGGGCACCGAGGCGCAGCCAGGCATGGCCGGCCGCAACCTGGTCATCAACCAGGGCAAGGTGCTGGGCGGCAGCACGTCGGTCAACGCCATGATGTACGTGCGCGGCAACCGGCTGAACTACGACATGTGGAACGCGCTGGGCGCGGACGGCTGGAGCTACGCCGACGTGCTGCCGGCCTTCAAAGCGCTGGAGGACTACGCCGGCGGCGAGTCCGACGTTCACGGCGTGGGCGGGCCGATTCCGGTGGTGGACTGCCCCGATCCAGTGATGGTGTCCGAGGAGTTCATGGTCGGCGCGACCCAGGTGGGCTACGACGGTCCCTACTGGGACACCAACGGCGCGCGGCAGGAGAACGGCGCGGGCCTGTTGCAGTTCCACATCGACCCGGCCGGCAAGCGGGCCAGCGCGGCTACCATCTTCCTGGACCCGATCATGGACCGGCCCAACCTGCACATCGAGACCGGCGCGCACGCCACGCGCGTCCTGTTCGAGGGCAAGCGCGCTGTGGGCGTTGAGTACCTGCAAGACGGCGAGCTGAAGCAGGCGCACGCCGGGCGCGAGGTGGTGGTCAGCGCCGGCGCGTTGCAGACGCCCAAGGTGCTGATGCTGTCCGGCATCGGCCCGGCCAGCCACCTGGCCGCCCATGGCATCGACGTGGTGGCTGACCTGCCGGGCGTGGGCCAGAACCTGCAAGACCACGTGCAGCTTTCCGTGGCCTTCAAGCGCAAGACCGACGCGCCCATGACCACGCTGCTGACCGGCAACGTGCTCTTCCTGCGCACCCGCGCCGGTATGGACGCCGCGCCGCCCGACATGCAGCTCAACTTCACGCCCAGCATCCCGGCGCCGCTGGCGCCGCTCCTGAACATTCCCTTCGCGACCTGCATCTTCCTGCCTATCCTGGTGCAGCCCGCCAGCATCGGCCAGGTGACGCTGCGCTCGGCTGACCCGCTGGACCCGCCGGTGATCGACCCCAACTACTTGAGCGACCCGGCCGACGTGCAGGCTTTCGTGCAAGCCATCGAGACCATCCGGGCCATCGCCAACACGCCGGCCTTCAGCGACCTGAACGAGGTCGAGATCCTGCCCGGCGCGGACGCCGACCTGGAGCCGTTCATCCGCTCGCAGAGCTCCACGCTGTGGCATCCGGCCGGCACGGCCAAGATGGGCCGCGACGCCATGGCCGTGGTCGACCCGCAATTGCGCGTCTACGGCGTCGAGGGCCTGCGCGTGGCCGACGCCTCGGTCATGCCCACCGTCACCAGCGGCAACACCGTGGCGGCGTGTTTCATGATCGGCTGGCGCGCGGCGGAGATGATTCTAACGAGTAATGCGTAACGAGTAACCGGAGCGCATATGCACAGCGCGTTCCGGGTTACGCATTACGCATCAGTCGTCACGCAAGAAACCAATCAAGAAAGCGGAGACACCTCCCAAGAAGCGCGTTCCGGGTTACGCATTACGCATTACTCGTCACGCAAGAAACCAATCAAGCAAACGGAGACTCCTCCCATGAAAAACGTACCCGACACCCCCCTGGGCCGCATGTATCGCGAGCACATCCAGTTCATTCTGGACAAGAACATCGACGCCTTGTGCGACCAGTATACCGACGACTGCCTGCTGATCAGCAGCTTCATGAAGACGCCGATCATCTACAAGGGCCAGGAGCAACTGCGCGAGCACATGCAGGGCATTCTGGGCATCGAGGGTCTGGAGACCGACATCGTCTTCTGGGGCGAGACCGACGACCCGCAGACCCTGATGATCACCGAGCAGATCACCATGACCGCCGGCGGCCAGAAGGCCGAGATGCGCTTCGCCGACAGTTGGGTGCTGCGCGACGGCAAGATCGCCATCCACTTTGCGGGGATGGTGCAGTATCCTGACGGGAGTCTGGCGTAACCCGTAATGCGTGATGCGTAACAGGCTTCGCATACGCACTCTGGTTACGCATTACGCATTACTCGTTACGCACGGAGTAGGCACATGGCAGCAAACAAGAAACTCGGCATCCTGATCGAGAGCGACTTCTACGAGAAGGAGATCTTCTACTACGAGCATCGCTTCGCCGAAGAAGGGTATGAGGTACACTGGTTGAGCCGCCTGTGGGGCCAGCCGGGGCTGACCTTCACGGGGCACGAGTATAAGGCGCCTTTTTATTGTAGCGAGAGCTTCGAGGGCATGAGCGATGAGGAGCTGCGCAGCTTCGACGCGATCATCGTTCCTTCCGCTTTTGTGTCGGATCGGCTGCGCTACAGCGAGACGCTGGGTGAGCCTGCGCCGGCCGTGCAGTTCATCGCCCGCGCCTTTGCCGAGCCGGGCATCCTCAAGGGCATCATCTGCCACGGCATGTGGCTGATCTCTCCCATGCCTGAGCTGGTGCGGGGCCGGCCGGTCGTCGGCCATCCCAACCTGTACGGCGACATCCGCAACATGGGCGCCATCTACACCGACCAGGATGTGGTGGTGGATGGCGACCTGGTGACGGCGCGCACGGGCGGCCACTGCCATCAGTTCGCCCGCAAGATCATCGAGATTTTGAACGAGCGCAGCTAGAGGAGCTAGAGGAACTTCGGAGTTGTCGAGTTCCCCTCAGTTCCCCTGAGTTCCTCCAGAACCATCACAACACGACGATTTGTCATCTGAAAGAATTCCTACAAGGAGCAACCACCAATGTCTAGCATCATGGATCCCA
>CAZVGR010000215.1:0-3003 GCA_964626845.1 uncultured Anaerolinea sp.
CGGCTGGTCTACCTGTCGGCGGGCGGCGCCATCGGCACAGATGACCCTGTTACTGTGGACCTGTCCAACATGGCTGCCGGCACAGGCTGCTATCCCCTTTCCAACTTTGGGCCGCGCGACGATGGCGACGAAGCCCTGGCGACGGCTATCGCTGCGCTTTCCGGGCCTGTGCGGGCCTGCTTAGGTGATCGGGTCATGCTGCCACAGTTGGCGGCTGTTGCCCTGGCGCCGGCCCTGCGCTGGGCGCCCATCACTGAGCTACCCGTTCTGCATCTCATGGGCGTGACCGGTAAGGGCAAAACTCGCTCGGCTCGGATCCTTCAAGGGTTTTATGGCCTGGACAGGCCGGCGCTCTCATGGGGCTGGACACAGACGGCTATCGAGATCGTGGCCAGCTCGCTACGGGATTGCGTGGTGTGCATCGATGACCTGAAGGCCTCGACGTGTGATCCCCGCGTTGCGGTCAAAACCATGCAACGCTGGGCAGATCGCAGGCCGAGAGTGCGCAGCAATCGCAGCGGGTCCGGGCTGATTGGTTCGCCGCACATTGCCAGCCTGATGGTCAGCAACGGGGAAGACCTGCCGGCAGGGGAGGCGTCCGTGGCTGCCAGAGCGCTGTTTATCCCCGTCGAAGGGGAGAGCTTCAACGAGGTAGCTTTCCGGGAAGCCGAAACGGCGCTGCCCGTGCTGTCAACGCTCACGGCGCGTTACATAGGCTGGCTAGCAGAGAGCCAAGACGGCCTCGGCGCGTTGATCGGCGAGTCCTTCAACGAAGCTCGACTCCGCTATCTGGCGCATCTCGCGGGCCGCACACGAGTGAACGACGCCGGCCGCGTGGCCTCCAGTTGCGCCCTGTTGGAAACCGGGGCCATGCTGCTGACCCGCTTCCTGCGCACGGTCGGCTGGACAGATGACCAGGCAACGGCCTGGCTGGAGGCGACGCAAGACGCACTGGAGGCCATCGCAGCGGCGCAGGCCGGGATGATCGATGAGGAGTCCAGCGCGGTGCTCTTCCTGTCTGCCATCGCAGCGCTGTTGGACCAGCGTGAGGTGGAACTGGTGCCCGTCGAAGCCGGCAAGAGCTGCCCACCGCTGGCCGGCTGTAGTGCGGAAAAACCTGGCGCCCGATTGATCGGCTATCGCCGGGAGAACGAGGTTCTGCTAGACCCGGCGCTGGCGCTGCCGGCAGTGCGTCAATGGCTGCAACGCCAGGGATTGAGCCGGCCGATTGAGACCAACGGGCTGTATGCCCAACTGCGCAGCGGCGCCTATCTGGCGCGCCAGGATAGGGACAAGACGGCCGTTGTTCACAAGCTGTCCGACCGAACGCAACGGCGGTTTCTGGCGCTGAAGTCGTCATCTATCGACCAGATGGCCGACGAAGACGACCAGACGAGGGAAGCGCCCCAATTCTGACAAAGGCTTGGATACACGTGTATCCAGTGTATCCGTGTAACCAAGAAAAACAGGTGTATCCGTGTAACCAAGCTGAAACGGTGTAACCAAGCACTAACAGGTGTATCCAGGTGTAACCAAAAATTCACGGTTCAATTTCCGTGCTCTATAGAAGAGACCCAACTTGACGCGCGAGCGCAAATAATCATGGTTACACGGTTACACTGGTTACACCGCAAATACAAGGATTGTAGAATCGCGTCTGGAGGGGGTGTCACGCCAGAGTTGACACCCGATAATTTCCAGAATTCGGAGTGTGTAAAAGCACCAGAGAGGCTAACCCGATGGACCCTGAACCAGTGACCTACGCAGACCTGGCCAGACAACTGGCAGACCTGCCCCCTGAACAACAGAGAGAGCGCGAGTACCGCCGCGGCTATGTCGACGGCTATGTCCAGGCGGTCGACGCGCTGCATGATCTGCTCTTCCAGCATGGTCTGTCGCGCCAGGCGGCTTACGAGCTGGCCTGGAATCACGCTATGACAGGCGACTTGCACCGCTGGAAGATGCACCCGGAGGCCGGCGCTTTCGAGTTTCCCCCGGCGCGCCCCAAGCTGGAGGGCCAACGTTGATGAACGCCAGGAACGCCAGACGCCTGGCCCTGCTGGAGGGCCGGCTGGCAACGTCCAGCGGCGCCGAAGCGGCGGCGCCCTTGCGGGCCTGGCTGGAAACGCCAGAGAGCCGCCAAGCCCTCGAAGCTGCGGCGGCCGGCGAGGTCTACACGCTGCCTGACGATCTTCGGCGCGCTGGTCTGGCGATGCGCCGCGCAATGTCGAAGCGGCTGGCCAGCACGCCGGTTGAGACGATGACGCGCGCCGAACTGGCCGCGCTGGTTGTCTCGGGCGCGGCTTCGACGCCTTGAAATTGGATATCGAAACTCATGGAGCTTAGAGAAGCGTGAACCGGACTTACGATCTTGACCCCCAACTGGTCAGCCGCCTGGATGCCGTAGCCAAAGCGCGCGGTTTGTGGCAATCGGACTTGGCCGAGTACTGCCTGGCCTATGCTCTGGACGCCATCGAAGCCGGTGCGTTGCCTGTACCTGTCATTCCGCGCGGGTATCAAATCCAGCGCACGCCGGCATGAACAGCAACCCACATCGGCGCGCGATTGCCTTTCACGAAGCCGGCCATTGCCTGCTGGCATGGATGCACGCCAAGCCTGGCAGCGTTCGGGCGGTGCTCATGAGTCCGGAAAAGGGCGCCTGTGGCTTTACCTGGTACGACATGACCGGCGCGGCGCCGTGGCAGCGGTACGCGGTGAGCATCGGCGGCCCGCTGGCAATGGCAATCCACGCATTGGAGAACGGTTTCGGCATCACGAAGGAGCCGTCTGGAATCGACCTGGTTGACACTAGCACCCAGTTGCGCCAGACGCTGGAAGACGCCGGCGCAGTAGGGCTGAACGATGATCGGGAGCCGGTCTACACGCCCGAATCGCTGGCTGTCATTGAAGCCGGGCGGCCGCGCAGCATCGAAGCTCAGACGTTGCGCCTGCTGCGCAGGCATTGGGCGGCGGTGGAAGCCGTTGCGGTGACGCTGGAGGCGC
>CAZVGR010000216.1:0-2966 GCA_964626845.1 uncultured Anaerolinea sp.
TCGGCGCGGTTGAGTTCATGGCCCAGCACGCGGGCGAGATGCTGGGCCGGCTGCGCGAGCGGCCCGAACAGCGCGAGCTGTCCGGCGTGGAGATGGAGTTCGGCCTGGGCTTCAACAGCGAGCTCAAGGTCTACATCGTCGGCGCCAAGGCCGAGGCCAGCCTGAAGGTCAAGCTGACGTGGAAGGCCGATGGCGCGTAAGCTTGCCCGAAAACTGCTCACGGATTACACGGATTTCACGGATCAGACGTTTGGAGCAACTACACACCATGACGACACCGCCATCCAGGGTGACCATCCTCTTTATCACAGCCAATCCGCCTAATTGGCCTTCGCTCGACCTGGAGAGGGAACGGAGGGAGTTCACGCAAGCATTGCGCAGTGGTCGGTATACTGACCGCTTCGAGGTGAAGTTCCTCTTTGCCGCCGAGGTCCGCGACATCCTTCAAGCCCTGCGCGACTACCAACCCACGGTTGTACACCTGTCTGGACACGGCGATTACCAGGGCGCATTGTATTTCACCGCCGAGCATAGCGAGGACGCTCCAGCCCTCTCGGCCAAGGGCCTGGCGGAGAAGCTGCAGATCTATCAGGAGGAGGCGGACTGGCCGGTGAGACTGGTGGTGTTGGCGGCCTGCAATTCGGCCAGAGCGGCGCAGCAGCTCAAGCGTTACGTGGATTGCGCCATTGGCATGAACAAGGATGTCGGCGACGAAGTAGTGGCAACACGGTTCACGCCCAGCTTCTACGCCGCCCTGGCCGCCGGCCAAAGCGTAAGGAATGCCTACGAAAGCGCCAGAAATGCAATGGCGCACGATGGGAAGTATGCCGATGTTGCGGATGCCAGGGCAGTGAAGTGGTACGCCCGCGATGGCGTGGACCCGGCCAAGCTAGTGTTGACTGACTTGCCCCAGCCGCCGCCTCTAGATAGCCCGGCGCACAAGCAGTACCTGCACGCGCTGTTCAGGCAGAAGTGGGCGACGGTGAGGATGAAGCTCTTCGACCCGCATAGGGCGGACGTCGTCCCCTTGCCGCTGATCTACTCGCCCTTGCCGGTGGATTTCTCGCTGCGGCTGGAGCTGGATGAGCGCGGTGGGGTGCGCACATGGTGGTGCGGCCGCGGGGGCGAGGAGCGCGGCGAGCGGGAGACCAGGGAGGCGTGGGAGCTGGATCTGTACGAGCGCATGGAACGTATGGCTGCGAAAGACATGCTGCCGGACCAAGCCCGGCCGCGCGTCTGGTCCGACCTGCGCGTCGACGAGAACGCGCTGCAGCCTCTGCGGACGATAGCCAACGACTGGGCGCGCGGGCAACGAAGCGATCGCCGCAGCGGCCGGGAGCGGGAGACCGTGCGTTGGCAGGCCGAGGCCGAGCACGCGGCGCTGGTGCAGCGCCGCTTCGTGTTGATCGGCGACCCGGGCAGCGGCAAGAGCACCTTCTTGCGCCACCTGGCGCTAAGCTGGGCCGCCGGACGGCTGCGCGAGCTGGGCGAGACGCGCACGCGCCTGGACAGCGGTTACCTGGACCTGAACCTGGTAACGCCCTGGCCCGGCCCGCTGTTCACTCCCATCTACATCGAGCTGCGGCCGCTGGTGGAGACCTTTGCGCCGCTGCCGGAGGGGGAGAGCCTGCCCGACATGCCCGGCCTGACGACGTTCGAGAACTACCTGCGCGGCCAATTGGATGCCATGAAGTGCGGGGCTGCCTTCGACGACCTGATTGCCTTGCTGGAGAGCGGCCGCGCCGCTATCCTGTTGGACGGCCTGGACGAGGTCAGCGCGGCCGACGACCATCGTCGGCGCCGGCAGGTGCAGTGGTTCGTGGACGTGCTGCGCAAGACTTTCGACCAGGCGCCCATCATGGTCACGGCCCGCCCCTACGCCTATCGCCTGGACAATCCCGGTCATCCCGAGCGATGGGAGCTCACTGGGTTCGGCTACACCGCGCTGCTTCCCTTGGAGCCTGAGCGCCAACGCGCCATGGCGCAGCGTCTCTTTGCCTGCCTGCAGCCGGGCGACCGGCGTCGCGCCGACGAGTTCACTGCTGCGCTGGCCAGCGTGCCCAAGGACCTGCCCGGCAATCCCTTGCTGCTCACGCTGCTGGCGGCCGTTTCTTTGCGCCGGCCTCCGCACGAGCCGCACGCCCTGCCCAAGACGCGCGGCGAGCTGTACGACCGCGCCCTGACGTTGCTGATCGAAGACTGGGTCAGGGAGCACAACGAGCGCTTCAAAGCCAAGGAAGACATCGGGCTGGACACCAAGGAGCTGCGCCGCGCCCTGCAACTGGTGGCCCGCCGCGCCCAGGAGCGCAGCACCCAGCCTAACCAGGCCGTCATCATCGACCGTGGCCACTTCTACAAGGCGCTAGACGATATCGGCAAGGGCGAGACGACCAACAAGTTGGTCAAGCATCTCCAATGGACCGCCGGGATGCTGCTCGACCAGGTGGAGCAGTCGCCCGGCGCAATGGTCTCACCAGAACCGGGGCAATTTCGCTTTCTGCACCTCTCCTTCCAGGAATACCTGGCGGCCTGCGACATGCTCTACTGCCCCGGCACGGCCTACGCTCGCATCGGCCGGCCCCTGTGGGACGAGCGCCCCTTTCCCAACGAGCTCGTGCGGCGGGTTCATGAAGCGCCACGGCTGTGGGCCAACGTGCTGCGCCTGGCGGTCGATGAGCTGATGAAGCAGGGCCGCGTGGATGACGCCTGGAAATTGCTGGCGCGGTGCTGCCAGCCCTATTTGGAGGAGGGCAACGCCGCCGAGGCCGCGCTGTGGGCCATGGAGGTCACGCGCAACGCCGGCCTGTTCAATGCGCCGCCGACTTTAGAATTTCAACAGTGGTACCAGATGATTTGCAACGCGGCCAAAGAAGCCTTGGTTGACTGCCCACGCAAGGATCACGCAGGTCTCACCCCCGAACAGCGCGACATCGCCGGCCGGCTGCTGGGCAGCGGCGACTTCCCCG
>CAZVGR010000217.1:0-2953 GCA_964626845.1 uncultured Anaerolinea sp.
CCTTGGGGTTTTCGGCAAACCCCAAGGGTCTCGGACGCGCCCCTTCGCCTTTGCCGCCAGCCGCGCCCACCACGCCGACGTGGGCGGCATGTCGCCCGGCTCCATGCCCATCGCCCGCGAGCTGATCCAGGAGGGCGTGATCATCCCGCCGCTCAGGCTGGTGGAGGCGGGGCGGGTCAACCAGGGATTGCTGGACTTGCTGCTGGCCAACGTGCGCACGCCCGAGGAGCGCTGGGGCGACCTGCAGGCGCAACTGGCAGCTAACGCCAAGGGTGTGCAGCGCCTGGGCGAGCTGGTCAGTCGCTACAGCGCGGGCGAGGTGCAAGCCTACATGCAAGGCTTGGTCGACTACGCCGAGCGCATGACCCGCCGCCTGCTGGCCGGCCTGCCCGACGGTGTGTACCGCTTCCGCGACTGGATGGACGACGATGGCGTAGACCCCCAGCCAGCCGAAATCGCCGTGGCCGTCACCATCGACGGCGAGCAAGCCGTTGTCGATTTCACCGGCACGGCGCCCCAGCGCCGCGGCAGCATCAACGCGGTCTACGCCATCACCCTGTCGGCCACGCTCTATGCCTTTCGCTGCCTGTTGGGCGACGACGTGCCTACTAACAGCGGCTGCCTGCGGCCGATCCGCGTCCTCGCGCCGGAGGGGACGCTGGTCAACGCGCGGCGGCCCGCGCCCGTGGCCGGCGGCAACGTGGAGACCTCGCAGCGCATCACCGACGTGCTGCTGGGCGCGCTGGCCCAGGCTGCGCCGGACCGCGTGCCGGCCGCCAGCCAGGGGACGATGAACAACCTGACCATTGGCGGCTGGGACTCTGCGCGCGGCCAATCTTTCGCCTACTACGAGACCATCGCCGGCGGCATGGGCGCGCGGCCGGGCAAGGACGGCGCCGACGCCATCCACACCCACATGACCAACACCCTCAACACCCCGGTGGAGGCGCTGGAGTACGCCTATCCGTTGCGGGTGCAGCGCTACGAAATCCGGCGCGGTTCCGGCGGTGCGGGCCAATGGCGGGGCGGCGACGGCGTGCGCCGCGACATCGAGCTGCTGGCCGATGCGCAGGTGACGATCCTCTCGGAGCGTCGCGTCTTCGCCCCTTACGGCCTGGCCGGCGGGCAGCCGGGCCAGCCAGGCCGCAACGTGTTGATCCGCGATGGGGAGGAGCTACTGCCCGGCAAAACCACGCTGGCGGTCCAGGCGGGCGACGTCATCAGCGTGCAAACGCCAGGGGGCGGGGGATGGGGGCAGTGAGCGGCAAACAGTAGCCAGATCTGCGTAGTAGAGCGGCTACTGTTCACCGTTAAGCTGGTCACTGCTTACTGAACCGCATAGGCGCGCAGCAGCTCCAGCAACAGCCGCGCGCCGAAGCCACTGGCCCCGCGCGCGGCGAAGGCATTGTTCTCCTCCTGCCAGGCGGTGCTGGCGATGTCCAGGTGAGCCCAGGGCTGCTCGCCGGCGAACTCACGCAGGAAAAGCGCGGCCGTGATCGATCCGCCCAGCCGGCCGCCGGTGTGCTTCATGTCGGCCGCGTCGGTGTCCAGCAGCTTGCGGTAGGGCTTCCACAGCGGCATGGGCCAGAGCGGCTCCCCCGTCAGCTCGCCGGCCTGCACCAGCCGGCCGCGCAGCGTCTCGTCGTCGCAGAACAGGCCGGCCAGGTCGGAACCCAGCGCGATGCCGATGGCGCCGGTCAGGGTGGCGATGTCCACCATGGCGTCGGGCTGGTAGCGGGCGGCGTAGCACATGGCGTCGGCCAGCACTTGGCGGCCCTCGGCGTCGGTGCTGATGATCTCCACCGTCTTGCCGTTCATGGCGGTCACCACGTCGCTGGGCTTGATAGCGTCGCCGCCGGGCATGTTCTCAGTAGCAGCGATCAGGCCCACGGCATGCACCGGCAGATTCAGCCCGGCTGCCGCCACCAGCGCGGCGGCCGTGGCGGCGCCGCCGCCCATGTCGTTCTTCATCTTCCACATGTTCTCCGACGGCTTGATGCTGATGCCGCCGGTGTCGAAGGTGATGGCCTTGCCCACCAGCGCCACGGTCGGCAGGCTGGCCAGGTCATAGCCTTGGGGGATGTGTTCCAGGACGATGAACTGCGCCTCTTCGTCGCTGCCGCGCGCGATGCCAAGGAACGACCCCATGCCCAGCTCGACCATTTCTACCTCGCCCAGCACCTGCGTTTTCAAGCCCACGGCCTCAGCCCGTTCCACCACGCGGCGCGCCATCTCCTTGGGGGTCAGGTAGTTGGGCGGCTCGTTGACCAGATCGCGCGCCCAGTTGGCGGCCTCGCCCACGATCTGGCCCGCGACCACGCCCTGCTGCACAGCATCAAGCTTGGCCGCATCGGCCTCCAGCACCACCACCTCGGCCAGCTCGGGCTTGCCGTTGTCGTTGCGCCCGCTTTTGTAGCCGCGATAGCGGTAGTTGCCCAGCAGCGTACCCTCGGCCACGGCCTGAGCGGCAACCGCGACATCCAGGCCACCTGCCCCAGCGCCATGCACCACCGTCGCCAGGCGGGCCACGCCCAGCTTGCGCGCCTGGTTAGCCGCCGCTGCCGCTGCCTTGCGCGCCTGCGCCACGCCGAAATCAGCCTGCTTACCCAGGCCGGTGATCAACACCCGCTGCGCCGGCAGCGCGCCGTTGCTGTAGAGCACCTGGGTCTCGCCCAGCTTGCCCTTGAAATCGCCGGCCGCAATGACCTGTGCGATCAGGCCGCTGAGCGCCTGATCCACCGCCTTCAGCGCGCCGCCAGGCTCAGTCACGCCCTCGAACAGGTTAACGACCAGCAGCTCGGTCGCCTCGTCTTGTACGAAGCCTTGTTTGACTTGGAAGTTCATGGTGTCCTCTTGGTAGATTGGTAGATTGGTAGATTGGTGATTGGTAGATTAGTAGATTGGTGATTGGTGATTCGACAGGGTGGTAGGTACTGATTGGGCCAGGCCGCAC
>CAZVGR010000218.1:0-2907 GCA_964626845.1 uncultured Anaerolinea sp.
GTGCGCTGGCTGCCAGCATGATCGCCCTGGGCGCGGGCTATGCCCTGCGCCGCCGAAGCTAACCGACCAATAATCACACACCTGACCGAGCGCAACCAGGACTGCCAGCCCTTCCAAGGACTGGCAGTCCTTTGTTTTGCGCTAACCCGGGGTGGGTGCTATAATCTGCCCGCCTCACAAGCGAGCGCCTTCTTTCTCTCTCAGCCCACCACCTCGGGCGCCAACCATTTTCTCCAAGGAGATACATCGCATGAGACGTCGTCTGCCCAACCTGCTCCTCGTGGCTGCCATCATCGCAGCCCTGCTGGTTCCTGCCATGACGGTCGGAGCCACGCAGCCCGCCAGCCCCTCTGTCGCCGAAGGCGGCATCGAGGTGCGCGTTCCCAACTTCGCCTTCGACCCCGTGCTCGACGGCGAGCCCAAGCTGAGCAACGCCGAGCGCTTCGACGGCCAGGAAGCCGGCTTCCGCCTGGTGCAGTTCTACGGCCCGACCCAGGACGCCTGGCTGCAGGGCCTGGAGAGCGCTGGCTTGCAGGTCTTGCAGTACTACCCGCACTTCACCTATCTGGTGTGGGGCGCTGACAGCGCACTGGCCACCGCTGAGAGCCTGGACTTCGTGCGCTGGGCCGGCAGCTTCCACCCGGCCTACAAGACCAACAGCGATCTGATCGGCCGCGAGGGCCTGGTGGAGAACATCTCCGTCTTCTTCTACAACGACGGCCAGATCGACGCCACCCTGGCCAGCATCGAAGCGTTGGGCAACAAGGTGATCCAGGCCTATCCTGCCCAGCCTGACCGGGCCTTCTACGAAGCTATTGTCACAGCCGACGCCTCTTCTTTCGACGCCATCAGCCGCCTGGGCACGGTGCTCTGGCTGGGCTACTCGCACCCCGAGCCGGTGCTGGACGACGAGATGTCCTCGCAGATCCTGGCCGGCAACTTCACGGCGGGCGTGCCCTTCACCGGCTACTTTGCCCACCTGGGCACCCTGGGCTACGACGGCTCCGGCGTGCGCTGGGCCACCATCGACACCGGCGTGGACTACGACCATCCCGATCTGGGCCCGCGCATCGTGGCCGGCTATAGCTTCCCCGGCACCTGCGCCGGCCCGGCTGGCACCGACTGCGCCGGCGGCGGCCACGGCACCCACGTCACCGGCATCATCGGCGGCGACGCCACGGCCGGCTTCGCCGACGCTAACGGCTTCCTCTACGGCCTGGGCGTGGCCCCTGGCTACGACATCGTGGCCATGAACTCGCTGTCCGCGTCGGCCTGGCCGCCGGCCGGCGGCTGGCAGGAGCACAGCAAGCAGGCCGTGCTGCTCAACGCCATCGGCGGCAACAACTCCTGGACCACGGGCGAGGGCACCAACCACGGCTATCAGGCCTCGGAGCGCACCCACGACATCACCGTGCTGGACGGCAACTTCGACACGGCGGCCATCGAACCCTTCATCCAGGTCTTCTCGGCCGGCAACTCCGGGCCTGGCGCTAACACGCTGACCGCGCCCAAGGAGGGCAAGAACCTGATCATCGTGGCCTCCAGCCAGAACTACCGCGTCGGCAGCATTAACACCATCTCCAGCTTCAGCAGCCGCGGCCCGGCTGTCGATGGCCGCATCGTGCCGACCATCACCACCCCCGGCGAGCAGATCGCCTCGGCCCGCAATGACCTGGGCGGCTCCTGCTCGACTGCCATCGCCGGCACCAACAACCTCTACGCCTTCTGCTCCGGCACCAGCATGGCCGCGCCGCACGCTTCGGGCGCTATCGTCCTGGCCACCGAGTGGTGGCGCAGCTTCAACGCCGGCGCCAACCCCAGCGCGGCCCTGGCCAAGGCCTTGCTGGTCAACAGCGCCACGCCCATGGGCGTCATCCCCAACTTCAACGAGGGTTGGGGTAGAGTCAACATCACCAAGATGATCCAGCCGGGCGTCAACACGCTCTACTACGACCAGACCCACGTCTTCGCCAACAGCGGCGAGCAGTGGACGCTGAGCTTCGGCGTGGCTGACACCAGCAAGCCGCTCAAGATCACCCTGGCCTGGAGCGACGCGCCGGGCGCAGTGGGTGCAAACCCGGCCCTGGTCAACAATCTGGACCTGACCGTGGTCAACGGCGCCAACACCTACCGCGGCAACGTCTTCAGCAGCGGCTGGAGCGCCACCGGCGGCACGGCTGACAATCGCAACAACCTGGAGAACGTCTACATCCAGAGCCCGGCTGGCAGCGCCACCATCACTGTCGACGCGGTCAACATCGCGGGTGACGCGGTGCTGGGCAACGGCGACCCGACGGATCAGAGCTTTGCCCTGATCTGCCAGAACTGCGTGCTGGCCCCTGACTTCACCCTGACCGCGGCGCCGGCCAGCCAGGACATCTGTGCGCCGGCCGATGCGGTCTACAACATCACCGTAGGCAGCATCCTGGGCTACAACGACCCGGTAACCCTGAGCGCCAGCGGCCACCCGGCCGGCGCCACGGCCAGCTTCACCACCAACCCAGTCACGCCAGCCGGCGCCAGCGTGCTGACCATCGGCAACACCGCCGTGGCCGCGCCAGGCAGCTACAGCATCAATGTGGTCGGCGTCGCGCCGACCAGCACCCACACCAGCACGGTGGGGCTGAACGTCTTCACCGCCGCGCCGGCTGCGCCCACCCTGCTGACGCCGGCCAACGGCGCGTCGAACGTGCCGGCCACCCCCACCTTCACCTGGGACGCCCTGGCGCAAGCAGGAACCTACAGCATCCAGGTAGCGACCGACGCGGGCTTCAGCAACGTGGTGGCCTCGGCCAGCGGCATCGCCGGAACGAGCTGGACCTCCGACGTGGCGCTGAACACCAGCAGCACCTACTTCTGGCGGGTGTGGGCCGACAACGCCTGCGGCGTCGGCGCCTACTCGGCCAC
>CAZVGR010000219.1:0-2846 GCA_964626845.1 uncultured Anaerolinea sp.
TCGAACACCTATCTGCAAGCGTGGTCAGATTTTGTTCACGCTGCGGCTGCGCGCTATGACAACGATCCACGCGTTTCCTGGGTCGAGATCAGCGCTGGTATGTTCGGTGAGACCATTCCTGTCGATAACGAGCTGGACGCCTGTCTTTCGGCCCACGGATTGACAGCAGCCGGCTGGGTGCAAACAGTCAACGCTATCACCGACATCTACATCTCGGCCTGGCAGAATAAACCGCTGATGCTGCAATACGCACCTTTCTTCTTGCAGCGCTGGGAACGGCGTGAGTTTACCGACTATGCAGGCAATCTGGGAGTCGGCATGAAGCACAACCGCCTGCTGATCGACCATGACGACCAGGTGATCAACAATCCCAACCACTTCGAATACCGGGCTGGCCAGTACGACCCCATGTTTAGCTTCCCTAACACGGCCGGCCCCCTGGCCTGGGAAATCTACCGTGAGGAATTGCTGACGGAGTCGGACGTCTACTGGGCCGTGCTCAATGCGCTGGACAAACACCCGGCTTACTTCATCTCCAAGTGGAATCTGTTGACCGGGGCGACGCCGTTCGAGGCGCAGCTTTGGCATTACGCTAACCGCTATCTGGGGCGCACCATTGACGATACCCCTTCGGTCTGGACGGTGATGCGCGAGCCGTTGTCCACCTGGTACCCGCAGCGGGGCAACTTCACCTTCTGGCTGTACCACAACAACAGTGTGCCAGGGGGCGTCACCGTGCCGCTGTGGAATGTGACCAGCGATATGCGCGGCCGCTATGCCCGGCGCACCAACGGCGCCGCTGGCAATCCCTACATGTACTTCAACGTGGATGACGGCTACATGCTGGGCGGCAGCAACGCCGTCAGCATCACCATCACCTACCTGGATCAGGGCACAGGCACTTGGCGGTTGGAGTACGACTCAGTGGACGATCCCTACGCTGAGGGGTTCACGGTGCGGAAGCAGAACACTGGCCAGTGGCGCAGCGTGACCGAGGTGCTCAACAACGTCTATTTTGGCAACCGCCAGAGCGGCGGCAGTGACTTTCGCATCTACAACGGCGGTGACGATGACGACATCTTTCACTTCGTCGATCTGGTGCGCCTTAGCGCCGTCCAGCAGTTCAGCGTCACCTTGCAGCCCGACGATGTGACTTATAGCGGCGTCACAGACAGCTACATCAGCAGTTGGGACCCCAACGCCAACTACGGCGCCTTGCCAGAGACGGCGCTGCGTTCTGGCGACGAGTGGGCGACGTTGGTCAAGTTCGATTTGACCGGCATCTTGCCAGCTCACGCCACTATTGTCGATGGCTACCTGGACCTCTATGTCACCAGGCGATCCAACGACAGTAACTGGTTGGACGCCAGGCTCTATGCGGTGCGCCGCGCGTGGAGCGAACAGGAGACCAACTGGAAGCTGGCCACTGGCATAGTGCGGTGGACAACGCCGGGCGTCAACGGCATTCCCAGCGACCGCAGCGATGTGCTGCTGAGCCAGCAGCGCTTAGATGAAATCGGCGTATGGAAGCGTTTCGACGTGAGCCAGGCGCTCGCCGAATGGGTCTCAGGCGACTATACCAACCATGGGCTGGTGGTCAAAAGCGGCGACAACAGCGGCGGCATCGGCTATTATTTCGCAGCGAGCGAGAACTCTGACGTTAGCATCCGGCCGCGGTTGGTCTTCACCTATTCGGTTGCAATCGTCCCTCCCACGCCAACGCCGACCAACACGCCCACCACCGGCCCCACGGCGACGCCGACCAACACGCCGACCACCAGCCCCACAGCGACGCCGACCAACACGCCGACCACCGGCCCCACGCCAACGCCGACCAACACGCCGACCATAAGCCCCACGCCAACGCCAACAGCGACGGCCACTCCGCGACCGCTCAGCGATACGCAAGTCATGACTGCCACCTTCATGTCCCTGCCGCCAGTCATCGACGGCCATTTTGATGACTGGAACCTGAACAATGGCCTGCTGCTGGACGCAACCACGGCCAACACGGTGCGTCCCACCTCCGTGCCGCCGCCTGATCCGGCCGACATCAGCGCCCGTATCTGGGCATCCTGGGATAACAGCTACCTCTACATCTCCGCCCGGGTCTGGGACGATGTGCTGGTCTCGGACAGCCCTGACGTCTGGCAGGATGACGAGCTGGAGTTTGGCTTCGATGGCGCGTTCGACGGCGTGTTCACCGGACCAGATGATCATCAGATCACCATCAATGTTGATGGGCGAGTCACCAACCGCGGCCTGATCCCCCTGCCGGAGGTGCAGCGCGCCATTGAGATCCTGGATGATGGCTACCAGGTGGAGATGGCTATTCCCCTGACCATTCTACAGCCGCCGATCTGGGGCGCCGGCTACGCAGTGGGCTTCAACATCGGCCTTCACGACGATGACGACGGCGGCAACTGGGATCATTATCTGATCTGGCAGGGCAGCGCCACCAACGCCCAGGCCGAGAACTTCGGACGGCTCTACCTGGAGGCAGGCTGTCACCGGGCCGATGTAGAGCCTAGCGCCAGCCATAGCAGCCCGGCTGCCTGCGATGGAGATGTGGACATTGCCGATGTGCAGCGCGTTGCCGGCTGCTGGGGACAGCCAATTAGCGCCGCCTGCCCCGCCCTGTTGGATATGGACGGAGACGGCGAGATCGGCCTGTCTGATATTCTGTTCGTAGCCGGTTTTTGGGGTTGGCGACAGTGATCTGACGCAGGTTGTCAGTCAGGCGCCGGGCGCTCTTGAGCGCCCGGCGCCTTTTGATTCAACGCGGGAACGGGGTGGGCGTGGGGGTGGGCAGCACGGGCACGATCTTGTCGGGGCAGGAGGTGTCG
>CAZVGR010000220.1:0-2828 GCA_964626845.1 uncultured Anaerolinea sp.
GCCCTGTTGCCCGACTTCGACCACAGCCAGTTCGAGGCCATCGTCGCCCAGGCCGTCCGCGAGGCCAGCGCCGACCCGCGCGCCATCCTCGGCATCGCTGACGTCGTCCCCATTCACGCCGACTTCGCCCGTCTCCAGGCGCTGCCCCTTCTCCTTGCCACAACCCTGAGCGCTCCATAGGAACACACACCTTCCGCTCCTTCCGGTTACGCATTACGCATTACGAGTTACGCCCCCATGCCCTCCAACGCCATCGACTCCCTCATCTACCGCGACATGTACGGCACCGACGAGCTGCGGGCCGTGTTCAGCGACGAGCAGCTCGTGCAGTGCTGGCTGGACTACGAGGCCGCTCTCGCCCGCGCCGAGGCCGCCGTTGGTCTTGTGCCGGCCTCAGCCGCCGCCGAGATCACCCGCCAGGCCCGCGTCGACAACATCGACTTCGCCAGCCTGCGCCAGGGCATCTACGACACCACGCACGAGCTGGTGCCGCTGATCTGGCAGTTGGCCGCGCTGTGCGAAGGGGACGCGGGCGGATGGGTGCACTGGGGCGCGACCACCCAGGACGTGACCGACAGCGCGCTGGCCATGCAGGTCAAGGCCGCCTATGCCATCATCCTGCGCGACCTGCGGGCGCTGGCCGAGGCGCTGGCCGATCTGGCCCGCCGCGAGCGCGACACGATCCTGCCCGGCCGCACCCACGGCCAGCACGCCCTGCCCATCACCTTCGGCTTCAAGGTGGCCGTCTGGCTGGCCGAGGTGCGGCGTCACATCGAGCGGCTGGAGCAGGCTGCGCCGCGGGTGCTGGTGGGCCAGTTTGCCGGCGCGGCCGGCACGCTGGCCTCGGTGGGCGAGCAAGGGCTGGAGATCCAGCGCCTGCTGATGGCCGATCTGGGGCTGGGCGTGCCGGAGATCACCTGGCACCCGGCGAGGGATGGCTTCGCCGAGTACGTCTCGCTGCTGGCCATGGTGGCTATGACCATGAGCAAGATCGCCCACGAGGTGATCCTGTTGCAGAAGTCGGAGGTGGCTGAGCTGGAGGAGCCCTACGTGCGGGGCAAGGTCGGCTCCAGCACCATGCCCCACAAGCGCAACCCGATGATCTGCGAGGGGATCATGGCCGAGGCGCGCATGGTGCGCGGCATCCAGAACACCGTGCTGTCGGCTATGGAGTCGGAGCATGAACGGGACTGGACCGCAGTACACGTGGAGTGGGCCTGCGTGCCCGAGGCCAGCATCCTGGCCGGCGGGGCGGTAGCCCACACGCTGCGGGTGATCGAGAACCTCATCGTCTACCCCCAACGCATGCGCCGCAACGTGGACGCGCTGCACGGCCTGATCCTCTCCGAGGCCGTGATGCTCAGGCTGGGCGAGCACCTGGGCCGCCAGACCGCCCACGAGGTCGTCCACGAGGCGGCGATGCTGGCCTTCGAGCAGAGTCGCCCCCTGCGTGACCTGCTGGCCGAGGACGAGCGGGTCACGCGCCATCTGTCTATTGAACAGATCGACGCCATGCTGCAGCCGGAAGCGTATACCGGGCTAGCCGGTCTGTTCGTGGATCGCGTGGCCGGGCGGCAGCCTACCACATCGTAGAGATCAGGGATGTTGCTCGCAGGTTGCTGTCCGCTGTCAAGAGATGAACCTGCTCAGCCAACGCTGTTGCCGCAATCAGACGATCGGCTGGGTCGCTACTGATTTCGGCCGCAAGCTCTACGGCCAACGTTGCGATCTGAGGCGTGATCGGCTGAACTGTGGTCTTGTTGGCCTGCAACACCAGGTTGATGAAGCTCTGGCAGTCGACTTCGACCTGCACTCTGCCCTTGTGGATGAGCATGGCGATCTCCCAGAGAGAGATGTCACAAATGAGCAAGCCATCTGCTTGATTGGCTTTGGCGATGGCTTGCCGGGCAGCAGGAGACAGGCGTTCAGGCGTCAACGCGTCCCAGATCAAGATGTGTGTGTCGACGGCGATCATGCGTTAGCTTCCCACGTTTCGTTCAGCGGCGATAGGACATCGCCGACGACGGCGCTTTGGCGCAGTTGCTCGAGTTTGCGACGTGCAACCAATTGTGCGTAATCGGGTGGAACCAGCTTGGCCACCTCAGCGCCATGCGAGGTCAGGGCTACTATTTCACCCTTCTGAACTTTCTGCAGAACACTGTTCATGTTGGACCGAAATTCGCTGATGCCGATGCTTATCATGCGTTGCTCCTGTCATGTCGAATTTTGTACAACTCTATTGTACAACAACCATCTCTGATGCGCAACCGGCTTCCGTCCGTTACCTTGCATAGTCGAGAGGAGACACTTCATGCTCATCAACATCTGGCACTTCAGCTTCACCGTAGCCGACATCGAGCGCTCCATCGCCTTCTACCGCGACGTCCTGGGCATGGAGCTGGTCCACACCCAGGAGCAGGCCAACGCCTACACGCGTAAGTTCGTCGGCTACCCTGACGCCCATCTCAAGGTGGCGCAGTTCAAGATCCCCGGCCTGCCCGCCGCCCGCTCCGGCCACATCCTGGAACTGGTGCAGTACGTGGCCCCCAAGGGCGCGCCGGTGGACACCCGCACCCTCAACCCCGGCACCGCGCACCTGGCCTTCCAGGTCGATGACATCCACGCCGAGTATGCCCGCATGGCCAGCCTGGGCGTGCGCTTCCGCAGTGAGCCCGTGGCCATCGAGGCCGGCATCAACCGCGGCGGCTTCACCTGCTATTTCCTCGACCCCGACGATATCACGCTGGAGATCATTCAGGCGCCGCAGCGTAACACGTAATGCGTAACACCCAAATTTTGCGCAAAAATCGAGGGAGACCAAAGCGTGG
>CAZVGR010000221.1:0-2807 GCA_964626845.1 uncultured Anaerolinea sp.
GGGGTCAGCATTGGCCGGGACGCGTATGGCAATGCGATTGTCACTGGCGACAACAATCTGACGTTTGTTTTTCTTGGCGTCGACGCGGTTCCGGCGGAGGTTCTGGAGGCGCTGCGGGCTGGGCGGCGTCTGGCGGATTTGCCGGGTGCGGTGCCGCTGCCGGCGCTGGTACTGGCGATTGCGCTTGCGGACGATGGGTTGAGTTGGCGGGTCTCGGCGCGGCGGGCCACCGGCGATCCGGTGGAGCGTCACGGGGCGAGCCCGTGGCTGGAGCCTGGGTTTGCGCCGTTGTCGGTGTTTGCCGAGCTTGGGCGGGTGCCTGCGGAGACGGCCGTTGATGCGGGTCGGCTGCAGGTGGCGGCGCAGCGGCTGGGCGAGGTCCTGGCTGGGGCGTTGAGTGGCGATGAGGTGGCGTTTCTGGTTGCTGCCGGGCATGGCGATCCGCCGCCGCCGTTGTTGCTGATCGAGAGTGCCGACGAGCGGGTGCTGGCGCTGCCGTGGGAGTTGCTGCGGCTTGAGGGCCAATTTGTGGTTCACGACGGCCGGCTTGATGTGGCCCGCTCGCTGCCGGTTGCGGCGGCGCCGGTGTTGTCGCCGCCCGAGGTGCCGTTCAGCCTGCTGGTCAACGTCTCCGCGCCTGCGGGCAGTGGTCTCGACTATGAGCGCGAGAGCTATGCCATCGTCCGGGCTCTGCATGAGCATGTTGGCGTGGTGATCAACGAGATGGGTGAGGTTGAGGACCTGGTTTCTGGTCTTCGCCGTGACCCGCCGCCGGTTGGGGTGCATTTTTCCGGCCATGGCGGCCGCGGGACGCTGCTGTTTGAGGACGAGTACGGCGAGGCGCGAGTGGTTGCGGTGCCCGAGCTGCTCACTGAGATCCGCCAGCATGGGCCGGAGCGGCTGCCGCGGTTTTTCTTCTTGGCCTGCTGCCATGGTGGTGATGCGCCTGACGGTGAAGATGGGCTGGCGGCGACGGCGACGGCGCTGCATGCCGATGGCGTTGCCCAGGTGGTGGCTTACTTTGGGCCGGTGCTGGATGAGGCCTCGACCCGGGCGGAGCGGGCTTTTTATGCCGAGCTGGCACGCGGTCGGCTGACCCGTGATGCCGTTCGCGCCGCCAGGCTGGAGCTGGGCAAGGTGCAGGCGGTGGCCGGGCGGCAGGGTCTGCGTGACGCCGGCGCTGCTGGCCACGGTGGTGAGCTGGCCTATGGCTGGGCGCAGATGGTGCTTTATCAGCGCGGGCCGGATTATCCGCTGGGGACGCCGATTGCTCCCCGCGCCAGTGTTGCGGTCGAGACCACCGAGCGGCGCAAGCTTACCGCCTACCCCGGCAGCCGCAGTCAGGTGCTGCAGGCGGGCTTTGTCGGCCGGCGCAAGGAGATGCATGACCTGCGCCGCGACCTGCGTGCGAGCCGGTATCTGCATGTGGTTCAGGGCATCGGTGGGCTTGGCAAGAGTGCCTTTTGCAACGAGGCGCTGAAGCTTTATGCGCGGTTGGGCTGGAAGCCGGTGGCCTTGTGGTGTGGCGATGTCGAGGGTGCGGCTGAGCCGGTGGCGGGGTTGCTGCGGCAGTTCGAGGCGGCCGGCCGGCAGCTGGTGAAGGCGGACGACGTCTGGGATCGGCTGTTGGCGCAGCTGGAGCAGTGGGCGGCGGGGGACGTGGCGCTGCAGTCGCCTTCGGCGCGGCTGCTGGCGCTGCTGCGGGTGCTGCTCGACGGTGATGGTCCGCCGCTGGTGGTCTATTTGGACAATCTGGAATCGCTGCAGCGGGGTCCCGAGCGCGGCGCTGCGGATGAGTATGCCACCTGGCGTGAGCCGGGTGCGGCGGCGCTGTGGCAGGGTCTGCGTGATCTTGTCACCGGCGCGGGCGGCCGGCTGGCGGTGTTGGCCTCTGGCCGCTATCGGCACCCGGACTATGTCGGCCGGGTGGTGCCCTTCCGCGGCCTGCCGCGGGACGCGCTGTGGCGGCTGTTGCGCTGGTTTCCGAGCCTGCGGCTGTTAAGCGAGGCCGCTCGCAAAGGTCTGGTCGACCGGCTGGCGGGTCATCCGCGGGCGGTGGAGTTTCTTGAGGCGTTGATCGCCGAGGCGATCGCGCGCTGGGAGGACGAGCACGGTCCGTTCGAGCCGGGCCGGCTGAGCGTCGAAGACGAACAGGCGCAGATCATTGTCCCGGCGCTGCCGCAGCTGACGGCGAAGCTGTCCGAGGACCTGCTGTTTGCGGCGCTGTGGGAGCGGGTGCTCAATGTTGGCGCGCGCGAGCTGCTGGTGCGCGCCAGCGTGCTGCGCCGGCCGGGCAACCGGGCGCTGCTGCTGGTCTTGGCTGATGCGGCTGGTGAGGCGGCCTTCAATCGGCTGCGGGCGAGCGGGCTTTTGACCGAGCTCCGCGAGCCGAAGCCGCAAGGCGGCTGGACGCTCGAGTATGAAGTCCACCCGCTGGTGGCCGAGCTGGCCCTCGGCCGCAGCCCGCGGTCGGCGGAGTTGCGCGCGGAGGCGCACCGGCTGGCGGGGACGCAGCTGGAGCAGGTGGCACAGACCTCGCCCTCGTGGCAGGACAACATCGAGGCGGCCCATCACCTGCGCCAGGTGGGTGAGGTCGACCGCAGCTACGATCTGCTGGCGCCGCTGGTACAAGTGCTGCTGGACCGTGGGCGGCTGCTGGAGGCGCGCGGCGTTCTTGCCGAGATCGGTGAGCCAAACCGGCTGCAGCCGGCTCGGGCGGCCGTTGTGCGGATCTTTGCCGGTGATGTCGCCGTGGCCACCGGCGAGCTTGCCGCCGCACGGGACGCCTACCGCGCCAGCCTCGCCAT
>CAZVGR010000222.1:0-2738 GCA_964626845.1 uncultured Anaerolinea sp.
CGGCCTGGGCGACGATGGCCTCGAACTGGCTGTGGTCGAAGTCGGGCAACAGGGCATCCTGGGGAATGCCGCCCCAAAGGGTGAAGTCAGGACCGACCACGGAGCGCGCTTCGGCCAGGGTGGCGTCGCTCTGCGGCAGACCGGAGACGCCCTCCAGACCGTCGACGCCGGCCGCGGCCAGCGGGGCCAGCAGCTTGCGGATGGGGCCGCCGGTGCCGGCCAGCAGCACCTTGTCGTGCGCGTGCAGCAGGTCGGCCGTGCGGCGATAGCTGGCGGCCAGGTAGCGCTTGAAGAAGGACGGCGAGACGAACTGCGCGTCCAGGTTGTCGGGTGAGACGACGATCGTGCCCGGCAGGCTGGCGATCTGTGCCACCAAGGCCTGCACCTGGTCTTCCAACACGGCAAGGATCTCCTCGACCAGATCCTGGGCATCGAAAAAGAGCAGCAGGCCGGCGCTCCAGCCCAGCCACTCCAGAAAGACCTGGGAGAAGGGCCGCCGCGGCAGCTCCAGCGCCACCACACCGGCATCGCCCACCTCAGCCAGCAGGCGCTCCAGCCCAGCCGTGTCCACCACGTACCGGCGGGCCGCGACGATTTGCAGCAGCAGCCGCAGGTCGTCCGCGGTCTTGACCGGATACTCGGTCTCCCACCAGTCGCCGTCCGGGCCGAGGGTCCAGCGTTCCGTTAACTCGCCAGCTGGCGTCCGGTAGCGGATCAGCCGCTGGCCGGCCGCTTCGCTCTGCTGAACCTCGACAGCGCCCCAGTCGATGGTATAGGGACGCGCGGTCAGCCACGCGGGCACGCCCAGGCTGCGAGCGATCTGCGGCAGCGACCAGCCCTGCCAGGCCGCGGGCAGCGTGCCATGCTCGCTGTGCCATCCGTACCACAGCGTCAGGTTGGGCAGGTAGAGCGCTCCTTTGTCGCTGTCTGCTGGCTGGAATCGGCTTAGAACCTGATCTCGATGAGCCACAGAAGTTCACCCTGTGCTGGCTATAATCACAGTCTCGATTAAGAAGGCCGTATCAGACGCGATGTCAAACGGCAGTACTGGCGAATTCCAGAATCACCTGACGTCCCATGCGAGCCTCCAGCGTGATCAGCATTTCCAGGCTAAACTTCTCCCACTTGCCGCGCATCAAGTCAGACACACGCGACTGACCGACGCCCAGCCGCTGCGCGGCTTCAGTTTGCGTCATGCCGCTGGACTCGATGCGTGTCCTCAGATCGTTCATCAACTTGGCGCGCATCTGCAAGATTGCTGCTTCGCCAGGATCAAAGCCGAGATCGCTAAACACGTTGCCACTCGAGTCGATCACTATTTCGTTCATGGTTCAGGACGAATTATACAAGTACTTTGATAAAACGGCGAAGTTCCGGAAAAGACATCTCTCGCAAACAAGCTAGCGAGTTGTATGCTTAGCGTCAGCGCTGGGCGGCAGGTGAGCCGCCGGGATACTCTGCCCGCCAGTCCTCGCCAAAGTCTGGCGCGCCGGGCGGTGTGGGCGTCCCCGTGCGCGGGTAGTGATAAGCACGGGTCTGCGCCTCGTCCTTGTAGATGTACCAGGTGCAGGGCGCATTGGGATCCATGACGTGATCCAGCGGACGCAGCAGCCTGCCGCGCTGCCGGCCCGGCAGCCACTCCATGGCGATGGCGCAGTGGCTGCAATACCAATGGACGCCGGTCTTCTGCCACGTCCAGTCGTGCGGCGCTTGATTGACACCCGTCATGCTGAGGTCCGCCGAAGCATCCCCCTCTGTCATGCTGACCGAAGGCGCCGAAGCATCCCCCACCGGATACGGCGGCCGGCCGGTCTCCGGATCGCCGCGGCGCAGCACGCCGCCGCTGCCGCACAGGTCCATGGCCATCACCAGCCGGTCGCCGTCGTCGCGCACCGTCACGTCGCCGCGACGGCGCTCGCCGCTGAAATGGCCGCCGCGCATGCCCTCCACGGTCAGCGCCAGCCGCTCGTGGGGCGTCAGGCGGCTCCAGTTCTCGTAGCGGTCGCCCCAAATGCTCTGGTGCGTCTGCAGGATCGACTCCAGCACAGCCTCCTCGCCCCAGCGGCCGGCGATGAAGGTCAGCAGGTTCTGCACCCAGGCCACCAGCACGTCGTGGGGGTACTTGAACTCCAGACGCATCTGGTCCAAGAGTAGGACTGACAGTCCTGGTCCTGCGGTTAAGCTGCTGTCACGCGTCGAGGATTGTCCTGGGCCAGAGTCAGGACTGTCAGTCCTAAGGCCGCGAATCGCCGCCTGGCAGCGCTCGCGCAGCGCCTCGCCCAGCGGGTAGGTGCGCCAGATATCCAGCAGGGCGGTTGACAGCTCGCCGGCGTGGTCGGACGGCCCGCCGCGCGCGATGATGTAACGGGTGATGTCGGTCAGCCAGGTGCGCATGATGGTGTGCATGATGCGCATCTCCTGGTGAAAGTAGTCCACCAGCGCGATGGCCTCCTCCACCCGCCCGGCCCGGATCGCCTCCTCAGCCAGCGTCTGCGTCGAGACGCCCAGCGTTTCAAGGTCATCAATCCGCAGCGTACGACCCAGGATGTGGTTGTACTCCAGCTTCAACATGATCGCCTCGTTCTCTGTCAAGCGGCCTGCCACGTGCAACATGCCACCTGCAACCTGCAACTATGCAACTTCCTCGCGCACCAACGCCGCCGCCTCCACCATCACCCGCATCTTCTCGTTGGCCAGGAAGCGCGGGGTTTGACTGAAGCCGCAGTCGGGCGCCAGCC
>CAZVGR010000223.1:0-2713 GCA_964626845.1 uncultured Anaerolinea sp.
CAGTAACAGGGTCATCTGTGCCGATGGCGCCGCCCGCCGACAGGTAGACCAGCCGGCCGTCGCGCTCGTGCCAGCCGGTGAATTCGAAGACCTCCGAGCGGGGGCGTTCTGGGTCTGCCAGCGCCTTGGCAGCCTCCGCGAGATGGCGCTTGCCACTGAGGGTTTTCACCTGTGCCTCACTGCCGGCGATGTTCGTGATGGCAGTCCAGAAAGCCCGATCATCGGCGATTTCCTCCGCTGCCAGTTCGGCCGTGACCGTGCCACGCGGCAATCGGACCTCCAGTGTAAACGTCCGTGCCGGCTTCTCACTGCCGGCCCGATGGCGCACCGTTTCAGCGATCACTCGCGGCACGAAAGTAGCCAGAATGACTGGCGTCACCCCATCGGGCGTGTGCTTGCGCCAGACCAGAAACGGCGTGCCAGCTACACCGATCTGGACGGCGTAGCTGGCCTCGTTGTCTACGTCGCCCGACTCTGCCGCTTCCAGCGCCGCCTGCGCCCGCTTGGCTTCGTCCAGGCGTCGCAGCCCATCGGCCCGCAGGCCGTCCAGGTCTGCCGCGCGCAGGCCGTCCAGACGCAGCAGGTCAGGCCGGACCGCTGCCAGGCCGGCAGTGTCCAGCGTCGCCAGCCAGTCACCCAGCCCGCGCAGCGCTTCGGGCCGGTCACCGTTGCGGCTGTTCTCTAGCCGCGTGAGGAGTTTTTGGGGGATCATGTTGCAGCGCTCCGAAACCGTGCCAGCGGGCACGTAGGGTTACAGTAGGGGGAGAGTTCGGGGGAGTTGCACCCATGCCCCGGCGTGCGATTGCCGGCGTAGGCGCTGCCCACCGTGCGCGCCAGTTCCACGTCACGCCGCACAGCGTCGCCGGCAACCGTTGACCGCTGCCACCAGTCCGCCATCATGTGCAAGGCGCCGGCTTCTGACCAGCCTTCGCTGCGCAGATGCAACGCCAGGCGCCAGGCCGTGAGATTGCGCTGCCCCGTGGGCGTCGCGCCGCCGATCACCGCTGCCGCACAGGCTTTCAGGCGCTCCGGCGTGCGGTTCGTGGGGAAGGCGCGGCCTTCGGGCGCGGGCTGCGCAGCCGGCGTCTTGACTATGACCCCGATCTGGCGCAGGTCGTCAACGTCTGGGACCCAGCGCGTCACGTCGCCATGCAGCCAGCGATAGACCGCGCCGGACGGGTGGATCGACGGGGGTAACAGCACATAGCCGCCGGCGCCTTTGACCTCGCCCGCGTAGTTCTCCATGCTGACCGTTCGCTGGCCAGCCGGCCCGACCAGGTAGACGTGGGCGCCGCGCGCCGTGCCTACCGTGGGCGCTGCCTGTGCAACGTCTGGCCATGCCGCAGCCCAGCGGGCATAGCTCGCCGCGTCGTCGAAGTCCAGGGCAACCAGGCCGGCCGATGGGGGACCCAACAGCACCGCCCAATTGCAGCGCGGGTACTCGCGCGTCCAGGCCCACACCTGGTCACGGCCTGGTGGGTTGGTCTGGTACTGTGACCAAGGGACCAGCGGGCGTTTGCTCTGGCGTCGCAGGGGGATGATAGCCAGGCCGGCGTCGTGATAGTCCAGCGCGGTCATGGTCGCACCCTCCGGCTCGCATCTGCCCAAGCATTGCGGCTCAACTGGTCTGCGCGGCTGTTTTGCTCGCGTGGCACCCATTGCAGCCTCGCTTCCGTTGCGGCCATCAGGCTGCGCAGCTCTGCCAACAGGGGCCACAGATGCGCCGCCCGGCATTGCCAGACGCCATTGCTCTGATTTACGACCAGGGCGCTGTCCATGTGCAAGGTGACGCCGCGCAGGCCCTCGCCGGCCGTCCAGCGCAGCGCTTCGATGGCGGCGCTGTACTCGGCAACGTTGCTGGTCATGCCCGGCCCGTGCCCGACGCAGCCTTGACCCTGCCCAATGCGTTGGCCGGCTGCGTCGAGGGCGTAGAAGCCCCAGCAAGCCCAGCCACCGGGATTGACCGGCTCGCAGAGACCGTCAGCCCAAAGGTTGACAGATTGTGACTTGTCGATTACAATCCCTTCGTCGTCACCGCCGCCGATTGCCGGGCATGGCCCGGACGTAGCCCCAGCGTAGCCACCGCTGGGGCTTTTCGTTTCAGTTAGCATGTCGCCTCCTGGCGCTGGTCAGGCAGCGCCTTCGTGAATGGGGCAGCCGGCAAGGCGCCAGCTTCTTGGTGCGCCGCAAAGCCGAGGCTTATCAGCCGGCGAGCGGCGCTCGACATAGATCGATCTTCGGCCCGCGCCAGGGCTTCGATGCGCTGGTGCTCTTCGCGGGGGATGCGCAGCGTGAGAATAGTCGTCAAATCACGGTTCACGAAAACCTCCAGGTCGGGGATACAAAAAGCCGCAGACCGGTAGCGAACTCCGGTGCTGCGGCTCATGGCTCAATAGCAGCTAGTCAGGGCAGTGTTAGGGCGTTGCAGACTGGCGCTGATTACGGCGCCAGTCCCTTATTCAATTGTTGGCGGCAGTATACCACACCCCGTCAGAAAACGCCAGAAGCCGAACACGCGTTCTCAGCATTTTTCTGAAACTGGCATTGGCGGCTTACCGATGGTACAATGCAGGCGTCTTCGTCGCTAACCTCCGGCCGGATGTTGCAGCCCCGCAGTCGTCAATCCTGCGGGGCTGCGCTGTTCTACCAGGTCCCTCCCTCCAGCAGCACGCCCTCATTAGCCACCGCCGCCCGTTCCACGTAGCGCAGCGGC
>CAZVGR010000224.1:0-2551 GCA_964626845.1 uncultured Anaerolinea sp.
TTGACATGGGATGCTCCGTGAAACGTAACCCGTAACGAGTAATGCGTAACCCGGAGGCTCTTGCGCATGCACAGAGTTTCCGGGTTACGCATTACTCGTTACGCATTACTCATTATGTCCAAACTAATGTCCAGCGCCCGCACCGAATGCGTCAGCGCGCCGGATGAGATGTAGTCGACGCCGGTGGCGGCGATGGCGGCCACGGTGTCCAGGTTGACGTTGCCCGATGCCTCCAGCGGGATGCGGCCGGGCCAGGACTGCCAGTCCTCAGAAGGACTGGCAGTCCTTTCGGGTGGAATGTGACTGGCGGCGATCTGCACGGCCTCCCGCATCTGGTCCAGGCTCATGTTGTCCAGCAGGATGCGGTCGATGGGTTGGGCCAGCGCCTCGCACAGCTCGCCCAGGGTGGTCACCTCGACCTCGATGGGCCGGCCGCGCTCATCGCCTTCCCGCACGCGGCGCACCGCCTCCGTAATTCCGCCCACGGCCGCGATGTGGTTGTCCTTGATCATGGCCATGTCGTACAGGCCGATGCGGTGGTTTTGTCCGCCGCCCAGTCGCACGGCCCACTTGTCCAGCACGCGCAGGCCGGGCGCGGTCTTGCGTGTGTCGAGAATCACCGCCCGCGTACCGGCCACCGCGTCCACGTAGCGCCTGGTCAGCGTGGCGATGCCCGACATGCGCTGCAAGAAGTTCAGCGCCACCCGCTCGCCCGTCAGCAGCGCCCGGCCTGGGCCGCGCACGCTGCCAAAAACCTGGCGCGCCTCAACCCGGTCGCCGTCGGCCAGGTCGAACGCCACCTCGACGGCCGGGTCCACCTGGTGAAAGACGCGGCGCACCACCTCCAGCCCGGCCACCACGCCGGCCTCCTTGGCCAGGAACACGCCGCGCAGGATCGCATCCGCCGGGATCGTGTGGAGGGTGGTCACGTCGCCGTCGCCGATGTCCTCGGCCAGAGCGTTGGCGATGATGTGGTCGATTTGGTGGAAATCGTTAGGCAAAGTGCCTGCGTTGCCGCTGATAGACTGGTTGAGGCTAGCGCCATTGGTCAAGTAAGTCATACGCTTGCGATAACCTGACTAATCACAGATCCATGGTGACACGCAAGGCCTGGGCCACCAGAGCCAGGGTCTGGGGGGACAAAGCTCCTCGCCGCTTTAGTAGGCGCGTCTTGGCAATCGCCCGCACCTGGCCTGTCAATGCGACGGAATCCAGAGCAAGCCCGCCTTCCGGCTGGCGAACCAGGACATCGCTGGGATAGGTGCGTTTGAGGTTGGCGGCATCGGTAAAGGGCACCACCACAATCACCGGGCTGTATTGATTGATGGCGTTGCGACTGACAATGACCACCGGCCGCACGCCAGCTTGCTCCGATCCCTCCGTGGGATTCAGCCGTGCGTCGTAGACGTCGCCGCGCATCATAGGCCCGTTACCTCCGCCTGTTCCCAGGCTTCCCAGTCGCTGGCATCGAACTCCTGAACCATGGCCACCTGAAGATCGCGGTAGGCCATGTCTCCGGCCATAGCAGCGAACTCCTGATCGATTGCCCGCTGCTCCAGATCACGGGTCAAGCGCTCCAACGCAGTTACCAGCAGGGCATTGCGGCTAGGTACTGTGCCGTCGTCGATGAAGCGCTGGCTCCTCTGCACCAGTTCCACCGGCAGGGTGACAGTGGTGCGGATAGCTTCCTGGCCTTTGGCTGCAACTCGATACATAGGTACCTCCATCATGTTTGCTGTCATCTTCGCTATCGAATTATACGCTCGGTTTTGCTATCATCCAAGTTTCCGACAGACCCGGAGTTGACAGCACCCGCAACCTGTCGTATGCTTCACCCGGAAGGACGAACCCGCCATGACCGACCGTGACCAGATTCTCTCTACCCTTCACCAGCAGGCGCGCACCGCAGACCATCCGCCCGCCTGGCAGTCGCGCCGCCACTTTGCCGACCTGGCCGAACGTTTCACTGCCTCGCTGACCGCGGGCCACGGCGAGGTTCACCGCGCCGCCAGCCTGGACGCGGCGCTGGACCTGCTGGGCGACGTGCTGGCCGGGCTGGGGGCGCAGCAGGTGGCCGTCAACGCCGAGCCGCCGCTGGATGGCGTCGAATTGGCCGCGCGCTGGCCAGATATCCAGTGGCGCGTGGCCGGCCAGGAGGGCGACGACCTGCGCGCTTTCTGCGCCGCGGCTGATGCGGGCGTCACGGGCGTCGATGCCGCGCTGGCCGAAACGGGCACCATCGTCGTTAACAGCGGGCCGGGCAAGAGCCGGCTAGTCCCCTTGCTGCCGCCGGTCCACATCGCCCTGGCCCCCACGTCGCGGCTGACCGCCGATCTGTTCACCTGGACGGCCGGGCGAAGCGGGGGTATGCCCGCGTCGCTGACGCTGATCAGCGGCCCCAGCAAGACGGCCGACATCGAGCAGACCATGGCCATCGGCGTGCATGGGCCGAAGCGGTTGATCGTGATCCTGTACGACGACTAAACGCTCAAGACCCTTGCATTCCGACGGCTGCGTTAGGCAGTAGCGCAAGATGGCATCTTGCGCTACA
>CAZVGR010000225.1:0-2309 GCA_964626845.1 uncultured Anaerolinea sp.
CAGCGCGTCCTGTTTGTAGCCAGCGGCCTGCTTCAACCCGGCGAAGATCATGTTGACATCCGTGCCTACGCCGCTGCCGATGTTGTAGATGCCGCTGCCGTTGGTGGCGGCCAGCAAGTTGGCCCGGGCCACGTCGCCCACGTAGACGAAATCGCGCTGCTGCGTGCCGTCGCCGTTGATGGTGCAGGTCTCGCCGGCCAGCATCTTGCCGGTGAAGATGGCCACCACGCCCGCCTCGCCGTGCGGATCCTGGCGCGGGCCGTAGACGTTGGGATAGCGCAGGCTGGCGTAGTCCAGGTTATAATTGTGCTTGTAGATAAAGAGGTAATGCTCCACCGTGTGCTTGCTGGCGCCGTAGGGGTCCAACGGGTTGATGGCGTGATCCTCGCGCACCGGCACGTACTCCGGCTCGCCATAGACCGCGCCGCCGGTGGAGGCATAGAGCACCTTGCGCACGCCGTGCTGTCTGGCCAGCTCCAGCAGGCGGATCGAGCCGATGATGTTGACGTCGGCATAGGCGTCCGGCTCGCGCAAGGAGCCGCGCACGTCGGCCAGCGCGGCCTGATGCGAGATCACCTCCGGCTGCACCCGTTCGAAGACGCGGGCCAGGCCGGCCGCGTCACGGATATCGACCTGGAAGAAGCTGGCGGCCGGGTTGAGGTTGGCCAGCTTGCCGGTGTTGAGGTTATCGACCACGGCCACCTGATGGCCCGCGCCGACGAACGCGTCCACAATGTGGGAGCCGATGAAACCGGCCCCACCAGTAACGAGAATGCGCATAGTTTCGCCTTTCTTTGATCGTTTGATATAGACGCCAGCTTACCCCAAAGCCCCCCTGCCGTCAAATCCCTTATCGCCGCCCGAAAAATACCCATTGACAAAGCCTTGATTCAGCCGTATAATTGCGCTAGATCGAACAATCTTGTGGCTCCAAACCGTGTGGACGACCAGACGATGTTATCCATATCCTCCCGCCCCCCCTCCCCCCGCAGGATCTCGCTTGCGGGGACGTGATTCAGCAACGAACCGGCCGCTCGATGGCCGGAGAGATAGTTTGTGCCGCCGCACGATCGGGTGAACGCCCTGCGTGCGGCGTTTTTGTATGCCTTGCGGGCGGTGAACGCCGGCCATGCCGGCCCCGTGTAACCATGGCACATTTGGTGCGCAGCAAGAAGGAGGGTCGCTATGTTAGCTCGTTTTCGTTGGTTTTCGCTCTTTCTGGCCACAGCGCTTGGCTTGCTGGCGCTGTTGGCAGTTGGTTGTACGCCAGCGTCGTCCCCCATCCGCGCCCGTCTCACGCTGGCAGGTGAGCCGGCCATCGGCAAACCGGTCGTGTTCACCCTGGACATCACCTCCTCGGAACCCATCACCGATGTCAATGCCTACATCACGCTGCCAGCCGGCGTCGAAGCGCTGAGTGGTGCCACCGAGTGGACCATCCCGAGCGTCGAGGTTGGGCAGCACTACGTATTCTCGACCACTGCCCAGGTGGTTGATAACGGTTATTACGTCATTTACAGCGGAGCGTACAAGGAGTCTTATTACCAGGGCCAACTGACTGCGCGCCACGGCGGCGGCGATGGCCTTCACATCATCGTCGAAGACGACGACACTTGGGTCAGCAAGAGCCCGCCGGAGAATACGTGGAAGCCGAGCGGAAGCGGAGGCGCCATTCTCAACCGACCAGAATTGATCGACTCCACCCTGGCGTTGTCAGATCGAATTGCGGCCGACCGCACAGTTGATGTCATCTTTACCGTGACACCTCGGGTAGACTTGATTAACGCAGAAGTAGGTTTCACTGGCGTGGAAGGCGGCGTGCAGCTGGATAATCCGGTGGTCACCAGCGCCGGCGAAAACACGATGGCACTGTACGTACTTCCCGATACAGTGCGCGTGCCGCCGAAAAACACAAGGTGGGCGGGTTCCATGCGTCAGGGGCAGACATATGAGTTCCGCATGACCTTGCACGTCACCGACAATGGGCAAAGTGAATTGTATGCGTGGGTGGACGAGCGCGACCTCGAAGACGGTCACACTATCGTTGCAACGGTGAAAAGGCTCGATCTGCAATACTACATTCCGCGCTGGGCGCGTTAGCGGGCAACATGACCCTGAGGAGGTGGAACCATGTCCAAACGATCACGTGGGATGCTGTTGGTGTTGGCAACCAGTCTGTTCGGCGCCGGATTGGTGATGGGCGGCATGTGCTTCCCTGGCGCGCCTGGAGTTACGGCGCAGGCCGATGCGCCAACGGAATGTGTCAAGAATTGTGAGACAGCGCGCGCGATAATTTAGTGTACGAATGC
>CAZVGR010000226.1:0-2265 GCA_964626845.1 uncultured Anaerolinea sp.
TCAACCCTCAGCGAGCGCAGGCTATCCGCGGCCTCGCGCTGGCGCTGGAAGGGCAAAGCCCCTTCGCCGGTCTGCCCAGCCGCCAGCGCCGCCTGCTCAGCCTGCTGCGCTTTTGACAAGGCGTCCTCCAAACGGCCATCGGCCTGGTAGGTGGCTGCCAGACGCAGATAATAGGCCGGGTCTTGTGGGTAGCTGCTGTCCAGCCGGGCCGCCTCGGCGTAGCTTTCCAGGGCGTCTTCTATGCGCCCGGCAGTGGTCAGCGCGTCGCCCAGCAGCAGACGGTACCAGCCGTTGTCCGCTTTGAGCGCAGCCGCTTGCTGGAAAGCGGTGATCGCTTCGTCAATCTCGCCAGAGTCGCGGTAGATCGCGCCCAGTTTGGCATGGGCATCAGCATAGCTGCTGTCTAGCAGCAAAACCGACTTGAAGTTGCTGATCGCCCGCTCGTTATCGCCGCGCGCCCGGTAAGTCTCACCCAGGCCGATGTAAGCTAACAAGTTGCGCGGGTCGCGCTGAATCGCAGCGTCGAAGTCGGCGATGGCCGGGCCATAGCGCCCCTGGCTGTGCCGTAGCTCGCCCCGCTGCACCAACACGCGCGCCGCCTGTTCATCTCCCTGGGCCAGACGCAGCGCACGGTTGAGCATGATCTCGGCCCGTTCCAGATTTTGTGCGCTGCCCATGCCCTGTAAAGCCAGGCTAAGCTGCATGTAGGCCTCGACGTAACCGGGATTGATCTCGGTGGCCTGCTCCAGGGCCTTGACGGCGTCCCGATACTGGGCAAGCCCTATATAGGCCTTGCCCAACTCAAATTGAGCCTCAGCGCTGTTGGGATTGGCTGCGACGGCCGCCTGAATCTGGGCAAAGGCTTCCTCTGGCTGGCCCTGGCTGCGCAGCAACTGAGCCAACTGCAGGTAGGGGCCGATCAACGCGGGATAGAGGCGTTGGGCTGCCCGGTACTGGGCCGTAGCTTCCTCCAGATCGCCGCGGTCTCTGGCCAGGTTGCCCAGGCGCAGATAGGCTTGGGCGGCAGCCTGGGGATTGCTTTCGGCCAGCTCTGCCACCTCGCCAATGATCTGTTGGGCGCGCTCCGAGTCGCCTGCGGCCTGATAGGCCATGCCCAGTTGCAGACTGGCGTCGACCAGTTGCGGGTCGATGGCCAGGGCCTGTTCAAAGGCGCTGATGGCCTCGTCCAGCTTGCCCTGCTTGCGGTACAGATCGCCCAGGAAGTAGCTGGCAACGGCCGCCTGCTCCTCAAAATCGGCCGCCCGCCGGTAGCGCCGCTCGGCTGCGTCCAGGTCTCCCAGCCCTTCGTAGGCCTGACCCATTTGGACGTAGGCGCCGCTGAACGCGTCGCCGCCGGGCATCTCCAACAACGCTGCAAAGGCTTGGATGGCCTGCTGCAACAGGTTGGCCTTGCGAAAGGCCTGGGCGAGCCGGAACTGGGCGTCGGGGTTGTCAGGAACCAGCGAGACGGTCGTCGAGAATTGCTCCACCGCGCGCACCTGCAGGCCCGCATCCTCGTACAGCGTACCTAAGGCCAGATGCGCCTGCCATAGGGAGGGGGCCAGCACAACTGCCTGCTCAATTTGCTCAATGGCTGCGGCGCTCTCGCCAGCCCGCCGCAGGGCCTGGCCCAACCGCAGGCGCAGGTCGGCGTTCTGCGGCAGCGCTGCTACGCCTTCTTGGTAGACCGTCAACGCCTCATCGAAGCGTTCCTGGACAGCCAGCAGCGCGCCCAATTGGAGATAAGCGGCGGCATAGGTGGGCCGCGCAGCAAGCGCCTCTTGATAGCGCTGAATGGCGGCGTCGGTGTCGCCCGCGTCGGCCAGGGTGTTGCCCTGGCGGGTGAGCGCCGCGGCTGCGACCGTGGGGTTGTCCTGGCTGTTCTGCAGCGCTTGCTCCAGCGCGTTGACGGCGGCGTCGACATCGCCGCGCGCCCGGTAGACGTCGCTCAGTTGCAGCAGCGCATCGCCATAGGCAGGATCCAAGGCCAGCACCCGCTGGTAGCCCGCCTCGGCCGCGTCCAGGTCGCCTTGCAGGCGGCTGATCTCGGCGTCAAGGTAAAGTGCAGAGATCATCTCAGGATCGATGGCCAGGGCGGCATCCACAGCGGCGCGGGCGTCATCCAGTTGGTTCAAATCGACGCTGGCCAGGGCCAACTGCACTGCGCCTTCGCTGTTGGCTGGGGCCAGATCGCGCAGCGCTGTCAACTGCTCGACGGCTTTGGCTGGCTGGCCTGCACGCCGGTAGGCAGAACCCAGCCACAGG
>CAZVGR010000227.1:0-2261 GCA_964626845.1 uncultured Anaerolinea sp.
GTTGGGTTGGGAGGCGACGGTAAGCGTGGTCGATGGGTTGCGGCGGACGGTGGAGTACTTCCAGCAGGTTTGAGCGGCGTTATGCACATCGTCGTCAACGGCTGGTTCTGGGGCCAGATGAATACCGGCTCGGGGCAGTATCTGCACGGCCTGGCGCAGCATCTGCCGCGGGTTGGCGCCGGGCATCGCTACACGCTGGTCTTGCCTGCGGCCAGCGTCAGCCCCGCGCCCGCCGGCTGGCAGGTGGAAGTGGCAACGCCCGCGGCGCGACCGCTGGGCGCCAACCTGGCCAAGCTGTGGTTCGAGCAGATCACCTTTCCCCGTGCGTGCCGTCGCTTGCGCGCCGACATCGCCTTCACGCCCTACTGGGGCTCGCCCTGGCGGCGGCCCTGCCCGACGGTCATCACGGTGCATGATCTGATCCCGCTGCTGTTGCCGGCCTACCGCGGCGGCGTGCTGCAACGGGCTTACACATGGCTGGTCAGCCAGACCGCCCGCCGCGCGCATCTGATCCTGACCGACAGCCAGGCCAGCCGGCGGGACATCGTGCAGCATCTGGGCATCCCGGCTGAAAAGGTGCAGGCCGTGCTGCTGGCGGCGGACGAGCGCTACCGGCCAGTGACCGACCCAACCGAGTTGGCGCGCGTGCGGGAACGGTATGCGCTGCCAGATCAGTTCATCCTTTACCTGGGCGGTTTCGACGTGCGCAAGAACGTGGCGGGATTGGTGGGAGCGTATGCGCGTTGGGCGCAGCGAGAAGTTCCACTTCTTCCGAGAAGTGGAACTTCTGACGCTATCCCCCACCTCGTCATCGCCGGCACCCTGCCCGCCGTCGACACGCCCTTCACCCCCGACCCGCGGCGCATCGCGGCCGAGGCTGGCGTGGCCAACCGGGTCCATTTCGTCGGCTGGCTGGAGGAGGCCGACAAGCCAGCGCTCTACAGCCTGGCCAGCCTGTTCGTCTTTCCGTCGCTGTACGAGGGCTACGGCTTGCCAGTAGCCGAGGCTATGGCTTGCGCCACGCCTGTAGTCACGTCCAATCGCTCGTCACTGCCTGAAGTTGCGCCGGATGCGCTGTTGGTGGACCCAGAGGATATCGACGCGCTGGCCGCGGCCATGGCGCAGGCGCTGGCCGCCCCAAGGCCACCGCTCCCGGCCCAACGCCGCACCTGGCGGGATGTAGCCCGCGAAACCCTCACCCATCTGGAGAAACTACCATGACCGCCCTGCTTGCCCTGGAATCAACCGTCATCTCCCACGGCCTGCCCTACCCCCAGAACATCGCCGCGGCCCGCCGCTTTGAGCAGATCGCGCGCCAGCACGGCGCCGAGCCGCGCACCGTGGCCGTCATCGGCGGCGAGCTGCGGGCCGGGCTGAGCGATGACGAGTTGGAACTGCTGGCGCGCAGCCCTGACGTGCGCAAGCTCAGCCGCCGCGACCTGCCCATCGCCGTGGCCCGGGGCTGGCATGGCGCGACCACCGTGGCCACCACCATGTGGATCGCGGCCCGCCACGGCATCCGCGTCTTTGCCACGGGCGGCATTGGCGGTGTACACCGCAGCGGAACGATGAACGATGAACGCGGAACGATGAATCCGGAATCCGGAGTCCGGGACTCATCGTTCATCATTCATCCTTCATCGTTTGACATCTCCGCCGATTTGCCCGAGTTGGCGCAAACGCCGGTGGCGGTGGTGTGCGCGGGGGCCAAGGCGATCCTGGACCTGCCGGCGACGCTGGAGTGGCTGGAGACCTGGGGCGTGCCGGTGGTGGGCTATGGCACGGACGAGTTCCCGGCCTTCTACAGCCGCCGCAGCGGCCTGCCGGTGGACGTGCGGGTGGACACCCCCGCAGAGGCGGCCGCGATTGTCGAGGCCAAGCGCCGGCTGGGGCTGCCGGGCGGGGTGCTGATCTGCGCGCCGGTGCCCGAAGAATACGAGCTGCCGGCGGCCGAGGCCAGCGCGGCCATCGAGCAGGCCCTGGCCGAAGCCGAAGCCCAGGGGGTGCGCGGCAAGGCCATCACCCCCTTCCTGCTGGCCCGCATCGTCGAGCTGACCGGCGAGCGCAGCCTGCGCGCCAACCTGGCGCTGCTGGAGAACAACGTGCGCATCGGCGCGCAGATTGCAGCGGCGTTGGCATCGTCATCAGTGTAACGTTGGTATTTCGTAACTGCTCAGCCGGCCGGTCAGAAACCGGGTTTTTCTCGTTCAATACCTTCGCCAAATTAGGCTGATGTGAGCAACTGTGTAAGCTCTGGTTTG
>CAZVGR010000228.1:0-2228 GCA_964626845.1 uncultured Anaerolinea sp.
GACCAGCGGAAGATCGCCTCGGCCTGGCGTGTGTCGCCTTCGGCAGGCTCCAGCAGCGCCACGCTTACGCTGCTGGCCGGCGGCGGGTTGGTAGGCGTCGCCGCAGGGGCTGCAGGCGCGGTCACAGCCGGCCGGGCCGTGGGCGTGGCCGTCGGCGGCTGTGGGATCGGCGTGCGGGTAGCGATGGGAGTGGAGGTGGGCGGCGGGCCCGGCGTGTCGGCCGGCGGCTGCGCCTCCTCCTGGGCAGCGGCTTCGGCCGCTGCGGGGGCCGGCGGCTCCACCGGCGCAGCAGCCGCGGTCGGCGTGGCGGCCGTGGTGGGCGTGGCGCTGGCCAGGCTGGTGGGCGTGGCCGTGGCTGGAGCAGCCACAATCGCGGCCGGCGTGGCTCTGCCTGCCTGGCTGTCGCTGGTCTGCGAGAGCAAGAAAACGGCCCCGGCGACCACGGCGACAATGCCGGCGAAGAGGCCCAGCAACAGCGGCCAGGACTGGGCCGGTTTGCGCTGGGGCTGGGGGCCGGGCGGCGGTTTGTCGGACGCCTGGCGCGGCGGCTTCTCCGCTGTCTTGCGCGGCGCGCTGGCCGTGGCGGCCAGGCGCTGGGCCGCCTGGTCGACCATCTCGGCCATCTCGGCGGCGCTGCGCCAGCGCTGCTCGCGCGGCAGGCTGAGCGCCTTGCGGATCACCATCTCGGTGGCCGTGGAGACGCCGGGCGTATAGCTGGAGGGGGCCAGCAGTTGCTGGTCGCCCGAGGCGCGCGCCGGCGCGGGGGCCGGCGCGACGCCCGTCAGCAGAAAGTACATGGTCGCGCCGGCCGAGTAGAGGTCAGAGCGGGCGTCGGTCAGGCTGTCGGCGTACTGCTCAGGCGGGGAGAAGCCGGGGGTCACGGCGGTGGCGCCAGCGAAGGTGTTGACGCCGGGCAGGTACTCCTTGGCGATGCCGAAGTCGACCAGCACCAGGGTGCCGTCCCCGCGCAGCTTGAGGTTGCCCGGCTTGATATCGCGGTGGATGATGGGCGGGCTCTGGGTGTGCAGAAAGGCCAGACCGTCCAGCAGCTCGTTGGCCCAGCGCAGCACCTGCCACTCCGCCTGCGGCCCCTTGCGCTGCACCAGCGTCTCCAGGTCGTCGCCGGGGATGTACTCCATCACCAGGAAGTCGCGCTGGGTGTCGCTGAAGGTGTCCCAGACCCGCGGCAGGCTGTGGTGGTGCAGCTTTTGCAGGTAATCAGCCTCGCGGCGGAACTGGTCACGGGCCTCCGGGCTGGCCAGGCGGGCCAGCTTGATGGCCACCGGCTTGCGATAGCGCAGGTCCTGGGCCAGGTAGACCGCGCCCATGCCGCCGCGGCCCAGCTCGCGCTGGATCTCGTAGCGGTTGTTGAGGATAGTGTGGGTGCGGATTTCTTCCATAGCAGTTTGCCCGTCCCTGGCCGGCCCCTGCGCCGATCTGTTCGTAGTGACGACTTCAGTCGTGTCTGCGGCCACGGAGCGACTGAAGTCGCCACTACAAACCGGCGGATGACCTATTACAGCGTAAACAAAGTAGTTGCGCATCGGTGCCCGGCACTTTGGCGACGACTCGCCCATAATGACAGACTCGGCGCCAGTGCCGGGCACCTCAACAACTTTGTTAACAGAGTACTTATACAGACATGTACTAGCGCCTGATGATCAGCGGCATGTAGGTGCGGCGGGCGTTGGATGGGTTGCTGACCGGGTTGCTGACCGCCTGGCCCTGCTGACCGCCGTAGCGCCACGTCACCCGCGCGCCGTTGTTGGTGATAATGATCAGGTCCTGCGGGCTGCCGCCAGCCCGGCCGGCGGCGACCTCCGGCGCGTTGCCGGTGATGGCTACGGTCGCGCTGGCCTGACCGGAGACAGTAGTACCCGTTAGCGTCTGGCCGGAGGCGGTTACGGTGTTGACATGGTTGCTGCCGGGCTCACCGGTAACGGTGCCATAGTAGAGACAATCCCGCGTCGCACCGTTGTTGATGTTCCAGGGTACAGTGCAGCCACCATTACCATTCAGATTACCGAACGGCACGTTAGTCAGACTACTTATGGTAACCTTGCTACCGCTGTTGTTCTGGATAAAAACCCTAAAGTCAACAGATGTACCTGATGTCGCACTGGAAACCCCTGGCTCAATGGTGACTACAATGAGCGGCGGGGTTATGTTGACTGTCGCGCTGCCCTGACCCGAGACCTGGCTGCCGTCGTTATCCGTTCCAGAGGCCG
>CAZVGR010000229.1:0-2127 GCA_964626845.1 uncultured Anaerolinea sp.
CTGGCAGGTGGCCGTGGAAGCCAAGGATGATGGCTACGTGCTCATGTTGACCAACCCATGATCTATCTCGACCACGCCGCAACCTCCTGGCCCAAGCCGCCACAGGTGCTGGCGGCGATGCGCGACTTCCTGGAGCAGGCTGGCGGCAACCCTGGCCGCTCCGGGCATCGACTGTCCATCGCGGCCGGCCGGGTGGTCTACGACGCACGCGAGGCGGTCGTTGAGTTGTTCAACTCGCCCGACCCACAGCGGGTGATCTTCACCCTCAACGCGACCCACGCCATCAACCTGGCGCTGCACGGCCTGCTGCGGCCGGGCGACCGCGTCGTCGCCAGCGGCATCGAGCACAACGCCGTCATGCGGCCATTGCGGGCCATGGCGCACTCAGCCGTGCCGGGCACTGCCGCAGTGCCCGGCACGTGGGCGCATGGCATCGACCTGGCCGTCATCCCGTGTCACGCCGACGGCGCGCTGGACCTGGTCGCGGCCGAGCGGCTGATCACCCCCGGCGTGCGGCTGGTGGCGCTCAACCACGCCAGCAACGTGATGGGCGCGCTGCTGCCTGTGGCCGAGGTGGCTGCGCTGTGCCGCCGCGCCGGCGCGCTGCTGCTCGTCGACGCGGCCCAGACGGCCGGCGCGCTGCCGATCAACATGCCGGGGCTGGGCATCGACCTGCTGGCCTTCACCGGCCACAAGGCGCTGCTCGGCCCGCCCGGCACGGGCGGCCTGGTCATCGGCGACGCGGTGGACACGGCCAGCATGGCCCCGCTGCTGCGCGGCGGCACCGGCAGCCGCTCCGAGTTCGAGGTGCAGCCCGAGGATTGCCCCGACAAGTTCGAGAGCGGTACCCCCAACGGCGCGGGCATCGCCGGGTTGGGCGCGGGCATTCGCTACGTGCTGGACCACGGTCTGGATGCCATCCGTGCGCAAGAGATAGATCTGACGCGGCGACTGGTGGAAGGCCTGGGCAACATCCCCGGCGTGACGGTCTACGGCCCCCAGGATGCTGGCCAGCGCACCGCCGTCGTGTCGATCACGGTGGCCGGCCGGCGCGTCTCCGAGGTCGGCCTGCGACTGGACGAGGAACACGGCGTGCTGAGCCGGGTCGGTCTGCACTGTGCGCCGGCCGCCCATCGCACCATCGGCACATTTCCCGAAGGCACGGTGCGTTTGGCTGCTGGCCTGACCACCACCGCGCAGGACGTGCAGCACGCCATCGTCGCCGTGGCAGCCATCGCTGGCAATCTCCATGAATGAATACGGCGTTGTCCTCTTCCACACCACCTCGGCCGCGCTGCGCGCCGAGAAGACGGCGCAGCGCGCCGGGCTGGCCGTCAAGCTGATCCCCACCCCGCGCGAGTTCTCCAGCGACTGTGGCCTGGCGCTGCGCTTCGCCTGGGCCGACCAGGCGGCAATGCAAACGACCCTTGCCGAAGCAAGGGTCGTTGTTGCTGATGTGCGGCCACTGGCAGCGCGCGCTTAGGACACGTCCAGCAGATGCGCCATGCGCTGGCTCGGTCAGGAGACCGGCCAGAGCGAAGAATTGCGTGCAGATGCGCCATGCGCTGGCTCGGTCAGGAGACCGGCCAGAGCGAAGAATTGCGTGCAGATGCGCCATGCGCTGGCTCGGTCAGGAGACCGGCCAGAGCGAAGGGTTGCGTGCAGGCGCATCCTGAGCGCGCGCCGGACTTGCCCGGCCATGCGCGTTACGGCTCGACCTTCACCCCGCGCCAGAAGGCCACGTAGCCGGCGATTTGCTTCGCTGCCGGCTTGGGCTCCGGGTAGTACCAGGCTGCGTCCTTGTTGACCTGGCCATCGACCACCACGTTGTAGTAGCTGGCCACCCCCTTCCACGCGCAGGTGGTGTGGGTGGCGCTGTCCTGGAAATGCTCGCTGCGGATGGCGTCGGGCGGGAAGTAGTGGTTGCCCTCGACCACAACGGTCTGATCGCTCTCGGCCAAAATGGCCCCGTTCCATCTTGCTTTCATCGTAGAGTCCTTTCCTCATTTAAGCGTTACTGTTCAGGCGCCGGGCACTTGCGCTTGACCTTCGCAGGCGCGATGCAGGCGTGAATTGTAACTGCTCAGCCGGCCGGTCAGAAACCGGGTTTTTCTCGTTGGGCAATGA
>CAZVGR010000230.1:0-1944 GCA_964626845.1 uncultured Anaerolinea sp.
TCCGGCGTCACGTTGAGGGTGAAGTTGGTGCTGCCGCAGGCGTCGAAGCGGAAGGCGCCGATGCGGGTGCTCCACTGGCTGCCGGTGTTCCACTGGCCGGTGAACCAGAAGGTGCAGTCATCGATGGGGTCGATGCCCATGGCCGAGTAGTCGCCATAGCGGTTGCTGCCGTTGTTGCCCGAACCGTTGACCAGCGTGTACTCGCCCTGGGGCAGCGTACCCAGCGGGTCCGAGGCCAGGCGGCCGGCATAGCGGATCGACGGGTAGATGGTCTGGCTGGAGACGTTGTAGGCCAGGGCGATGTTGCCGGCGCCGTCCATGGCGATGCCGCCCATCCAGCGGTTGTCGCTGGTGGTCGGCGCGTAAGTGCCCTCCTGGTAGAGCGTCCACGGCCCGGCGCCCACCTTGCGCAGCTCGAACCAACGCTTGCCGCCGATGTTGCTGCCGATGTCGGTGACGAAGTTGCCTACCAGGGTCTGGTGCGTGCCGAAGTTGCGGTAGGCCAGGCGATTCATGATCACCTCACGCAGCGGGTCCAGCGAATTGGTGGCGCCCTGGGCCACGCCTGGCATGCCCATACAGTAGAAGGAAGTCAGGCCGCACAGCGTCGAGTCGAACTCGGCCGTCAGGATGTCGGCGATCTTAGTGAAGGTGGAGCTGGCCGGCGTGGTCCAGTTGACCGAGAAGGCCCAGATCTCCAGGATGTCATTGCTGGGGTAGCCGGGCACGCTGTGCGCCTCAGTGTCCACGTGGCGCATGATGTAGTTGGGCGAGCCGGCCGGCGGCGGGGTCATGCCGTCCAGGTCGGCCGGGGTCAGCGCTTCGAAGCCAAAGCCGGCCAGGCCAGGCGCCGTGAAACGCTGCGAGGTAGCCGCCGCGCCGGCCAGCATGGCGGTGCGGTTAATGGCGTAGATCGCCGGGCTGCTCTCGTTGGTGGTCATGTAGTAGGCATCCGGCCAGACGCCGTACTTGGGATAGTCAGGGAAGCTGGGCGTGGCGAACTGGTAGGAATAGTAGGCCCCGGTGGGGTCGGGCGTCTGCGAGACGTAAGTGCAGAGCGAGTTGCCGGCGCCGAACTCACTCAGGAACCAGCGGTCGGCCAACTGGTCATAGAGCACGATGGGGTCGCCGCGGCCGGTGGCGCACCCGCCCAGCGCGCTGAGGCTGAAGGTGGGGATGACCAGCGCGCCGGTGTTCTTGTCGTAGATGGCCACGCGCGTGGCGTTGATCATCTGGATGTAGTGGTCCTTGCCGATGTCGCCCACCGTGTCGGGCGGATTGACGAAGGTATAGCCCTGGCCGTCGAAGTTGAAGACGGGCGTGCTGAAGCCGTCGGGCATAGCCTCAGGCGCGGCCGCCTGCACCGCCAGCAGCGGGTCGGGGCCGTTGGGCGGGTCGAAGTCCTTCTCCGGCTGCGGGCCGAAGTTCATGCGCGGGTTGATCTCCCGGTCAAGCGTAGGGAGAATCTCGCTGGCCGGCAGGTCGCGTGCGGCCATTGTGAGCACCGGCGTGACCGCCTCGCCCACCCAATGCTCCGTGCCGGGAGCAGTCTGCACCTGCGCAGGAGCCAGCAGGCCGACGCCGGCCGGGCTGCGCTGCCCCATCTGCTCTGTCATGCTGGTCAGGTCGGCCGGCAGCCAGACCACTGTGCCCAACAGGGCCAGAATCAGCATGGCGCCGAAAAGCTTGCGTGTCACCTTCATGAATGTCCTCCTGGAACTGAATGAGAGCGACCGCCAGACGCGGCCGCAGGGCTGAACCCAATATAGTGTGTTGGAACATGGTCGGCGCCAGACCCTTGCATTCCGATGGCTGCGTTAGGCGGTGGCGCAAGATGGCATCTTGCGCTACAACGGATGCCCAAGGCGGCGGCGCAAGATGCCATCTTGCGCTACAACGGATGCGCAAGGCGGTGGCGCAAGATGGCATCTTGCGCTACAACGG
>CAZVGR010000231.1:0-1872 GCA_964626845.1 uncultured Anaerolinea sp.
TCGCCCGATCGGGCGCAGCAGACGGCGCCACGCCGGTCAGCAGGTAGTACAGCGTCGCGCCGGCCGCATAGACGTCAGTGCATGCGTCGGCCGGGCTGTCCGTGTACTGCTCCGGCGGCGAATAACCCGGCGTCACCGCCGTCATGCCCACCAGCGCGCCATGCTCCGGCCGGTGCTCGGCGGCAATGCCGAAGTCCACCAGCACCACCGTGCCGTTCTCGCGCAGCTTCAGGTTGCCCGGCTTGACGTCGCGGTGGATGATGGGCGGGTCCTGGGTGTGCAGGTAATCCAGCACGTCCAGCAGCTCATCGGCCCAGCGCAGCACCAGCCATTCCGGCTGCGCCCCTTGCTGGCGCACCAACGCCTCCAGGTCGTCGCCGGGGATGTACTCCATCACCAGGAAGTCGCGCTGGGTGTCGCTGAAGACGTCCAGCACCCGGGGCAGGTTGTGATGGGTCAGCTTCTGCAGGTAGAGCGCCTCGCGGCGGAACTGGGCGCGCGCCTCCGGCCCGGCCAGCTTGGCCACCTTGATCGCTACCGGCTTGCGATGCTGCAGGTCAAAAGCCAGGTAAACCGCGCCCATGCCGCCGCGGCCCAGCTCGCGCTGCACCTGGTAGCGGCCCATCAAAACAACGTTGGTGCGGATATCTTCGGTCACGGATTGAACTTCCTTCAGAACAAAGCCCGCAGGCCGCGGCTAGCGCCTGATGATCAGCGGCAGATAGGTGCGGCGGGAGTTCGACGGGTTGCTGACCGGATTGCTGACCGCCTGGCCCTGCTGGCCGCCGTAGCGCCACGTCACCCGCGCGCCGTTGTTGGTGATGATGATCAGGTCCTGCGGGCTTTCGCCTTCACTTTCATCGAGCTCAGACGGAGCGTCTTCGGCGGCAATCGAGTCTGTTAGTCTGCTGTAAGTGAGCCACGCGGATGACCAGCCTATGTTCTCCCACATGGTCATGACTACGATGTGTGCGCCGCTCGACAGGGGCACATCTACCTGACCATCCACTGAACAATTGCTACACCAGTTGTTGTAGACCAACACGCCATCAACATAAAGCCGAGCGCCATCGTCGTGATGGATAGAGAACCGCCAGGTGCCGCTTGTAAAATTGATCTGGCGCGTCCAGCGAGCAAAGAATTGATCTGGCTGGATTAAAGGACTGGGAGAACCACTGTTCCACACGAAATTGAGGCTCGCATCATCGCGACACAAGGCAGGCGTGCCGCTCAACGTTGTATTGTTCCAATACTCGCCTTTCCAGCCGGTGATAGTCACAGGGCAAGGATCTCCGGGGGCGCGTGTAGGTGTTGCCGTCGGCGTGCGGGTCGGCGTCGCAGTTGGCGTTGCGGTCGGTGTTAAAGTGGGCGTCGGTGTGGCGGTCGCCGTGTGGGTCGGCGTCGGCGTGGCGGTCGGTGTTGAAGTTGGCGTGGGCGTCGGCGTGGGGGTGAAGATGGTCACCGCCGCGCCGCCCTGGCCTGATACCGGGCTGGCGTCGTCGTCCTGGCCGCTGGCTGTAATAATGTTGTTGTGCGTGCCGCCCGGCGGGCCGGTGACCGCCTTGACGAAGCTGCACTGGTACTGCGCACCCGGCTGGATGGTCTGCGGCACACTACAATTGCCCTCACCGTTCAGGTTGCCGAACTTGTCGTCGCTCAGGCTGTTGATGGTCACCGGGTCCTGCACGTTGCTGGTGTTCTGGATGCGCACCGTGTACTGCACACCGCCGCCCGACGGAATGCCGGTCGGGTTGGCCAGCTTGGTCACCGTGATGCTGGGCGCAGCGTTGGTGATGTTCACGGTCGCACTGCCCTGACCGCTGACACCTACTCCGTCGTCGTCCACGCCAGCCGCCGTCACGGTGTTGCTGT
>CAZVGR010000232.1:0-1683 GCA_964626845.1 uncultured Anaerolinea sp.
AGCCGGCTGAGGGTCGGGCACGATCACCGAACCCTGCTGTTGCGAGCCCTGCTAGGAGCCTGTCGGATTTGACCTGCTGCTAACGAATCGCAGGTCGGACGTTGGGCGATATTTTTCGATCATGATCATTGAGTGCGCGTAGGCAGGCGCGCCAAGCGCGCTGACGAGGCTGTCCTGCCCCCTCTTACGCCACCATTACATGCATCCGCTTCAGGTTGTAGGCGATGCACACCAAATCCCACTCGCCGCGGACCTTGTCCTTGCCGCGCAGCAGGAATTGGCGGAAGCCCAGGGCCTGCTTGATGATCCCGAAGACCGGCTCCACGACCTGTTTGCGTTGCGCGTAGAGGGCCTTGCCCTCCGGCGTCTTGAGGCGCCAAGCCATGCGGGTCAGGGCATCGGCATCCGCCGGGGGTTCGGGCGGCAGCGGTGCAAACCGCTGCAACAGCGGCAGATGGTGGGATTCGCGTGACAGCGCGATGCTGGGGGTGATCGGCGCCTGTCCTGCAGCAGGTTCTGCGCAGGCTACGACGTTGGCTGCTGACAGATAGCCGTTGTCGGCCACCACGTCCGTCACCTTTCCCAGTGTCCCGGGCAGGGCGCGCAGCTGCTCCAGCGCGGGCACCAGTTCACGCTTGTCGTTGGCCGCCTGCGTCACATGCCGGGCCACGATCAGCCGGCTGTCGATGTCCACCGAGGCCTGGGCGTTGTAGCCCTGGACGAAGCCGCCGCTCGGCGCCGGCAGGATGCGTGATTCGGCGTCCGTCAGGTTGACCTGATCCTGGTCCGCCGGACCGGCCTGCGGTGGCTGCGGTTCGCGGCCGCCGGGCTTGCGGCCCGTGCGTTCGGCCTTGGCCTTGCGCGCCGCCAGCTTGGCTTCGTACTCGGCGCGTTCAGCCGCTTCGCGCTCCTTGGCCCGACGCTCGATCTCCGCCTTGGCCGCCGCAATGCCCTTCAGGCGATCGTCGCGACGCTCCAGCTCCGCAGGGATGTCCAGGCCATCCGGCAGGTCGCTGGCGTCCGCGGCTTCAGCCTTCTTCAGCAACTCAGCCACCTCGGCCTTGAGCTGCGCTTCCAGCTTCAGCGCGTGCTTCCAGGACAGCGCCTTGTGTGCACTGGCATTGGCTTTGATCTTGGTGCCGTCCAGCGCCACCTTGCCGAGCTTGAGCATCCCCATCTGCTGGGCCACGCCCAGGATCTGCACAAACAGCCCGGACAACTCCTTGCCGAAACTCTTGCGGAATTCAGCCAGGGTGTCGTGATCGGGGTGCAGGTTGGCGCAGATGTACCGGAACGCCACCGAGTCGTAGCTCGCCCGCTCCAGTGCGCGTGACGAGTACACCCCCGTGGCGTACCCGTAAAACAACACCGCCACCAGCAGTGACGGGTGGTAGGCCTTCTTGCCGCGTCCCGTATACCGCCCCTCCAGCGCGGACAGGTCCAGCTGATCTACCACGTCCACCACAAACCGCGCCAGATGCTTGCCCTCTACCCAGTCTTCCACCGACGGCGGCAGCAGGTACGGCGTCGCACGATCCACATCAATAAACCGCTGTGCCATCACCTCGCCCCCGTCGATTCCGTCGCCAATTATCATGCAGAAGTCGAGCCGATAATCCGACAGGCTCCTAGACATGCTTTCGATGCGATCCCAACAGCCGCATTGATGACCTCATGCCACGG